>CAUFXJ010000004.1:0-172562 GCA_959596915.1 Segatella copri
TTATTTTAACACAAAAAAGCTCTCAAAAATTTGGTGATGTCTTAGGAATCATGAGTTGACTCATGTTACAGTAATGAGTGATGCTGATGCCTATATTGCTAATGAGAAGGGTGAGCGTGTGAAAGACGTTACCTTTACTCCGGTAACAGGAAAAGACAATCAGTTTACTGTTGCGTTGACAGACCTGGCAAAGGCTAGCTATCAGCTGGTAATCCCAGAAGGAACCTTCCATTATGAAAAGAATAATAAGGAAGTAAAGACACAAGCTATCAAGGTAAGCTTTACGATAGGAAAGGGCGGCTCTCCTGAAGATCCAAATCTTAAATCAGATTATTCAATATACCAGATGTTGCCTGATATATCAGGTTTTGTCAAGGATGTTGCATTGAATGGATTTATGATTAAAAACATTGGATACTATGATGGCTTGGTTGCTAATCCTGATAGAGAAGTGAGACTTGCTGTTTACGACAACAACAAGACGATTCGTACAGGACACTTTGAAAGCTATGTAGATCCAGAAGATCCGACAACGCCGACATTGCTGTTAGTTTTTGATACTCCTATTAGAGAAGGTGAATTGAAAGCCAATAGTTACGCTATCGTAATTTTGCAGGGAACCTTCGGAGATACAAACTTTGGAAAGTTCCTTGAGGACAAGACCACAACCCAAGCCAGTGACTGTCATACAAACCCAAGAATGACGATTACAATCGAAGTAGACAATGATAAGGCTACTGGTATCGAACATGTTGTGAATTCTACTGAGAAGAACAATGTAATCTATGATGTCCAGGGACGTAAGGTAAAGCAGATGAATCGTTCTGGTATCTACATTGTGAATGGAAAGAAATTCGTAAAGAAATAAAATTTAATGTAGAAAGTTATGAAATCAATTAAACTGTTCATGGCAACGGCCATGTTAGCCATCGGCTCTACAGCCGCTATGGCGCAAGCATCCTACACAGACAAGGACGGAAACGAATATCAGTTTAAGCGTCACTGGTTCCTGGATATTCAGGCTGGTGGGCAATATACTGTGGGTGAGGCAAGCTTCTCAGACCTGCTTTCTCCTAACTTCCAGGGTGCCATCGGCTACCAGTTCTCTCCTGTTTTCGGACTCCGTGGTCAGATAAACGGTATCTGGAGCAAGGGCGGATGGAACGGATACAAGGCTACCAAGGACGGTACTCCGTATACCGCCAGCTACAAATGGAAATATGTAGCTCCGGGTGTGGACTTCATGTTCAACCTCTCTAACCTCTTCTGTGGTTGGAACCCGAATCGCGTGTTCAACGCTACTGCCTTCGTAGGTGGTGGTATCAACTGGGCAGGAGCTAACCAGGAGGTAAACGACCTGGCTGCCAACATCAAGAATCAGAACAACTATCTGCTGGAATATCTCTGGCAGGGAAAGAAGGTTCGCCCTTACGGCAGAGCCGGTATCGACCTGGAATTCAAGGTAAGCAAGGCTGTGAGCATCATGCTTGAAGGTAATGCCAACATGATTTCAGACAAGTACAACTCTAAGAAGGCAGATAACCCTGACTGGTACTTCAATGCACTGGCAGGTGTACGCATCAACCTGGGCAAGAGCTATACCAAGAAGGCTAAGCCGGTAGAGGAACCTGCTCCGGCACCAGCTCCTAAGCAGGAATATGTAGCTCCTAAGCCAGAGCCTAAGCCAGCTCCTGTAGAGAAGAAGGTAGAGGAGATTCGCCGTGACATCTTCTTCACCATCAATTCTTACAAGATTGCTCCTTCTGAGGATGCTAAGATCCGTGAGGTGGTTGACTTCCTGAACAAGAACACAGAGGCAAAGGTTGTAGTAACCGGCTATGCTGACAAGGGTACAGGCAATGACGTCATCAACGACCGCATCGCTGCCAAGCGAGCAGCAGCTGTGGTTTGGATGCTGACAAAGAAATATAATATACCTTCTGAGCGCATTACAGAAAAATCTAAGGGTGCACGTGTGCAGCCTTTTGCAGAAAACGCAAAGAACCGTGTAACGATCATGATCGCTAAGTAGTACGGTAAGTTTATAATGCGACAATCAATTATTTTAATTGGTGGCGGGGCATCCAAAGGGGTGCCCCGTTTTTCGTTCACCTATCCCTTCCTTCTCCCGCTCATTTTGTTATTTTTTCACCATTTCTTGCAGTTTCTCAATATTTTGTTGTACCTTTGCACAAAAATAATAATAAATTGCAAGAAAATGGGAAAGATTATATTGACGGGCGACCGTCCTACAGGTAAACTTCACCTGGGTCATTACATCGGCTCTCTGCAGCGCCGAGTACAACTTCAGAACGCTGGCGACTTCGACAGAATGTTCGTTTTCATGGCAGATGTTCAGGCTTTGACTGATAATGCCGACAATCCTGAGAAGATTCGTCAGAACATTACAGAGGTGGCTCTTGACTATCTCTCTGCGGGCCTCGACCCACAGAAGTGTACACTCTATATCCAGAGTATGATTCCAGAGTTGGCTGAGTTGACTACCTATCTGATGAACCTCATCAGCGTATCTCGTGTTCAGCGTAACCCAACCGTGAAGACTGAGATCAAGATGCGTAACTTCGAGGCAAACATTCCGCTCGGCTTCTTCTGCTATCCTGTGAGTCAGGCTGCCGACATCACCGCTTTCAAGGCTACAACCGTGCCTGCCGGTGAGGACCAGGAGCCTATGCTGGAGGTAACCCGCGAGTTGGTTCGCCGCTTCAACCAGACTTATGCACCTGTATTGGTAGAGCCGGAGATTCTGCTTCCAGAGATTGCCTGCTGCCGTCGTCTTCCTGGAACTGACGGTAAGGAGAAGATGAGTAAGAGTCTCGGTAACTGTATCTACATGAGCGATGACGAGAAGACCGTTTGGAAGAAGGTGAAGAAGATGTCTAACGGTGAGCCACGTATGAGCATGGAAGAGCCGGGACATCTAGAGGGTAATGCCGTGTTCACTTATCTTGAGGCATTCTCTACTCCTGAGGACTTCGCAGAGTTCTGGCCAGAGTTCAAGACTTTGGATGAGTTGAAGGAGCAGTATGTGAAGGGTGGTATCGGTGACGGCACCTGCAAGAAGTTTCTGAACAGCGTCATCAACAAGATGCTCGACCCAATCCGTGCCCGCCGTCATGAGTTTGAGCAGGATATTCCTGAGGTATTCAATATCCTGAAGAAGGGTAGCGAGGAGGCCCGCGAGTTTGCAGCCCAGACCATGGATGAGGTTCGCAAGGCTATGCGTATCGACTATTTCAGCGATGCTGCCTATATTGAGGAGCAGGCTGCGAAATTTAAGGTTTGATGATGATGTAAAAGATAGAAATATAAAATGAAAAGGCAAAAGTTATCGTCAGCTGGTAACTTTTGTCTTTTTTATATTATTATGATATGTTTTTAATGCAAAAAACAAAATAATTTCTTTTCTTATCCTTTGTTCTCGTTTTTTTTTCTTATTTTTGCAAACTGAATAAATAAAAGAAGCAGAGTATAATGAAAATGAGAAAAATGCTCCAATACAGACTTGCTGATTTAGATAGTATGCTGGTATTGCTCTTCGCTTTTTTGCAACCCATCTCGGCTCAAAAAGCTGATGACAATGTGCATATATTGCAATGCAATGATAGATACGTCTTCAAAACTGATGACGCAGGTAAGACTATTGTTGTTAACACTACGGATTATGAGTATGGTGTAACCCAATATTCCGCTCTAGTTCAACCATGTGCTTATTACGGAGAGTTTATTCGTTTGGACAAGGCACAGTGTAAGGGGTATGCACAATACAAGTCAGCCATTCCTCGTAATGTCTTTTACGATGATACCAAGATTTGCTACTTTAGCTATCAGATTCCAAAGGTTGGCAAGACTCTGAAGGCTTCTTTTACTCGAACCTATCTCAATCCTATTTATTTCACAACTATTCCTTTGTGTGAAGCTAATTATGTAGAGCATAAGAAGATAGAGGTAATCAAGCCAAAAGCCTTCCAGCAGTTTCGGATAAAAGAATATAATCTTCCTGCTGGTATAGAGAAAAGTACTACATGTAATGCAGAGGGAGATTCCGTTTTTACTTATGTGATTCATTCCTTACCTGCACAGCTGATAGAACCTAATTCTCCATCTTGGGGATATAGTGCTCCTCATCTCTTGGTGTTGGGAGCATTCCAAAGTCTGCAAGATATGTTTGTCTGGTCTCATCAGTTGGCTAATGTGGATTGCTCTATTCCTAATCAAGAAGAAATACTAAGAGAGATACAGAAAGGGGCAAAAAACGATTATGACAAGATAGCCAATACTTATGCCTGGGTACAGCAGAATATCAGATATTTGGCTTTTGAGGCAGGCATTTCTGCCCATCAACCGGCAACACCTGCTGAAACTATTCGTAAGCGTTATGGTGATTGCAAGGCTATGGCTCTTTTGCTCAAAACCTTGCTCAAGGCGCAAGGCTTTGATGCTCGTCAAACGGATATAGGGACATGGGATGTACCTTATTCTTTGCAGGAAAATCCTTCTATTGCATCTATTGATCATGCGATATGTACGGTTTTCTATCAGGGAAAGCCATATTATCTGGATGCTACGAATCCATATGTTCCTCTAGGCTATGTGCCAGACAATATACAAGGAAGGATGGCTTTGGTAGAAGACGCAGATAGCTTTCGTATGAATAAGTTACCTGAGCTGGCTGCTGATTCTTGCTTTTCTTCTATAACATATCAGACAACCTTAGAATCTGGGGATGATGGAAACTACGATATAAAGGGAAAATTGTACTCTAAATGGAAGGGCGATATGAAGTCTTGGATACTAGTGGGGAATGACGCTACGGCACAAGATGAAAAAGAAAAGGCCTTGGTGGCAGCGATGGGGGTTGATGAACGATTGGATAAGATAGGGGATATAGTGATGACGGGAAATCGTCCTCGGGATGAGTCTTTGAATATCACTGCTTTTTTTATGAAAAAGGGAGCTGGGCAACTGGTTGACGGTAGTGTTTATTTAGATGCCAATCTCGATGAGAGCCTTTTTCTGACTCCAGTGGATACAACCAAACGGGTTTCCGATTACATGATAGACTTGCGGTCTAAGGAAGTACGTGATGTAAAGATTTTGATTCCAGAGCAAATGGAGGTCAGTAGCCTCCCCGCACCTTATCAGATTCATACTGCATGGGTTGATTTTTGTCGCACTTATTCTCAAACAGGCAATCAGATTGTTATGCATAAGGAGTGTGTAATACACCACAGACGTGTTCCGCGAAGCGAAATCCCTGCTTGGAATAAGATTATAAGTGATTGGGGAGCAGCTTGTAATGAGCAAGTAGTATTAAAGGAAAAATGAGTTAAATGTATTATTCATAGTCAAAAAGTTGAATTATGGGAAAGATTAAAGTAATCCGAGTTGTCTTCAGTATTCTGTTGGTACAGCTCTTGACGTTGTCAGTGAATGCTGACGAGAAAGCTGATTATTTGAAGTTGGCGCAAAAGGTGCGGCAAGAAGTTTGGAGCAGTACGCCTGCTGACTTTCAAAAACGAACGGTTCCCGACAGATACAAGAATGCTTCGGCCGTCATACTATCTTATTATCGGGAGTTGAGCACGGATTATTATCGTAAGGCAACGGCTGATCTGGTGCTCAATCTTCGCCTTACTCGTCAGATAGACTGTACGGATATGGAGCGTATGTTAATTCAAATCAATGACAAAAAGGCGTTGAAGGATTATTCTGAGTTTACTTTCAAGACGAAAAGTAGAAAGTGGACCTGGGGATATCATCATAAAACGCAAACGGTGCTTGGCATTCGTGTTATTAAGAAGAATGGTAACGTACAGGAGGTAAGTTTAGATGACTATGTAGATGTCAAGGAAGGCAAAAATGACAAGGACTTGAGTCAGAAGATAGCTGTGCCTGGTTTGGAAGTGGGAGATTGTATTGATGTCTTTTCTCTAGACCAAATAGATACACAGGAACAACAGCTGGATCCTTTCTATTTTGTTCTTCGTCAAGACGAACCTGTCCTTTATACCAAGGTTCACTGTGTGCTAGACCAAAGTCTGGCCACCGTCTATCGGACGATGAATGGTGCCCCTGATTTTACTCAGACCACAGACAAGGACAAAAATGCAGTGCTTGATATGGTTATGGATAAGCCGGTAGATGCAGAATCATCCATTTGGTATAATCCTTTGGAGCAGTCACCTTTTATAGAGATGTATATTACCCCGACCAAGGCTAAAGTGGCAGTAGTAGAGAAAGCTATGCGCCAAAAAGGTGTTCGAGGCAATCCTGATGTAACACCAATCCTGCAAGACGATTGGAAATTGCTGAAATCTTATGTGTCTAAGGGGGGATATTCTCCTGCTGGTCTTCCTAGTACGTACAAGAGCGTCTTCAAGTCTGCCAAAAAAGAGGGGATGTCTGCCGAGGAGAAAGCTGACCGTATTTATTCTTTTGAGTATGTTAGTGGGGGAGCTTCTCAGAGGGTTTTTAATACAGTGGCTAATTATTTGCGTAAATTGGGTGTGGAAATAGAAATGGGCATTACCACTCCGTTTGGTGCATTGCCTGTTGATAAACTGATTAATTATAATTCTACATCTTGGTTCTTCCGCCTTAAGGGAACTGATGTGTACTACTTCCCTGGAACTTATCCTAAGGTTGCTTCCGAGATACCTTATATATATCAAGGAAGAAAGGCGTATATGCAAGATTCCGAGGAACAAATAACGATACCTGTGAGTCAAGCTGAAGACAATAAGTCGGTTACAGATATGGTGGTTAAACTTGATGGTACTAAACTTGATATCAGTAGGAAGGTAACTTATTCGGGTGAACAGAAAATGTACGGTCAGTCTTTGGTGAGTCCTGATAACACGCTTTTTGGTTCAAGCCAACTTGAAGCTTATTGGCGATATTTGAAATACGATGACAAAGATCCGTACTCTTGTTATACTAAGAAGGAATCTGCTGAATTAAAAGGAGCTTTCAATGAATATCGGAAAAATGCCATAGATCCGTTTAAGGCTGAAATCAGTAGTTATCACGATGGTGATCCTGTGCAAGTCGGTGGCTATGGAGTAGATTGCGTAGGAATCCGTCGAGATAGTTCTAACTTTGTTTATCATGTAGATTATGTGATGGATGGAATGGTGAAACGCGCTGGAAATAACTATTTGTTGTCGGTAGGTAAGTTAATAGGAAGTTCGTTGAAACTAGAAGGCAAGGATCGAGAGCGTATCGATGATGTTTGGCGCAAGATGGCGTTTGTTGATGAATGGAATATAGAGATTCCATTGCCGAAAGGATATAAGGTCTCTGCTGAAGCATTAAAGAAGATTGAGACTTCGGTGGCTAATGAGTGTGGAGAATTCACGGTTAAGGCTACCGCTGGAAATGAAAGTGTAAAAGTGTATGTGCGCAAATGTTTTGCTCATAGAGTGGAACCTGTCTCAAACTGGAGCAAACTGTTGGCTTTGGTTGACGCTTGTAGTGCTTTCGCTGATAAGCAGATGGTAATAGCGAAATGAATGTAAGTTTATTGAGTATATTTTTAAATTCTAAAAAAGGTGGTTACAGTTTGAAGGTCATATACCAGTAAAACTAAATGAGGTTTAAGAATTGAAAAAGGTGAATAAACGAATATTGCAATTAGCGGTGCCGTCGATAATATCCAATATCACGGTACCGCTTTTGGGTTTGGTTGATGTCGCTATCGTCGGGCATATCGGTGATGCGGCGTATATCGGAGCCATTGCCGTAGGGTCGATGCTATTCAATGTCATCTACTGGCTTTTCGGATTCCTGAGAATGGGAACCAGCGGAATGACTTCGCAGGCTTTGGGAAGGAGAGATTTGGCTGAGGTGCTGAGGCTCCTGGTGCGCTCTCTGAGTATCGGTGTGGGGATAGGAGTGCTGTTCTTCGTTCTCCAGAAATGGCTGATAGGCTGCGGACTCTGGGCGATGTCGCCGGAAGCGGATGTCGTGGAACTGGCACGAAGATACTGTTATGTCTGTATCTGGGGAGCCCCGGCAGTGCTCGGACTCTACGGATTTACGGGCTGGTTTATCGGTATGCAGAACACGCGCATTCCGATGATGGTATCGCTGACACAGAATGTGGTTAACATTATTGCCTCTCTGCTGCTGGTCTTTGTCGGCGGTATGACGGTAGAAGGTGTGGCGCTCGGAACAGTCATTGCCCAATGGTGGGGATTCCTGATGGCATGTCTGTTTTATCGCATCTGTTATCGCCGGTTAAGCAAGTATGACTATCGCCGGCATCTCTTTGCTGCCGAACCGCTGAAGCAGTTTTTCTCGCTCAATAAGGATATCTTTCTCCGCACCCTCTGTCTGGTGGCGGTCAACCTCTTCTTTACGGCGGCAGGTTCCAGGGAGAGTACCATCGTGCTGGCTGTGAATACGCTGCTGATGACGCTCTTTACCATCTTCTCTTATTTTATGGATGGTTTTGCTTATGCGGCAGAGGCGTTGAGCGGCAAGTATTACGGAGCACGAAACATGGGGGCATTCCGCGAGGTGGTTAGAAGAACGATGGGTTTTGGAGCTGTCGTGGCAGTAGGTTTCACCTTATTATATATAGTGGGTGGCGAGAATTTCCTCTCTTTGCTCACGAGCGATAAGCAGGTGATAGCTGCATCGGGCGAGTATTTCTGGTGGGCTGTGCTGATTCCGCTGTCTGGCATGTCGGCATTCGTCTTCGATGGCATCTTTGTAGGCATCACCCAGTCTAAGTCTATGCTCTGTTCTACCGCCGTAGCCTCGGCTTCGTTCTTCGGTCTGTTCTTCGGCTTGCATCCTTTTCTGGGCAATCATGCCTTGTGGTTGGCCTTCATTCTCTACCTTCTGTTGAGGGGAATCGTACTGTTCGTTATTTACCGTAAAAAACTGCGGTAAATGACGAATAGTGTTTTTATAGAATATTTTAGTAGAAATAATGCACATCTTTCATAAAAATTGCACACTGAATTATAGTGTGCGCATTTTTGTGAAAAACTACATTAATATAGTTTAAATCTTAGGCTTATATTCTTTTTCTTAGCCGAAAATTAGTAATTTCGCAGAGCAAAACTTAAAAAGGAGAAGAGTAAATGACAGCAGAAGAATATTATCAGCAAGGTAACGCCTGGCGCAAGCAGGGTGACTTTAAGCGTGCCCTCGACTGCTATATGGAGGCCATTGCTCTCGATCCGGAGAGCCCTGCCGTAGCAGCCAAGGAGATGCTGGATGATATCATGAGCTTTTATTGCAAAGACTACTACAATCCATAACAACTGACATGTGGACAGCAGGAGCTTTGTTTACTCCAATGGTAAAGATAATTAGTAAGAAATTAGAATATGAGTAAGATTAAAGGGGCTATTGTAGTCGACACCGGGCGTTGCAAGGGATGCTCGCTCTGTGTGGAGGCTTGTCCTCAGCATGTCATCGCATTGGCAGAGAAAAAAGTCAATGTGCATGGTTACCGTTATGTAGAGGCAGCTGTACCTGATGCGTGTGTTGGTTGCACTTCGTGCGCCATCGTGTGTCCGGACGGCTGTATCACTGTTTATCGTAAGAAGGAGGACTAAATAATGGCAAATCAGGAAGTTACATTAATGAAAGGCAATGAGGCGATAGCCCATGCCTGTATCAGATGTGGTGCGGATGGTTTCTTCGGCTATCCTATCACACCTCAAAGTGAGATTATAGAGACGCTGGCTCTGCTCAAGCCATGGGAAACATCAGGTATGGTGGTTCTGCAGGCTGAGAGTGAGGTGGCGGCTATCAACATGGTTTATGGTGGCGCCGGTGCCGGTAAGCGTGTCATTACCACTTCTTCAAGTCCGGGTGTGGCTTTGATGCAAGAGGGTATCTCTTACATGGCAGGTGCTGAGATTCCGGGCGTTATCGTCAATGTGCAGCGTGGCGGTCCGGGTCTGGGTACCATCCAGCCATCCCAAAGTGATTATTTCCAGGCTACCCGCGGTGGTGGTAACGGCGACTATAATGTGATTGTGCTGGCTCCTGCTTCAGTTCAGGAGATGGCTGATTTCGTTGATCTCGCCTTTACGCTTGCCTTTAAGTATCGCAATCCTGCGATGATTCTGAGCGATGGTGTCATTGGTCAGATGATGGAAAAGGTGGTTCTGCCTCCTGTCAAGCCTCGTCGTACAGAGGAGGAGATTGCGAAGGAATGTCCTTGGGCTACCATCGGCCGTCCGAAGAGTCGTCCAGTCAACATCATGACCTCTCTGGAACTCAAGCCTGAGGTGATGGAGGAGCGCAATATTGCTCTTCAGGAGAAATACAGAAAAATCCGTGAAACCGAGGTTCGTTATGAAACCGAGCAGATGGATGATGCCGACTATGTTATCGTAGCCTTCGGTAGTGCGGCACGTATTGCCGAGAAGAGCATCGAGAGTGCGCGTGAGCAGGGCATCAAGGTAGGATTGTTCCGTCCTATCACCCTCTGGCCTTTCCCTGAAAAGGAGATTCATGAACTCGCCAAGACCAAGAAGGGCATTCTGGTTGTAGAAATCAATGCCGGTCAGATGGTTCAGGATGTGCGACTGGCTGTGAATGGTCAGACTCCTGTGGAGCACTTTGGTCGTCTGGGCGGTATCGTACCTGAGCCGGAGGAAATCGTTGAAGCATTAAAGAAGTTAATAAAATGAATGATATAATTTCACCAGAGAATCTGGTATATAAGAAGCCTACGCTGATGAACGATACCCCGATGCATTATTGCCCGGGGTGTTCGCATGGCGTAGTTCATAAGCTCGTTGCCGAGGTTATAGAGGAGATGGGCATGGAGGATAAGACGGTAGGCGTATGTCCGGTGGGCTGCGCTGTCTTTGCTTATCGCTATTTGGATATTGACTGGCAGGAGGCTGCTCATGGTCGTGCACCTGCTGTAGCTACGGGTATCAAGCGCTTGTGGCCTGATCGTCTTGTCTTCACTTATCAGGGCGATGGCGATTTGGCGTGCATCGGTACCTGCGAAACTATCCACGCCCTGAACCGTGGTGAGCATATCGCCATCATCTTCATCAATAATGCCATCTATGGTATGACCGGCGGACAGATGGCGCCAACCACCCTGTTGGGTCAGAAGACTGCTACCTGTCCTTATGGTAGAGAGGCTGATCTTCATGGTTATCCACTCAATATTACCGAGTTGGCAAGCCATCTGCAGGGTACTTGTTATGTAACCCGCCAGAGTGTGGAGACCGTGGCAAGCATCAAGAAGGCAAAGAAGGCTATCCGCAAGGCGTTCGAGGCAAGCATGCAGGGCAAGGGCTCCAGCCTGGTAGAGATTGTTTCTACCTGCAACAGCGGTTGGAAACTCTCACCTGTTGAGGCTAACAAGTGGATGGAAGAGAACATGTTTAAGCAGTATCCTAAGGGTGACCTGAAGGATACAACGAACATGTAATGTTGAATGTTGAATGTTGAATGTTGAATTTGGCATTTACAAAAGATTAGAACAATGAAGACAGAAATCATTATATCCGGTTTTGGCGGTCAGGGCGTTCTTTCTATGGGAAAGATTCTGGCTTATTCAGGACTGATGGAGGATAAGGAGGTAACCTGGATGCCTGCTTACGGACCAGAACAGCGTGGCGGTACAGCCAATGTAACGGTCATTGTGAGCGACAGTCGCATCTCTTCGCCTATCCTGAGCCATTATGATGTAGCCATCGTGCTCAACCAGCCGTCGCTCGACAAGTTTGAGCCGAAGATTAAGCCAGGCGGCATCCTGATTTATGATGGCTATGGTGTGATGAATCCTCCACAGCGCAAGGACATCACCATTTATCGCATTGATGCGATGGACAAGGCTGCCGAGATGAAAAACTCCAAGGTGTTCAATATGATTGTTTTGGGCGGTCTGCTGAAGGTTTGTCCTGTTGTGAGCACCGATGGTTTGAACAAGGCGCTTTACAAGTCATTGCCAGAGCGCCATCATGGTTTGATTCCACTGAACATGCAGGCAGTGGAAGAGGGAATGAAGATTATCGAAAAGGTAGATTAAATTCAATCATCTGTATAGATAAGGGAGCGGGCTGCGTTGCGATGCAGTTCGCTCCCTTGTTTTATTAGGCTGGGAAGCAAGACAAAAAGCATAAGATTAAGACAATTCATAAGGAAGAACTTATGTAGATTAATCTTCCGTTCCTATATATAATAAGGTGGACAATGCTTTTTAAAAATAGCAATGTCCACCTTAATTATATATAGTTCTAATCTGCTTTATTCCGCCAATTGGATGCTCATCGGGCTTACGGTGATGAGGCGCTTTTTGTATAGATCGCCTATGGCACGCTTGTAAACCTTCTTGCTCACGTGGAAACGCTCGTAGATGTCGTCGGCCTCGCTCTTGTCGCCAAGGTTACACTCGCCATCGTTGTCCAAGAGATACTGGTAGAGGGTTTCGGCGAAATCGGCAGTCTGCTGAATGCCGGTCTTCTGTAGGGTGACATCTATCTTTCCGTCAGGACGGACTCTTCCGATGTAGCCCTTCATCTTGTCACCCGTATGGATGTACTGGAAGATTTGGTCCTGATAGAGCAGACCCGGATACTGGTTGTCGATGATAACCTTGAAGCCGAGGTCGGTCTTCTGCCAGATGAGGAGATCCACCTCGTCACCATGCTTGTAGTGAGGATGGTCTTCGTTGAGATAACGCTCAATCTTGGCAGAGGCAACGATGCGGTAACTCTCCTCATCGATGTGGATATGCACGATGTAGGAGTTGCCGAGCACCATACGCTTCTTCTGCTCGCGGAATGGGCAGAAGATGTCCTTCATTAGCCCCCAGCCCAGAAAGGCTCCGTATTCGTTGACCCATTTCACTTCGAGATAGGCGAAATCGCCCACCTTTGCCAAAGGGGGTTCGGTGGTTGCTATGAGGCGCTCTTCCTGGTCGAGATAGATGAAGACATCCAGCTCGTCGCCGATGCTTGCGTCTTCAGGTACGTAGCGGGATGGAAGGAGGATTTCTCCCTCGTCACCACCATCGAGATACAGACCGAAATCAACTTTCTTTACGATGCGAAGGCGATTGTAATCGCCGAGTTTTATCTTTTTTGCCATATCATATTATTTTCGAGAATATAAAATGCTTTTGCCCTTACAGGGCGACAGGTTTGCGTCCGTAATTACCCAGGGTGTTGCACTGGGCTAGGAGCTTCTGCCCTTTACCTTTCCCTTCGGCCGGTGACCGTTGGTTCAGGGCGTTTAGATGCAATCTATGGATGAGTCTGTTTCTTCTGCAGAAACTTCTTTATTGTTATCTGCAGTTTCTTCCTGGCTATCAGCAGCTCCTGCTTCCACAGTCTTTTCTATCATTCCATCCTTGAGATGGATGGTGCGGTCGGTGATGGAAGCAAGGCCCTCATCATGAGTTACGATGACGAAAGTCTGACCAAACTTGTCTCTGAGGTCGAAGAAGAGCTGGTGAAGCTCAGCTTTGTTCTTGGTGTCGAGACTTCCTGATGGCTCATCGGCAAGGATGACGGCAGGATTATTGACCAAAGCTCTCGCCACGGCTACACGCTGTTTCTCACCACCGGATAACTCGGCAGGCTTGTGACTGGCTCTATCGCTCAAGCCCATGAACGCCAGTAACTCCTCGGCACGCTCCTTGGCTTCTTTTCGGCTCTTGCCAGCAATGAAGGCAGGAATCATGATGTTCTCCAGGGCGGTGAACTCAGGGAGAAGCTGATGGAACTGGAAGACGAAACCGAGATGCTGGTTGCGGAAATCGCTCAGTTTCTTGGTGCTGAGGCTGCTTACATCGATGCCATCAACCATGATGCTGCCACTATCAGGCTTGTCGAGGGTACCGATAATCTGGAGGAGTGTAGTCTTGCCGGCACCACTAGGACCGACGATACTTACCACCTCGCCCTTGTCAATATGCAGGTCGATGCCCTTAAGCACCTGCAGGGAGCCGAAGCTCTTGGTTATACCTTTTATATCTATCATTTTCTTACTCAAAATTATTTTGCAGGCAAAATTAAGCAAAATATTTGGAAATGCCTAATTTTAAGAGATAAAAAGAAATAAGGAGGGATATAAAAAAACAAAACGCGTCTTATTCTTGCAAATTAAGCTCGTTTCTGTACTCAATTCTGTATTACTTTCTATAAAAAGTATGTGTTATTTCAACCCGTCGGCATCGCCGGTGGTCTTCAATCTGTTGCTCTTTTCTCTAGGGGTGATGTTCATCTTCTTTGCCACAGTATTCTCGATGAGGCTGGCATCGAATGCCATCTTCTTGTCGGTGCAGTTGATGTTCTCAAAGGTGAAATCTACCAGACGGTATTTTTCGCTCTTGCCCACATCGAAGAAGTTGTCGCAATCCATCTGGATGTTCTTCATCGTGATGTTGCTTCATGATGATATGAAATCCATTCTATCAAATTGCATCAGCCAGTTCTTGGTATCCTTGCGCCACATATCTCTTTCTGTTGCTAATAGGTATTTGCTTGTTTGCATATTGTTTCTTGTTTTATTTCATCTGCAAAATTATGCTGAATAATTCTAACTTCCAAATTTTTATGTTGTTTTTTTCAGCAATCCTGCATTTCGTTGTTACTTCTGATTGACGTTGCAAAGATACAACATTTCCGTTTCCTACCTATGCGATTTGTGCGATTTGCGTGGATTCGGGAAATAAAGTACAGAAAATACCATGAAATCATTCTGAAAATTTCTTCGAAGAATAAAAAGATAACTCCGATAGATAAGAAATTATCTCCGATAGATAGCAAAAT
Organism: Segatella copri; assembly: GCA_959596915.1. Taxonomy (GTDB): domain Bacteria; phylum Bacteroidota; class Bacteroidia; order Bacteroidales; family Bacteroidaceae; genus Prevotella; species Prevotella copri_N. Next base: position 14,787 of record CAUFXJ010000004.1, read on the forward strand.
ATCTCCGAAGAATAAGAAAATATCTCCGATAAAGAAGATATGGAAACCGTGTTGAGGTGACGAGGTGAAGGGTGAAGGGTATATTTTAAATCTTTATATTATATTCTTTTTTAGGGCTTTTTCGATTTTTGACCCTAGGGTCTTTTTTCGAATTACCCTCTTTTTTCTTTACCCACGCGTACATATATAAATAGAGTTTTCAAACCTTCACCCTTCACCTTTTTATTTAACATTCTGTAAATCAATTTATTACAGGTGAAGGGTGTGAAGGGTGTTTTTTCGCTTTTCTTAAACATATTTTAAGAAATGATGCTGCCTTTACATTTTTTTTAAGTTGCATTTCTTTGAGATGTTAGATTGATATTTCCCTATTTTAAATATCTTGTTAATTGGCAGTAGTTTTGGCTATTTGGGTGAAAATTAAATATTTTTAGATAAGAATACCAAGGCATTCGATAAGTTGACTTTCACCGTAAAAGGCGATGCGAATATCGTGGCGGTGGATAATGGAAACATCACATCGGATGAACTTCATATCGGAAAGACCCAGTTGGAGAAAACCATTCAGCGCCATCTCTTCCAGGGTTCCGCCCTCGTAATATTGTGCGCCGGTGATAAGCCTGGAAAGGTAGGACTTTCGGTAGCGGGAGAAAAGATGAAAACGAAGAAGCTGGTTCTGAATACGAAATAAATATGAAAAAAGGTCGCCAGCATTTTGGCGACCTTTTTTAGTATTAATTTCGCTATATCCGTCGAAATTCGACGGATTTTCCGCTATAAAGAATGCCGAATTCGCTATAATTCCGCTATAATCCGCTATAATATGTCCTCTATGATTGAGGCATGACATACCAAGTTCGTCCTTCCGCTTTTATTAAATATTCTTTGCTCATATTTTTGAGCAAATCTCCGAGCATACGAATTTTTTGTTCTTCCGTCTTGTTTTGCGGAAGAACATCCTTCAGATATTCGTATATACTATCTCGCTTGGCACCTTCACTTCCTGCATTGCTGAGATATTGGAGAACCATTTGACGCAACCTCTCCTTATCCAATCCTTTTGTTTTTGTATAAGAAGGCAGTTGGTGAGTGTTCTTGGCAATGCTAAGAGAAATGCTGTAATGTGGGGCCTCACCTTCTATCAGTCCACGTTTGAGCAAGTCTTGCGCTATATCCTCATGAATAGTTCTGCCTTTTTGTACTGCGTCTAGTGAGATACAATCCCAGAGAGAAAGAGTGTTGTTTGTTTTCAACAAATCAGTGTATCGTTTATTGATTTCATTGCCATAGATGCGGACAACTACTTTCTTCTTGATCTGGTCAATCTCATAGTCAGGCATAGGGAAGTGTCTGCGCCATTGCTCATTGAACATTTTCTTGATACCACGGCTTACGGTATCAATCATGTTGAAATCTACCATCGCCCTACATAAACATTCATTGCGGAAATACGTCAGAGGCTCTTCGTTTCTCAAAACATTCTCCAAAGTGCCAGGAATGAATGTGCCAGCATTGGAATAATACAGATATCCTGGATTCTCCACGAAATTGATGCGTTGCTGAAGAGTGTAGTCTTGATGGCCAATACAATTATGAAGGGCCTCACGGATGGTATAGTCGTCATACTGCTTCATCGTGTCGGGGAAAAGCGTACCTCCAGGCATTTCACGCAATGTCAGATTCTCTATCTTTGAGAGGATTTCGTCCACCGTTAATATAAATGGAACTGTGAAGTGTTCGTAGTCAACCACTTCCTGGTTCTTGTCTCGCCGTGTCCAAGTAACCTGTACAACAGCAGGACGCAGTTTGAAAGCGGATTCGTATTTGCCCAACAAAATGATAGCTGCCCGAGTAATACCTCCGTTTCTCGTTAATCCACACTTGCTCAAAAAAGTTTGAACATTCCAAGCATTCACTTCTTCAGCAGGAATACGGCTATGTACTTTTTTGAACATCATTCGAGCCTTGGCGATAGCAACCTCATCCAAATCGTCTATTGTAGCATCAGGTACAATTTCTGCAGACCAGTCCTTTGCTGCATAGATTGGCTCTTCAAGAATGACAGCCATTCTTTCTTGGGTCAATTCCACCAACGAATCTTCTATGCGTTGCCATGCCTTCTTGTGGGCAAGGACAGGGCGACGAGGCAAGTGCTTTGGAATATGTATTATCCATACTCGCTTATTTGTATCATCGGTTATAAACTCCTCAATGCTTAGACCTTCAGATGAAAGATAAGTGCATTGTTCTGTGAGTTTGAACGTTGCCGACTGAGTGTTTGCAGGTTGCCCATTAAAAGTAAGCCTTGAAATATCAGTCCCAACAATTTCAAGCGTCTTATCCTTTACACCAATCACAAGATGTCCACCCTCCATGTTGGCAATAGCTGACACGTAGGAAATAACATCATCCTTCTCGTCCCCACAGAACGAGTTCTTCAAATTCTTATATTCCTTCCATTCGCAGCGAGCATTCTCTTGTGGGTACTCACGAAGGAGGTATTGTTGTAGTTCGAGTTCTAGCATAAATCAATAAAGGTCTTTGAAATTATAGTAGTTGTAGAACCTGTTATGCAAATTCTTCAGTAACTGTTGAATGTGATAAGCCATTATTGACCTCGTTGAATCAGTAATGGGGATGTTTAATTGTTCCAACTGATTATCCACTAGACTAGAAATATTCCTGTTGGGATTAAATGTTTCATCAAAAACGCTTTCAGCAGATAACGCTTGAAAAGGAGAATACTCATTATCATCTTTCACTTCATTTTGCAAGGCAGTGAGGGCATGTGAAACATCTAGTAAATTGAAGTATTTGTCGTAAAAGGCAAGAAAGCCTCTATATATTTCGTCAGAAGTAACCTTTCTCGTTGTACATATAAACGCTCTGTATGGAGCACGTCTTTCAGGATTTATCGAAGAAATCATGGCAACACTCTTACACATAGCCATCACAATAAATAACAAGTGTCCCGTTTTAATATTAAGAGGTCTAATGATATCGTAGAAATCCTTCCATTTAAGAATTTCTCCATTATTGAAACCGATACCTTCGTCACAGCCGTGAGTCTCGAGTTGTAGGGTTAGAATATCCCCTTCCGAGAGTGATTTTTCAATGTCTAGTACTGCTAAACGAAATTCATCAGAGGAATTGACATCATAAAAGGAAGAGAATGATTCTCTTTTATGATATTCTTTATATTGGAGAACATCATGATACAGATTCTCTCCAGTTTTGACATCGTTGGGGGTAAGTGACTGTACTACGACAATACCCCATCGTTTAATCTTTGTGTTAGGTTTGTTCATTGCAAAGCTACCATTTGAAAAATAGGAATTTATGATCAAATATCTTCTTAACCTTTATTTTTTGTTCTTTCGGTATTAATGGAAGAATTTGTTCATATGCATTTACATGTATTCTAATTATTTGAAGGATTTTGCAGTTTCTAATCCATCCTTCTTCAATCACAATGTCCTTTGAAGTTATTGAGATTTCTTTTAAATTTGGACAATCGGCAATACATCCTTTTTCAATTCGCTTTACATTGTTGGTTATAACTAAAACCTCTATTACAGGATTTTTGCATAGAAAGTTCTTTGGTAACTTATTAACGTGGGGGCCAATTGTCAATTTATTTACACCCAGAGGTAAGCCTGTAATTTCTGCTTCTCTTGCATCGTAGATAACATCTTTTAGATTCTTACAATCTTTAAAACAATAGCCATAACCATTTCCAATTTTCTCTATAGACTCAGGAATGTTCAATGACACTAAATTTGTACATTTCTCAAATGCGCGATTCTCAAGAATCCTAAGTCCTTTGTTTAAATTAATTGCTTGAAGGTTTGTGCATCTATCAAATGCGCCGAATTCAATAACCTTTATACACTCAGGCACATCGAATGATGTAAGAGATGAACAGCATGCGAAAATAGAATTAGGAAGTCTCTCTATTATACAATCAAGTTGAACACTTGATAAAAACTTGCAATTCCAAAATATTCCACTGCCCAATTCTTTCACGGAAAACGGAATTGCGATTGATTTAATGTCTGTATGCATAAATGCATTATCCCTTACCTTGGTTATGTATTCTGGTATAAAAACATTTTTAACAGCAGAATCAACAAGTTGAATTAACTCGTTAGTTACAGAATCGATTAATAATGAATTTATAATAACAAATCGAGAGGATGCTGAAGTTAAATTATTCGTATTCTTCGAGAAAGGATTTTTTCCGATTTCTTTTATACACTCCGGAATTGTTACACCATCTATTATACACCACTGAAATGCAGAATCACCAATATGAGAAAGATGCTTTGGCAAATGATTAATGTGAAGAACTTTACAACCAGAGAAAGCACTTGTTGAAATAGTGTCAATAGAATCCGGTAGGTTTATACTGCATAATAATTCACAATTTCGAAATGCGTATTCTCCAATTCTCTGCATTGACTTCGGTAAAGAAACGCTTTGTAATACGCTACAGTTGGCAAAGGCATATTCCTCTATTTCTTCAATGGGTTCATATATTTCAATTTTTTGAATATAACGATTGAGACACTTAACCACACTCATCTTTCTTGTATCAATAAGTAGTTCGTTGATTATACTATAATTGGGGCTTAAAGATTCTATCGAACAATCCTCAGAAACAGCTGTTCTCGGAAAATATAGAAGTGTAGATGGAAGAATAATTTTTTCAAGCGTTTTTTGTCTTTTGTTAAATAAGTCTTCCCAGGCATCCTTGCTAAATGCGCCATTACATACGAACTCGGTTCCTTCCTTAATTCTGTATGTTTTGCAATCACAATGCCTCCCTTCTAATAGCCTTTTCCCATCCAAACTATAAATAATGCCATGCTCGTCTCTTAGAATTTTATCTTCAACAAAACAAATGCCACCCAATAGAGGATTTCTGTTTGGAATCTTTTCATCTTCGTGTATTATACATTGTTCCTGATAGTGTTTATAATTACATTCTGTGTCCGTAAGGCGAGGTTCTCTTTCCAGAATTTGCTCATAAGCTTTCTTTGTTTCTGTTACTTTCTGAATTTCGGACATAGCTCTTGTAACTGTAGTATAAACAGGTCTTATGCCGAACAAACAGCGACAAGCCGTTGCACACCATAATTCAGCAGGTTGTTTACAATTTTCTCCAAATCTCAAATCATTTGCGCTTTCACTCCCATGATGCGGAGTTGATGTCCAGTAATGTCCTGACACGTATTTCCCTGATATGATGTTCTTTTGATTAAAAGGAAGGAATATACTGTTCCCGTTAGGTCCTGTAACCAATCTGCCCTCAATGCCATCAATAACTTTTGTTTCCCATTTACACATATTTAAGAGTTCTCGACATTCTTCTTCTGTAGGTAAACGCCAATTCCTACCAAGCATGTTTGTAGCTGCATCATATTTTTCATCGCCTGCAATATCACCAATAACATCAATATTGATTTTACAATATTTCGGATATCCTATAGTCGATGATTGATTTTCTGCCCAGTAAAACATACTTCCTACATCTGATGGTTTGTAAGCGCCTAAATTGAATGATGCCCATTTAACAGACAGACCTATATCAACAGCATTAGGAAAAGCATGTCTTCTTTTCCCTTTTACATATTCTTCATGTTTTCTTTCCTGTTCTTGTTTTGCCAAAAGTCTCTTATAGTTTGGGTCTGCCTTTGGGTTAAACCAATAATAGACATTTAATAAAGCACTTATAATAAATAACAACACAATCGCTGCAATCACAAGGACGGCAATAATTATTATGCCATTTAGTGCTTTATCTGCACCACCAGCAACTGCGTCATCGTCCATGTAGTCAAACTGAGTTTGTGCTACAAGAAGAATTTGTGTAAAAACACTTATAATAAGCAAAACAAAGCGCTTCATAATGAAAGTTGTAAAAAAATACTAGATAAGTTTGATTGTAAATCTTGTGGATCATTGATACCAGACATGACATGCTTCAAGCAATTTATCATTCTTCATAAGGTTGCCTAAATCTGGTTGGCAAGTATTGGTATACCATTTTGATATATTTTTATGAGATTTTATATTTTAAAGAATGACAAAGCCTCCTTTGGTATATACGCCGTAGCCACCAAGCATCCATCAAAAAGTTCTACCACCACTCTCTGTTGACCAGCAATCCTTGTCACTCTACCATGTATATCCTTAAACTCACCCTCTGTAATCACTACTTCATCTCCTAACTTATATTTGATATTATCCGAAGTAACAGGGATGATGTGAGGATTATGTATGGAGGTTAAACGGATGAAATTATCCATAGCTGTATCGGCAATGATAAGAGGAGGATTCTTGGTTGGCGCATTTTCACAATGTGAAGTATGGTCGTAATAGTAACTCAACAAAACTCTATTTTCAAAAGCCTTGATGTTCTTATCTTGCAAAAGAGAATCAACTTGCTCTGCTGATGCATGAACAAAGAGAAAAGAGGGGAGAAGAGGCTCCGTGATGATTCGCTTCTTTCCTTGCTTTCTTACCTCTTTATATCGCAAAGGAACATAACATTCCAATCCTTTAGCCTCAACGAATGCTTTTGCCTTGATAATACGCCCATAAGAAACTCTTAATACAAACCATTGCTTGTTTCGTGAAGGCACATTCTTTACCGACACCCCACCTTTGTTCTTTGAGATGGAGGGCGTACAAGAGGTAAGTCTTGCACTTGGACACGATGAACCTGTGTCAGTAGGTTGCCCATTATACAATGAAGCATTAGCCGTTAAAGGCTGTTTGATTTTATCTTCCAATGTTATATCCAGAGGTTAGATGAAAAACCGATTGACTTTTCTTTTTAAGAATTGCCAAATATAGAACACAAAGGTAAGGAAAAAGATTGATATTAAAGGCTTTTGTTGTGGAATTCTTCGTATTTAGGGTGTTTTTTAACATTTGACTATGCTTAGTAAGTTTCCCCTGAAAGACGATTGTAAGAAGAAATAAATCATTCGAATCGATTTGATTAATCCGAATCGTTTTGAATGTTTATATACTAAAAAAGGTCGCCAAAATGCTGGCGACCTTTTTTAGTAGTATCCTTTGTTTTCTCTTTATTTTCTGAACTTCTTCTTAAACCATTGCAGGAATGATTCGTAAGCACTGATCTCTTCCTGATGCTGAGGCTCTGCGAAGGTAAGCTGGTCGCCGTAGGAATCACCATGCTGGTCGGGGAAGATAATCATCAGGTTGGTACCTGAGAAGTATTTCGTTATTTCCTCCGGCAGACGCTCCAGTGCTGTCTTGTAAGATACGGTTCCCTTACGGGCGGTTACTACCACGAACAGGTGGTCTGGAGATATCTGCGAAGCCAGCTGTGGCAACTCGTTCCAGTGAATCATCTGAGTATAATCGGCACGCACTTCCGGATGCCGGTTCTTGATATATTCATTGATGAGCGCCAGACTCTCTTCTCTGCCATGAAACTGGATGCGGCAGTCGAGATTGCCGGCAAGTCGGGCTAGTCGTTCCAGCCAGCGGTAGAAACCCGGCTCAAACTCTGCTCTCGAAGGTACGGCTACCTGTATTCTTCTCAATGTATTCAACGGCTGTCTGATGCGTGCCATGATAATCTGTCGGCTCAATCCGTTGAAAAGACTCTGGTGAAATTCTCCCCAGAACTTCGGCGAAACCTCAGGATGCATGTGCATTCCGATGATAATCTCAGAACATTGGAACTCGTTGAAGGCATGCTTGATGCCGTTGGCGATGTTGGCTGCAATACGAACCTGGGTCTGCGTCATCACATCGGTGGCAGCAGCCAGCTGACTGCAATGTTCCAGAAGCCGTCTTCCCTGTTCCTGGTTGTATCGCATGTCCTTGTCTTCATATACCACATTCAGGCAGATGAGTCCCCTGTTCAGTTTCTGGTTTCTCACCAGAAACGCCAGACTCATCAGGTTGTCGGCATATTCAGGATATTTCACCGGAACCAGAATCTTCTCATCGCTCACCTTCTTGTCGTCTTCCGCATCAGGCAGTTCCTTGTCTCTCAGGATAATCTTCTGCGAAGACCGGTCGGTAAGGATGGATGAGATGATGCAGGTAAACAGAATCATCATAACCACACCGTTGAGCATATCATCGTTGACGAGGTAAGTGCCCGGTGCTACGAGCAGATGCATACCCACCATCACCATGGCGATACTTCCGGCAGCATGAGCCGAAGTGAGTCCGAACATCATGTGACCCGAAGAAAGTGGCAACCTGAAACCCAGACAGGCGATATAGGCTGCGATGGCTTTGCCCAGGGTTCCGAAGAAGGCGATGCAGAACACGACCCATAGAATATGACTGCCCTGAAACAGAAGATTGATATTGATCAGCATGCCCACACCTATCAGGAAATAAGGAATGAAGAGGGCATTGCCGATAAACTCGAGGCGGTTCATCAGTGGCGAAACATGCGGAATATATCTGTTTAATATCAGACCGGCGAAGAAAGCACCGAAAACGCCCTCGATGCCCACTATCTGCGAAAGTGCCGCACTCATAAAGAGCATCGAAAGTACGAAGATAAACTGCATCACCGCATCGCTGTATCTTCGCAAAAACCATCTTGTAAGTCGGGGAATCAGCATGATCATCACGCCACAATAGGCGGCAAACTTGAGGGTGAAGAATACCCAGAACAGTACGCCGTCATGCTTGCTGAACGAAGCTACCAATCCGGCAAGCATAATCAGGGCTATGAGCAGCGAAATCATGCTCGACCCCACACTTAGCGTAACGCTCGGTTTCTGTTGCAGTCCGTATCTCGAAACGATAGGATAGGCAATCAGCGTATTGGATGCCATGATGCAGCTCAGCAGGAAGGAAGCCTTGGCAGAGTAGTGGAGCAGCCAGATACTCATGCCGTATGTGAGGAAGAACGGTATAAAACAGGTGAGCAGGCCATAGATAAGCAGTCGCGACTTGTTCTTTTTCATGCCTTCCATATCCATCTCCAGGGCGGCGAGGAACATGATGTAATAGAGTCCCACCTTTCCGAAGAGCTCAAACGAAGAGTCGCGCTCCAGGATATTCAGTCCGTATTTGCCTATGAGCACACCTGCCAGCACCATTCCGATGATGTGCGGGATACGGAGTTTACCCATGATGATAGGGGCAAAGAGGATGATGAGGAGTACTACGAAGAATATCAACGTAGGGTCAGTGATAGGGAAGTATTGAGCGATATGGAACATAGGCTTTCTTCTTTTTTGTTATACTTAAAGAGGGATTTCTGCATCTGCATTCATCCCTCCCTTTCTGTTTTTGACTGCAAAAGTACGAATAAATCTTGAAAGCACAAAGTTTTTCTGTCCTTATCCTACAATCATGGTGATATTTTTGCAATTTGTGAACCCGAAAACGGGTGCACCGATGCCTATTGGCATCACAACCGATGAGAACGAAGTGTTTAATACACAGGGGTGGTTACTGCTTCCTCAAACTATACTTGCCGTGCTTGTCGAACACGAGCCAATAGAGCACTGGCAGGATGGTGGCGATGAGTACCATCGAGATAAGCGTACCGAAGAAGATAACGGCTCCCATTGGCGACCACAGCGTATTGTTCTCTACCATCATAGGCAGTACGCCTACCGAGGCGGCTGCCGATGTAAGGAAGATAGGGCGCATGCGGCGCTCGCCAGCCTGGAAGGCGGCTTCCTTTACCGATAACCCCTTGTCGCGGCGCAGTTCCTCGGCATAGTCGAGCATGATGATGCCGTTTCTTACCAGGATACCCATCAGGCTCACAATGCCCAATATGCAGGTAAGACTCACGTCGAAACCCGTAACCAGAAGGCCTATCGCTGCACCGAAGATGCAGAGCGACATGGACGAGAGATTCACCAGTGCCAGACTGATGCGCTTGAAATGGAAGAGCAGGATGAAGAAGATAATCAAGGCTGCTATCATCACGCCCGATGTAACCTGAGGAAGGGTTTCGGCATCCTTTTCTGCCATACCGCCAATCTCCCAATCAAGACTGGAATCTAGCGGGAGTTTGGATACTTCCTGCTTCAGTTCGTTGGCCAATCGGTTGGCATTGAATCCCCTTAAAGGTTCACCTATGATAGAGATGGTACGCACGCCGTTTCTGCGTATGATGCTGCCGTCGTGCCAGTCGGGCGAAATCTTAGCCAGCTGGCGGAGTGGAACGCTCGATGTTCCTCCCATCACGGGGATGTATTCATTGGCAAGGTCGCTGTCGTTTTCCGATTTCAGAACCATCTTCACCGGATAGTCGCCTTCCCAAAGGGTGGCCATCGGGATGCCATCGCCAAAATGAATGGCAAGGTCGGCAGAGAGTATGGTCTTGTTCACACCCAGCCGGTTGGCCTCGGTGGCATCTGGAGTTACCCTGATGCCAGGCTGGGGCTCTTCGTAGTTGGTACGAATCAGGTTGATGCCTTCTATCTTGTGCATGCAGGCTTCTATCTTCCTGGCGGCAGCCTTCAGGTCGCCCATGCTGTCGCCGCTCACTCTTACTTCGATAGGGTAGGTGGCGTTGTTGTAATCCATCTGCTTGAAGCGGATGTAGCAGTCGGGAAAATAGTTGGAGTATCGGTCGGCATATCGGTCGAGTACCTCTTCTGTGGCATCGTTATCTACCGTATTCACGATAAACTGTGCAAAGTTCTCACCGCCAATCTGTGGCGCATAGGTGGTGTGGAAACGGGGTGAACCCTGACCAACAAACGTGGTTACGGCTGTTACCTGCGGGTCGCGCTGCAGAATGTGGACCATAGAATCTGCCACCTGTGCGGTTCTTGCAGCGGTGGTTCCGCTAGGCAGATAGAACTCTACGGCAAACTGGTTTCTCTCGGCGATAGGCATCATTCTCTGCGGAAGATGTACGAAGATGATGGCTCCGGTGCTCACCAGCATGATGCCCACAGCGAGGGTGGTGCGTGGAAAGGCGAAACAGCGTTTCAGCAACCAGGTGTACCCCATCTGCAGATAGTCGAGCGGCTTTTTGCGGGCGTTGGGCTTGTGCTGGCTGCTGATGCCCTGGTGAATCACCATATACTGTAAATAAGGTGTGAGCAGCAGCGAAACCATGAGCGAGATGCTCAGGATGATGAACATGGCCCAGGGAAATGATTTTACGAAATCGCCCATGTCGCCATGCATGGTAAAGAGGAATGGGAAGAAGGTGAGCGAGATGCTGAGCGTGGCAGAAAGCACCGACATGAAGAACTCTCTAGGAGCGGCGATGGCTGCATGCCAGCGCGACATGCCATGGCCCAGCTTCTCCATGTAGTTGTCAATGATAACCACGGAATCATCCACCACCATACCCAGTGTTACGATGAGGGCAGCCAGTGTAACGGTGTTCAGCTCCATGCCGAAAAGATAGAATATGCCCAACGACGAGAAGATGGTGATAGGGATGCTGAGGGCTGATACCTCTGCCACGCGGCGCGGCATGAGCAGGATGACCACGATGATGACGGAGATGACCGATATGAGCAGCTCGCGCAGGAAGTTTAGCACCGATTCGCTTACCACCTTGCTCTGGTCGGTAATGGTATTGATGTGTACATCGCCTGGCAGGGACTGTTCAAAATCATCCATCATCTTGTGTACGTCTCTTCCCATCTTCACGATGTCGTTTCCCGGTCGCATTTCAATGGATAGGAGCACGCATTTGTTGCCGTTGCTCTTGATGTATTTATTCAGTTTCGGATATTCTCTTTTAATCTGTGCGATGTCCTTCAGGCGCACGATGTTGCCCTTGGGGTCGGAATATACGATTTGTTCTGCCACATCCCGCTCGTTGTTGTATGAGTCGGTGATGTGGATGGGCAGGTTGAGGTTGCCCATCTCCAGGTTTCCGCTCACGGTGGTGAAGCCCTGCAGGGCAAGGTCGTTCAGAATCTTATAGGGGCCGATGCCGTATTTGGCCAGTTTGTTCTGGTCTAGGCAGATGCTTATCTGTTCGTTTTCCAGTCCGTAGGTTCGCAGGTTCGAGATGGCATCAATGCGGCGCAGTCTGTCCTTCAGCTGGTCTATGTATGTATTCAGTTCCCTATAGGTTTTCTGCTTGCTTTCCATCGTGATGAGCAGGGCAGAGGTATCGGCGATGTCATCCACAGCCTGCAGGGCAAGGACACCCGTAGGAAGGGAGCTCTTGAAGGCCTGCAGGCCATGCTTGAACTTGCTCCAGAAGGCATCCCGGTCCTCCACGTCGTCGTTGAGTTCCAGAAACACGATCAGCATGCCGTCCTTACTCTGGGTATAGGTCTTTTTCTTGTTCACCTCCTTGTATCCGAAGATGAAGTTCTCCAGCGGTTTAGCCACCCGTTCTTCCACCTCTCCGGATGTAGCGCCCGGATATACGGCTACGCAGGCACCCTGCCTGATGGTGAATTGCGGCATCTCCTGCTTGGGCATGATGCAGATGCCGAGTATGCCAAGAAATACGAGCATGCCCATCAGAAGCAGCACGATGTTGTGGTTGCACATCGCCGACTCGATGAACGAGCGCTTGATGATGCGGTTGGGCTTCCTGGTGATGCGTGCCTTGATGTGGTCGCGAAGGGCGGAGTCTCTCTCCGGCTTTTTGGAATCCCCCGGTTTGTTTGTCTCTAGCCTTGTCTCTTGATTCATATCTTTTCCCTCCACTTTTTTATCGGTTATCGCTTTTTGCTGTATCTACATTCATTCCTTCAGAAACTTTCTGCTGGCCATTGATGATAACCTGGTCGCCAGCCTTCAGTCCCGAAAGGATGACGATGCCGTCGCCTTCGAAATCGCCGGTAGTTACGGGTTGCTGATGTGCCTTTCCGTTTACCACGGTCCATACGAATCGGGAGTTATCTACATCCAGTTCAATGCTTTGTGGCGGAACGGTGATGTGGGATGGGGTAGCAGCGCTACCCTGCACCTGGGCGTTGCATACCATGCCTGGGAGCAGACGGCCCTGCGGATTGGTGATGCCCACCTTGACATCGTAGGTATGCGAGATGGGGTTGGCATCGATGCCTTTTTCTGAAATCGTTCCCCGGAAAATGGCACCCGAAAGAGCGGCTACCGTCAGTTTCACCTTGTCGCCCACGTGCAGATGAGATATTTCAGCTTCGGGTACGGATATCTTGGCGTTGACTTGTGCCACATTGGCGAGTTTCAGCACAGGCTGTCCGGGGAGCACGTAGGTTCCCAAGTCCACGTTCTTGGCAGCGATGACGCCTGCAAAAGGAGCTGTGAGGGTAGAGTGGGAGAGTTGCTGGCGGGCGATGCTTTCAGCCGCCTTTGCCTGTTCCAGTTTGCTTTCTATCTCCACCCATTTCATATCCGAGATGGTTCCCGACTGGTGCAGGGGCCGGAATCTTCTGTAGGCATCCTGCGCCTGTTTCAGGGTGGTGAGTGTTGCCCGGTGAGCCTCCTTCACGGTGGTAGGGTTGATGGTGGCGAGCAGCTGTCCCTTGCTCACTCTATCTCCTTCTTCCACCCGTATGGAAGTGATGTTTCCGGCTATCTCGAAGCTGAGTGTAGATCCCATCTTTTCCTCGATGGTTCCCACATAGTCTTTCGTTCCCCCCAGGTTTGTATTCCCCACGGAGATAGTCTCAACTTTCACGTTTTTCTTCTCTAGCTTCCTGGATTTTTCGGTGCATCCCGTCAGCATCATACAGCTGATAATGAATGCGACAAGCCATCCCGTTATAACATCTTTCTGTTTCATATTGATTACATTTTGTTGTTTTTTGAAAAGATAATGCAAAGGTATGAATTTTAGCTGAATGCATAGGAAAAATAGGATTAAAAAAATAAAAAAACAACCGAACAATCTACACCTTAGACCGAGGGTTGAGTCGATTACAGAAGACAATGTGGAGTCAAATTGCTCCATGACCCGAAAAAATCCTCCAAAAGGAGTGAGTTTCTCAGATTTAATTTGTATCTTTGCCATGTTATGTCAGAGTTTTGCTTGTTTTCTTTTCGCAACACTAAGATAAGTGAAAATTCTCACATGGCAAAATCCTGAGCAACTTTTTGTTGTTCTGGGGCTTAAAAGGTTTGATTTATAATAGTGTTGTGGAATTAAGGTAATAACAATATTATGACATCGTTATTCATATTGCAACTTGTATGTTGCGTCATTACAGCCATGCTGGCATTGCAATTAGCCATGGCAAGTTTGCAGGTGAGATGGAAGGTGTGGCGCTACGAAATATCAAGATGGCTTCTCGTTGCATCCATGCTATTCTTCTCCGTCCACTACCTCTTACAGATGGTTCATGGACTCCGTGCACAAGGTACCGATGTGGGCGCAGCATTCAACATACTGTTCTATACCCCAGTGGCATTTGCCATCACTCTCTCCATCATCAACATAGAGAGTACAGGCAGCAAAGTGCGCCGTCATTGTTTGCGTAGTATGATGGCATACATACTCATTGCCCTGGTTTTCGTCATTGGCATGTTCCAAAGTCATAGTTTACACATTGGCAATATGCTCTATGTGATGCTCGGTCTTTTTGTGGCTAGCATGGCATATTTTATTTTTATCATTCGCAAAGAAACAAATACCCAAAGGCAGAAGCTCATGGAAAATTTCGGAAGTGACTTGATTCCATACGTGCGCTATTCGCAAGCCAGCGTCATTTTGCTATACCTCACTGCTGGACTCCTGCCTGTAGCAATCCTCTTCAATACCTTATTATATATAATAGGTCCCTTGATGTTACTCTCTGTCATCTTTTTCGTCCACACTTTCATTGCTATGGGCTATTACATCACACCCAAAGGAGTCATTTCTGATGAAAATGATGCAGAGGCAAAAGTCACGGAAGCAGAAGACATAAATGACGATAAGAACACTCATAGCACAAATATCTTGACAGCAAATAGAAAGATGGAAATAGAATTAGCCCTCAAGAAATGGTGTGAAGAGGGATGTTATAAGGACTATGAAGTTAGCATCTATTCGCTAGCTACCAAGTTGGGATACAAGAAAAACGAACTGACAGAATACTTCAACCAGTCAGAATACACCAATTTTAGAACCTGGCTTAGCGACATTCGCTTTAATGAGGCAGTTCGCATGATGAAAGCCAACCCCGAATATAGCATTGACGCTATTTCCACAGAGTGTGGTTTCTCATCCCACACATGGATTTATCGTATATTCAAACAGAAAACGGGCATGTCACCTAGCCAATGGCGCAAACAGTTTGCCTCCATCTAAATGTGTATTTTTGTAATTTTACATTAAATACTATTTAAAAAGTAGTAGTTTTCCTAGGAAAGCTACTACTTTTTTTGTGGAAAAGCTACAACTACCATAGGAAAGCTACTATCACTTTCAAAATAAAAAAGCTATTTTTGCAATCGAATCAATAACATAACAGATAATGAAAATGACAAGAGCAGAACCAACCATTTCAATTTCAGATGAAAATCTCATCATGATTGTTGTAGTGATCGTGACTGTGATTATCATAGTGTTCATCCTTGTGATGATACGCGACTACCGTCTCTATCTTGGAAATCATTGGAAAAAGAAATTCAGTTTCGCTGATTTCGTCAAGCAAGAACAATTCTATATTTATATACTGTTGTTCTTCCTTCTTTTGGTAGGTTCGGAATTGTTGTTACAAAACGAGTATTCATTTTAAAACAATAAATAATTATGAAAAAATCGTATCTATCATTATTCATCCTCGCAATAGGAGCGGCGATGTTTACTGCTTGTTCAGACGATGACAACAATGGGGAAAACGGAAATCCTAACATTCCTCTGGCAGAACTATCCAAGCCAAAGGCAAACCCTTGGCTGGCACAAGAGGAATACAGCATCACCCATTTCAATTCGGCTCAGACCGATGCTTTCACTGCAAAAGTGAAGGACGGCACGTTCTATGCCGACCTGACGAAATGCAAGGCAACAAGCAGCGGTCCTGTGAACCTCATGACGCTCGCGTCCACTTCCCCAAAATACATGTGGGGAATGAGCAGCGACAGAGTGTCTATCATAGACGTATCCAACGGCAATTTTGAAAGACTCGCAGAAGCTGGTTTGCCTGGAATAACAATGAAAACTCAAGAACAACTCAACATCTTGACATCCAGCTACTCATCTTACTCAGAACTTGCTACAGCCGTAACCGGAGTGCTAGGTGCTGCCCCACAGATGTCTATAGCCAATGGAAACTATGTGTTGTGCGACAAGGACAACTATGTATATACCAATGCTGGACACATCATGGCAAGATACAAGCTGAAGAACCCAAATAATCCAAAGGAAGGCATAGAGCTAGACAGTCAGATTAAGCTCACACCGTATATCAACAACTCTTACACGCTGGTGGGAGCTACCATGACATACGATGGACATTTGCTCGTGGCGGCACAGAATGCTCTTGTTGTACTCAACCGTGAGTTGACCACGGTAGAAGATACCTACCCACTGGCAAGCACCCAGATATTGACGAACTCAATAGCCGTGGATGAGAACGGCGGGGTATATGTGGCAAGCAACGCCAAGGAGGCCAACGGCAAGGGACTCATGCAAAAGCTGATATGCAAGAATGGAAAGTTCTCTGACAGCGAGAGCGATGGAGCATGGAAAGCCGAGTATGACGGAGGTCCAATGGCACCATGTATCAAGCTCGGATATGGTACAGGAGCAACCCCTACATTAATGGGATTTGGCAACGACGAGGACAAACTCGTAGTGATAACAGACGGAGCAAAGAGAATGAAACTCGTAGCTTTCTGGCGTGACGCCATACCTGCCGATGCCAAGCCTGTAGATTCCGGCAACAAACGTTTGGCAGGAACGTTCGACATAACGTGCGGATTACCAGCCTCTACCGAATGGGTACAGTCGGAGCAATCCGTAGTAACCGCAGGATACGACGCTTTTGTGGTGAACAATATCAGCCAGACAACGGAAAAGATAAACGACAAGATTATAGGCGTGCTGGCAATCGGTCCTACCATAGAGACTCCTAGAGGTGTTGAATGCGTGAGCTGGAACACAAAGGAGAACAAGTGGGAGGCTAAGTGGACACGTGCTGACGTCAGTTCACCAAGCATGATTCCTGCTGTAAGCACATCGTCTGAAATGGTATTCGTAAGTGGATGGAACGATGCCACAGGATGGGAAGTAACCGGACTCGACTGGCGCACCGGCACCACACGCCACCGCACAATCCTAGGCAAAGACAATCGGGCCAATGGAGCATATGCCATCATACAGTTCTTTGACAATGGTGACTTACTCTACAACTCGGTATCTGGACCGTTCAGAGTGGAAATCAAGTAAAACAGAGTGAGAACAAAAAGTATATTAATTTTAAAAAACAGGAAGTATGAAAATCAAGCAAATTATCATGACCTCATTGCTAAGTTGTATCATGGCAATGACATTCATCGCATGTTCCGATGACGACAGCAACAACGATATAAAAATCCCTACCGTGTCACCAAAGGAGCAATGGGGCGCAACCCTGAAAGGCGATGGTGAAGTTCTCGGAGCATACCCGGACTTATACTCCAATTATTGGGAATACACCTATGAGATAGACAAAAACAGTGACAAGATTCTATGCCTGAAAGGAGAATATCCTCATTGCAGATATTTCAGCATATCACTATACAATGATATGACAGGAGACGTTTTTGCAGGCATCGATGACCAGGACATCTCGGCAGATAACGGAAGCACGAATCCTTTCGTCGCAACCACTTCTGGAAAGAACTATTTCACCCTCTATGTGGTGCCAAACGGAACGTCACAAAGCGTAATAGACAAACTTGGAGAGAATGTGGTGAAAGTTAAAGAAGGTGTGAACAAAGTAGCTGTAGTTCTCAGACATTACCTGGGCACTACTGCCGATGGAAGCCAAAAAGATGAATACGCAGGAGTAGAACTGCCAGCCATCACTGCACTCGACATGAACTTGCATGAGACCTACGTGCCAGAACACGTTGTATCAAATGTCTATAAGATAACATCGAAGGTGTTTACACAGAAATCCGACGAAAACAGGGAGATGCCATTCTTCCTTGCTCCAGTTAGCATGTACTATCCAAACAACTCCACGGCATACCTTTATGGAAGAACGCACTTGCGCGAGGACTCTGTGCTCACATTCTCCTTCATACCGGCCACGGTGCCAACAAAGCCTGAGGAATACAGAAAAGCTGTGACACGTTATTGGTCTATCTGCATTGGCTCAGCAAGCGACACACGCTCATATATGTCTGTATATGATGCGAAGGCTCGCTATGCCGATGGCAAGAAAGCAACATTTGTGGTTTGCCTGAAAAAGAATCCTAAGCTATCAGCCATACAGAGCAAGGTGAACGAAATGAATGCCAACGGAGAGTATGTCAATCTCTTCATTTGGGACAGTGAGAAAAAGAACATAGACGGCAATCCTATCGGAGAGATTGTGGCTGTCATGTACAGGAACATTCTTCCAGACAGGAAATGGATACACTCCATCGCAACCATGACACCTACTGCTTACAAGGATAAGACTGGCGAACCTATCGACCATGTGACCGATCCCGACAAGCAGCTTGCTCACAAAGCTCTTGGCGACTATGGACCACTTGGTGTAAAGGTAAGCAACGATGATTTCTTGCAGTAATCATGAAACGAAGGTATTCGTATTGGAATAGGTGTTTTTTGATATTGATATAAAGGAACCGGCACATATATATATATGTATATATATGAGAACCGGCACAAAAAAAGGGCTAGCCCATTACCAGGACTAGCCCTCCGTTTTAATTATTTTCTAGGGTGCAATGAAATGTCATCCAGAAAGCTGCTTAGCACGTGATGAGTGATTACTTTACCTCAATGTGCTTAACATCGTCTTTCTTCTCCTCCTTCTTCTCGTTCTTGTTCTTGTTCTCGATAGATACTTCCCTCCTCAGTTGTTCCCGTCTGTTGCTTGAAGAATGAATGTATGTTAAACTTTTAATGAGAATACTTTTTCAATTGGACTCTTCTTTCAAATCCCTATCCACCATGGCACAGACACAGGAGTCTGACCATACGTTTTCTGCCGTTTCAATCATGTCGATGATGGTATAGATTGGCAGGATGATGCCCATGATGCCGATAGGAGCATTGATGCCGGACATCAGAGATAGGGTAAGAAAATAACATCCCATCGGTACTCCTGCATTACCCACTGCTGAGATAACTGAAATGAAGAGCCAGAGAATCATCGTAGTCCAAGGTAAAGGCATTCCTCCATTCTGCATCAGGAATAAGGAGGTTACGAGGATAAACGCAGCGCAACCATTCATGTTGATGGTAGTACAAATAGGCAATACGAAGCGGGAAACCTGATTGGAAACTCCCAGTCTATCTTCTGCAGTCTGCATCGTCACCGGCAACGTAGCAGCAGAACTCTTTGTAAACAGAGCCATTAATACTGCCGGCATCATCTTACCCAAAGTGCGCACTGGATTCAAGCCTCTTGCCAAGAGGAAGAGCGGAAGGATGATGAAGAATTGAATGACATTACCTCCCAGGATAACAGCTACGTATTTTCCTAGAGAAGCCATCACGATACCCGCAGAGAACTGGGCTGAGAGTTGTGCTGCAAAGGCAACGATACCCAGAGGCAGAGCCCAGATTAATCCATGAATCAGCATGAAAAGCAGATCCTGTAATCCAAACAATCCCTTCATCACGACTTCTTTCTTATCGCTTGATGGCATTTTGGTTAAAGCAATACCTGCTGCTGCCGCCAAAATCAATATAGAGAGTACATTTCCTTCGGCAAACGGCTTGATGATGTTGTTGGGTATTACCCCTAGAATATGGTCATAATAGCTGGTTTCTCCCAGCTTTTGGGGAACATCCGCCATACCGCTCTGTACCAAGGCTATAGGTAAATTGCCTGGAGATACGATGTTGTAGAGCACCAGTCCCACTGCTGCAGCTGCTATCGTCGTGAGCAGGGTGTAGGTGATGGCGTGGCGGAATATCTTACCGGTATCTGCCTGGTTGCCCAAGGATGCCAGGGTTGTGATAACTGCCAAGGCTATGGTTGGTACTGCCAGAAGCTGGAATAAGCGGGTATAGACCGTGGCTATGAAGTTCATCAGACCATCCAGCCAGCTGATGCCGAATATCCCCAAGACGGCGCCTACTATCAAAGCGCCAATCCATAGTACCAGCTGCCGGGTTTGCTTATTCTTCACTCCTTTTTGCTTACTGCAGCCAGCATTGCTATCCGGCTGTCTATTTCCAATATTATTCTTTGTTTCTACCATGATTTTAAACTATTATTTTCAAAAGGCAAAGGTATTATTTTTTTTCCTTGTCAACAATCCCACAAATATGGTATTTTGCAATCTCGTTATTTTTTCGGGATATTCCTTTGCTTGTATCATTATTTTTTGTAACTTTGCCGAAAGAAATTAAAATGGCAGCAATATGAAATATCCTATAGGAATACAAGACTTCGAAAAAATCATAGAGGGTGGATATGTATATCTTGATAAAACTAGCCTCGTTTATGATTTGGTGCAAAATGGCAATATATACTTTCTGAGTCGTCCACGACGATTTGGAAAGTCGTTGCTCGTATCTACTTTGAAATGCTATTTCGAGGGAAAAAAGGAGTTGTTCAAGGGGCTTGCCATCGATAATCTGGAGAAGGAATGGAAGCAATATCCTGTGTTTCACTTCTCTTTTGGCGGACAGAATTATGTTGAACCTTATACTCTGGAGCATGTTTTGGAGGAATTTATTGCCCGTGCAGAATTGTTATATGGAAAGGATGAGTTTGCCAAGACATTGAGTAGTCGCTTTCGGGCCGTACTCAAGAAAGCTCACGCAAAAACTGGGTTAAGAGCAGTTGTACTCATTGATGAGTATGACAAGCCTTTGCTTGATGTGATGGATATGGATATTTCTGTGCAGAATGAATATGGAAAGATGACTTTGGAGGATTATAATCGCAATCTGCTCAAAGGCGTATATTCTGTGTTCAAGGAAGCTGATGATGACCTGCAGTTTGTCTTGCTAACGGGTGTCACCAAGTTTTCGCAGGTAAGCGTGTTCAGTGGTTTCAATCAGCCTAACGACATCAGTATGGACGAGCATTATGAGGCACTTTGTGGTATTACGGAAGAGGAGTTGTATTCTACCTTTGATGAGCAAATTAAGGCGATGGCTGTGAGATACAAGACGACGGAGGAAGGGATGAAATACAAACTGAAGAGGAAGTTTGATGGTTATCACTTCAGTCCTAATATGCTTGATATCTATAATCCTTTCAGTATCTTGAATGCGCTGAGCAAGAAGATTCTGGCAGATTATTGGTTCCGCACCGGTTCGCCAACCTATCTTGTTCGCCTATTGTCTCATTTTGATGAGAACATCAACGAGATGGTGAACAGGTTTTATCCTACGAGTAGTTTTATCGACTACAAGGCAGATGTGGAAGCACCGTTGCCTATGATTTATCAGAGCGGTTATCTCACCATTAAAGATTGGAATATGGATACCGATTCCTATCTTCTGGATTTCCCGAATGATGAAGTGAGGAGCGGTTTCCTGACGTTGGTAGCTTCCAGTTATCTGAAGCCATCGAAGTCAACGGATGCCTGGATTATTCAGGTAGTAGATGTGATGTCGAAGGGAGATTGCCATCAGTTGGAGAATCTGATGACTTCCTTCTTTGCCAGCATTCCTTATAACCAGCGTCGTAAGGACGATGAACGCGAGAAGGAACGTTACTTCCAATACACCTTTTATCTCGTATTGAGAATGATCAGCTGCTTCACGGTCTTCATCGAAAAGCAGCAAAGCGAAGGTAGGGTAGATTGTGTGGTTGAGACTCCGAACTATATCTACATCTTCGAGTTCAAGCGTGATGGTTCGGCAGAGGAAGCTCTGAAGCAGATAGAGGATATGGGCTATGCCAGGGAATATGCAGCAGATGGCAGAAAGATTTATCAGATAGGCTGCAACTTCTCATCGAAGACGGGAACCATTGATGGATGGAAAATGAAGTAGGTAATCTGTAAGTATATTCTGAAGATGTAGTGATGCGGCGTTGTTAAGAATGAAACTTTTTTACATTAGCTTGCCTGAGATTTTCGTATTTCCAGACGCTTATTGTTTCTTTGAGAATATCGCAAATATGAAGAGGAATAAGAACTTGCTGATAATCAGGTGTTTGTGATTTCTTGACAAGAAGATGCCGTTGAGGAAAATCTATAGTTGTACGACTATAACCCCTATAGTTGTACAACCATAACTCTACAGTTGTACAACCATAGCATGTATAGTCGTACAACTGTAACTTTATAGTCGTACAACTATAGGTCTTGTTCTTAATATAGAGCAGAAAACAGAGATTCCCAGCCTCTCAATCCTCTTGTTTTTATCGCTAGATTCACAACTTGTAGGTATATGAATTTTGGTTATAAATATTGACGGGAGGTATTTTTGCAATTGTAATTTGAACTAAAAAAAGGAGGAATAAAGAATGAATACAACAAAGATAACAAGAGAAGAAGCGTTGCGTCGTTGGAATGCTTCTAAGGAAACCAAACGTAAAATGGTTGAAAAGCTAGAAACCTTGGTAAGGAATAGCTGTCTTGAACGTACAGGTAAAGAACCTATTGGAATAGAAGTATGGTAGTCGAAACATTGATGGATGTGTCTCCGTGCCTTGAATGATTCGTCTCCTTAAGTGAAAGAATACGTCTCTTTGGATGAAAGAATACGTCTCGTCAGGTGAACGGATACGGCTACTTGAGTGAAAGAAACCATCTTCAGGAGTACAAGGATATACCTTCTTGAAAGTTGTCACTAGGCTCGGCAGGTTTGCTGAGCCTAGTCAGCAGGTCTGCTCACTGCAGTCAGCAGGTCTTGCGAGCCTAGTGGGATGACCTTAGAAAATAACTTCATATCGCTTAAATGCAAACTTTTACAGTCTTAAGAAATGCAGAACATCCTTCTTCTACTTTTTTTCTGTTAGCCATTCTTTCCTCTCTGGTCATGTTTTCAACACGTTGCATTTCTTCTTCAAATTTACGTGCTGCTTTGCCATAGAGAATGGGCGTTTCTTTGATTGGTCTTGACATATTTCTATCCTCTTATTAATGATTATGATTCTGTTGCAAAAGTACGATTAAAAACTGAACTACCGAAGTTTTTTGCAACTATTTTTCTCCAATTTTCTGCATATTCTTGCAGAAAAGTAAGCAAAAATGATAAATTTGCAGCAAAAAGCAATAATTTTTGGGAATTTATGCTTGATATTGTAGAAAAAGTCTTAACTTTGCAGCGGATTTGAGAAAATAAGCAGTTTCCGGCTATCAGAAAATGAGGAATCATGAAGCTATCAGAAAATGAGGAATCATGAAGATGATAAGGGGGCTGGCTTTCTCTTCCACAGTTTACACTTATAACAACTTTATAAATTAAAAGATTCGATTATGAAAGTAGCAATTGTTGGTGCAAGTGGCGCAGTTGGACAGGAATTCCTGCGTATCCTTGCTGAGAGAAATTTCCCTATGGATGATTTGGTGTTGTTTGGTTCTGAGCGTTCTGCCGGACGAAAATACAACTTCAAGGGAAAGGACTATGAGGTCAAACTTTTGCAGCATAACGATGACTTTAAAGATGTCGATATTGCTTTCACATCTGCTGGTGGCGGCACTTCAGAGGAGTTTGCCGAGACTATCACCAAGTATGGTGCCGTGATGATTGATAACTCTAGCGCATTCCGTATGTGCGACGACGTGCCTCTGGTTGTGCCTGAGGTAAATGCTGAGGATGCCCTGAACCGCCCTCGCAACATCATCGCCAACCCTAACTGTACCACCATCATGATGGTTGTAGTGTTGAAGCCTATCGATAACTTGAGCCATATCAAGAAGATTCATATCTCTTCTTACCAGAGTGCTTCAGGTGCTGGTGCTGCTGCCATGGCTGAACTTGAGCAGCAGTATAAGGATATCATCGAGACCGGTAAGACTGAGCATATCAATAAGTTCCCTCATCAGTTGGCATACAATGTCATCCCACAGATTGACAGGATGACTCCTAACGATTACACCAAGGAGGAGATGAAGATGTATAACGAGACTCGCAAGATTATGCACTCTGATGTTCGCACCAGTGCTACCTGCGTTCGCGTTTCTTCACTCCGTTCTCACTCAGAGAGTGTTTGGTTCGAGACTGAGAAGCCATTGGCAGTAGAGGACATCCGCAAGGCTTTGGAGGCTGCTCCAGGCGTAACTGTAAAGGATGATGCCCAGAACTACGTTTATCCAATGCCATTGGAGAGCGCCGGCAAGGACGATGTATATGTAGGTCGTATCCGCAAGGATCTGGCTGATGACAATGGTAACACATTGTGGTTGACTGGCGACCAGATTCGTAAGGGTGCTGCCCTGAACGCTGTTCAGATTGCTGAGTACTTGATTAAGGTGGGCAACGTAAAGTAAGCCATACCTTATTTATATAAAAGAATATGAGGAAGTTAAGGGATAATGAATTTTATCTCTTAACTTCTTTTCGTCTTTATACGATTCTGAATAGAAAAGTAATAATATGCTGGATAGATTCAAACAATTACTCGGTGAGATGAACCGGGGCATTTATGAGAAGGAGACGGAGATATCGCTCTCGCTCCTGGCTACTCTGGCAGGTGAGAGTATCATCCTGCTGGGACCTCCGGGTGTGGCAAAGAGTATGGTGGCCAGACAGTTGAAGACGGCATTCAGGGAGGCTCAGAGCTTTGAGTATCTGATGTCGCGATTCTCTACACCCGATGAAATCTTCGGTCCGGTGAGCATTCAGAAACTGAAGACTTCGGATACTTACGAGCGTGCGGTGGAGGGTTATCTGCCTACAGCCGATGTGGTTTTCCTGGATGAAATCTGGAAGGCGGGACCTGCTATCCAGAACACGCTCCTTACAGTGATTAACGAGAAAATCTTCAGAAACGGCAATCGGGAAATGCATCTTCCTCTGAAGCTTCTCGTGGCGGCAAGTAATGAGTTGCCGGCTAAGGGAGAAGGACTGGAGGCGCTCTGGGACCGATTCGTTATCAGAATAGAAAGCCGACCGATTAAGCTGGAGAAGAATTTCCGGGCGATGCTCTTGGAAGTGAAGAGTGAAGAACGAGGAGTGAAAAAACAAAGTTCGGTGGCCGAAGGAAAAGCGAATTCAAATGCTATTACTGCTGAGGAGTATGCAGAATGGACGGAGCGTATCGGTAAGATTGGCGTGAAAATCGAGGTGCTTGATGCAATTTCCGCTATCCGTAAATCTCTGAGAGCCGTGAATGTGGATGAGGCTGCCGAGCGCAGAAACATCTATGTGAGTGACCGAAGATGGAAGAATATTGTCCGCCTGCTTCGCACTTCAGCCTTTATGCAGGATAGGGAAGAGGTGGATATCTGCGATTTGCTGCCTATCTACCATTGTCTGTGGCAGGAACCGGAAGAGCGGGATGCTATCCGAAACATCGTGATTCGTGCCCTCTTTTCTCCTTTTGCAGATAAACTCGTGGAGATGAAGAATGCGCTTGCTGAGGATATTAAGTATCATCGTGTACGCAGGAATCCGGAGGATGGAAGGGATTACGAGGGAGAGATAGAAAACCTTTCGGATGGCTTGAGCTCGCTGGAAAGGCAGTTGGGCGAGAATCTCTTCGCATCTGCTGATGATAAGGCGGAAATATCGGCTTATCTCCGCGATTTCTATAAGGAGCTGGCGTTTACCCGTCAGGATACGATGAAACTTTATGAGGTTTAATCGCCTCCTATTACATTATTATAATATAGAAGACTCAAAACATGATGAACGAACAGAAAATATTGACTCCTGAGTTGGAGGCGCGTGTTCACCAGGCGGTGGATAACTTTATGCAGGGCTATGGCTGCTGCCAGTCGGTAGTGGCTGCCTTTGCCGATTTATATGGTCTTGATGATGAGATGGCGAAGCGCATTGGTGCCGGCTTCGGTGGTGGAGTAGGCAGAATGAGAATGATGTGCGGTGCTGTTTCGGGCATCGTGGTGCTCGTTGGCTTGGATTGTGGACAGACCGAGGGGGATGACCGTGAGGGCAAGTCGGCATGCTATAAGGTGGTGCAGGATTTGCTCGCCAAATCGAAGGAGCAGAACGGCAGTATCATCTGTGCCGAAATCCTCGGCTTGAAGGGCCACGAGAAAGCGCAGTCCAGCTATGTGGCTTCGGCAAGAACGGCAGAATATTACAAGTCTCGCCCTTGCGCAGCCAAAGTAGAGAGTGCTGCAAGAATCTTCGCAGAATATCTGATGGAGAAAAAATAAGGATTTACTCCTATGAAATACCAGAATAACAAGGACTTGGCGGAGGCACAGTATTACTTGAAGATGCTGGATGACTTCTGCAAGTCGGGACAGGTGAAGATTCCTGATCCGACAGGCATCGCCATGCCTTGGAATTTAAAGGAAGACCCGCTGAAGGATTATCTCATTCATCTCTTTACCCTGAAAGTAACCATAGAAGAAACTGGCGAAGAGGTGCAGAAATTCGTGCGACAGGTGGTAAACAGCAAGATTAAGAGCAAGGTGTTCTATGATAGCGTGGGAAAATTCATCGTGGAATGCGTCCATCACATGCGGTTCCAGCGCCAGCGTGCCTGGACCGAGAGTCATCGGGCTGATGATGTGCTCGATTGGGCTCCCTTCAAGCGGATGGATGAACTGGTGTGGCTCCCTTTGCTCGACCAGCTGGAACAGGAACATGCTGAAGATGGGTTCGATAAGCCTTTCTTCCTTAAACTGATGACTGGAGACGGGGCTTCGAAACCCGAAAACTGGGAACGGCTGGTAAGAGACTGGAAGGTCTGCATCGACCATCAGGTATTGAACAAGTTAAAGGACTTTATCTCGCTCCGTCAGAACAACTTCGAAACAGGACTGGTGCGCATGATGGACCAGATAACCCGCAACATGAAGACGAAGGGCGTTTCGGAACAGCGAGCCGTGCAGGCCTGGGAACTGATGACGAACGGATGGACGGAAACGGAGTTTGAACGCCGTCTGAACCAGGTGAAGATTCAGGATAAATATCCGGAAATCAAGGAAATTGTGGCGAAGATGGGACGAGTAGCCGATGCCAACGGCAAAGACCGGCTCACCATCGCATCGGGCGTAGAGATGAAGATGGAGCATTCAGCGGGTAGCGATATCGAGGGCATTACCGTGGGCGATGATCTCAATTCGCTTCTTCCGCTTGAGTTGGCGCAATACAGCGATGAGGATATGGAGGGGCTTTTTATCTATAAGTATCGAACCCGTAGGCTCCAGACTTTCCGCTATAAGAGTGAGATGTCGAAGCCATCCCGAAAACTCGGCTTTACCCATGCTTCCAGAAAGGGTCCGATGATCGTCTGTCTGGACACCTCAGCCAGTATGTATGGCACGCCCGAAAGGATATCCTCTACACTCATCTCTCTGCTGGAAGAGACGGCAGAAGATTTGGAGCGAGACTGCTTCCTGATAGATTTCTCCATCAGTACCCGTGCCATCGACCTGATGGCGAAGCGGAAGGCAGAGCGGTTGAAGAGAATCGGAATCACTATGATGGAATCAGCCGAAGCAGATGCAGTTCCGTCCGTTGGAGACGGACAGGCGCATACCGGGCGAGGCATTCGGCGGCAGCCTACCACAACCCACCTTCCATTTATCGGAGGCGGAACATCGGCAAAGAAGATGATGACCCAGATGTTCGACCTTCTCGACAACGACGGACTCCATTACGTGAATGCCGATGTGCTTTGGATAACCGACTTCCTGATTCCAGATCCGCCACAGCAGCTGTTGTCCCGATTCCGGGAATACAAAGAGACGGGTACCCGATTCTATGGCATCCGCATCGTGCGTGATGATGACAAGGAACCGAACGCCTGGAAGGAGTACTTCAATCAGATTTATACCATCCGGTACCGCCCGCTGCGAAGATATTAAAGAAGATGTTAAGGCAGAAATGGGGTATCAGATGATAACAGAGACATGTATGAAATGTATCAAGAACTTTATCATATGTTACATTTGGCGCAGAATCACGATTTTGCGCCATTTTTTTGAATTAAAAATTCCTTAAAACGCTTGGTGATACAAAATATATTTGTACCTTTGTGCTCGGAACAATGAATCATTGTCAACCGAACAAACTCAAAAATGAATCAATAAGAAGTAATAAATATAAGCAATTTATACAAAAACTTAAGTAATAAACTAATTATGGTAAGCAACAACATTCCACAAGTAAAGCTCGGTATTATTGCCGTTAGCCGTGACTGTTTTCCAATCGCGCTTTCTACTCAGCGCCGTGAGAACATCGTAAAAGAGTACAAAGGTGAAATTTTCAACTGCCAGACTACAGTTGAGAACGAGAAAGATATGCTCAAGGCTTTGGGCGAAGTGAAAGAGCAGGGCTGCAACGCTTTGGTTGTATTCCTCGGTAACTTCGGTCCTGAGACTCCTGAGACTTTGATTGCAAAGAACTTCGATGGTCCTTGCATGTTTGTTGCAGCTGCAGAGGGTGACGGCGACATGATCAATGGTCGTGGCGACGCTTACTGCGGTATGCTCAACTGCTCTTACAACCTTGGCATGCGCCACCTGAAGGGTTACATCCCTGAGTATCCTGTAGGTACAGCAGAGGAAGTAGCTAAGATGATTCAGGACTTCGTTCCTGTAGCTCGCGTTATCCTCGGTTTGAAGGGCTTGAAGATTATCACCTTCGGTCCACGTCCACAGGACTTCTTCGCTTGCAACGCTCCTATCAAGGGCTTGTACGAACTCGGTGTTGAGATTGAGGAGAACTCAGAGCTCGACCTTCTCGTAGCTTACAAGGAGCATGAGAACGACCCACGTATCGATGAGGTTTGCGCTGATATGGCCAAGGAGATGGGCGAAGGCTGCTACTATCCTGACCTCAGCCGCAGAATGGCACAGTTTGAGTTGACATTGCTCGACTGGGCAGAGGCTCACAAGGGTTCTCGCCAGTATGTAGCATTCGCAGACAAGTGCTGGCCTGCATTCCCAAGCCAGTTCGGTTTCGAGCCTTGCTATGTAAACAGCCGTCTCGTTAGCCGCGGCATTCCTGTAGCTTGCGAGGTAGATATCTATGGTGCACTCTCTGAGTACATCGGTATGTGTGCTTCTGACGATACCGTTACATTGCTCGATATCAACAACTCAGTTCCTCAGTATATCTATGATGAGGACATCAAGGGCAAGTACGATTATAAGTTGACTGATACCTTCATGGGCTTCCACTGCGGTAACACTCCACAGTGCAAGATGTGCTCAAGCCGTAAGATTAAGTATCAGCTCATCCAGAACCGTTTGTTGGAGAATGGTGGTAAACCAGACTTCACCCGTGGTACTTTGGAGGGTGATATCGCAGCTTCTGACATCACATTCTACCGTCTGCAGTGCGATTCTGAGGGTAACCTCCGCAGCTACATCGCAGAGGGTGAGGTTCTCGATGTTCCTACCCGTTCATTCGGTGGTATCGGTATTTTCGCCATCAACGAGATGGGCCGCTTCTATCGTCACGTATTGATTCAGAAGGGTTATCCACACCACGGAGCCGTAGCATTCTCTCACGTAGGTAAGACCTTGTTCGAGGTATTCAAGTATCTCGGCATCAAGGATATCGCTTACAACCAGCCAGCTAGCCTGCCTTACCCAACAGAGAATCCTTGGAAGTAAATTGATTGAAGAGAGAAGAGTGAAGAAACAAAGTTCGGCGGCCGAAGGGAAAGCCAATTCATTTGCTCTTCTTTCTAAACTGAGTTCATAAAAGATAAGGGCGATTGCTTATCCCTTGCGTAGGGAATAGCAATCGCCCTTTTTATGTTTTCCTGGAAGGAGATTACCTGATGATAATCTCCTTTACGAATGGTTTGCTTATTTCGTATTTTCCAACGCTTCCTGTTTCTGCGGAATCACCACCGAAGCCCCGATGCTGACGAGCAGTACGAGGATGATGAATACCAGCGAACTGACTGCATCAATCTCGAAGAAATCGTGGATGAGCATCTTCACACCGATGAACACCAGCAGCACACTCACACCCACCTTCAGATAGCGGAACTTGTCTGCTATCGCTGCCAGCAGGAAGAAGAGGGCACGCAAGCCCAGAATGGCGAAGATATTCGAGAAGAACACCACGAACGGATCGAGCGATACCGAGAAAACGGCTGGGATGCTGTCGAATGCGAAAATCAGGTCGCAGAACTCGATGAATACCACCGTCATCACCAGCGGACCCAGATGCAGGCGCTTCTGCATGAACTTCACCACCGGATGCTCCAGGGCATTGATTTCCTCCTTCTTGTTCCTATTGAGGAACATCTTGGCACCGCTGTAAACCAGGAATCCTCCGAATACGAGCAATATCCAGGCGAACCGGCTGATGAGCGCAGCACCCGCGAAGATGAAGACGAAGCGCAGCACGATGGCTCCCAGGATACCCCAGTTCAGTACGTGCTGGTAATCTTTCTTGTCCACTCCGAACGAGGTGAAAATCATCATCATTACGAAGAGATTATCTACCGAGAGCGTTTTCTCTATCAGATAACCCGAGATGTAGGAGATAGTCATATAGTGCCGGTATTGCTGCAGACTCCCCTCATAGTCGTTCGGGTCCAGTTTGAGATGCGAAGCATAGCGCGAGGCTATCAGCTTCAGGTCGTCGAAGTTCTCTATGCCGTGTACCATGTCACCATGGAAATAGATGAATACGGCGAAGGCGAGCGCGAGAATAATCCATACAGCCGTCCATGAACCTGCTTCCTTGATAGAAACCACATGTGCCTTTCGGTCGATGACCAGCATGTCTAATACGAGTATGGCGGCGATGAAAATCACGAATCCCACCAAAAACATCGATTCAGTAAAAACATGTTCCATTTTTCTTTATCCTTAATCTATTTAGTATATAACACCTTATTTATCGTTGAATCTTACCAATCATTTCATCCTTTAGAAATGTGGGCGCAAAATTAGGAAAAATATCTGGAATAGCGAAGGTTCCGGTGCAAAACTTAATTGATTTTAACTTGAAAGGCAGGAATGTAACAGGTTTGTAATAATAGCGCTGTGAGAACCGGCAAAAAAGGCGTTTTAAAGGTAAAAGGGTAAAAAGGTAAAAAAGTAAAAAGGTAAAAAGAGCCTAGCGGAATGTTAAGCTAGGGGCTCTTTTTACCCTTTTACCTTTTCTTAGTCAGCACATAGTGCTTAGCCATGGCGCCTTCAGGCTCATTGCCCAGCGAATCGGTCATGATGAGGCTGTTGGCATCCTTTACCTTGTAGTAAGATGTCTCGCCGCTCGATGGACGGGTGATTTCTACCACGTTGTTAGCCAATACCTTGAAGATACCGCTCGCTTCGTCGTGACCATCCTTGCGCTCCAGATAGTCGGCTGAGTACTGGTAGGTGCTGTCGGCGTTGAGCGTCAAAACGGTCTTGATGCCCGGACAGTCGGCAGCAGGGAGAGTACCCTCATAGGTGCCGGCGATGGAATCGAGAATGACATCGTTGGAATTGAGCGAATCATTTTCAGCATAACTGAGGCTATCCTGGTCAGCCCCCTGGCTATTTGTCTTCTTGCCATTGCAGGAGACAACTGACAATGCAGCGATGACGGCTGCTGTCAAAACTAATTTCTTTTTCATACTATACTGCTTTTTAATTGTTACTTATTTACGGAATCTCTTCTCTTAGAGAGCACTTTCCCCGAGAAGGATTTCTCTTTGCAAAAATAGTGTTTTATTCTGTTATCCGCAAGTTTTACACAGAAAATTATAGAATATTATACTATTTTCTTAATTGATGATGATTGGCACAATCTCTTCTTCGCTAGGCCAATGAGGCAGATAGAAGAGCGGGCGAGGGGTGCCGCCCAAGCCCGTCCAGTCTATCTGTTTCACAAAGTCGAAATCGGGAGGACCGAAGTCGAAACTTCTGCCGTAGAGCACGATGGCGCCTCTGCCTTCATCAATCTTCCACAAACCGCCCCCGTAGGTGCATTGCTCGCCGGATGACAGCATGTCACGGTGCAGGTAGACACGCCCGAACTTCAGTACTCCGTCTCTGTTGATAATGAATTTCTGAAACATCTCTATTTCTGGTTTATTCAATGAAATCTGTATTCCGATTGATTCAATGTAATGAGAGAATTATTTCTTCTTCCAAAACAGTTTGTCTATGAAATCATAGCGCTTCTCCATCTGGGCATCAGTTTTTACGACGGTATTCACGTCTATCTGAAGCACTGGGGCTACTGCCTTGCCGTTGGTGGATGGCCACTCAGGCAGACCCAGACCATTCGGATTGCCGGTCTTTACGAAATTGACGTAATACTGGCTGAAGATGTCGCTGATCATATAATCCTCCGGCTGCCAGTTGAACACGCGGTTGGTTGGCAATGTACCCATTGCATACTCGATGTCGGCAGAATGAACGGCTCCCTTGTCTTGTGGCGCAGGAGTCGCATCTTCCTTGGCATCTACCACGCCGCCAGCCAATGCAGCCACCTTGCCCTTGATGGCCATTGCAGGACGAGGATGGCAATAGCGGTAGCGGTAAACAGGCTGTCCGCCGGTCAGCTTGTGCATGTTGCCCCACTTCCATGTAGAATAATCGAGGAAGATATCCGAAGCTAGGTTCACGCCCGGCTGCTCCAATACATCCTTATCGCTGTTGATGCCGTAGAGGCGGAAGAGTTCTTCGATGTTCTCTTCTCCAAATGTAGCCTTGGCACCCGCCTTCAGATTCTCGATGGTAGGCTGCTTGCCCATCAATACGGCTGCAGGAGTCATCTCCTGGTTGTTACCGCCAATGAGCAGAGGTACCTTGGTCTGCTCGCCTTTGGCAAAGACCTCTGCAGGCTGTTCTTTCATGAAATATCCGTCGATGTTATAGACCGGAACCGTTCTTACGCCAGCCAGTTTCATCAATTTCTCGGCAGGCAGGGCACGAAGTTTGTCGAGATTCTTCATTCCTACGTTCTTTTTCACCTTCTTTCCGGTTTCCTTACCCATCTTCTCGGCTATTTTCTGGGCAAGTTGCACTCCTTTCTCCTCGGCTTCCTTCTGGGTAGCCACCTTCTTGAATCCCATCACCGAACCACTGGAACCCATTGCCTGGGCAAAGAGTCCCTGACAGAGAGGGGAAGCCATCAGGGCGCTGACCGACATGGAACCTGCCGATTCGCCTACGATGGTGATGCGGTTAGGGTCGCCGCCGAAAGCCTCGATGTTATCCTTTACCCACTGGATGGCAGCCACCTGGTCCATGAATCCATAGTTGCCTGAACCCTTGTAGGATGTTTCCTTAGAGAGCTGTGGGTGGGCGAAGAATCCGAAGATGCCCTCACGATAGTTGGCTGTGATGGAGATGATGCCCTTGCGTGCCATCGCATCGCCCGCATATCGAGGTTCGCTTCCGCTACCCGCCATCAGTCCTCCGCCGTTGAAATAAATGAGTACCGGCAGATGCTCCTTCATGGTCTTTGCCGGTGTCCATATATTAAGGTAGAGGCAATCCTCGCTGTTGGTCTTCGTACCGAAGTTCATATCGCCGAAGAGAGGTTCCTGCATCGGGTTCGGTCCGAACTCCTTGGCCTCGCGAACGCCCTGCCATTTCTGTACAGGCTGCGGAGCCTTCCAGCGGAGATTTCCTACCGGAGGGGCAGCGAACGGAATACCCTTGAATACTGTGATGCCTGAGAGGTCTTTTCCTTCGAGGATACCTTCGGCAGTCGTTACCTGAGTCTGCGCCATCATTCCCATACCAGGGAGCAGAAAGGCGATGGATAAGAGTAGTTTTTTCATATCTTAAATCTGTTTGTTTGCAATGATACTGCAAAAATAAACAAAATATCATTACCTTGTCTTGTTCATGCTTATTTTTTAAGTCTTTTTGCAAAAAAAAATAAGGGCAGGCCTCTCATGATGAGAAACTTACCCTTTTTTCTGATTGTTGTATTATAAATTCTTGGCTTTTTCCGGTTCATTGGTTGTCACGTAATCGATGCCTTGCTTAAAGAAATATTTGATGGCTTTTAGATTGTTGACTGTCCAGACATTGGTAATCAGACCGAGCTTCCGAGCTTCCTTGATCCATAACGGATGTTCGTAGAAAACGCTATCTTCGTAATCGATGCCTGCATAGCCTGCATCCTTGGCATCGAGAGGGGTTAGGTCGCCATTGAGATAGGAAACCTTGGCTCCTGGAGCGTGGCGAACGAGATAATCGCAGGCGTGCTTGCTGAAGGAAATATACTCTGTTCTTGCTTCCAGTCCGGCTTCTCTTACCATCTTCAGGATGGCATCGATGCAGCGGTCTTCATCGCTCTTCTGGATGTGCTCTTTTACTTCGAGGATGAGCTTCATATCGCCCAATGACTTGGCAGCATTCAGATAGTCCTTCAAGGTAGGAATCTTCTCGCCATTCTTGAGTCGTTTGTCCTTGATATCGGCATAGTTGGCATTCTCTATCTTGATGCCGTCAACATCATCATCGTGGAAAACTACCACCTCGCCGTCGCGTGTGATATGAACATCAAACTCTGAGCCGTAAACCCCTATCTTATAAGAGTTCTGAAGAGAAGAGATGGAGTTCTGGGCAGAACCTTCTGTCTTCCAATAGCCTCTGTGGGCAATCACCTGCTGGGCTCTATCCTTGGCTGAGGATGGGAGAATCACTCCCATCAGCAGCATCATATAAATCAAAATTCTTTTCATTGTTTTTATCTTTAATATATTTCTTCAATATGTATTTCGTTATACTTATGAAACGTATTCCAGTCTGCACTTATTGTCTTAGAATCCCATTTTAAACATCACGCCGACAACGGAGCGGGAACCGCCGATGTAGGTTGGGAAACCAATCTGTCGGCCGGAATTACCTGCATCTACGATATATTTCTCATCGAGTACGTTCTTGCCAAAGGCTCCAATCTCGTAGTAAACCTTGCCTGGCTGGAAACGGTAACCGGCTGTGAAGTTGAGCAGTCCGTAGGCATCCTGGGTAAACTCTGGCTCGTTGCTCTCTTCGAAGAACACCTTCGATTTCCATGAATAGGTAGGGCGGAGATAGAAGGAAGCCTTCTCGCCGGTTGGCACGTTCAGGTCGAAGCCGATGGCAAAACTGTTCTTTGGAGTAAGGCGAAAGCGGTTGCCGGCATAAAGCTGTGCGTTTCCGTTGTCATCCTTGTCGTTGAACTTGCCCTCTATGTACGACCAGTTGCCGAAGAGATTCAGGTAGCGGCATGGAGAGTAGCTGATGCTTGCCTCCAGACCGAAACTGTGGGCCCGACCTGCATCATCGTATTCAAACTTGCTGGTGGTAGCGTTGAAAACCGATGTCTGATAGTTATACCAGTCATAATAGTAAGCGCAGAAATCGTAATTCAATCTGCCTTGCAGGAGACTTCCCTTTACACCTGCCTCGTAGCTATAGATGATTTCAGGGTCGAGTGTCTCGAAATCCTTAGGATTGTTGTTGAAATATAGCACTCCCGGACGACGGCCACGAGCCACGCTGGCGTAGATGTTGTTGCGACCTATCATGTAGTTGAGGGCTGCACGACCTACCCACGACCAGTAGCTCTCCTTGGCAGTTACCTTGGCGCTACCCTCGGTAGGGTGATAAAGTATGGCACCAAACATGCTTGGTACGGTCGCTGAAGAGTAGCCTGTTTCCTGATTCTCGTAAGTTCCGCGGATACCCAGGGTGAAGTTCAGATTCTTTGTGAGTTTGAAGGTTCCGTCAGCGAAAACCTCTACAGCCTGATTGGTTCCGTAATTCTTGCCCTGTTCGGTATAGGCAGTATCGAGCGCTTTGGCCGAAATGCCCTGCAAGGTAGCCTGAATCAGTTTGCCGTTATCGCCCAAGCCAGCAAGAACCTGGTCTAAATCCATTCCTACAGCACCCAGAGCTGTCTTCAAATCGCCATAAATATCAGGAGTGGTGGTCAGCGCCTTCAGTTTGCCATCAGCATCTTTTTCAGGATTCTCAGGGAACCACTTGCTCATGAACTGGGCGAGTGCAGCATCTACCATCGGCAGGTAAGCGGCAGGAAGATACTGACTGAGCAATCCCTTGACATTATCTATCTGACTGCTGAGCGAAGCCTTCACACTCTTCTGGATAAACACTGGATAGAGGTACTGGAGATTCGCCTTGGCGTTGACATCCTGTGATGAATTCTCGTAGAAATAGCTGGCTCCCAGGAAGCCAGAGAAGAACTTTTTGGCATCATAATTGAATCTGAATTCCTGGCTAAACTGAGTTCCCTTCTCTTTTTCCTCGCAGAGCAGGAGTGGGAGATAAGTACCATCTGCATCGAAATGCTCATTGCTGTTGAAGGCTCTGAATCCGGTGATGGAATTAAACGACCAGCGGTTGCTGATGTTGTGGTCGATATTGAGCAGGGCGCCACCCACGTTTCGCTTGATGCCCAACTGCTTGCCGGCTTCCAGGTTTGCAGGACTGTTTGGGTTGCTATTGCCAAAGGCTGGGTTGATGCTATGGAAGGAAGTGCCTGGATAATCATCGTGCTGATAATCGAGTACCACGCCCACGGAAGTATCATCGTTAGCCCACCATTGGGTAGAGTTTCTGAAAGCTAGGGCATTCTTGCCGTTCAGTCTGCCGCCTGCCTTGTTCTTGATGAAACCATCGCGTGCATCGTAGTCGAAGGCAAAGCGGTTGGCAAGCTTGTCCTTAATGATTGGGGTGTTGATGAAACCTGTTACCTGGCGTTGGTTGTAGCTGCCGTAGTTCAGGGAAAGTTCGCCCTTCTGTTCATTTACCGGTTTGTGGCGGATGATGTTGATTCCGCCAATCTCAGCACCTCTTCCGAAGAGAGTTCCCTGAGGACCTTTTACTACTTCCAATCGTTCCAAGTCGAATAGTTCAACGGCAGAAGAGCGGCTTCTAGATGTAGAAACGCCATCCATAAACACGGAAACTCTTGGCTGGGAATAAGCCTCGCCGCCATCTGAAGTTACACCACGAATCACGTAGCCAGGGTTGTTAGGACTCTGCAGCTGAATCTGAACGCCTGGGGTAAACTGAGCCACGTCGTCCATCTGGTGGAGGTTGAGTTTCTCCATCACGCTACCTGTTACGGCACTTACAGCCACAGGAATCTCCAAACTACTCTGCTTCTTCTTCTGGGTAGTGACGATAACTTCGCCCAGGGCCTGTGTATTTTCCTTCATCACTACCTTCAGGTTGTTGTCGTCAGCATCCTTGGTGATGGTGTTGTATCCTATATAAGTAAAGCTGAGTTTGTCACCATCGTTCACGTTGACGTGGAACTCGCCGTTCAAATCAGTCTGTACATTCGTGTTTCCGCAGCGAACCACCACGCCAGGCAAAGCCTCGCCCTGTTCGTTGGTCACCTTGCCGCTTACTGCATTCACGCCCAATGCTTTAGAATTAGTTTTGTTTCCTTCTGGAGTATTGTCGGCTTTCGCCTCCAGACATGCTACACCCTGCACGAGCAGGGAAGCCATTAATACAATCTTAAATCTGTTCATAATCTATTGTTTCTTGCATATTTATTTTTTTCGACTGCAAAAGTAGAATGATTTTGTTACATCGTGGTTTCTATCTGGTGAAGAAAAGATGAAGTTGAAATCAGTATTTTTTTTCTTCACTCTTCTTTCATTTCTTTGTAACATGATGGCAACATCCTTTAAATATCTTTGCAGCGGTAAAAAGCATTACAGTATTTTTGAAGAAAGAAATGAATAAGGTATTTAGTTTTATTGCGTTGGCATTTCTGGGATGCGGCTCTGCTGCTGCCCAACAGGTGAATGTTTCTAACGTTCAGCGCCCCAAACTGGTAGTGGGCATCGTGGTTGACCAAATGCGTTGGGATTATCTCTATCGCTATCAGAAGCGCTATGGTGAAGGTGGATTCAAGCGACTGCTCAACGAGGGCTTCTCTTGCGAAAACACCCGTATTCCGTATGTTCCATCGGTTACCGCCATCGGTCATACTTGTCTCTATACAGGCAGTGTGCCTTCTATCCACGGAATCGCCGGAAACAATTTTGTGAAGAATGGCAAGAAGGTGTATTGCACGGATGATGAAACCGTGAAGCCGGTGGGCTCCAACAGCAAGGCGGGCTTGATGTCGCCCAGAAACCTCTGGGTTACGACTCTCGGAGATGAGATGAGGATTGCATCCAACGGCAGAGCCAAGGTAGTGGGCGTGGCATTGAAAGACCGTGCTTCCATTCTTCCTGCAGGTCATAATCCGAACGGTGCCTACTGGTTTGATGATGAGAGCGGAAAGTTTATCACCAGTTCTTATTATATGAACCAGTTGCCCAAGTGGGTGGATGCTTTCAACAACCAGCATCTGCCAGAACGTTATCTCTCGGAAAAATGGAACACACTCTATCCTGAGAATACTTACGTTGAAAGTACGGAAGATGAGAACGAGTATGAGGATGGCATCCGCAAGGGCATGAAGGCTACGCTGCCGCTCAATCTTCCAGCCCTTTATAAGAAATATGGTTACAGCATTATCCGCAAAACTCCTTTCGGCAATTCGCTGACGATTGATTTGGCAAAGGCGGCGATAGACGGCGAGCAGTTGGGTGCAGATGATGAAACCGACTTGCTGGCAGTAAGCTGCTCCAGCACGGATTATATCGGTCATCAGGTGGGAACTCATGCGGTAGAAACCGAGGATACGTATCTGCGACTTGACAAGGCGATAGCCGATTTCCTTTCTTATCTCGATGAGAAGGTGGGCAAAGGAAATTATCTGGTTTTCCTGAGTGCCGACCATGGAGCGATGAACAACGCCCGTTTCCTGCAAGACCGCCGCATTCCAGCGGGTAATTGGGATGGTGATGCGGTGGCTGAGAAACTGAATCAGACCCTGGCTCAGGAGTATCCTGACGTGGGCAATCTGGTGAAGACCGTGATGAACTATCAGGTGTTTTTCAACCGTAACATCATCAAGGAAAACAAGTTGGATTTCGCCAAGATCAAGCAGAGCGTGGTGGACGTGTTG
Organism: Segatella copri; assembly: GCA_959596915.1. Taxonomy (GTDB): domain Bacteria; phylum Bacteroidota; class Bacteroidia; order Bacteroidales; family Bacteroidaceae; genus Prevotella; species Prevotella copri_N. The sequence goes on from CAUFXJ010000004.1 coordinate 53,872, forward strand.
AAGGAAGACAGTTGCGTGCAGTATGCCTGCGATATGGAGAAGACGATGACCGAGAGCATTCCTGAGGAGGTGAAGATGCGCATCGTGAATGGTTACAACCGTGAGCGAAGCGGTGATGTGGCCATCGTATTGAAGCCGAATTTCTATGCCCACGGCATGAAGGGAACCGATCATGGTGAGTGGAATCCATACGACACCCACATTCCTTTGGTTTTCATGGGTTGGGGAATCCAGCATGGTGCTACCACGAAGCAGACTTTCATGACCGATATTGTTCCAACCATCGCCGCCCTGCTTCATGTTCAGGCGCCAAATGGTTGTGTAGGTCAGCCGATATTCTAGTATTTTATTTAGAGCCTTATTCCTGAACTCGATTCAGGAATAAGGCTCTAATCGTATTCTGAGTTTTTAACCCTATCTTCATTTTTCTCTCACATCTTTGAAATATGAAACTTATACCTTTGCACTCGGAAAGGGGCGATGGACAGCTTCGTGTAACATGCATCTGCCGCTTCGCCAGCATAATATTAGATGTTTAAAGATGTAAAAAGAAAAATGAAGGTAATTTTTGTAATTCAAGGAGAGGGTAGAGGTCATCTCACCCAGGCGTTGGCGCTTAAGCAGATGCTTCTGCACGAGGGCCATGAAGTAGTAAAGGTTTTAGTGGGCAAGAGCAAGAACAGGGTGATTCCCGAGTTCTTCATGAATCAGATAGGTACTCCTATCGAGGTTTTTGATAGTCCGAATTTCTTGCCGTCTAAGGACAACCGCAAGTTCAATCTCCTGCGCTCCCTGGCTTACAATACGCTCTTGGTTCCCAGTTATCTTTCAAGTATCCTTTTGATACGGAAGAATATCCAGGAGTGCGGAGCCGACATCATCATCAATTTCTACGAGGTGTTGTGCGGCATTACCTGTTCTCTCTTCTGTTTCGGTATTCCTGAGGTTTGCATTGGTCACCAGTACCTCTTTCTCCATCCTTCTTTCCAGATGCCAGGAAAGTATTCCGTACCAGAATCTTTATTAAAATTCTTTACCCGTATCACCTGTATGGGAGCCACAGCCAAGTTGGCGCTCTCCATCCGTGACTACGGGGATGAGCCTGTGCACGACATCAAGGTGGTTCCGCCGTTGCTCCGCCAGGAAGCCAAGACCATCATCCGCCATCATGGCGACTACATTATGGGCTACATGCTGAATGCCGGTTTTGCCGAGGATGTGAAGGCTTGGCACGAGAAGCATCCCCATACCCATCTTCATTTTTTCTGGGATCAGCCCGATGCGCCCGAAGAACTGAAGGTGGATGATACGCTCACCTTCCATCGCATCAACGACGAAAAATTCCTCAAGATGATGGCAGGCTGCAAGGCTTTCGCCACCACCGCCGGCTTTGAGAGCGTCTGCGAGGCACTCTACATGGGCAAGCCTTGCATGCTGATTCCGGCTCATGTGGAGCAGGAATGTAATGCGATGGATGCAGAAAGAGAAATGGCTGGCGTGGTGAGCGAGGATTTCGACATCGATAAACTGAAGGCTTTTGCCCGTGATTACGAGGAGGATGTGGAGTTCAGAATGTGGGAGAACCATGCTGAAAGCCGAATCGTTGTCGCCATAGAAAACGCTTACGATACTTATTATTATAGAAAGGAGAACCAGGCTTATGAAGAAGAAAATGATTCCATTGTTGCTGCTTCTTCCCTTGTTGTTCCTGCTCGCCGTGTATGGCAAGGATAGCAAGAAGGAGGAGTCGCGTGTGGTAGTGATTGCCATTGATGGTTTGAGATGGCAGGAGGTGTTTGAGGGCGCCAGGCGCGACAGTCTGATGCCGTTTCTCTGGGAGATGGGCAGGAAGAAGGGCTGCATGATAGGCAACCGTAACCGGAAATCGAAGATGGAGGTGGCAAACGGCATCTGGAAATCCTATGCCGGTTACAGCGAGATGCTCTGTGGTGTAACCGATGATGAGCATATCTTTGACAACCGCAAGCAGTATAATCTTAACCGCTCGGTTCTGGAATTGGCTGAGGCTTGTTCTGAGTATAAGGATAGGGTGAGTGCCGTGGCGAGTTGGGATGTGGTTCCTTATATCCTGAATTATCGCAGAAGCGAATTGCCGGTGGATTTCCGCTCTCCTCACAGGGTGAGCAAACAGGTAAGAAATGACAGCGTGACTCTGAACCGTGCCTTGAAGACCCTCATGGAGAAGCATCCCAAGCTTCTCTTCGTAGAGTTTTGCGAGACCGATTATTACGGGCACCATGGCAAATGGCAGGAGTATCTGAATGCTGCCCATCAGAACGACCAGTTTATCCGCCAGTTGTGGGAATACTGCCAGCAAGCCCCCTTTTATAAGGGCAACACCACCTTTCTCATTACCTGCGATCATGGCAGGGGAGAAAGCCTGGGTGTTCACGCCAACCGTGGCGAAGTAGATTCCAAAGCTTCCTGGACAGAACATGGTAAAGAAATCAAAGGCAGCAACCAAACCTGGCTGGTGGCTTTCGGAAAAGACATTCAGCATCTGGGAGAAATGGAAGGGGGCAGAACCATCTACACCAAGCAGGTGGCTCCTACCATTGCCAGCATCCTGAAGGTTCCGTTTACGAATGATGTTAATCAGCAACCCGTGGCTTCGCCGATTTATAAGATTCTCAAATAAAGTTTTGGATAGATATCAGCATTTAATTGACAGACAACAAAATAGATTAGCCATTTAATCGTTATATTACTATATATAATAAGGTATAGTTTTATTTTGAGAGTAATATGAAAAAATGGCATTTATGGTTGGCGGCTTCCATCGGTCTGGTGGTCATCGTTGGAATGATGATTCGGGAGTTTGATGTGGAAGTTCTGAGCAGGATAGATTTGTCTCCCAGGTTCTTTCTGGGGGTAGTAATGGGCGTGTTGCTCTTTGCGGTCCAGAATCTGATGCTCACCCTCCGTTTCCGTCATCTCTGCCAGCGTAAGTTATCCGTAGCCGAGGCGTTCCGCATCAATGTGCTCTGCGAGTTTACTTCTGCCGTCACTCCTTCGGCGGTGGGGGGAAGTGGATTGGCTTTTGTCTATCTCAATCGCGAGGGAGTTTCTATGGGCAGAAGTATCTTCACCATGTTTGCAGCCCTGCTGGCTGATGAGGCTTTTCTTGCCATCAGTTGCGTGTTGCTCTATTTCTGTGTTCCATCGCATCTCTTGTTCAGCTTGGCTGATGGAGTGGGGATTTCTGTGGATGCTACGAACGAATGGATTAAGGGCGGAGTGCAGGTTATCTTCATCGTCAGCACCCTTATCGTTGCTGTCTGGACGGCCATCCTCTACCTCTTGTTGTTGCATCGTCCTCAGATTCTGGGCTGGGTATTGAAGGGATGCTGCAAGATTCCTTTCCTTCGCAGATTCCTGCCCAAGGTAGAGAAGTTTTCCGAGGAGATGACGATGGCTTCGGAGGAGGCAAAGCTGGAGGGCGGAAGATTCTGGCTGCAGCTGATGGGTTATACTTCCCTGGCGTGGCTGTCGAGATTCGCCATCGTGGTAGCTATTCTCATTGCCTTCCATTGTCAGGGCAACATGCTGGTGGCTTGGTGCCGCCAATGGGTGATGTGGATGATTTCCATTCTGAGTCCTACGCCTGGCGGAAGTGGCGTGGCAGAGTTGATGTTCCGCCTTTATTATGCCGATTTCCTGCCCGATGCCTCAGTAGCCATCCTTGCCGCCATGCTCTGGCGCGCCATCTTCTATTACCCTTTTCTGGTGATGGGCACCCTGGTCTTGCCGAAATGGATTGCTAGAAACTGACATAGAGTCGGGCACTGAGCGCCGTGAAATCTCCATTGTCGTTTTTGATGTATTGGAACGATGGCTGAAGGGAGATGGATTCCGTCAGCTGTCTTTTCCACGTTACTTCCAGCGAATATTCTGAACCCTGCTGGAAGCGGGCGTACTGACCTGACAGGCCGCACTCGTTCTTTTCGTCCTGATAGGCACCGCCCAGTTCTGCGTATCGGTAGCAGGCATTCTGATGACTGGTGTTCTCGGAATATTGCACCATGCACGAAATGTTCTTGTCTCCTGACTTCCAAACACTCTGCTCTCCGTAAACCCACCAGGCACAGGTGGTCTTGCCCTTGGATTCATCGGCAGGAACCATTTCGCCATCCTCGTTGATTGGATATTGACGGGTATGGACGGCAGCACCCGCAAAATATTTTCCACCTTTATGTTCATACTCCAACTGTGACATATTGAAGATTCCATCCTTCTTCGGGCGGACCAGAAAGGGATTGTCGTGAGCTTTCCAACCATTATATCCTGCACCATTATACAGACTGTTTCTGAATGTCCATTTTCCCTTGGTTACATCAAAGTAAAGGGTCAAGCCCGAATACGGATAATTGGCTATCGGATAGCTGGAAGCAACGGTAGGAAAAATTCCCTCAGAACTGTTCAGGAAAAGATCCGTAACATCAGAGGTAAAGAAATCCTCGTTCACATTCCTCACACCCACAAACAGATGACCCGAATTCCACTCGTGCATGTAGCCCAGCACGGCAAGCATAGCGAAATTATTATCCGCATTTATGTTCGAAAATCCCTGCCAGTCATCAATAATGCCATCGTTGGTCTTTGCCACATGCAGCGTAGCCGCCTCGAACGAATCCTTTCCTTTTCCTATCGGAACACTCAGTTCCAATCTCAGCTGATTCACCAGATTCGTATTTTTGTTCATGTCCCATTGCCATTCAGAAATATATTGTCCGTTAAAGCTCTGTGTATAAGCAAGGCAAATATTGATGCATCCTAAAATAATAAAAATAATTCTCTTCATTTCTTCATGTTTTTGTATAATCTTCATGTTGCAAAGGTACAGAATATTTTAAAATCCTGCAATACTTATTAGTATTTTTATTTCTTCTAAATAAAAGAACTTTCTTTATTATCCCTATTTATAGGTATTTATTATGGAAAATTAACCGTAATATATTTAAAAATCTTTGCCTTATCAGATATTATTCGTACCTTTGCGAGGTCTTTTTAATCAGTTTAATCAATTAGAAAATGAAGAAGATATTAAATCCATATTTGAACAAGGAGGGTTACAACTGCGTTTGCTGTGCCCCCAACAATCCTGTAGGATTGCATCTTGAGTTTTGGGAAGAGGGTGAGGATGTGCTTACCATCTGGAATCCCGGCGAGAATTACCAGGGCTGGATCAATACCCTGCATGGCGGAATCATCAGTATGCTGATGGATGAAGTGGCAGGCTGGGTCATCAACCGCAAACTGCAGACCACGGGTGTGACGATGCAGCTCAACGTGAAGTACAAGAAGCCTGTGATGACCACCGATTCGCAGATTACGGTGCGTGGTCACATCGCCAGTCAGCGCCGTAACATCGTTACCATCCACCTGACCCTGGAGAACTCTAAAGGCGAGGTTTGTGATGAGGGCGAAGCCATCTACTTCACCTTCGGTCCTGATAAAGCCAAGGAGATGGGGTTCGACTGCTGCAAGGTAGAGGGGGAGGTTATGGGGTAAAATCCATTTTCTTTCATTTTACGCTAATCTCAGTCTCAGCGAATTGAGCACTACGCTTACGCTGGAGAAGGCCATCAGGGCACTTGCCCACATTGGGGTTATCTGGAAATCAATGCCGAAGATATGAAGGGCTCCGGCAGCCAACGGGATGCAGATGATGTTGTAGATGAACGCCCAGAACAGATTCTGCCAAATCATGTGAACCGTCTTCTGGCTCAGTTTTACGGCTTCCGGAATCGCCAGAAGGTCGTCGCTCATCAGCGTAATCTGCGCCACATCCATCGCCACATCCGTTCCCTTTCCTATCGCCATGCTCACGTTGGCAAGGGCCAAAGCCTGGGTGTCGTTGATTCCGTCGCCCACCATTGCTACCTGCTTACCTTCGTCCTGAAGTTTCTTTACCAATGCCTGCTTGTCGCCAGGTAGCACCTTGCTCTGGTAATGCTTGATGCCGGCTTTCTCTGCCCAGTAGTGAGCCGCTTCCTCCTTGTCGCCACTCATCATATAGACCTCTATTCCCCTTTCCTGCAACAGCTTCATTGCTTCCTGGGCATGAGGCTTGAGGGTCTCTCTCGTCTCCAGATCCAAATCCTCCTGCTTGGTGAAATCGATGTTCTGGTTAGGAATGGTGAGAGTGCCGGTCTTGTCGATGACGAGGGCGTTGATCTTGTGGAGATTCTCCAGTGCCGACGCGTCCTTGATGAGAATCTGCTTCTGCGCCGCCTTGCCGATGCCCACCATCAGGGCGGTAGGAGTGGCTAAGCCCATGGCGCAAGGACAGGCGATGACCAATACGGCTACGGCTGAAAGAATGGCCTGAGGAAGAGCAGCGTTGCCGCCTATCAGCCACCATACTAAAAAGGTGATGAGGGCGATGGCTGCCACGGCTGGAACGAAAATCAGAGCCGCCTTATCCACAATGCGCTGCACGGGTGCCTTACTGCCCTGCGCCTCCTGAACCATGCGGATGATGTGTGCCAGGGCGGTGTTCTCGCCAATCTGCTTGGCTCTCATGCGGAGCTTTCCCTGACTCGGAATGGTGCCAGCCAGCACGTTGTCGCCTGCCTTTTTCATCGCCGGAGTCGGTTCGCCGCTAATCATCGCTTCATCTACATAGGCAGCATCGGGAGTCATGAAACTCTCTGCCTGGGTAACCACGCCATCCACCGGAATCTTCTCGCCAGCTCTTACCTCTATCATGTCGCCTATCTGAATGGTGGAAATCGGAACTTCCTCCATCTTGTAGTCGTTTGTGCCTTCTGTCTTCTCGTAAGTCACCAGTCGGGCGGTTTTCGGCTGCATTCCCATCAGTTGTCGGATGCTGCTCGCCGTACTGTCCTTTGCCTTTTCTTCCAGGCATCTGCCGGTCAGCACGAAGGTGATAATCATCACGGAAGCATCAAAATAAGTGTGCCATTCTATGCCTCTCGCTCCCCATACCATTTCTCCGAAGAAGGTGTTGAAGGTGCTGAAGAGGAAGGCGATGAGGGTGCTGAGTGCTACGAGCGAATCCATGTTTGCCGTATGATGCAGGAGCTGCTTCCAGGCGGAAACATAAAACTGTTTGCCGCAGTAGAGCAGGTTTGCGAGTGCCAGGAGCAGACAAATCTGGTTGGCGAAGGAACTCGAGTGATGAGCCGAGGCAACGCCATCTGAAATCATATTCTGCTCCATACCCAGGGAAATCCAGCCCATGGAGAAACACATGGTCAGGATGGCGAAGAGCCAGGAAGCGAGGGTTCGGCGGCGCAGGAGGGTGAACTCACGGCGGTTGATTTCCTCCACGCTTCTGTCGTTTTCGATAACGAGGTCGTATCCGGCGTTGCTGATTTCCCGTTTCATATCTTCCAGAGAGATAATGTCGGGGTCATAATCTACCAGGGCAGTTCGGCTTGCCAGGGAAACCGAGGCGGAGTTAATGCCCTCGAGCGACTGCAGCTTCTTTTCAACATTGGCAGAGCATACGCTGCAAGCCATGCCTATTACTGGAATTGTTTTCTTCATCTGTTTCTTATATTAATATTCTGAAATCTATAAGCAGAAGTTTTCATGTCTGCTTTTCTGCCTGCAAAATTACATATTAATTATGGAAGAAAAAAGATTTATGGTGAAAAACTCTTGGCTGCTCCATGAAAATCATAATAATAAGGTAGATGAAAAATGCGATGGTTCAGGTAAGGGCACAAAAAAAGGCAGGTTCCAAATTGCTTTGGAATCTGCCTCCATCATTTATGGGAGATGATTATTTGACTTCGATGTTCTTTGTAGTCTTAGCCTCCTCCTTAGGAGTAAGCTTTGGAATCTCGACCTCGAGTATACCATCAGCTACCTTTGCTGAAATCTTCTCACGATCAGCATCCTCAGGCAGAGTATAACACTGCTGGTAGTTGCCGTAAGAGAATTCGCGGCGCAGATAGTGCTCGTGCTTGTCTTCATCCTTGTGTTCCATCTTGTTCTCGATGGCGATGTTCAGATTACCATCGTTATCGATGTTTACACGAACCCACTCTTTCTTCAAACCAGGAGCTGCAACCTCCATGATGTAATTCTTATCTGTCTCCTTGATGTTAATGGCAGGAGCAGTAGCATTCATACGTGGCATTACTTCGGTATTGAATAAAGTATCATCAAAGAAGTTACTCAACCAATCTGAATCATTATTTCTACGTGCTAACAACATAATTAAAACCTCCAAATTTTATTTTACTCGTCCTCTCGGTTCCTTACGGCTCCGTCGGGATTTCTGCTTGTTAATATTCTTGTTATTTTTTTGCTTTCGCCTCGAAACTCCGTCATTCTTCCGAACTCCTTTATCTTTTAGCTTCAGCTTTCACTCTCTGTTTTTGCAACTTATGTGCCAGCGGACTGAAAGTGGTAATGTTGGCACGAAAGGATAAATATTTTAAACTTTTCTGCCAGATGATGCGGTTATCTCAACAAAAAAGTGTAACTTTGTCACCAACTTAAAAATCAAAGCATAAATCGAATAAATAATATAAGATCAATGAAGAAACAACTATTTTTTATGGCGATGCTGATGGCGATGTCGCTTTCTGCCAGCGCACAGCAGCAGGTAACCATCAGTCTGCCTCGCCAAAGTTTCGAGGGTTGGGATTCCCAGACCAATACCATGCGTGTGGTTCCCGGCAAATATCAGATATTCGTAGGTGGTTCGAGTGCTGAGGCTGCGAAGAATGTGATAGAAGTGAAAGTGATATAAAATGCTGATATAAAAAGTGAAAGCTCGCTAAGATTTTGAACGTCTTGGCGAGCTTTTCTTCTGTCTTAACTCTTAAGCCTGCGGTTTTTTTGAAGTTTTTTCAAGGAAATGGACTTTGAATCACTCTTTTTTATTATATTTGCAATCGAAAATCGATTTGAACCTTGACTAAACGATGAAATAGTTATGGAACAGAACTTAAAAACCATATTTTATGCGATGGGTGCGATGATTCTTGCACCCCAAACCCTCTGTGCTCAGTCTGTGAACATCGAAGGCTTAGATTCCTTGCGCTTATCAGGTTCGGTGAGTGTAGTGGAGCCTGAACTTCTGAAGAAGGGTGTGCTCAATAATGCCCTGGATGCCTTGAGCGGACAGACGGCAGGTGTTAACGTCACTACCAATGGTCTTGACCGTATTGCTATGTTGAACTCCGTCCGGGTTCGCGGTACAACTTCTATCATGGGCGGCAATGATCCTCTGGTGATTATTGATGGTGTTACTTCTGATGTGGCGACGCTTGCTACAATCTATCCCGCCGATATAGAGAGCTTTACAGTACTGAAGAATGCCAGCGAAACGGCACTCTATGGTTCCCGTGGCGCTTCGGGCGTTATCCAGGTAAAGACCAAGAAGGGTACGGGTAAGGAATTTCAGATTTCTTACGAGGGAAACTATGGTATAGAGGCGATGTACAAAAGTATGGAGATGCTCAATTCCGCCGAATACATAGCTGCTGCACAGAAGTATGGGCTGGAGTATAACAATAAGGGATATGATACCAATTTCCGCAAGGCGATTACCCGAACCGGAAATATCCAGAACCATTATCTGGCCTTCAGCGGTGGCACTCCGCAGAGCAACTACCGCGCTTCTTTTGGCTATATCGACCATAACACGATTATTCGGAGCAAGGGCTATCGTAATCTGGTGGCTAAGATTGATGTCACCCAAAAGGCATTTGGCGATAAACTGACGGGAGATTTCGGCGTGTTCGGTTCGTCTTTCAAGAACAATGATATCTTCGACAGTCAGGCGCTTTTCTATTCTGCCGATGCCATGAATCCTACTTATCCTTATGATAAGCTGAACGGCAGTTGGGTGAAGAATGGGGCTGCATCTCAGGTGAATCCTCCCGGTGCCTTGCTCAAGGAGCTTAATGATACGAAGAACATGAACTTCAATGCTCATCTGAAGTTGAACTATGATATGACAAATTCTCTGAGTGTTTCTGCCTTCGGAGCATACAGTTATGCTTCCAACGAGAACAACCAGTTCTGTCCTACCTGGTTTTGGGCGCAGGGCAATCTCTATCGTGGGGAGTTCAAGAGCGAGGACTGGCTTGCCAATGTATCGTTTAACTATCAGCATTCGTGGGGAATCCACAATCTGAAGGCAATGGCGGGTGCAGAATATCAGAAGGATATCCGAACGGGATTCTGGACTTCTGCGAAGGGAATCACCAACAACGACATGTATTACCATAACATAGGTGCTGCAGCATCACGGCCTTTCGGTGGGACAGACAGCAAGTACGAAGATCCGACCCTGGCTTCTGTGATGGGCAATGTCGACTACACCTTATATAATAAGTATAGTCTTTCGGTTTCCATGCGTGGCGATGGTTCTTCGATGGTGGGCAATGACCATACCTGGGGTTTCTTCCCATCCGTCTCTCTTTCCTGGGATATGAAGCAGGAGAAATGGCTCCGTTCTCTCCAGAAAATTACTATGCTGAAACTGCGTACGGGCTATGGACGCTCAGGTAATCTTGGCGGAATATCTTCTTATACCACTTTGAATACGGTGCGGCAGAATGGTATTGTTCCGGTGAACAGTTCTCCTACGGTTACGATGGGAATGATTAGCAATAACAATCCTGATCTGAAGTGGGAAACCCGCGCTACCTGGAATATCGGAGCTGATTTGGGATTGTGGAACAACCGGCTGGTTCTGACGGCAGAATATTACTATTCCAAGACCACCGACATGCTCTATGCCTATGATGTGCCGGTTCCGCCTTTTGCCTATGATAAACTGTTGGCAAACCTGGGTTCTATGAGCAACCAGGGTTTGGAGGTCGGCGTTTCCTTCACTCCTATCCAGAAGAAGGACATGGAACTGAATATCAATATGAATCTCTCCTGGCAGAAGAACAAACTCCTCTCGCTGAGTGGTGAATATGACGGAATGCAGATGTCGGCAGCCGATATTACTGCGATGGGTGCCTTGTCGGGTGCCGGTCAGCATGGTGGTTACAACAATGTGGTCTATCAGATAGTTGGTCAGCCTTTGGGGGTATTCTATCTTCCTCATTGCAAGGGAATTATAGAAGATGGAAATGGGCATTACCGCTATGATATCGAAGATTTGGACAAGAACGGAACCGTAGATTTGAGTGATGGCGGTGACAGATATATTGCCGGTCAGGCTACTCCTAAGGTAACGTTGGGTTCCAATATCAGTTTCCGTTATCGCGACTGGTATCTTTCATTGCAGATGAACGGAGCCTTCGGACATAAGATATTCAATGGTACGGGCTTAGCCTACACCAATATGTCGAGTTTCCCGGATTATAATGTGCTGAAGGGAGCTCCTGAGAAGAATATCGTTGACCAGAATGTTTCTGATTATTGGCTGGAGAAGGGCGATTATCTCAACTTAGAGAATCTCACGCTGGGCTATGATATCCCTATCCGAAAGGGCGTGGTGCAGTCGCTCAGAGTTTCGGCGAGTGTCAACAATCTTGCCACCATCAGCAGTTACAGCGGCTTGACTCCGATGATTAACAGCTACGTGGTGAACAGTACGATGGGTATTGATGATAAGCGGACTTATCCTGTTTACAGAACCTTCTCATTGGGTTTAAGTGTTCAATTCTAAAATCAGAAAGTTATGAAACGATATAGATTTTTATTTCTGCTGCTGGCGGCATTGTCTATGACATCCTGCCTGGACGAACATCCTAAGGATCAGTTGGACGAGGATGCCATCTATGGCTCTGCATCTGATATTTATATCAATGCCGTGGCTTCTCTCTATAATTATATAGGTGGAGCTAACGAGAGTGAGGGCATCCAGGGCACCTGCCGTGGCATTTACGATTATAATACGCTGACCACCGATGAGGCGATGATTCCGATTCGAGGCGGCGACTGGTATGATGGTGGCCTCTGGAATGCCATGTACCAGCATCGGTGGAGTGCCGATGACCAGTCTCTTTATGATACGTGGAAGTACCTTTATAAGGTTATCGTGCTGGCTAATAAGTCTTTGGATATTATCAGCAACAAGTCGGCCCTGCTTTCTGCCGCACAGCAGGAGGAATATCGGGCTGAGATAAGAGCCATCCGGGCTATGTTCTATTACTATGCTATGGACATGTTCGGTCGGGTTCCATTGGCTCTTTCCAGTGCAGAACAGCTCCATTCCAGCCTGTTCCAAGGTCAGACAGATCGCAGTTCTATCTTCCAGTTTGTCTTTCAGGAGTTGCAGCAGGTATTGCCTTCACTTCCCGACCAGCACAGCAATAAGGAAGGCAATTATTATGGTCGCATCACCCAGCCGGTAGTCAACTTTCTGTTGGCGAAGTTGGCTTTGAATGCAGAAATCTATATGTATGATGACTGGACCCAGGGTTATGCGAGCCGTCCGAAGGGAAGTGACATTCATTTCTCTGTGCCGGCTTCTGATGCCTCTTTGCGTAATGGCGATAAGGTGGACTGCAGGAAGTTGAATGCCTGGGAAACCTGCATTTATTATTGTGATAAACTGGCAGAAGAAGGCTATGTCCTGGAGTCGGATGATTCATTCAATTTCTCTACGCATAATGAGACATCGAAGGAGAATATTTTCACGATTCCGATGGATAAGAATATCTATACCAACCAGTTCCATTATCTCTTCCGCTCTTACCATTATGCGCATGGCGGTGTCTTGGGATGGGGAAGTGAGAATGGTACCTGTGCCACGATTTCTACGATGAAAGCCAATCATTATGGCGAGGCTGATGAAGATGCCCGTTGCAAGATGAACTTTGTGGCGGGAGTGGTAAAGGTAGATGGTCATGAACTGCTGATGGATAACGGAAAGCCGTTGGAGTATCAGCCTTTTGAAGTGGCTCAAAACCTGACTAACAGTAAGTTTGTCAAGACGGCTGGAGCGAGGATGGCGAAGTATGAGGTGGATAGAACCTCTTATATGGACGGCAAGTTGCAGAGTAACGACATAGTTCTTTTCCGATATGCAGATGCTTTATTGATGAAGGCAGAGGCAAAGGTCCGAAACGGAGAGAATGGCGATGAGGAGTTGAATAGGATTCGTGCCCGTGTGGGAATGTCTCATCGTAAGGCTACGCTCGATAACATTTTGGAAGAGCGGTTGCTGGAGTTGGTATGGGAAGGATGGCGTCGTCAGGATCTCATCCGTTTCGGCAAATTCACCGGTGCCTACGATCTCCGTACGCCTCTTCAGGGTGAATCCTCCGGCTACACCACCGTCTTCCCGATTCCTCAGAAATGCATCGATTTAAATTCTGAATTGGTACAGAATAAGGGATATGTCAATATTTTGAAGTAAAGAAACTTGAATAGAGTATATAAAAAGAGAAAGCTCGCCAGGACTTTGATGGTCTTGGTGAGCTTTTCTCTTTTTATTTCCCAAATCTGGAAGTATCTACTTCTTCATGCTGCTTGGCCTTGTAGCCGCCGAATCGATAGGTGAGGGAGAGGCCTATGATTCTGCCAAAGTACATGTTGTTGATGACGTGCTGACCTCGGTAGGTGTCGTGCAGATGGTTGTCGCCTGTCTCGAAGATGTCGTTGCAGTAGGCTTTCAGCTGGAACTTGTCATCCTTGAGAGGCTTCCAGGTGAGGGCAGCGTTGAGATAGCCTGAGGCTGGGATGTCGATGATTCCTTGGATGGCGTCGGTATGAACGGAAGCATCGAGGTTGAGAAGCACATGCTTGCCAAAGAGAAAAGTGCCGTTCCACTGGGCTTGACAGAACCATTTGCTGCGGTCGAATGGGAGATCATAGAAGTGGGAATTCTTGTCGTTCTGATATACGCCAGTGAAGGTAAGGCGATTCTGCCACCAGTTGCCTATGTTGATTGGGGCTGTGAGCATCAAGCCTACCTGGTTTACATGGTCGAAGTTGACATGCTTGTATTCCATCTCCTTCTTCCTGTCGCTCTGGTAAGGAAGCTGACGAAATTCATCTTTCGAGTTGTTGAAGAAGAGACTTGCCACATATCTGCTGTGCAGAATGTAGGTAAGCGAGAGGCTGAGGTCTCGTGATGGCTTCAACGTCGGGTTTCCAACAATCTTTCCATATCCGCCCACATTATAGGTGGTGAAGTTCTTCACCGACCAATAAGTAGGGTAGTCTCTGTCGCAATCCAAGTCGAATTGGATGACGTGTCCTGCCTTGGGAAGATAGGTGATGGAGAGTGTAGGGAAGAGGTTCCACTCATTCCAGATTGGGGTGTGGTAATATTCTTCCATGAGCGATGCTTCCATCGTGAGTTTTTGTCCGAATGACTTGCTGGCTCCGACGTAGAAACTCATTTGGTCTTCGTTTTGAATGGTGTTGCCATCAGAAGACTTGTTGTTGTTTTCCTGCGAACTCTTGTCTCTTGATGTGGTGTAATTGATGCCGTAGTTCAAGCCCCAGTCTTTTCCTAAGTCGTGCTCCTGCTTGAGGTAAGCGTGCCATTTGTCGATTCGCTGCTGGCTTGTGATGTCGTAAATCTCATCGTAGAGACTGCTTTTCAGCCATTGTTCATCCGGTGAATTATAATAGGTGTATTCTGCTCCTGCCGAGAAGCCGAATGGTGTGGAGTAATCCAGGCGGAAATTGTGAAACTGACTCTTGGCATGGATTCTGAGAAGGGATGTGAAATCGCCATCATCCTCTGAAGTTCCTCTCGTGTTATTGAGTTGTGAGGTGTAGGCAAAGCTGAGTTGATGATCCTTTGCCAGATGATAGTTGATTCCCAGTCGGATGTTGTGGTTGAGATGACGTTTGATATTGTCGCTATGTGTAGAGAAGGCATAGGAAGTGCCATCAGTCAAGGTGTGGGCAAACTCATTTTCATAGTAATAATATCTCTTGCCATGACCGAAAGAATAGAGCATGTCTATTTCCCATTTCTTGTTGGTGAAGAGCAAGGAGGCGCGCTCTGTGTAACTGTTGCGGTTCTGGTGGGTGTAGCCGCCGAAGAACTCGCCTTGCAGGGAGTGAAAGCCTGTGTTGTGCTTCAGCAGGAGGTTGATGACTTGTCCCTTAACCTGATAGCGGGCTGGGGCTGAATAGACAACTTCAGCGTTGGCGATGCGGCTGGTAGGAATCGTTTTCAGAAGCGAATAGAGCTGCTCGCTCGTCATGGTGGTAGCCTTGCCGTCTATCATCACGGTTACGGATTGGGCGTTGAGGGTCAAGGCTTCATCTTGTTCGCTCACGCCAGGCAGTTGCTTGATGGCTTCATAGGCATTATCCACCGGATGGTTTTTGATGAGTTGAGGCAGGTCATAGGTCAATGCTGCTCCTTTCACTTTTACGATAGGTCGGTTGCCTTTTACCATCACATCGGGGAGGGAATGGATGATGCTGTCCATTCTCAGGGAATCATTTCTGTTTCCTTGTGCCCAGCCGGCAAGACTGATAGCCAGGCAAGCGCTTAATATAACCAATCTTTTCATATTCTTCTTATCTTTTTATCGTTCTTTCGGAAGAAACCCTCCCGATTTCGGTTGCAAAAGTACTGCAAAAATCTTGTGTCAGCAAGGAATTTTGATTATCAAGTCTTATCAGAAGTGTTATTTAGTCTTATCAAAATGAAAATAATTCTCCTTAAAGAATCAATATATCTTCTTTTTTATTACTTTTGCAAGCATGAAGTTACATCTTAAATATATAGTTACGCTCGTCATCACGGCTTTGGTCTGCATCTTCGCATATCAGACCTATTGGCTCGTGGGGCTTTATCAGTCTCAGAAAAGGGAGGTTGAAGCGAAAATTAAGGGTGGAATGGAGTTCGCTCACTTCATGGAGATGAAGAAGCGAATCGAACGATTGCGCAATGATGATAAAGGGCCTCATAGACAACTGACGGGTTCTGTTGCTTTTTCTATGGATGAAGACGATGATATTGATCAAAAGGTAAAGGTTAAAAAGGTTCGTGGAGGAAAGATCGTTCAGTCTGTTCAAACAACTTTTACCAAGCAAGAGAAGCGTAGTGAAGATGACAAGGACCAGGAATTGATGATGATGATGTCGGGCAAGCTGGCAACTATGGTGCAACAAGCGCTGTTTGGCAAATTGAATGAAATCGCCAAACCTGACATCAATGACTATGACAGTGCATGGGTTGCCAAGATGCTTTCAGACAGTTTGTTGGTGGGCGACGATATTCATCCGCTTCCGCATCAGATTCAGCTTTTTGCAGAAAAGAAGGTTTTGGCGAAAGTGACAACGGAGGGGTATGTGCCTTCCGCCAATGCCAAGCAATACCAATATGTGGTTTGTAATGAGGGGGAGGCGAATGAGGAGAAATATGTCCTCACCCTAGAACCGCTTACGATGACTGTGCTCAGCCAGATGGCAGGCATCCTTGCCACATCGCTCTTCATCATGCTCATCCTGGCTTTCGTCTTCTGGTTCCTGATTCATACGATGCTCAAGCAGAAGACGCTTGATGAGATGAAGAGTGATTTCACCAATAATATCACGCACGAATTGAAGACTCCGATAGCCGTAGCCTATGCTGCCACCGACTCCCTGCTGAACTACGGAATGCTCCAACATCCTGATAAGGCGCGCAAGTATCTCACCATCGCCCAGGAGCAGTTGCAGACGCTCAGCGGATTGGTGGAACAGATTCTGTCGATGAGTATGGAACGACGGAAATCGATGCTTCTCAATATCGTGGAAGTTCCAATGAAGGAGGTGATTGAACCGTTAATCTCCCAGCATCAGCTGAAAGTGAAATCAGGAGAAAAAACGGATAAAAAGGTGAATATTTCGTTGTCCGTAGAACCGGAAAATCTGATGGTTCATGCCGACCGGATGCATTTCTCAAACATCGTGAGCAATCTTATAGACAATGCCATCAAGTATTCTGAAGATAGCGTGAAGATAGAAATCAAGGCTTTCCAAAAAGCCGAGGATGAAGTGCTGGTTTCCGTATCAGATAATGGAATCGGTATTGCCCACGATAAATTGCTTTATATTTTCGACAAGTTCTATCGGGTGACGGATGGCAATAAATATACGGTTAAGGGCTATGGTCTCGGGCTTTTCTATGTCAAGAGCCTGATGGAGAAAATGGGCGGTTCTGTTTCCGTAGAAAGCGAGCCGGGAAAAGGAAGCTGCTTTACCCTGCATTTTCTTAAAGGTAAAAAGGTAAAAGGGTAAAAAGAACCTAGTCCCCTTTGCACCCCCGTTCCCAGCGATTCCATCGCTGGTCTCCCAAGTCTTAATCTTAAAAGTAAAAAGTAAAAAAGAAACAATGAATAAGATAAAAGTATTACTGGTAGAAGACGAAACATCCTTGGCGATGATTCTGAGCGACACCTTGGAGGCGCAGGGCTTCGAGATGCGCACGGCGCATGATGGCGAAGAGGGGCTTCTTATGTTTGCAGAACAGAAGCCTGATGTGCTGGTAGCGGATGTGATGATGCCCAAAATGGATGGTTTCGAGATGGTGCGCCGTATCCGCAAGACGGATTCCCGTACCCCTGTGCTTTTCCTCACGGCTCGTTCGGCGGTGAATGATGTGGTAGAGGGATTTGAATTGGGTGGCAATGATTATCTGAAGAAGCCGTTTGCCATTCAGGAGCTCATCGTCCGTATCAAGTCGCTTTGTCATCGGGTTTCTGCAGGAAATATTTTTTCTGAAGAACAGGAAGGGGGGAATGTTTCTCCTGCTAATCCGGATGCTGCTGATCTGTGGCTCTCCATCGGTCGTTATCGCCTGAATGTTACCAGTCAGATTCTGCAGTTGGATGGTAAAAATACAGAACTGTCACATCGTGAATCCGAAATCCTTCGCATGCTTGTGGAGAGCAAGAACAATGTGGTAGAGAGCAAGGAAATTCTCCTGCAACTCTGGGGCGATGACAGCTTCTTCAATTCCCGCAGTCTCCATGTTTTCATCACCAAGCTCCGCCACAAGTTATCTGCCGATGAAAATATCAGAATCATCAATGTGAGGGGAATTGGGTATAAAATGATTTGCTAGAATCTTGTAAAAGAACTATTCTTCCTATCCATCAACAAGCGCATCGAATGCTTCTTTGAAGTATTTGTCGAACCACTCGGCTGGGTGATCTGTTATCTGATGCTTGCCTGATTTCTCGATGTGAATGGCAACAATGTCGCCAAAATCGGAAGTGCCATCAATGAAAAGAATGTTTTCAAAAAGTGGTAGAGAGGCTCTTACTCGTTTGATGCCTTCCGTGAAGTTATATTCTATCACGTCTTGGTTTACATTATGACCGCCCATTGTGTATCTTTGGATAACACGAGATAGAGAATCTTCTTTCGAGGATAAGCCGAAAAAGATGAGGCTGATTTTATAACCTGCATCTTTAAAATCCTGAACAAGATTGACTGGCAAATCTGTAGAGAAGTTCGTTTCGAAAGCAAAATTCTTGTTTTGTGAAATGGCTTCTTCTTTTTCTTTCATCAATGAAGAGATAACAGTTCCATCTATCCATCGTTCTATCCAATCAGGATGTTCGTTTCGAAGAGACATTGCTAGAAGGTCTCCGTCAAAAGCTTTTACTGTAGAATAAAATATTCCAAGCCTACTTTTGCTAGCTCCATTTGGACCGGCTATAATTGTAAATTCAGGTCTTCTTTTCATAATCTTAATAGAAAAAGAGGTGTTACGAAGTAATTAATGGAGTAAGTAACTCATTTTCCCCTTTCCTGGAGCTGCAACTTGTTTTATGATAGTATATTCGCGTGTCGCAAAATCAAGAGTTGCTTCTACATCGCTTCCATCAGGATTAGCAAGATAGGTTTTTCCGTTTTCAAAATACGGCACGGAAATGCCTTTCGCCCACGCCTCCAGGTAGATTCGTTCCACCTCATCGTGTACGGCATTGTTGATTTCCCGAATCGACTTGCCATTCGAGAGTCGCCAACCTTCTATTTCTTCATATTTGCACATAAGCCTTTAACCTTTAGAAAACCTTTGAAAAATCTACTGCAAAAATACGAGGAATCTTTTTAATAACCAAATGTTTTAACCTCTTTTTTCTATCAGCTCTTATCAGAAGCATCTGTTTTTTAAAGTTTTTCCAAAAAAAGGTTTGTGGTTTCAGGAATAATGGCTAATTTTGCGGGCTGAAAGGGAAATCGCTTGATAGGCGATGATTCTTGGAATGATATAATATAAATAGGATATGGATAGGAAAAATGATGGCCTCAGACTGATGGATGGGGCTGGATATAAGAAGATAATAATTGCTTGCGATTCTTATAAGGGTTGCCTTTCGAGCAGAGAGGTGAATGAGGCGATTGCTTCGGGAGTGAAGGAATGGAATGCGGATGATGCTTCTCCCGAAATTAGTACCCTGGAAATGAGTGATGGGGGAGAGGGAATGCTCGATGCTTTTCTCTCGGCGATGAAGGGAGAGCGAGTGAGGAATCATGCCCATGATGCGCTGATGAGAGGGATTGAGGCTGAATACGGAATCGTGGATGATACGGCGATTATCGAGATTGCGCAGACCGCCGGACTGGCTCTGATTGAGCCTGAACAACGCAACCCGATGAAGGCTACTTCCAGGGGCGTGGGCGAGATGATTATGAGTGCCTGGCGCCGGGGCGTGAGACGTTTCATCGTGGGCTTGGGTGGCAGCGCCACATCCGATTGCGGCATCGGAATGCTCAAGGCGATGGGCGACGACTGGAAGAAAATCCGCCAGGAATGCAGCTTCGTGCTGGCTTCGGATGTTACCAATCCGCTCTGTGGTGAAAATGGGGCGGCTCACGTCTTTGCGCCTCAGAAGGGAGCTGATGCTAAGATGGTGCAGATGTTGGATGATAGGGCGAGGAAGTTTGCCGAGGTAAGTGCCAAGCATTTCGGATATGATAGGAGTGAGGCTCCTGGGGCTGGTGCGGCCGGAGGACTGGGTTATGCTTTCCTGCAATATTTCAATGCAGAGGCACGACCAGGGGCTGAACTGCTTTTAGAGAAAATAGAGGTTGATATGCTCATTCAGGATGCTGATCTCGTGATTACGGGCGAAGGTCATAGCGACCGTCAGACCTTGATGGGGAAGTTGCCGCAAAGAATTCTTGAGCATGTTACCAATCAGAAAATATGGCTAGTATCGGGCGGAGTTAGCGATAGAAAGGCTATGCTGGATGCAGGATTTGATAGAGTTGTTCTGGTTACTCCAGAAGAAATGCCATTGGATGAGGCGATGAAGCCAGAAGTGGCTCGTAATAACATAATAAAGGTAATTCGTGAGCAATTTGCTTTGTAGTTTCAGCTATTATCTGTACCTTTGTGACCGTTTTCAAATAAGGTAAGAATAATGAAGTATATAATTTTTGATTTTGATGGAACCATCGGCGATTCGCAGAGTCTCATCGTGAAGACCTTGCAGGATACGATGCGTGCAAGAAAACTGGAAGTGAAATCGGATGAGGCTTGTGCCAAGACCATCGGTCTTCGATTGGATGAGGCCTTCGTTTCGCTCTTCGGAATGAGTGCTGAGGAGGGAATGGAATGCGCAGCAACCTATCGCGAGATTTTCCTGGCGAACAAGAAGACGATGATCGTGCAGCCCTTCCCTCATGTGATAGAAACCCTGAGAGCGTTGCACCGTCAGGGTTTTATTCTGGGAATGGCCAGCAGCAGAAACCATTGCTCGCTGGATGGATACGTGAAGCAGATGCAGCTGGAAGATATTTTCTCTTCTATCGTGGCAGGCGATGATGTGGAGCATGCGAAGCCGGCACCCGATATGGTCTTCAAGGCATTGAAGGAGATGAAGGGAACGGCAGATGAAACCCTTGTGGTGGGCGATATGAACTTCGATGTGGATATGGCGCATCATGCCGGCTGCAAGGCCTGTGCCGTGACTTATGGCAACGGAACCCGCCAACAGCTCGCCTCTGCCGAATGGATCATCGATGATTTAGCAGAACTCCTGGAAATCGTAAAAGAATAAACTGAACTCTGAATAAAAAGATAATTTTATCCTTGCTGGAATAAAAAAGCGGATAAAGTTATCTTTTTATTCATTTTTTTATAGTACCTTTGCACCCGCAATTGGTTCGCTGCCACCTTCTGCCGCCTCAGGCAAGATGAGTGCGTAGTGATTAAAAGGGAATCGGGTGAGAAGCCCGGACAGTCCCGCTGCTGTAAGCGTCTTATTGCGGCAAGCACCATGGTCACTGACATTTTTTCGGGAAGACCGCTTGCCATGAGTTTTGCATCTTTTTATGTTTACATAGAGTGAGATGCGGGGAGGACGCAAGTCAGAAGACCTGCCGTTGCCATCAGAAGATAAACCTACACCGTGAGTGGACAGTAGGAAGAGAAAGGATTCTGATGATTCTATTCAACCCCGTGGGATGGGTTCAGGATGGAAACACAGATAATAATATAAAAGATAGAATGAATGAAGGCATTGAGGAAATTTTGTCTCGGTGGCTTGCTATTGTTGTATGCACAAGTGGGGATGGGGCAAGATTCCATTCGTATCGAGCACTTGCAGGAAGTAAAAGTGAATGCTCGGCAGCACCGGATACTTACGAGCACATCGCCTCTCCAGCTTTTGGACAAGGGGGATATGTTGAGGCTCGGAGTTACGGATATGGCCGACGCTTTGCACCGCATGCCAGGCATCAATCTGCGCGACTATGGTGGGGCAGGAGGAATGAAGACGGTAGCTGTGCGTGGATTCGGAGCGGGACATACGGGAGTGAGTTACGATGGTGTGCTGCTCAGCGAATGTCAGGGCGGCGAAATAGATGTGTCCCGTTATTCGCTCGACCAAGTGCAGACATTGCGACTCACCATTGGTGACAACGACGACATCTTCATCTCGGCCCGGCAAGCCTCGGTGGCAGCTTTGCTTGCCATCGAGACCATGAGCGAGATTCCCATTGACAAGCAGCCTCACCTCTCTACTCAGTTGCAGGTGGGGTCCTTCGGATATGTCTCGCCTTATCTGCGCTATGTGCAGAGATTGTCTGATAGGTTCACTCTCCAGGCGATGGGTGAGTACACCTATGCCGAAAACGACTATCCTTTCATTTTGCATAATGGTAAATATACTACCCATGAGCGAAGAACCAACAGTCGTATGAACTCGGGGCATGGCGAACTGAATATGCACTGGATGATGGGCAGACGAGCCGATGGTATGAGCCGGAACCAATTGTGGGCAAAGATTTACTATTATGACAACGACCGACAGTTGCCTGGCATCGTGAGATATTATACCAATGTAACAGCCGAACAGTTGCACGACCGCAACGCCTTTGCTCAGGCGAGATGGCAAGCCAGAAGTCTCGATGACCGCTGGATGCTGAAGGTGCAAGCCAAGATGAACTTGGCGAGCTCTGCCTATCAGGACACGCTCGTGGCAAATCGGCGCAATGATGCTACCTACTGGCAGAGGGAATATTATACTTCGGCAGCACTGATGTGGATTCCGGGGGATGGCTGGGCGGTGGATTACTCTGCCGACTGGATGATGAACTCGCTCAACAGCACCCTCGCCACCGATCTGCGCCCTCACCGACATGGCATCCTGCAGTCGCTCTCTGCCCGATATGCGAAGGGAAGATGGGTAACTCTTATCAGGATGCTGGCTTCGGTTTACCTCAACAGCGTGGGGCGCAAGATAGAGACTCAGCAAGGTAGCGCCAATCCTACCAAGGCAGGACAGGCTGCCAAGGATGCACGTCGGCTTTCGCCATCGTTTTCGCTTTCTTATCGGCTCCTGGGGAATGGTACTGCCAGCGATGAGCTTTATCTCAGGGCTTCGTACAAGGACATCTTCCGGGTTCCTACTTTCAACGAGAACTATTTCTTCCATTATGGAAGTTCAGGTCTGAAGCCTGAGAAAACCCGACAGTTGAATGTCGGGCTTACGTGGAAAAAAACTTCTTCTGGAGATGGGGGAAACGGCGAATCTCTACGTTATAAGGGATGGAATGTTCAAGCAACGCTGGACGGCTATTGCAATCGGGTGACCGACAAGATTGTGGGCGTTCCTTACAATATGTTCGTTTGGCGTACTGTGAACTTGGCACGGGTTGATGTCGTTGGCGCAGATGCCTCTTTGCGTGGTATCTGGCAGATGGCTCCGGGGCAGCAACTCTCGCTGCAAGGGTCGTATAGCTACCAGCACGTGGTGAACCATACCGACCGCTCGTCCAAATATTATGGCAATCAAGTAGCCTATATCCCTCTGCACTCGGGCAGTATTGCCTTGGGGTGGGAGAATCCCTGGGTGAATGTCTCGCTCCATGGACAAGGAATGAGCAAGCGATGGGCCAACAACGAACACTATGACGGCACCGAAGTGGATGGTTACTGGGACATGGGGTTGACGCTCTATCGTCAGCTGGACGGACTGAGTCTTTTGGGGAAATCCCTGAGAGGTGTGAAGGTCAGGATGGATGTGAAGAACCTGCTGGCGAAGCAGTATGAACTCGTGGGGCATTATCCGATGCCTCGCCGCAGCTGGATGTTAAGCATCGGGTATAACTTCTAGATAATAACAATTAGATTCAAATATAAACAGAAAAAGACAATGAAAAAGTATTTATTAGGTTTGGCGGTGCTCTTGATGGGCACTGCAGTGATGACATCATGCGATCCTGCCGAAGACTATCCTGAGACTTATCTCCAGGTGTATAGTACGGGTGCTTACGTCGTGAATTCTGGTAACATGTATAGCAAGATTGAGAGCTCTCTCACAGCTATTGACTATGCTTCAAGTACAGCTACACAGAACGTATTCAAGACAGCTAATGGTCGTTCGCTCGGTAATACAGCCAATGACGGCATTGTATATGGCAACAAGATTTATCTTGCCGTAGATCAGAGTAACACCATCGAGGTAATCGACAAGAAAACCAAGAAGAGCATCAAGCAAATCAAGACTACAGAGTTGCTGGGCAATGCCGAGGGTGCTGAGCCTCGCCATATCATCGCAGATGGTGGCAAGGTATATTTCACCACATACGGTGGTTATGTAGCTGCCGTGGACACCACAAGTTTTGCTCTTCAAAAGAAGTGGCAGGTGGGCAGCTATCCTGAGGGGTTGGTCTTCGGTAATGGCAATCTCTACGTGGCTAACAGCAACTACGGTTATGGTGGTGGCAACATCTCTTGCATCAACCTTTCCAACGACAAAGTAGAGACAAAGAATATTGAGGGGGTGAACAATCCTACCAGCATCTATTATGCATCTAATGTTTTGTATGTTCTCGACAACCCTGTATATGGACCTGCTCCTGACTATGCAGCCACTGGCGAAAATGCCCTACGTGCAGTGAGTTTCGCCGAGGGTAAGTCACAGAAGGTGGCAGATGGCAACTATGCTGTATGCGTAACCCCTGGTGCTACAACACGTATGAATGTGGTTCGTCCTTATTTCCTCGTGCTCAATGCACCTTATGGCGGAACTCCTAGCGTGAGTGCGCTTGCAGCAGGAAGTACGCAAGCACAGACGATGACGCTCTCAGAGAAGCCTGTGAGCCCATGCGGCATCTTCGCCGACCCATTGAACGGTCATATCTTCGTGCTCTCTTATAAAATGGGCGATAATGGCTATGCCGATTATAATGGTAACGGCTATGTAGTGGAGTATGACAGCGCTGGTCAGAAGCAGCATGAGTATGCGACTGGTGTAGGTTCTTGCGCTATGTTCTTTGACTCTGCCTACAAGACTGCATACACAGAATAAAATGTCGCGAGACAGATGATTATATAATTCATCCAATCCATGGGGAAGTGTCGTTTCGGCGCTTCCCTTTTTTTGTGTCGGGCATGCTGTTTTATATATATTGCGTCAAAGAATTGCCATATTGCCATATTGATAGGTTATCTCTTTGATTACGAATGTGTTATGTGTATGGCAATTCTCTGTTCTTCGGTTCTATCTGCCATATATTGCCATAAAAACAGCGAAATATAGGTGTTTTAGAGGGATTTTGGGGTGAAAACTAAGAGAGCATTGAGCAAAAATCCTTTTTTTCGGTTCAATGCTTGGCTTTTTCATTTGTTTTTTTGCAATTTAACTGACGACATAGAAGAAATTACGTCCCGACGTAGCATCTGATACGTCCCGACGTAATAATCGTTATGTCCCGACGTACAGCCAGATACGTCGCGACGCAGTTTCCTGAACGTCCTGGTTGCATCTGGTAAAGCTTTTGAAAACGGCTGCATAGAAACAAAAAAGGTGTGTCTTAAGGCAAAGACACACCTTTTCTTCTGTTTTTTATTGTTTCAGAACCGAGTTCTTCTTTATCTTTTTCGAATCTTTATTCCTCCATCAACTTGCGGTAGCGACCCTTCTTGATCTCTGTATCTCCAAGACGGCGCGCCTTGTTGATTTCATACTCAGAATAGCTGCCCTCGAAGAAGAAGACCTCACCATTGCCCTCGAAGGCAAGAATGTGAGTACAGATTCGGTCGAGGAACCAGCGGTCGTGGCTGATTACCACCGCACAACCGGCAAATGCCTCCAAACCTTCCTCCAAGGCACGCAGCGTGTTCACGTCGATATCGTTGGTTGGCTCATCGAGGAGCAAAACATTACCCTCCTGCTTCAATGCCAAGGCCAACTGCAGACGGTTGCGCTCACCACCCGAGAGAACGCTGCAGAGCTTGCTCTGGTCGGTGCCCGAGAAGTTGAAGCGGCTGATGTAAGCACGCGCATTCACATCTCTTCCACCCAGACGCAAGGTTTCGTTGCCCTGAGAAATCACCTCGTAAACGGTCTTTTGTGGGTCGATGTCCTTGTGCTGCTGGTCAACATAAGCCAGCTTCACGGTCTCACCCACCTCGAATGTACCGCCATCTGCCTGATCCAATCCCATGATGAGGCGGAAGAGGGTAGTCTTGCCGGCTCCGTTAGGACCAATCACACCTACGATGCCGTTAGGAGGAAGCATGAAGTTGAGGTCGTTGAAGAGAACCTTTTCGCCGAACGCCTTCTTCACATGCTGAGCCTCAATCACCTTGTTACCCAGACGAGGACCGTTAGGGATGAAGATTTCCAGTTTCTCCTCGCGCTCCTTCTGCTCCTGGTTGAGCATCTGCTCGTAAGAGTTCAGACGAGCCTTACCCTTAGCCTGACGGGCCTTAGGCGCCATGCGAACCCATTCTAACTCGCGCTCCAATGTCTTGCGGCGCTTAGAGGCAGTCTTCTCCTCCTGAATCATTCGCTTGGTCTTCTGGTCGAGCCAAGAAGAGTAGTTGCCCTTCCATGGAATACCCTCGCCACGGTCCAACTCCAGAATCCACTCGCTCACGTCGTCGAGGAAGTAGCGGTCGTGGGTTACGGCGATTACCGTACCCTCATACTGCTGCAGGTGCTGCTCCAGCCAGTCGATGCTCTCAGCATCCAGGTGGTTGGTAGGCTCATCGAGCAGGAGCACGTCCGGCTTCTGCAAGAGCAGACGGCAGAGAGCCACGCGGCGGCGCTCACCACCCGAGAGATTGGTAACTGGCCAATCGCCAGGAGGACAGTGCAGGGCAGCCATCGCACGCTCCAGCTTGGAGTCGATGTTCCAGGCATCGGTAGCATCGATGATGTCCTGCACCTCAGCCTGGCGCTGCATCAGCTTGTCCATTTTATCAGGGTCTCCGTAATATTCTTCGAGACCGAACTTATTGTTGATGTCCTCGTATTCTGCGAGTGCATCATAGATTTTCTGCACACCCTCCATCACGTTTTCCTTCACGGTCTTGTTCTCGTCGAGCGGAGGATCCTGAGGCAAGTAGCCCACAGAGTAGCCTGGGCTCCAAACCACCTCACCCTGGGTAGGTTGCTCAAGTCCTGCGATGATTTTCATCAACGTAGATTTACCGGCACCGTTTAAACCGATGATACCGATTTTTGCTCCGTAGAAGAACGATAGGTAGATGTTCTTCAGAATCTGTTTCTGGTTTTGTGGGATAATCTTAGATACGCCCACCATTGAGAAGATGATCTTCTTGTCGTCAACTGTTGCCATATATATTATTAAATAATGTGTATTTGTGAATTTATAGAATTTCTATTTGTCTCCATATTCATCGAAACTTTTGGTCTTGGGGTCACCAAGAATGTCGATGACTTCCTGTTTGGTCATACCACGTGTCTTGAAACTTGTCAACCCATTCTAATGTAGTCTGAATACAATGGGAACGGTATAGTGTACGCGTGTAGCCTCGCCCCTTATTTTGCCGGGTGTCCATTTCCCCAATGTGCTCACAACACGGATGCCTTCCTGTTCGAAGAGAGTGCGAATTTGTGAGCGTACTTGGGTTTGCTCAGCTCCTGACAGCTTGTTGAAATCTTTGCCGTTAGGGTTGTCTAACACATGGTAACTTTGTATTCCGACATCAGAGACGTTTCCATCTTTCTCGACGATAAATTCCACTTTTACTTTGGCTGCGGCTTTATACTTTTGGCACAACTTTGGAAACTTGGTATTGACGGATAGTTGCTTCATCAAGACCGCCTCTCCACCAGGGTAGTGGGGCATCTCTATAAAGGCTGTTAGCTTACCTAAATTGTTGAGCGAGTCCAGTTTCTGCATCATTTCCTCGGCCTTGACGGTAGAGAAGTATACTTTTCCCTCAGGGTCGATGAGATAGGAGGTTGGAATCCATGAGATGTGGTAATCCTTGGAAATCTGAGTTTCCTTCCATTTCTTTCCCTCGCAGTATTGCATCCACTGGTCGTAGTGGTTGCTGCTGAGATATTTGTTCATCTTTTCCTTGTCGGTATCGAATGAAATCCCGACGAGCTGTATCTTCGTGAGATATTTTTTTGATATTTCTTTTACCTTTGGCATGTCCTTGCGACAGTCTGGACACCATGAAGCCCAGAAGTCGAGTACGGTCCATACGCCTGGTACCACCTTGCCGTCTGCATCGGCCTTGGTCTTCCAATCGGACAGACGGAATATTTTCTTGCCTGTCTTGTCATTGGTGATTTGGAAGTCAGGTGCCTTTGTGCCAACTGGTAGCAACTCTGTGGTTGTTTGTGCTCTGCCGACAACAGCTGTTGCCAAGAGCAAAAATAATGTTATCTTCATATCTTTTGTCGTTTAAAAAAGGTGAATCATGTATATTGATACGAATATCATTTGTGGCAAAGATACGCTTTTTTTCTTGAATTACCAAAGAAAAATGATGTTTTCGTAATAAAAAAGATTGTTTTATTTTGTATAGTCTTCGAATTATATTATCTTTGCAGAAGATAAGCTGCACTCGGCAATTTGAAAGCAAGCTTTCATTGCGCTCGTTTGCATTATCTTTGCAAGCAAACTATAAAAGAAAGGAATAATATGGATGCAACCTATATTGATCTTACCATTCGCCTGTCTCTCGCCCTGCTTTTGGGAGGTGCGATAGGAATAGAGCGAGAATATCGTGCCAAGGAGGCAGGTTTCCGTACTCACTTCCTCGTAGCATTGGGAAGTGCGCTTTTCTGTGTGGTTTCGCAGTATGGATTCGGATTTGACTTAAAGGATTCTTCCCGTGTGGCTGCGCAGGTGGTTTCGGGCATTGGATTTCTGGGCGCCGGAACGATTATCTTCCAGAAGAACGTGGTGAGAGGATTGACTACTGCTGCTGGTTTGTGGGTGACGGCAGCTATCGGATTGGCTTGCGGAACGGGTATGTATGTGGCTGCAGCTATTACCACGGCGATGGTGCTGCTGGGACTGGAAGTATTGAACTACTGGATTCCGCAGTTGGGAACAACTACCATCGACTTGACCTTCACCGCGCCATCTCGTGAAAGCGTGAAGGAGTTTATTAGGCAAATCAAGCAGAAAGGTCTGGAAGTTCATTCCTATGAGCTGAAAGAGCGTCGCTACTCGAAGGAGGAATTCCTGGAAGCGAACATAGAAATCAAGGCGAAGCGCGATTTCCACACCATGGAGATTCTTGATTACATGAACGAGTTCTCAGATGTCACGATTTCAACGATAAAATAAAATAGGTTAGGAGGAAAAAAGTGAAGGAGCCAAGAACATTTATCTTAGCTCCTTCACTTTTTTATGATGTTTTTTAGAAAATCCTTTTATGAAATTTCAAAAATCTTTTGAAATAATTAGAAAATCCTCGCCAGATAGTCGTAGTGCTCGCCTTCTGCCACGAGTTCACCATGCAACCCGCAGGTTTCGGCAATGGACTTGAGTAATGGGAAATCCACGTAGAGCCAGTTGAAGCGGTCGCCCTTTACATCCTTGTAGATCATCTGATAATCCACTTCACCATAGTAGGCACCATTCAGATTGATGTCGAAACTTCCGTCTTCATTCTCGTAGATATATTTGAGGTCAGAGGAATCGATGAGAATCTGTCCGCCCTTGTTGAGCAAAGCCTTGAGACGGTTGAAGAGGGTAGGGAGATGTTCTATCTTTCCGGCGATACCCGTTCCGTTCATCAGAAGGAGGATGGTATCGAACCCTGTTTCCAGATGTTCATCGAAAAGATTGATGCATTCCGCATCCATCACTCCTCTCAGTTCCATCGCTTCGCAGCTCAGAGGAGAAATATCAATCGCTTTTACCTCCAAGCCCTTCTCCTGCAAGGCGAGCGTATGGCAGCCGCTGCCGGCTCCGATATCCAGTACGCGCCCTTTTGTGAGTTGCAAGGCCTTCTGCTCCAGCATCGGCATCTCCTCAACTTTTCTGAAGAGATGTTTCACCGGCATTTCGTCCTCTTCGAACATAGAAGAGAGCACACGTAATCTTCCTGCTCTTCCCGATTTCTGATAATCAAGGATAGCGGCACCCATCGGGTCTTTGTCTTTTGATAATATCTTTGTATTCATTTATTTTGCAATTTTTGAGTGCAAAATTAATGTTTTTTCATTGAATATGCAAGTTTTGAGGAGATATTCTGCTGCTTCTTAATATTTCTCCTACCTTTTGCTTTTCGCTTTCAAAACTGAATTGCTGATAGATGATAGTGGCATTCTGCAAATCTATGATATGAGGAGCCATCAGTTTGAGGGCTTTCATCTTGCTGTCACCAAAAGTGAATATATTCATCATGCTGACGGCTTGGGCACAAGAATAGTAACAGCCGAGACTTGCCACTTCTATCAGGTTGAACTTGTTGTCATCAAAGCTTGCCTTCTTCACCTTATTATATAGTTTGGAGAAGGAAGCATCATCGAGACAATAGCCGTAATCCATTCTGCCATCGGGATCACATCTTCCATCGTAGATGGGTGGGGTAGGGTGTTGTGGCTGCTGTACATTCGATGTTTGGCTGTTTAGTTCTATGATTTTTGTATCGTACTGCACAACCTTTCCGTTTCTGTCGAAGAAGACCGTGATGTACTTGGAATCTCCAGACAGATAATTATATTTGTCATATTCCCATTTGTCCCCATACATGTCGAAACTGGTGAGCTTAGGTTCTCCAAGAATGGCTATTACTTCCTGCTTGGTCATTCCCCGCTCCACGTTTCTTTTTCCTTTAGCCGAAGCCGAGAGGCATACGGCAAACATCAATATGGTTGTGGCGATGAGCGCCATTACTTCATTTCTTTTCATAAGCTAAACTGTTTTTATAAGTTATTACATTGTTTTATGGTTGCAAAAGTACAGCTTTTTTTTGAAATAAAAAGAGAAGGATTCCCTAAAGTAGTAGGGAAAATCCCTATTTCCGATTTGGGTTATTTGTTTCACTTTTCGGGAATGGCTTTGATTATAAAAAGAGATTATCATTTGCTGCTAAAGCCTAAAATGACTGAATAAACGCACCGAGACGACTGGGTAAGTAACGAAAGGCGTTTAATCAGATTCAATGAACTAATATATTAAGTATACGAAGCCTGTTTCTTGAAGATTCCGACTGCAGTCAGCAGCTCTGCTGAGCCTAGTCAGCAGGTCTGCTGACTGCAGTCGGAAGGTCTGCTGAGCCTAGTGGCAACCCTCTTTAGTTGTACGGCTATACCCTCTTTAGTTGTACGACTATACCCTCTTTAGTTGTACGACTATACCCTCTTTAGTTGTACGACTATACACCCTTTAGTTGTACGACTATACACCTTTTGGTTGTACGACTATATACCTTTTAGTTGTACGACTATACGCCTTTTGGTTGTACGACTGTATACCAACTTTAGAGTCGAACCATGAAGCGAATAAGTTTACGGCAAGACTTCTGCTCCATCATTTCCTCAGCAAGGAGAATATGGAATGGTTGGCTCAATATGCCGAGTTTGACTTGGTGAATGAGCAAAAGTTGGCTCTAGTCTTCGTGAGAGAAGTGGGTGCGATAGATAATGCTACGTATCGCCAGCTGGATTCTTCGATTACTCATGCCCGTGCACGCTTGGAGATTCATAAACTCTGTGATCTTGGATTCCTAGAGAAAAAAGGGCAAGGTCGTAACACTTATTATATAAGAACCTCCAAGGTGGTATCCTTAGGAGAAAGGTTACGACCTCAAGGTGAAAGGTTACTACCTCAGCATGGTACATTAGACGAAAGGTACCAAGGTGAGAACGAAAGGTACCAAGCTTTTGAAGAAAGGTACCAAGGTGAGGTTGGTACCTTTGGAGAAAGGTACCAAGGTGTAAATCGGGAAGAATTGTTGCTTCTGTTGCCTGATGATATAAAAAAGAGAATTGATGAGGTCGGGAAAAGGGTTTCTAAAGATGTTCTGAACAAGTTGGTGGTTGATATGTGTTCTATTGTTCCTTTAAGTATGGATGACCTTTCTGTATTGCTACATAGAAATTCAAAGTCATTTAAAAATAAGAATATTAAGGTTCTGTTGGAAAACAATCAGCTCTTCTATTGGATTCCGGAGATGATTAATCATCCACAGCAAAAGTATGTTGCTGACCCCTCGATGGCGAGAAGTAATATAAAGAAAAAAATAAAAGAAAAGTCCGTGTGGTATTTACTTGCCCCATGGACTTTTTGGTTCTTATTTGTACTGTTGGTAACTACTCAGTACCCCTATAGAAAACTTCATATGCCCATAGGGGTGTCGAGTAGTTGGTGCGCATAACTACTCAGTACACCTATGGGCATGAGTAATCGTCTTGCTGTTGTACGACAGCAAGAATTACATTGAATTTTGAGTTTCCCTTCTTCATGGCTGTTTCCGCTATGGAATGTAGCTAGGCAAAATCATCGGCACCTTCATCGGTACGGAAGCATCCGCTGACTTTCTGCTTTATCTTTCTCACCCCTCGTTCGCTGGCTTTATCACAACTTTTGGATAATGCCAGTGAAGCTTCCATCAGGGTGTTGAAGGTAAAGTCCAAGGTCTCTGGTGGATTTAGAACCGATGAGGGAGCAAACGAGTTTGCATGTTTCCATTCTATTGCAGAAACCGCAAAGCGAAATGGAATCTCAAAGTTAAATGCCTTGTACCAACTCATTTCAGACATGGCACCACAAAGTAACTTTTTTGAGCGAATGTTTTCAAAGGAGGGCTAAATTTAATAGCTCTCCCTTGAAAGCGTGTACCTATACCAAAAGACTGAGTTGTTACTCTTTCTTCAATGAGTCGCCCAAATCCGTCGTAGTCGAAATATGTATCGATTCCCCTAGGATTTGTTATACAACATAAGTTTCCATTGTCATATTTATAACTAGTAACGGAAGCTTTCTTCAAATTATTGCGTAATTACATGAGTTTTCTTCAGGAACATCTCCGTAGGCAATTCTGGGACAGAATGAAAGTACTTCTGCAAGAGTAGCATTTTCAACGTGCATGATTAACCTGCCATAAATGTCCCATGCGAAAACATGACAGAGGTTGTTTCTATCTGTAGTACTTATCATCCTTTTGCTTTTGGAATAGTTCGTTGCTTTAATTTTCTGGTTGCAAGTGGTAGGTAACCATTCTTTCTATTCTTTTCTTCCATTCCAAAAAGTTCAGTTCTTTGTATTCAAAGCAATGTTCCTTTGGAATACCAAACTTGAGGATGAGTGGATGATATTGTAAGTCTTCACGTGTGATCTTGTTGAAGTAGTTTGAATATTTCAGAATGAGATATATTGCCTTTGGAGTGATAGCGATGCTGTCATAGTTCTCATTGTATG
Source organism: Segatella copri (assembly GCA_959596915.1). Taxonomy (GTDB): domain Bacteria; phylum Bacteroidota; class Bacteroidia; order Bacteroidales; family Bacteroidaceae; genus Prevotella; species Prevotella copri_N. The sequence continues at coordinate 86,905 of CAUFXJ010000004.1, forward strand.
CTTCTTCTCTTCCTCCTACAAAAAACAAAAGCGAATCTGTTTTTACGACCATGTGGGGTTCTGGAATGCTATTTTTGTGCTTATGGGTTTCCTGGATGTGAGAATTGATATACTCCCAGTCACTGAGTGGAACTTTATTCTTTACAATGGAGTCTTTGTCTAGATAACTTTTCATTGTGTCAGGTTCGGTTGCAATAGGCGATTCGCTGTAAAAGTCATCATAATATACTACCATCTGTGGCTTGTTGATGAAATTGCAACTTGCTAAAACTAACATGCAAATGATGCATGCGAAAATAGATAATTTTTTCATTTTATATTCTTAATCATTTATTTTACCATACACCACTTCTTGTGCTCATCGAAGTATCTGAAATGATATGTTTGAGTGGCAATGACTGCATCGTCAACATTCTCTTTGTCTGGTAACAACCTGTATTTTTTTTGAATCAACAGCCCTACTTGGTTTGACAGATTGGTTGATCAAACTCTTGTGCCTCAGAGGCTATGCTCAGGAAAGCAACTGATATGATAAAAAGAATTTGTTTCATAAACTTTTTGTTTTTTTAGATTTGATTCTTGATGGAAAATAATTGAGGGCAAATCACTCGTGATGATGTTCTTTTTCGAAAAAAAAAACTCTCGCAGATATCTGCGTTATCAGCGATATCTGCGAGAGAAAAGAGAATCTTATGCTTTGAAGCTCTCCAAGTCTTCTGCCTTGAAGTTCTGGATGTATGCTGAATGGCCGAGAACTTCCTCCTCTGCCATGCGAACATATACGTTGGCACTCTTGGCAAACATCTCTGGAGCCTTGGTAGCATCGTCGAGGATGAGGAGAGACATTACGATGTCGCCAGTCATATTGTAGAGACGGCGAGCCAGGAAGTCGTGAACTGCCTGATCGTTTGCCTCCTTCACCTTGTTGATGGCAGCCTCGTAAAGTTCTACAAGCTTGGCTACACGCTCCTTCAATGGCTTCAAGTCATCTGATACCTCATTCTCCAACATCTCCTTGATGATGCTGAGATAAGTACCGTTGGTGATGTAGCGGATGGCTGCAACAACCTGAAGCTGGGTGGTTCCCTCGTAGATAGAGAAGATGCGGGCGTCACGGAACAGGCGCTGGCACTTGTACTCCATGATGAAACCAGAACCACCGTGAATGCTGATGGCATCGTATGCATTCTGGTTGGCATACTCAGAGTTCATACCCTTTGCCAATGGAGTGAACGCATCAGCCAAGCGGGTGTATTTCTTCATCTCCTGACGCTCCTCTGGAGTGAGCTTAGTGTCGCGGGCGATGTCTTCCAAAGCCTTGTAAATGTCTACGTAGCGGGCGCAGCAGTAGAGGAGTGAACGGCCTGCATCCAACTTAGCCTTCATTCTTGAAAGCATGTCGTAAACGGCTGGGAAGTTGATGATCTTCTCACCAAACTGAGCACGCTCCTTGGCATAAGCCAAGCCCTCATTGTAAGCCTCCTGCTCAACACCTACACTCTGAGCTGCAATACCCAGACGGGCACCGTTCATCAGAGCCATTACGTACTTGATCAATCCGAGACGGGTGTTACCGCAAAGCTCTGCCTTGGCATTCTTGTAAACCAACTCGCAGGTAGGAGAACCGTGAATACCCAACTTGTGCTCGATGTGACGAACGGTTACGCCACCATCACGCTTGTCGTAGATGAACATAGAAAGACCACGACCATCCTTGGTGCCTTCCTCAGAACGAGCCAGAACCAGGTGGATGTCTGAGTCACCATTGGTGATGAAACGCTTCACACCGTTCAGACGCCATGTGCCGTCCTCATCCTGTGTAGCCTTCAACATTACGCGCTGCAAGTCAGAACCAGCATCAGGCTCTGTCAAGTCCATACTCATGGTCTCGCCTGCGCAGATGCGAGGGATGTACTTCTGGCGCTGCTCCTCAGAACCGAACTCATAGAGCGTATCGATACAGCTCTGGAGCGACCAGATGTTCTGGAAGCCTGCATCAGCTGCAGCGATGATTTCAGAAGCCATAGAGAAGATGGCGTTAGGCAGGTTCAAGCCGCCGTAACGACGAGGCATTGACAAGCCCCAGAGGCCAGCCTTGCGGGTAGCATCGAGGTTCTCGAATGTCTTGCTGGCATAGATCATGCGACCGTTTTCCAAGTGTGGACCTTCGAGGTCAACATCCTCAGAGTTTGGTTCGATGATGTTAGCAGCTACATCGCCGGTAATATCCAGCAATCGCTTGTAGTTCTCGATGGCATCCTCGTAGTTTACTGGAGCATCTTCAAACTGGTCTTTTTCTACATAATTTCTTTCCTTCAAGTCCACAACACGCTTCATGAGCGGATGATTCAAGTGGAACTCTATCTCAGGATGGTCTGTATAATAATTAGCCATTTTGCTTTTCTTATTTAAATAATGTGTAATGCAGATTACTTAGAATTCTGCTTGTAGTACTTGATGAGCTTAGGAACCACATCCTCAACATTGCCGTTGATAACGTAGTCGGCAATCTTGTTGATTGGAGCATCAGGATCGTTGTTTACAGAGATGATGATGCCTGAATCCTGCATACCGGCGATGTGCTGAATCTGACCAGAGATTCCGCAGGCGATATAAACCTTAGGATGAACGGTAACACCAGTCTGACCAATCTGACGGTCGTGATCTACCCAACCTGCATCTACTGCAGCACGAGAAGCACCTACCTCACCATGGAGGAGATGAGCCAATTCGAAGAGCTGGTCGAAACCTTCCTTGCTTCCTACGCCATAACCGCCGGCTACGACGATGGCAGAACCCTTCAGGTTGTGCTTGGCAGCCTCTACGTGGTGGTCGAGTACCTTCACTACGAAGTCCTCAGCAGGAACATACTTGCTTACCTCAGGGTAAACTACTTCCTTCTTGCACTCACCCTCGTAGATGCTCTTCTGCATCACGCCAGAGCGGACTGTAGCCATCTGTGGACGGTGGTCTGGGTTTACGATAGTAGCCACGATGTTACCACCGAAGGCAGGACGAATCTGATAGAGCAGACCCTCGTAGTGCTTGCCGCTCTTCTTATCGTCGTAATCACCAATCTCAAGCTCTGTACAGTCGGCAGTCAGACCGCTGGTCAATGAAGAAGAAACACGAGGACCGAGGTCGCGACCGATAACGGTAGCACCCATCAGTGCAATCTGAGGCTTCTCCTCCTTGAAGAGGTTGACGAGAATGTCTGTATGAGGAGCTGAAGTGTATGGGAACAATCCCTCAGCATCGAAAACAAATAATTTATCTACACCATAAGGGAGAATCTGATCCTCTACCTGACCCTTGATGCCGGTACCTGCTACGATGGCATGGAGCTCCACGCCCTGCTGGTTAGCGAGCTTACGACCCTTGGTGAGCAATTCCTGAGATACTTCGGCAACGGTTGTGCCTTCTACCTCGCAATATACAAATACGTTGTTCATTGTCTTTTCAAAATTATCCGATAATACTTTCGTTCAACAATTCCTTCATCAGTCCATCGATGTCTTCATCGCTGCTGGTCAAGGTCTTGCTTTCCTTAGCCTGGAACACGATGTTCTTCACGGCCTTCACCTTGGTAGGTGAACCGCTCAAACCGCACTGTGCAGGGTCGCCATCTACATCGGCAACGCTCCACTGGTTCAGAGTGAGGTATGGGCGCTCTTCATAGAGGTTGGCCCAAGGCTCATCACCCTTGCGCTCCATAGGGCAGGTAGCGTATTTATATTTCATTACGAGCTTCACGTTGCATGGGCGACATGGAGCAGCACTTCCGTTTACGGTGATAACCAATGGCAATGGAGCCTCAACAGTCTCCACACCACCATCAATGAGGCGGCGGATTGTAGCCTTGCCGTCTTCTACCTTGAGGATTTCCTCTGCGTAGGTTACCTGGTTCAATCCCAACTTCTGAGCCACCTGCGGACCTACCTGGGCTGTATCACCATCGATAGCCTGGCGACCACCGATCACGATGTCAACGTCACCAATCTTCTGGATACCAGTAGCAAGGGCATAGGAAGTAGCCAATGTATCAGCACCGGCAAAGAGACGGTCGGTAAGCAACCAACCCGTATCAGCACCACGATAAAGACCCTGGCGGATGATTTCTCCAGCACGTGGAGGACCCATGGTCAAAATACCAACTGTAGAACCTGGATTCTGCTCTTTCAATCGGAGAGCCTGCTCCAATGCGTTCAAATCTTCAGGATTGAAGATTGCAGGAAGGGCAGCGCGATTTACTGTGCCTTCGGCGGTCATCGCATCCTTACCCACATTTCTTGTGTCAGGTACTTGCTTGGCAAGTACTACGATTTTTAAACTCATATTTTTAAAAATGGTTATTGTTATAATTTCCTAAGTTTGTTAGTGCTCAGTACTCAAGTTGTACGTCGTCTAGTGCGATTGTCAGACTTGCTATCGTCTAATAAGTTACTGTCCAATGTTCAATTTGGGACAAAACACGGGGGCAAAAGTAACACTTTTTTATGGCTTACGCAAATATTTTATTAAAAAAATGCACATTTAGTCTTGCTTTGTGCGCAAAACGCAAGAAATGTGCAAGTTTTTTAGAACGTCCGTACTTAACTTTGCTGGCTTATTCAAAGCTCTTGAGTCGAGCGATATATTTGCCCAGAATGTCGAATTCGATATTCACTACCGTTCCCACTTCGATGTCGCAGAAGTTGGTATTCTCTCTGGTATAAGGAATGATGGCAACGGTAAATGTGTTGTCTGTAGGATCACAGACGGTGAGCGAAACGCCGTTAACGGTAACGCTGCCCTTATCGACCATGAAATAGCCTTTTCTTGCCATTTCCTTATTGAGCTCATATTCGAAAGTAAAATAAGTAGAGCCATCAGCGTCTTTCATTGCGATACATTTGGCAGTCTCGTCCACGTGTCCCTGTACGATATGACCATCCAGACGGCCGTTCATCACCATAGAACGCTCTACGTTCACCTTGTCGCCTACCTTGAGCAGTCCCAGATTGCTGCGGTCCAGAGTTTCCTTCATGGCGGTAACGGTATACGTGCCATCTTTTATTTCCACTACGGTGAGGCACACACCATTATGAGCCACGCTCTGGTCGATGCCGAGTTCATCAACAAAAGAGCAACTCAATGTGAAGTCGATGTTCTCCTTATCATGCTTGATAGCTACTACGGTAGCCATTTCTTCTACGATTCCACTAAACATATATTCTATTTTTATTTGGTTTCATTATTATTTAGAATGCAAAGATATTGCATTAGCTAGAAACAGCCAAATTATTTAAGTTCTTTTGATAAAATAAGCAAGATATATTTGTTTAATTGCCGTATTTTTTATATTTTTGCACATTATAATATATAAACATTTGAAGACAATGGAAATCAAGGAAGGATATATGCCCTTCATGGGCTATCAAACATATTATCGTATCGTAGGTAAAACAGAGGAGGGCAAGAGCCCTATCATCCTCTTGCATGGTGGACCAGGCAGTACCCACAACTATTTCGAGCTATTGGATAGGGTAGCGGAATCAGGTAGAGCTGTCATCATGTACGACCAGTTGGGCTGTGGCAACTCATTTGTGGAGGGACATCCCGAACTCTGGACTCCTGAGACTTGGCTCAACGAACTCTGTGTGCTCATCGACTATCTCCACATCGACCATTTTCATCTCTTGGGACAGTCGTGGGGTGGCATGCTCGCCATCATCTATCTGATAGAGAAGCAAGCAAAGGGCGTGAAGTCAGCCATCCTCAGCAGCACTCTTTCGAGCAGCAAGCTTTGGGCAAGTGAGCAACATCGCATGATTAAGTTTATGTCGGAGGAAGACCAGCGTGCCATCGCTGAGGCTGAGGCGAAGGATGACTTTTCGAGCGAGGCGTATGCCAAGGCGAATGAGCACTTCATGCTCCTGCATTGTGCCGGTGAGGTGACGGAGGATAGTCCAGAGTGTCTTCGCCGAAAGAAGCGTGCAGGTGCTGAGGCTTATCTCTATGGTTGGGGACCAAATGAATACACTCCTACTGGTACGCTCCGTGATTATGATTACACCGACTGTCTGGGCGAAATCCAAGTGCCTTGCTTGGTGATGAGTGGCACCAACGACCTCTGTACTCCATTGGTAGCAAAGACACTTTATGATGGTATCCAAGATTCCAAGTGGCATCTCTTCGTAGGAGCCCGACACATGCCATTTGCCGAGCAAAACGATGAATATTGCCAGGTGTTGGAAGAATGGTTAGGGGAGAAAGATTAGGCTTCTTCAAACTTTAGAAAAATGGAATTTCATCCAATCGATTGGACAAATTAAAATAAAACCGTCCTATCGATTGGATGAAATGTATAGAATCAATAATCAATATTAGTAACTTAAAGAGAGCTTTTCTCTTTTTCTGGTGCAAAGGTAGTAAGTTATTTTCAAACTTGCAAGAAGGCACGATTAGGTTACTCAGTTTCCCTGAGGTTACTATTACTGATAATGAATGGCTTGTGAAATGTAGATTTAACGATAATTAATGTGAACAAGCTATGTTAATAGAGAAACTATTGCTTCTTGAGAGTTAAGTTGGGCTCTATTCCATTGATGCCAAGTCCTAGAATGTTGGTTACTTCCCTGCATCCACAATCACAATTCTTAGCCGATGAACATCCATTGCAGACTGTAGGCTGATAAGAGCGGAATGCAAATTTGTTCCAATAATCAGTATCCTTAATCCAAGGTTCTTCGCATACATTTCCTACGATGTGAGGAGAATGATTGCAGGTTCTTATTTGTCCTGCTGGATCAATAACGAAGAATCCTTTTGCCGCAGCGCATAGATACCCTACATGTATTCTTTTGTATGAATTAGCAGAAGCTATGATGCACTTTGGTATTTCTGTACCCACATTTCCATAGCGATTAGCTAGTGTTAGTACTTCTTCTGCAGTATCAAGCATTCCGTTGATTTGCTCTGTGGAAAGGCAAAGTTCATTCATATATTTCAAACCACGTCCACCAGGCAGAAAACGGTTGAGAAGAATATCTGTAGCTCCATTGATGAGGGCAAGCGATATGGTCTCAAATAGCTCATAATAGTTCTTTTTTGTAACGGTAATGTTTGCTGTGCATTCTAAGCCGATTTCTTTGGCTTTCGAAAAGTATTCTAACACATAATCTGCATTAGCAACTCCTGTATGCTCTTCAAATGATTGGTAGCCAGGAAGGCTCATGCTAAGATGAACATTCATTTCCTTGAAGAATTTGAGATGTTCTTCATTCATGAGTCTTCCATTGGAGATGAGTATGATGGGATAATCTATTTTCCTCTGATTACCAATTGTTCTGATGTGCCTTATGATTTCATGAAGGTCTTCTCTTAGCAATGCTTCTCCGCCAGACAAAGAGAAAGTCTTTACCCCATAGTCATATAGTTTTTCTATTACCCATTTCCATTGAGTGGTGGATAGTTCCTTTCCTAATGGATATGAAGAGTTAGGCGCATACCAAGGGCATGAGCAAAACAAGCAATGGTGATTGCATTTATATGTCAATTCCAAAGCAACAGACTTTGGAAGAATGGGTATGCTATTCTTCATTGCTATCATTTTCGTTTATTTCTATTCCCGTCATTCTCTTGATAGGGTCTTGTTCATCCATGATGCTATGGTAGCGGTCATAACTATCTTCAAAATAAGACTCTCCTTTTAAGAATGCCAATACGGCTTGATAGTCATAAAGTGATTCCATATCAGTTATAGCTTGATGATAGTCCTTGTCGCTTTTTGTCTTGAAGCAGAAAAGATGGTACGCATTTTCCTCACAGATATCATCTTCGGAAGTAAATGGTAAATCGAAAAACTCTGCTTCTTCCTTCGCTTCTAGGGCGCATGAACCACATATTACTTCAAGAGACGCATCATATCCCAAATCTTTTATCTCTTTGATGATGGAGTTGAACATTTCTTCATCACTGTGGAAAGCTTGATAGGTCAATGGACGATGGCAATGTTGGCATATTGTGGAAAAACTATCTATCATCGAAGGTTCATAGCACATGGCTCCCATGTGATTTGCCAGATACGTTGGCAGCTTTTGAGCAGCTAGTTCCTTTAGCTGCTCAATAAGCTCTTCTCTGTTAAGTGAATGTTTCATATTTCTGTTACTTTTTTCTCTTGATAGGAGAGAGGTTAAACAATAATTTATCTATGTCTTCTGCTGGAATGTCTTTGAAGAACTCTAGAAGTTCCTCTTGTCTGGGCTGTCCCATGGTTAGACGGTAGAGGCGTAATACAGACTTCATGTGTCTGTATCTATCATAGTCCATGCTCAGAGGATAGAGTGGTACAATAGATTCGATATACTCTCTGTCAGTTTCAGCTATGCTTTTTAGCATATCTTGTGGAATCGACCAATAGGGAACTAGCTCGCAGAAGCCCTTATCTTTTGCTTCGGTTCTTGCCAAATCAAACATCTCATTCCAGGTATATGTCTCAGGGTGGAACTTGGCTACGTTTCGTCTTACAAACAAACTCTTGTATCGATCTATTCTTCCTTCTCTCTGCTCCATGTCTTGTGGATTGGATGAGATGTTCCAGTGCATGATTTTACGGCAATACCAATGGAAGTCAAGACCTTCTTGTCCTACGCTTGTTGAGGCTAAGACGAATGGACGAAAAGGAGAGTTGAATGCCAAACGAACATCATTTGCCCTGTTGGTGGCTTGATCTGTCATTCTAATGTTGCCATAAGGCATAGCGTAATGAGTGCGGATTCTCCATTTCTTTTTCTTCTCTTTGCCAAATGACTCGGTAGTATCAATCTCTTGATAGTTTCGATCGATGAACGATTCTATCATTCTTTTCTGAATCATTTCTACATTTCGCTCACCATTACTTCTTTCATCTATCATGTAGGCGAACTCATCCAATACGGCTTGCAGATTGCCCATCACGCAATAATCGATGACTTGCTTGAAGTAGGTTTGAGCGCTCTTCTTGTTGTAGAGTATGTCTATGACGGCTGCATTGTATCTACGGTTGAAGATATTATTGCAGAATTTTGTTGCTGCTTCTTGGGCTAAGTCTTTGTTGCCCAATAGACGATAAAAGCAAATACCAGGTGAACCTATAGCCATATTGACCAAAGTGTCTAAGCCGTCTTCGGATATTAGGATTTTCTCTCCTGCATTCGAATCTAAAAGTCTTATGGCTTCCAAAAGAAACTTTGCTGTTGTTGGCTGCTCAACTAAGGTGAGTCGGCCTGTGTTCTTTATATTCTCCTTTATGTTGGCTCTTATTTCTTTGATGTCTTGTCCAAGGTTGGTTTTTGGATTATAGGCATCTGTCAAGAAATCAGAGCTGCAAGTTACCAGTTCCAAGCTTTCTCTACGTAATCTTCCTGTTCCGGCTTTTTCTCCCTGTTGTTTATCAAGTGCATCCTTTTCGGAATTTTCTTTCGTGTTTGTATATGTGGCAGATGGAAATGCACGGCTGATACTCTTTTGCTCGACGGCATAGGAAATCATACAAGCTATCATACGTGGTACCATTTCCCATGCAGAAAAGACCAACACCTTGGAAAAGTCATGGTTCTTGGCAAACATGTTGTTGGCTGGTATCTTGTAATAAGGGTGAGACGCTGGAATCCAAAATAGTTGCTCTCCATGCTTTTCACCTTTTTCATCAAATAGAATGTTGCTTAGTTTGGATAATTTTGCATTGCATAATGGAATATCGTTATATTTATATATATCATTTGTCTTCAACAGAAGTCTTTGTTTCTGCATATTGCTATTCCAGGGATTCTCAACGTATGCTTTTACAAGTTTCTCCTTTAGCTTATATTTATCCATGAAGGACAACAAATAAGGAGAAGATTTGGCGTATTCCATAGGCAAAGTTTTTACGCTGAATCTTCCTTCGCTCATTTTGTTGCATTCATCAATAACCTCTTGCATTTGGCAATAAGACACAATATCCCCTGTACTGATTTTCAAGTGGGTGTCATCTCGGGCAGAATTGCGGTAACGCTCTGTTCTGCTCATGGCTTGATACATTGCTTCCTCTGCTATGTTCTTTCTAGCAATGAGTATGTCTAAGTTATCCGATGAGATGTGGCACAATTCTTTTGAATAGTCATGCCAAACCTGTTGGAATGTAATGTCCTCTCTGCTGTCAAACAAAAAGTCTGCTAACTTGTTGAAGTCTTGATATTGCTCATCAATCTTGTTCTCGTTCAGTTCCTCTAATGTGGTGAAGGGCTTGTAAGGTGTCGCAGAAACCAACAGAATGAATGGACCATCCTCTTTTCCAAAGAATGTACGTGTCAACATTGCCTCTTCACTGTTTCCTTCCAAGTCAAGAAGTGAACTAAAACGTTGGAACTCATCCATAATCACCAAGTCTGGATTAAGCTCTTTCATGCTAATTTTGCAGAAGATGATTCTGAATAAAGTGATGGCTTTATTGGTTGTATTGTAGTCATTTAGCGCAATGGCTTTAAGAAGTAAATCCTTCGCTTCTTGATAGCAATCATCATTCACCACCTCTTTGCTGATGTTTTCTCTGTATCCAGTGCATACATTTTCTTTGATATCTTTTTCATATTTGTCGATAATATCTGTCCAATTATCTCCATTCGCACCGTAAATATTCAGACGGTTTTTAAGAGCAGTCTTATGATCTTTGAAGTCATCAAGATGGCTCAAGATGGCAAACATCAATGCACGTTCATTCATATTGCCAGCTGATGTCTGGAGATTAAAAGATGTGCCAGGGGTGAGAGGAATCAATATTCTTGGTTTGCTCTTCTTGGATTTTTGAAGTTCTTTTACCTTTTTAGCTACTATGAAATGCTGCATAGACAGTCTGCTTTCGTCTATGTTCATGACATCTTCTATTCCCAAGTTTTCTGTGTTTTGTTTGACAATGTTGGCGTTGGAGCAGATATATACTACACGATAGGTATTGTCATCCCATATACCATATTCGTCGCTCAGTTCTCCAACGGCCTGGATAACACCTTTGGACACGATAGTCTTACCCAGTCCAACTTCGTCAGAAAGCAGAACTCGGCGTTGCTTCTTGCTTTTGAAAATGTTAACGATATGTTCTACTGTTGCCTTTTGAAAATCCTTTAATTTCTTTTCCATCATTATTTCTGTTTTATGGCTTCCTTAAAAGTTTTGAAGACCTCAAGAAATTCTTGGGTGTATTCTTCTTTGCCGATTTTTCTGATGCCTTCCTCTATCTCTATGAACTTTTGGGGATTGCTACTAGCAGCTTTCAGCAGTTGCTCATAAATGTTGAGTGAGAGAGGCATGGAATCTTTATTATTGCCGTGCTGAGCAATCAGCTTCATGCTTTGTTCTGTATCAAACAGATATTCGTCTATGTCATCGGTCAGTATAAATGACAAGTAACGGAGAAACTTCTCCTTGCTATCCACAATCGATTTATATATGGCAATGTCTCTTTCTTCGTATGGGATGCCTTCTGTCGGAATCTTGATGACTTTGTCCATATTCTGTCCATTGGTGTCTTGTATTGAGATAATATAGAAGTCTGACAACTGAGCCAATGTTAAGTTGGAGAGTATGGCTTCATTTTCGAAATCCACTTTGTAGCCTGCTGCTTGCATTGGGGCAATCTGTATTCGATACTTGTTGTCGTGATGTTCAGTCTTGATGATAACATCGTAGTTGCCATTGACATTGGCGTGGCATTGTGCTGAGAAATCTTCGGTGATATATTTTCGTACAAAGGCTTCTAGCTCTGATATCTCATGAGCTTCTTCTGATTCTGGAGGAAAGTTGACGGTCTCGAATATTTTACTTTCTTCGTCTCTTGCATCCATTTGTAGAAACTCTTTTCTGAAAGTGTCAAACACAAGATGCTTGCCATATTTGTATTGCAGTCGGATGATGAATTCAGAGTTTACATGGAATGCTGCGGGTGTCGCATTGGCTGATCCGATGAATAGGAAATTGCCGTATTCACCTTTAGGGTTGCATACTAGATATGTCTTTGCATGAAGGTCAGTTGGCATGATGTCGTTATGTGTCATCCCATCCTTCATCACGTAGATTTTATGGTTTCCTCTATTGAACAGGTCATATATGTCTTTAGATACATATCCAGATGTAGTAACGAGAATGTGTCTGTTTTTTACATTCTTGTCTAACTCTTGTAGAGTATTTATGCCTATAAATGGAGAGATGGTCATTTGCTCTGTTCCTTGCCATGATTCGGGGTACCTAATGTCTTTGTTCAGGTTTTGTCCAAAGAGCATCGGGATAAATTCATATCCATTCTTTTCAAATAAATCAGTGTCTATCTCAAAATGGTTGACTTTCCTTATGGACTCAATGACCATTTTTATCTTTTTCTTCTTGTCTTTGATGATGTGCTGGTTGTAGGAAGAGCCATGTCCCATTAAGGTGTTTAATGAAGTCAGAAAGTCGATAAGAGGTTCATGTTTCTTATTGTCTATGGTTTGTTTTCCAATCTTACCTGTGAGACAGACAGTCATGTCAAGGTTATTGTCAAGAGTAAGGTTTCTGCTCATGACGATAACTTTGATTTGCTGTTCGTTCTTGTTGCTTCTGTTGGTCTCTTTGATGATCCATACCTTTGGATGAAAGTTGGAGAGAGGCTTTTGAGGGTTTTGCACTTCATACATGCAATTATCCATGAGGGATAGATAAGGTTGGTTGTTTAAAGGAAGGTGTATTCCTCCTTTGTTGCAAAACAACACAAAGTTGTCTGTGCTTCTTCTGATTCCCTCTAATAGGCAAATGGGGGATTGAACAGCTGATTCGTTGTTGCTACTTAGCAAACCTAATGCCATTGGGATGATAAGCAATGCTTGTGGATTAACGCTATAGGTTGTACCTATGGCGAAGTCCACATCATAGCCTGGTGAGACCAGCATCTCGCCATAAGTATAATTATTGAGTTGTTCTTTTGCCATTTGATAGTCCTTTCTTTATTTCTGTGATGATGTTATATACTGTTCCCCAACGATAATCGAAGAAATAGGCTTCTATTCTGTCGATTCCCTTATATTTGTTTGGATTCGCCAATTTACTTCTTGATGAACCTTTTGTTTGTTTTTCCCGATTAACAATGATTTCTTGCAATCGGCTGAAGTTTTCATCTGAAGGGTTGTTAATCAATGAGCAAGCTTCTTTGCAAAATTTGATGGATCCATTGTCTTGCAGGGTATAGCCAACGAAATCTAATGCTTGGAAGATGTTTTCTTCGCTAATGTCTGATTTCCATTCTTCTTTCAACTGTTTGTAACGTTCAAATTCTTTTTCAGCTTCTTCGGTTCTATCTGTTCTTGTATAAAACACATAGTTATAGACTAACCGAAGAAGATACTGAAACTTCGAAATTCTTGCGGATAGCGTATAAATCATAAAATGCTCATCGGTCATGTATTTTTTCCATTGGTCTCCAAGGTCGAAATATGACTTCTGGGCAAGTCCAATAGGGTAGTCGTCACGAAGGATAGTAGCCAAAAATGAATCTTTGGCTATTTGTGAGGCTATTATCTTGTCTTTGATAAACTTAGCTTCGTCAAATGTCAAGTCTATATTGATTGGAGTGTAGCCATCAAATGTATATGACAATCCACCGCCATCAAATAGTTGATAATTGCCCGATAACTGATTAGCGTCTCCCATTTCTTTTTCTTCATCTTGGGAAATGTATTTCTTGGGTTGTTTGTGGATAGTCTTGCTTCTTTCGTAAATAAGACTATAGATGTTGCTGTTTGTCAATATCATCCCATAAGAGACAAGTGCGCCATAATAGATGTAAACTGGGTCGTACTTTACGTATTTACTATTCTCGGTTTCTGCTGTATCGATTACGCTACTTCCTGTTATTCCCCAGTTGTTGGCTGGTTCTGTACCTCGTAAAAGTTGGCGTGTTAGCATAATTTCCAGATTCAACACTTTGGCTCTGACTTCATTTGCGCTTTTGTATGTGCCTTTCTCTGCTTCCAAAAACAAGGAAGGGAGTATGGCATAGTATTTCGCTCTATTATGTAATGTGGAGATTCCTGGAAACAGCTTGTTTGAAAATGCATCGCGAATGCGTCCCAGACCAAGCTCGTCAATTGCTTGATGCTCTTGGATGGCTTGTATAACTTGATGCATTTTCAGTTGTTCCTCGGAACTGAAGTTTATGAATCCTAATTTCATTCTAATTTCCTTTTTTGTTTTGACATGGTTACTAACATAGTTACTATAGCTCTGTTACGATTTTACGAAAAGTAACAGAGCTTGAAATGTCTGACTCTGTCGTTGACTATATCGTTGACTCTGTCGTTCAGTACTAAAAAAGCGACAGAGTCGGATTGTTTATATTGTCTCCAAGAACAACAAACCCTTTTTGGTCGTTCTGTATTGCTGCTTAGGACTTGTCGGCTTGTCTGGTACCGTAAGTTCCAGATAATCATGAAGTAACAGAGGCTCGATGAATGCCTTGAAGTTCTTTGATTGATAAGTAACACCGAGTAGCTCGAATATATCTTTTCTGAATTTCGGGTCTTTGCAAAATTTGAGAATGGATACAACTTTGTCTGTAGCATCTATGTATGTATCTTCTTCAGCTCTGTTACTAGCTCTGTTACTAGCTCTGTTACTAGCTCTGTTACTAGCTCTGTCACTAGCTCTGTCACTATCCAGCCAAAAAGTGACAGTGCTGGTGCAGATATCACTCTCAAAAGTCACGTCATTGCCTGTGATTTCTTTCCACTCGTTCATCATGTCAAAACCATAACCGATGGTTTCAGATAGGTTTACCAGTCTGAATATCTTGGCAATAATTGGGTTGCGAGGATTGGAGTAGAGATGGTTGCCCAGTTGAGATATTGGCACAGGATAGCCACCGGCATTGAAGAACTCGACTCTGTCGGTATAGATATGAATGCACGAGTGGATGGTGCTGAATGGGTCGAAGTGGGAGAGCATATTGACTAATGCTTCTCGCAAAATCTTAAACTGCGAGCGATCTTCCACATTGAATCCCTCGTCGTTCATCATGAATGGAGTATCCACGATGAGGCGCAGTCTCCTAATCATAATCTGAAAATACTCCCAAAGGTTCTCTTGCTCTGGGATGCGATAGGTATAGCGAGTTCGTGCTTCTCTCACGCTTCTGCCAGGAATCTCCACCAAGTCCATCCAAAACGTAGGGACATAGCGGCGAACCCATTCTTCTTTGCCAAAGCACATCAAGCCGCCATAATTCAGATGTCCCTCATTATCGGCGATGCCGATGCGCTTGCAGAAGTCGGCGATGTCATTGCCTATCAGATTAGGTCGAGGACTGTATAGCTTGAAGTAATTGCGATAGTCGCGAATGGTATCCTCGTTGAGCATGGAGAGATTGGAGTCTAAGAGTA
This sequence comes from Segatella copri, assembly GCA_959596915.1. GTDB lineage: Bacteria > Bacteroidota > Bacteroidia > Bacteroidales > Bacteroidaceae > Prevotella > Prevotella copri_N. The sequence goes on from CAUFXJ010000004.1 coordinate 102,306, forward strand.
TCTGCTCAGACTTGATGCCGAATGATTGGTTATGAAACATGGCGGTTATCTCACCATTGGTTGCTCGCTGGTCTCCACTGCCAAATCGGATGAATGTATTCTGTGGATTGTTATAGTAGATAGGCTTGTGGGGTGATGAGGCGATATGAAATGCCAAAACCTTATGTCCATCTATATGATAGAGCATGCTCTTGGCATCGACTGGCTCATTGAACTTTTGGGAACGCAAGGTGCCCAAGAAGTCTTGTTCCAACTTCTCTGCATTGTCAACTCCTGATATTTCAAACTTCTTGCCATTCTGCTTTACTCCAAGCACTATCCATCCGCCGGAAGTGTTGGCGAATGCACTTACGGTTTCCCATATATTCTTAGGGAGTTCGCTCTTGGCCTCCTTAGCCTCGAAGTCCTCCCATTCGATGTCGTTGATTCTGTCTATCAGCTCTTCCTTTGTCATAATAATGATGATTAAATTGAAATATAGAATTTCTTCCTCCCTTCACTTCAAGAAATAGATAGGAGCATGCTGGGTGCCTTCCTTCTCCATGATGCCTTTCTCGCAGAAATGGTTGAGCCACTTCTGAGCCATGTATGGAGTCAAGCCGAAGTGGATGCGCAGGATGCGAGTGGTGATGTAATGATTCTTTTGAAGATACTCCTTGATATTCTCTAACATCTTTTCCTCGGAGTATTTTGTAGATTGGTTGGAATAACGAGAGCGGACGAAATGGACGTTGCGCTGTACTTCCTCCATTAGCTTACCTTCTGGTCGGAAGTTGATGCCGGTGATGCGTACTTCCTTGCCCGTAATCTTCTTGTCTGGATTCTCCTCTGGCATCTCTAGGCTAGCCGACATGGAGAAGTAGCCTATCTCTGGGATGTAAAAGCGGCGTCCCAGTGAGAATTCTTCCACCATAAGGTCGTGAAGCTCTGCCAACACCGCAGCCACATCTCCCTTGGTGAGTGAGCAGCGGCTCTGGATTTTCTCTTGCAGTTGCTTCTCGGTCATTGGTTCATGCTGCACGATACGAATGTATTGGCGCTTTTCTCCTGTGCCCTGGGCATTGTTGAGCATGTAAATGTCGTATTTCAGTTCCATATTTCTTGTTGTTTGATGGTTCGTTGTTTTCTATATTCTTTGTCTTCTATGAAAGATGATGCAAATATATATAATAATGTGATAACTTGTATCTTTTGGTGTAAACTATTAGGTTTATTTAAACATTGGCATATGTCATGTGATTATACGGCATTTGTCATCCGACCGTATGATAAGTGTCGTATAATCGCATGACAAATGTCACGCAATCATTATAATAGCTTCCTTGCATCGTTATAATTGTTTCCTTGCATCATATAAGTCACAACATTGTTACCATCCATCTCACCATTGGCAATTCGCAGGGGAGGTATGTGATGAGGCTGAGACTATCTATTACTCCTTCGGACCTGAGAAGGCGCAGAAAATGGGGTTCAGTGGATGCAAGGTAGAAGGTGAATAAAAGGCGTTTTTCAAGAAACTCTCATTTAGAATGAGTGGTTTTGCTCAGAATTACTCATTCTGAATGAGTAAAAATGATAGAAATTACTCATCGAGTGGTTATCGTAGGATAGTAAATGCTGTAGATGTTCTCTGGCTTCTCATTCATGTCGGCATTGAAATTTACCTCTATTGGGGATGCGCTAATTTGAAGCAAAAATGCCATCTCCATCAAAACTGATAGAGGTGGCATTGGGTTCTATGCAGTATGTCCTTTCTTACATCACATATGTATTAAATGAATGTGACAGAAAGTTGAGATTTTTATAATTTATTGTTCATATGCTTTTTGATAAAGCGACCCACATGATTCTCTTGTAGAGTTGTTGGGAGGGCTTTGAATATTTTCTTTTGATTCGAAGAACCTTTTATCAAATGCTGATAGAACAGATAGCAGATGATGCCAGGAGAATGGATATTGCTGAGTGCGTAAGCCGTATACTTGCGCTCGTCCCATCCATCATGGTTCTTGCTTTCCTCTTCCACCCACTGCTTATAGAAACTTGATCCTGTGAGGCTGTAGTAACCATTGTGTACGCTTAGCTCTGCTATCTCTCCTGGTACAAAAGGAATGTCTATCCATTCCGAGCAGATGGTTCCATCTTTCATCAGTGCTCTCACTCTTCCCATGGTAATGTCCTTCAGGTCGTGCTTGTATGAGAAGTTAGTGCCGTTGGTAGCCACAAGGATGGGTTCTACATACATATCTGTTTCGTCTTTGTAACAGATAAAATAGCCACGGTCCCAAAGTTCAGGGTCACGCTTGCCAATAATCTCAAAGTTGCCTTTCAGGTTGGTCTGAGCATCTTTAAGCATCTTGGTCAACTGCTCATTAGGCACTTCTTTTTCTTCTTTAGTCTCTTCTTTTGGAGCAGCCTTTTCTTCTTGGGTGTCTATTGGGGTAAGAACACCTGTATAGTGGACGGCATTATATGGTTGCTGTTTTATTTCGTCAGCTACGCGGTGCTTGTTTAAAGGAGCTTTTCCTTCTACGATGCAGATGTTTCCTTCATAGCCTTTTTCGTTAACCAAACCATTCTCTATGATATGGCCCCATTCTATGGCACAGACTCTGCGCATGCCAGAGTGACCCATTTGTTGGCGATTGATAAGGACGCTATATGCCGAGAAATTTCCAACCATAATAAGGTCGTTGCCTACAGATATGTCAAAGTTCATCCATGTTTTAAGTGGGTTGTTGTTTCCATCTACCATATAGTAAAAGTCAGTTACAGGCTGATTGCAATCTTTTTGAAAAGCCTTGTTGATTCTGTCCAGTTCCTTGAGAAACTTGTCTTTCTTGAGAGTTTTAAAGCGATATTTTTTCCAACTCCATTGTGCTGTGTCACCAACCTCATTTTTTGCTCCTGATTGATTCATGGTGAACGCCTTGTTGCTTACCAATTTCTCCAAAGCCTCTTTGAAATAAGACTTTTGTGCCTGTGCTCCCATTGATGAGAACATCATGAGTAATAAATATATGATATACTTTTTCATGTTCTTTGTTCTTTAATGTTTATACCTTATTATATATATATTCTTTAGAGTTTTACGGTGATTCGCCGTATTTGTTGGCGGTCATCCTCACTTTGCACGGCATTGCTTGTAGTGGCTTGAGCTTCTGCTGTCTGCATTTTGAAAAGATGCTCTTCGGGCAAGGTTGACATAGGGAAGAGTACCGGACCTTTTTCTTCGGTGTCTGGCATGTCATCTCCAAACTCAGCTTTAGGTTTAGCCTCCCTTTTGGGAGCATTGAGCTTGGCGAAAGTCTTTTTCTTCTCGTATGTTCTGCTCTCTTCTGTGATGGCTTTTTCTGCTGTATTTTCCTTTTCTGCCGTCAAATTCTTTTCTTGCATCATAGCTTTTTGCATCGGCTGTGTAGCCTTTCTCACAGCCATTGTCGCATTGCCCGACGCAGAAGTGGTATCCTTGGGTGGTTGCAGGATGATAGCGATGATGCCAGCCACGCATGCTGCGCAAATCCATGGAAAGATACGCAAGGCGCGATGGCTGACCAAGCTCTTCCTTGCCTTCTCTATTACTTGTTGCTTGGTTTGGGAGGAGGCATGGAAATCACATTGAGGTTGGAGCAGTTGCTCTATATCCTCAAATCCTTTGTCATTATGGATGTTCATTTGATCTTTCATATACTTTTCTCCTTTCTGAGTCGTTGTTGGATATGTTGGATGGCATAGCGATAGCGAGATTTCACGGTAGCTTCTGGTATCTCCTCCAGTTCGGCTATCTCTCGGAACGTCAAGTTGTCGTAACATTTCATTCTTACGATTTCCGCTTGCTCCTGTGGAATATCTTCCAGCAGTTTTGATATTCTGAGAAATTCCTCGTGTATTTGTTTGTCACCATTGCTGTTAGGTATGCTTGCCGCTTCATTGATAGCTATGATTTGCGGACGATTTTTGCGCAAGTAGTCTCGGCATGCGTTGCTAACAGAGCGAATGATGTAGCGGTCCAACTCTTCCACTTGTTGCCCTTCTTTCAGTTTCTTGAAAGCTGCAAGCAGCACCTCTTGCACAATATCTTCTGCATCCTCACGTTGCCCGATTCGAATATAGGCAAAACGAAATAGCCAGTCTTGCCGATTGTCGACAAGACTCTCCAGTTGTTTTATGAGTTTTGGGTTGTCTATATTCATTCGTTTCTTGTTTTTATGTTTCTAACTTTACTCATATAAACGTATATTTCTCAAAAAAGATTTAAAAAATACTCTTTTTTTTCATTTATTTGTTACTATTGTGATTGTTTATGTAAAAATGAATGCTACGAAGTATGGAACATAAGAAGATAGTGATAGTTTGCGTAAAAAGAATAGGCACGCATCCTTTCGTGGGTGCGTGCCTATACCTTTTATTATATTGCTACCTTTAAATCACCTTGACTCTCTTTTTCTCTCCTCTTCCATCAATCACGATTTTCTCGAAGACGATGGCTGGGTCGTTAGGAGTGAGGGTGAGGGTGTGGATGCCATCGGATGAGGCTGGCAGCTCTAGCTCTATCACCTTGTCCACGATGCGAGTGGCTATCGTTGGATAATAGATATTGTAGATGTTCTCCGGCTTCTCGTTCAAATCTTTGTTGAAGTTAACCTCTACAGGAGAAGCGCCATCTAAACTTACACCATAGGTTAAGCCGCCCTTGTTGAGATAATCCAAGGTTGATTTGGTAATCACATGAATGCGAACCTTCTGCTTGCCATTAAATGCCTTGCCATCCGAAGTTTTGCTAACTTGCATCTTAAACTTGTAAGTGATGCTGGCTCCCTTTACACTCTTAGTATATGGCATCAGAGTCATTGCCGATACGCTTTTGCCCATGAATGGAATCTCTGTCCATTTTGCCTCGGCAGCATCCGTCTTGCTGCTATAGTAAGGAGCTTCGATTTCTACCACGCCGTTGTTTTCGCTGATAATCACTCCATCCTTGGAGGTTACCCGGAAGAGCTCTGGACAGGTATCTTTCTCGAAATCATCATTCCAACTCTTATAGCCGATATGCTTCTGGGTCATCATTCCGTTCCACTTGCCGCCAGCCATCTTATGATTGTAATAGTCGCAGATGAGGGAATCGCGCTTGAAGAGGCGCTCGCATTCATCAGCCCATACATTCGCCTTCGGATTGCCCTGCTTGTAGAGGGCATGGTTCTGTGCCTGGGCAAAGTACATCTGGTGCAGATTGCTCATCAGCTCGATAGGGAAGAGGATGATCTGGCGATAGGCATCGTGATAGGATGCCGGCAGACTGTTGTACTGGCGCAGCGCATCGGCTTCGAGCTGGAGATACTGATTTATCACCTCCTGCCATTCACCGTTTTCCAGACTGTAGGTGTTCTTGTTGAGCATCTCTGGGGTGCAGCGGCCGTTGTACTTGCAGATGAGGTTAAGAATGCGGGCAGCTTCATCAGCTTGCGATTCACCAAACTGCTGTGCACACCAGTTGCGGGTATGGCGGGTGATGTTGTTTACATCGTATTTACGTGGATTCCAAGCCATGTCCATAAACTGGCTGATAGGATATTCCATCGGCTTGAGGTCGCCAACATTGAGAATCCAGAGACGGTCGATGCCATTCTCGTAAGCAAGTGTCAACTGCTCCCAAGAATTCTGCACAGGAGTTACATTGAGCATCTTTGAGTTTCTTGGAGCACCTACGTAATCTACGTGATAGTATAAGCCCCAACCGCCTTTGTGTTTGCGTTCCTTGGCATTCGGCACACGGCGCACGTTACCCCAGTTGTCATCGCAGAGCAGGAGGGTTACGTCATCAGGCACCTTCATGCCCTTGTCGTAGTAATCCAATACCTCTTTATATAGTGCCCAGACCTGCGGGGTTTCGCTAGCCTTTCTGCCGGTTACGTCAGCGATAATCTTACGCTGGTCGTTGATGATGTTGGTCATCAGCTTCGTATCTGCCTCTTCGCTCATCGCTTCATCGCCGTCGCCGCGCATTCCGATGGTTACAATCTGTTCGGTTCCTTTCATGCGCTCTATTCCCTCACGGAAGAACTTCTGCAGGTTAGCCTTGTTCTTCTGATAGTTCCATGGTCCCCATCCCTTTCGGTTGCGGGCGTATTCCTGGTGGTTGCGAGCCATCGGTTCATGATGGGAAGTACTCATCACTACGCCCATCTCATCTGCCGTCTTCTCGTTTTCAGGGTCATCGGCATAGAAAGCCCAGCCCCACATGGCAGGCCACATCATGTTACCTCTCAGTCGCAATACCAGTTCGAAGACGCGCTGATAGAAACGGTGGTCGCCATATCCGGTGCCGTAGGTGTTCTTTACCCATGACGTTAGGCAAGGTGCCTCATCGTTGAGGAAGATGCCGCGATAACGTACGGCTGGTTCGCCATCTGTATAGATACCCTTGTTTACGAAAATGGAATCGTGGTGCTCTACAGGCACGTCTGCCCAGTCATACCAAGGCGATATGCCCATCTGCTGCGAGAGTTCGTAGATGCCGTAGATGGTGCCTCGGCGGTCACTGCCTGCAATGACGAGCTGACCATCTGTGAGCGTGATGATAAACTTTTCCCGTTTGCCCTTCAGTAGATTTCCGTTGATGCGCTTCTGTTTCACCAGTTGGTCGATGGCTGCAGAATGGCCGATGGTGCCTACGAGGATAGCTGGTCGGGACGTATAGGCTTTTTTCAGAAAACCGGCATCCGTGGTGAGGGTGGCTGTGGCTCCACTCACACTTTTGATATCTTTCAGCAGGGCATGAGCAGCATAGCTCACTCCCTTGCAGTCGTTGGTGTCCATGTAGATTTCTACCCGGTTATTGGCATTCAGCAGCAAGTCTCCTTGCTTGAAATCTACAAATCTGTCGGCTGCGCTCATGCTGATTGTTGAGAGCAGGGTAGCGCCAGCCAGGAATGTTTGCTTGATGTTGTTTAGTTTCATGTTTATTTATCTTGTTGTTATTTTATCCGATTGTCAGCAATGTGTTTTTGCCGGTTGCAAAGGTAGCCAAAACTATCCGGATATACTTTATTTTATGTAATCTTTAGTTTTTAATATGTTTCATTTTTACTTTTCTGTCCGTTTCTCTTTGTGTTTTCAAAGAAAAATAGTAATTTTGCATAGTAAAAACAGAAAAAAGAATATATATAATGATAGACAGACCGACGATAGCAAAAATTATGGATGCCACCAAGATAGAAGAGGTGGTATCTGAATTTGTTACGCTCAAGAAGCGTGGCATCAATTATGTCGGCTTGTGTCCTTTTCATAACGATTCCAATCCATCTTTCTCTGTATCTCCAACAAGAGGTATCTGTCATTGTTTTACCTGCGGAAAGGGAGGCAATGCTATCAACTTTCTGATGGAACTGGAACAGATGACCTATCCCGATGCTCTTCGCTGGCTCGCCAAGAAATATAAAATAGAAATTCAGGAGCGGGAACTGACCAACGAAGAAAAACAGCGCGAGAGCGAAAGAGAATCCATGTTTATCGTCAACGATTGGGCGGCGAAATATTTTCAGGATATTCTCCTGCATGATGTGGATGGTATCGCTATCGGTATGGCTTATTTCCGAGGAAGAGGTTTCAGAGATGATATTATCAGAAAATTCCAGTTGGGTTTTGCGCTCCCTAAGCGTACTGCTCTTGCTGAAGCGGCTAAGGCGGCTGGCTATAATCCGAAATATCTGGTTGATACGGGACTCTGCTTCAAGGTGGATAAGGACGAAGCCGGCAATAAGTCGGGTGAGGATAAGATTCTTGACCGTTTCTCGGGCAGAGCCATCTTCCCTTGGTTCAGCGTGAGCGGCAAGGTGGTAGCTTTTGGCGGACGAGTGCTTGACAGCAGAACCAAGGGCATCAGCCAGAAATATGTCAACTCGCCTGATAGCGTTATCTATCATAAGGAGCGCGAACTCTATGGACTCTATCAGGCCAAGAAGGCGATAGCCAAGGAGGATTGTGTCTTTATGGTGGAAGGATATACCGATGTTATCTCGATGCATCAGTGTGGTATCGAAAATGTAGTGGCCAACTCGGGTACGGCGCTGAGCGTGCATCAAATTAGATTGCTGCACCGCTTTACCAGTAATATCGTTCTTCTCTATGATGGCGATAATGCGGGTATTCATGCTGCGCTGAGAAGTACCGATATGCTGCTCGAAGAAGAGATGAACGTAAAGGTGCTCTTTCTCCCTGATGGTAATGACCCTGACAGTTTCGCCCGCAGTCATTCGGCAGAGGAATTCAGAAGATATATTCAGGAGAATCAGACCGACTTCATACAGTTTAAGACCGATATTCTGCTACGCGGCGTGACAGACCCTGTAAAGCGAAGTCAGGCTATCAATTCGATTGTAGAGAGCATCTCGAAAATCAAGAATCAGATAACGCGCGCTTCTTATATCACCGACTGTTCTCACCGTTTGGGCGTGAACGAGGCAATCATCGTGAATGCCTTGAATAATTTTGTGCGCAACGGTATGAGTGAGCAGGTAAAGGCAGAGCGACGTGCTGCGGGATTGAAAGATTCGACTGTAGCGGCAGCGCAGCAGGTGCAATCAGCGATGAGAGCGGTTACCCCACTGGATAAACTCCTGGAGGTAGAAGGACTTCTGGTACAGTTGATTATTCATCATGGCGACCAGCTCATCACAGTACAGGATGTAGACGGAAATGATGTGGAGGTAGCTGTGGCCCAGTATATCAGTCTTGATTTGGGTGGAGATGGGTTCAAATTTCATAATGATTTATATAATCAGATTATGCAGGAGGCTGTGGAGCATCTCGAAAAAGAAGATGATTTTGTCGCCGAAACTTATTTTGCCAATCATCCGAATCCGGAAATCAGCAGGTTGGCAGGTTTGCCTACAGGTGACCAGGAGGTATCTACGGCTAGTCTGCAGATGAAGATGAGCGCCGACAAACTCCGTCAGTTCGTCTTTAAAGACATCTTGAGTTTCCGCACTCATTATATTGCTCAGCGTATTATTGAGGTACAGCAGGAGTTTGCCAAGAATCCGACCAATCGTGAACTGCTGCAGGAGTTTATGAAACTCAAGCAGATGAACACGCTTCTGGCGAGCCAGGCAAACAATATCTTCAATTAACCGGAACTCCTGTCCTGTGGGGAGGAACTCTGTAATGAAGTATTAGAGATTAAAAAGGAGAAATGCTATATGATTTATTTTCACTGGATATATCTGTTGCTTTATGTCGTGATAACCGTTCCGGCTATCATTACCGTCTTGATGGACAATCGTCAGCCCGCCAAGACGATGGCATGGATATTGGTCTTCTTCTTCATCCCCTTTGTGGGTATCATCTTCTATTTCTTCTTCGGACAGAATACCCGCAAGGAACGGCTTATCAGCGACCGCAGTATGGACCAGCTCACCAAGCGCTCCATGCTCGAGTTCGTAGAGCAGGAGAATCTTCACCTGCCAGACAGCAATAAACCGCTGATGAATCTCTTTGCTAACCAGAGTTGGGCGCTGCCTTTTAAAGATAATCAGGTGGATATTTATACCGATGGCTACGATTTCTTCCTTACCTTATTATATAATATAGGACAAGCAAAGCATCATATTCATCTTGATACCTATATCTTCGAAGCCGATGCCTTGGGATATCTGATAGCTGATGCCTTGATCGATAAGGCGGAGCAGGGAGTAGAGGTGCGACTGATTTATGATGATGTAGGCTGCTGGAAGGTGAAGGATGAATTCTTTGAACGTATGCGTGATGCAGGCATTGATGTACATTCGTTCATGCCAGTCCGCTTTCCGGCTTTTACGAGTAAGGTAAACTATCGTAACCACCGCAAACTCTGTGTCATAGATGGTAAGGTGGGCTTTATCGGCGGCATGAATATAGCTCTGCGCTATGTGAAGGGTGATAAGAAACAGGCTTGGCGCGATACGCATCTTCGTATTGAGGGCGGTGGCGTTTACGCCATTCAGAGAGCCTTTCTGGTAGACTGGTATTTCGTAGACCGTACGTTGGTTACCAATCGCCAGTATTATCCACCGGTCAGTGTGCATATCCACAACAATTGTCTCGTACAGATAGTTACGGGCAGTCCTATCAGTCCTTGGCCTGATATCATGCAGGGCTATGTCCGCATCCTGCTTCAGGCCCGGAAGTATGTGTATATGGAAACGCCTTATTTCCTGCCAACCGAACCTGTTTTGTTTGCCATGAGAACAGCAGCTCTGGCGGGTGTGGATATCCGTCTGATGTTGCCCCGTCATGCTGATGCCAAACTGGTAGAGTGGGCATCACGTTCGTATGTGATGGAGGCGATAGAGGCTGGCGTAAAGGTTTATCTCTATACGGCAGGCTTTAATCATAGCAAATTGCTGGTGAGTGATGATAATCTCTGTACGATAGGCAGTACGAATATCGATTTCCGAAGTTTTGAGAATAATTTCGAAGCGAATGCGTTCTTCTTTGATGAGGGGATGGCGCAGCGCGTGAAGGCTGTCTATCTGCGGGATGAGGCGAAGAGCATCCTGGTAGATGATGTATCTTATTTCGTAAAACGTCCGTTCCTGCAGCGTCTTTTCGAGAGTACGGTAAGATTGCTCTCGCCGCTGTTGTAACGAATAAATCCCCGTTTGCATCTTGTCTGGTGCAAACGGGGATTTTTTTTCTATCTGAATATCGAGAAGTTTACGCTTCCGTAACTTCTGTGCTCCAGAAATCGTGGATGCTCGGAGAAATCATAGTCTTTGCCATGCTCAAAGACGAAGATGCCTCCTTCGTTAAGATAGTCGCCATTCAGAACGAGGTCTGGAATCTGCGGCAACTCCTTCAGAGCGTATGGAGGATCAGCAAAGATAAAGTCAAACTTCTGCTTGCAGGTCTTCAGAAAACGGAATACATCACCACGAATCAGAATATCCTTGTCTTCGCCCAACTTCTGAAAACATTGGCGTATGAAGTTGGCATGATCGCGGTCGGCCTCTACGCTGATTACACGGCTGCAGCCTCGTGATACCAGTTCGAGCGAAATGCTGCCCGTACCGGCAAAAAGGTCGAGGGCAGAGGTATCTTCGAAATCAATATATCCCTGCAGCACATTAAAGATGTTCTCCTTTGCAAAATCTGTTGTCGGACGTGCCTTAAACGAACGTGGAATGTCGAAATGGCGTCCCTTATATTGTCCTGTTATGATTCTCATATTTATTTTGAACTTTGAATGTTGAACATTGAACTTTATGATAAGCTATTCTGTTGAATTCTTAACTATCAACTTTTAACTATCAACTCTTGTCTTACTTACTTAAGTACAGCGCCATCAAATCGAATGGCAGACCTTTAATCTCTGTGATGGGCGCACGGTTGAATTCGGCGGCAGGATTCAGAATGAAGGTCTTCTTGATGTAGAGTTTCGTGTTGTAGAGGAACCAATCCTTATCAGGAACATTGCCTGATACATGCAACTCATCCTGCATCTGGTTGAATCCTAACTGCTTCCATACATAGAGAATGAAATAGAGGGCATCCTTGGCATGCTCGGCATTGAACGAGTTGAAGAATTTGAAACGGTTCTTCTCGAAACCGAAAACGTCCAGCTTTTTGTCGTGGAAATAAACATAGAGCTTGCGGTGAATACCGGTGAAACTGCGATGATGCAGATAGTGCCACATCGGTTGCATGATAGGTGTGAAGCGGACATCCTTGAAGTTGTCTTCTACCACCATTTTCAAATCCTTGTTGATAGGGAATACCGCTACCGCATTCAGTTCCGGCTGCACTCTGTAGAGAATGGCATCGCTGTTATGACTGTTGAAGGCATGCTGATAGAGTACATCAATATCCTCTTCATGAAATTCTTCGATAGGAACCAGCAGGATAGGCGAATCGAGATATACACGTACCTTCTGGTATCCCCGCTGCAGGAGAGTACTCTCCTTGAAAGCCTGACGCAAGTTGGCTGCCATCGAAACACCACTCTTTACTGTATAAGGTTCATAGATGAGCTGATGCTCAGCTTCGCGGTCAACTACCGAAAAACTGAGGGTGTTTCTGCTCACGCGGATGGTGAGTCGTGCTTGCTGAATGTTGTTACCTTTTATTTGCATATCTGTTACCAATTACCTGCGTTGTTATTATCTGTCGTTAAATCGCCTATCTTGAGTCCGGGATAGTTACCGGCATAGTTGGCCTCCTCAATCTTCTGCTGGATGGAACCTTCATCGAGTCCGTCGAGGAAGGTTTCATAACCGGCCCCACATTCCATCACCGGAATCTGCTTACCGCTTTTTCCTACGATAACCGTGGCAGCAAGTGTAAACTTCTTACCGTCGGCATAGGGAATGTATTGGGCATCTTCCTGTAAGTACTTGTCTTTTACCAGTGTCGGAAAATCGCCTGTATATACGCCGTGTTTCGCCTTGTATTTCTCTTCTGCCTGACGTATCTGCATCAGTTTCTCCTTCACCTCTGCTTCTCTGCTAGCCATGGCTTTCTGGAAGCGGATGGGCTGGCTCACACTCAGAATACAGAGTAGCATCATGATGATGACGCATGCTCCCAAAATATAATTATTCTTTATTCTTTTTCTCATTTCAAAAAGTATTATTACTTTTGCACAGCAAATAGGTGCAGTAAATTTTCTGCAAAGATACTAAAAGTTTTCGAAATATGAACATTGAAGAGTTAAAATATCAGATATTACAGCAATTTGGCTTTCCGCCAACCCCAGAACAGGCTCAGGCGCTCGATGTTTTCGTGCAGTTTATGACGGATAGCAATCCTCATGCTGTGATGATTCTCCGGGGTAGTGCGGGTACCGGTAAGACATCGCTTTCGGGTGCTATCGTCCGTACGCTCCGTGCCGTTCGCCAGAAGGTGATGCTCCTTGCTCCTACGGGTAGGGCGGCTAAGGTCTTCTCTCTGAACAGCGGGATGCCTGCCTATACCATTCATCGCCGCATCTATCGCGAAAAGGCGTTTGCCGGAGTGGATGGACAGTTCAATCTCAATGATAATCTCTATACTGATACGCTTTTTATGGTAGATGAGGCTTCGATGATTGCCAATCTGGGATTGGGCGGAACCACCTTTGGCAGCGGTTGTCTGCTAGATGATCTGATTCATTTTGTGTATCAGGGACGTAACGACCGACTTTTGCTGATTGGCGATAAGGCACAGTTGCCTCCTGTTGGTGAGGAAGAATCACCAGCTCTTTCTGCTGCGATGCTCCAGGGATATGGACTGTCGGTTTATGAGTGCGATTTGAACGAAGTAGTCCGTCAGAGTCAGCAGTCGGGTATTCTCTTTAATGCTACCCGTATCCGCCAGATGATTACCCACGATGACATTACCCAACTGCCTAAAATCCGTTTCTCCGGTTTCTCGGATATCAGGGAGATGCCGGGCGCAGAACTCATCGAGGCACTTGGCGACAGCTATCATCAGGTAGGACTTGACGATACCATTGTGGTGACTCGTAGCAACAAGCGAGCCAACATCTTCAACCAGGGTATCCGCAACATGGTGCTTGATAGGGAAGAGGAACTGGAGAGTGGCGACATGCTGATGATTGTGAAGAACAATTATTATTGGATGGAGGAGGAGAGGAAGAAATTAAATGAAGAACGAAGAGTGAAGAGTGAAGTAAGTGAAGAACGAAGGGTGAAGAGTGAAGAAACTGCGTTCGGCAGCCGAAGGGAAAGCCAATTCAATAGTTTAGCTAATCATAAAGTTCCGAGTTCCAAGTTCCAAGTTCAAAGTAAAGAAGTTCAAAGTAACGAACTTCCTGCTTTCCTGGCTAATGGAGATAGGGCGAAGGTGATGAAGGTGAGCCGTCGCATCGACCTCTATGGTTTCCATTTTGCCACCCTTCTGTTGAAATTCCCCGATTATGACAATTATGAACTGGAGGCTACGGTATTACTGGACACTTTGACGAGTGAGGCTCCTGCTTTGACCCATGATCAGCAAGAGCAGCTTTTCCGTCAGATAGAGGAGGATTATCAGGACATACCACTGAAGGCAGACCGTATGAAGGCAATCCGGCAAGACCCGTATTTCAATGCTTTGCAAGTGAAGTTTGCCTATGCCGTTACCTGTCATAAAGCGCAGGGCGGACAGTGGTCGCATGTCTATGTAGACCAGGGCTATATGACGGATGACATGCTTACGCCCGATTATATCCACTGGCTCTATACTGCATTTACACGAGCCACAGAAATGCTGTATCTTGTGAATTGGCCAAATACGCAGATAGAAGGAGAGTGATATTACTCTTCTTCTTTTGTTCAGAATTTGTATGAAAAGAAAAAGTCCAGCTCTCTCTCGAAAGTCGGACTCTTAAATTTTTGAGTTATTTTTGGGAAAAGTGGGTAGTGATGGATTCGAACCACCGAAGGCATAGCCAGCAGATTTACAGTCTGCCCCATTTGGCCACTCTGGTAACTACCCAAAAGCTTTATGTCTCAAAAGCGAGTGCAAAGGTAATGCTTTTATTTGATATTACCAAATTTTTTCGGCATTTTTTTCTCTTTTCCTTCAAAAAATGTTCATTTTCCCCTATAAAATAGGTTTTTCCCCTCTCTTTTACTTTTTTACCTTTTTACCCTTTTACCTTTACTACATGTCTTCTGCGGTGTTTCCTCGACAGCCTTCTGTGCTTGTAATGTTCATACTTCTTGATGGCAACGAATACCGTGAGGGCAAGGACTACGGCTAGCAGGAAGATAACGATGCCGCCGCCCAGATTGTCGCCCTTCACCTTCGACCACATATCCAATACCTCGGGAGTATGATCGCCGGCATCATGAATCATGGCGCATCGGGCTACTATGCTGCTGTCTGGATACATGATAGGGTTGAGATGGGCATTCCTGCCTTCCTCGCCAAAGAAGTAGGCCAGATTTACAGGTTGGGGATAAGCCTCAGTATCGCTCATAGCTTCTAATACCTTCTTGCCTGCCACGCTACTCACATATCCTGTAGTCTCCATATTAGCGAGCGCCACGTCTTCCTGACAGAGATAGTTGATGAAATAGGCGGCAGCCTTCGGATTGCGGGAATATTTAGGGATTACCCAACCGTCGAACCATACATTGCTTCCTTCTTTCGGTACTTCATAGCCCAGTTCTACACCCACTTTTCCGGCTTCTTCAATAGCCCAGACGGCATCACCGCTCCAGGTCATGTTGAGATAGGCCTTGCCTTTGGTCATGGTCTCCTTGCCGAAGTCGGCTTCCCATCCTTCAATGTTTGGCTTCAAAGATTTCAACTCTTTCTCTACAGTGGCTACGGCAGCGGGTGAATAGTCGTTCATCAGCTGTGGTACGGTCACCTTGCCTGCTTCCAGGTCTTTGCGATGTGCCCAGATGAGTGCGGTGCCATAGGAGTCGCGGTAGGAATCCTTCATCAGGAGTTTGCCCTGATATTTTCTGTTCCATAAAGTTCCCCAGGTCTGTGCATCATTTATAGGTACGTGCACCTTATTATATAGGATGCCACAGGTTCCCCACATGTAAGGCACGGCATAATGGTGGGCGATGCGGCCATTGTTGGAGGTGGCATCTATCTGCTCAACAATGTATGGTGATACGTTGCAGATATAGTTGGGCGTCTTGCCGAAGGCGGTGTCGATAGGTAGGAGAAGGTCTTTGCGGAGCATGCGCTCGATGATATATTCTGACGGGCATACCACGTCGTAGTCTTCATGACCTCGCTCTATCTTGGTAAGCATCACCTCATTGATGTCGAAGGTCTGGTAGATGACTCGAATCTTCTTGCCGGTCTGCTGTTCATACCATTTCGGGAAGTTGGCAAGAACGTCTTCATCTATGTAATCAGCCCAGTTGTAAACCTTCAGAATCTCCTCACGGTTCTCTTTGTTGTAACAGGAAGAGAGCGGCAGAATCATCAGCAGGCAAAGAAGGAGAAAGACGATGGTCTTAACTCCTTTTACTCCACTGACTCCTAAAAATATCTTATTCTTCATTCTCATTTCTTCTTATTTTTCTCAGAACGTTTGTTGATGATAATCAGCATCACCAGTACCAGTACGAAGATGATGGTGCTCAGCGGTCGAAGTTCTGGGGTCAGTCCTCCCTTTCTGGCATCGGCATAGATGAATGTGGAGAGGGTTTCCAGACCTTCGTTACCTATCGTGAAGATGGTGACGGCGAAGTCATCGATACTCATCGTGATGGCAAGCATGAAACCGGAAATCATACCCGGCAATATCTCTGGGATGATGACCTTGCGAAGTGCCTGCATCGGAGAGGCGCCCAGATCGAGTGCCGCCTCATAGAGGTTCGGATTCATCTGCTTCAGTCTTGGCATCACACTCAGGATAACGTATGGCAGACAGAAGGTGATATGCGAGAGTACCACGGTAGTATAGCCCTGCGGAATGCCCAGCGTGATGAAGAGCAGGAAGAGCGAGATACCGATGATGATGTCGCCGTTGAGTATCGGAATGTTGTTGACAAACTGTATGGCGTTACGTGCATAGCGGTTGCGCAGGTTGTAGATGCCGATGGCTGTCAGGGTTCCGAAGAGCGTGGATACGGTTGCGGTAATCAGGGCGATGGTTACGGTATTGGCCAGTGCCGCTGTGAGCGAATGGTGCGTGCCTTCTGCAAAGAGATTCTTGTAGAGCTGTAGCGAGAAACCCGTCCAGTTGCCCATCACCTTGGCTTCGGTAAACGAGAAGATGATGATGATGAAGATAGGGGAGTAGAGTAGCAGCAGGAGCAACCAGAGATAGCCTTGGCAGAATACTTTCTTCATCATATCCTTACAGAATAATGACTGCATCATCTGATACCTCCTTCCTGTTTACTGCCATCACCTGCGATGAGGGTGGAGGCGCCGATGAGGAAGAGCATGATGAGCGAGAGGGCTGCACCGTAGTTCCACATTGAATTGTTGATGTTCTCCTGGATGGTGGTACCGAAGAGCTTGATGTTGTTCATCGTCAGCAGTTCGGAGATAGCGAAGGTAGAGATGGTTGGCATGAATACCATCAGAATGCCACTTGCTACGCCCGGCATGGAGAGGGGCAGGATGACCTTGAAGAACTGCTGCCAAGGCGATGCGCCCAGGTCTTCGGCTGCTTCGATATAGCTGCGGTCCATCTTCTGCAGGGTGTTGTAGATAGGGTAAATCATGAATGGGATGAAGTTGTAGACCATACCGAACAGGAGGGCACCCTCACCCAGCTGAAGGTCGGCAAAATCGAAGAGGGCCACGGTGGCAAGTGTGCGCACCAGGATGTTTACCCACATCGGCAGAATGAAGAGCATTACGATGGTGTTGGCATACTTCATTCTGGTTTGTGTCAGAATATAGGCGGCCGGATAGCCCAGCAGAATGCAGAGCAGGGTGTTGAGAAAGGCGATGCCTATCGAATACACAAAGGTGTTGATGGCTTCGGGGTGTGCAAGGAACTTCTGGAAGTTGTAGAGCGTCAGGGCTCCGTTCTCATCGGTAAATGCGAACACTACGATGAGAAGCAATGGCAGTACCACAAATATCGCTGCAAAGATGGCGTAAGGTATCGACCAGCTTTGTCGCGAAGAGATAAACTTGATAATGTTCAATTTATAATTGATAATTAGGAATTAATAATTTTTATTCAAACGAAATATTCTCCTGAGGAATGGTGATAGCCACATGATCGCCTAAATCCCATACATCCTGTGTATCTACATAGAGCTTCTCGCCCCAGTCGGTATCTATGGTGAGATGATAATGGTCGCCCTTGTAGAGAATGAAGCTGATGTCGCCTGTAAAGGTTCCTTCGCTCTCGTTGTCGAAGAGTTCTATCTTGTTGAAAGGCACGTTCACCCGGATGGTTTCGTTTCCGTTTTCATCGGTCTGAATCTTGTCCTTCATTTCTGCCGGAATCTCCATCAGGTATTCGCAGCCCAGGAATTCTATCGTTCCGTCGCCGTTTACCTTTGCATCGAAGGTATTGGTGATGCGCTCCTTCTTCATGATGTGAATATTGTCGGGTATCACGCTCATTCCTATCGTCTGACCTACTTCGAAATGCTTGTAGTTCTGGATGAGAAATTCATTGCCCTTCTCGGTTTCTGCCAGCATCTCGTAGTGTACTCCCTTGAAGATGGAAGAGGTTATCTTGCCCACAAACTGGGCGTGGGCGGTATCGGTGGAAACTTCTATATCCTCAGGACGTATCACGACATCCACTTCCTGGTTGCAGCCGAAGCCCTTGTCTACACAAGGCAGTTCAGTACCTGCCACATTCACCAGACAGTCGTGGACCATCGTTCCGCAGAGAATATTGCTCTCGCCGATAAAGTCTGCAACGAAAGCATTGGCTGGTTCGTTGTAGATATCGGTTGGTGTACCTATCTGCTGTATCTCTCCCTCGCTCATCACCACGATGGTGTCACTCAGGGTGAGGGCCTCTTCCTGGTCGTGGGTAACGTATACGAAGGTAATGCCCAGGCGTTCGTGCATCTGCTTCAGCTCCAGCTGCATGTCTTTACGCATCTTGAGGTCGAGTGCTGCAAGCGGTTCGTCCAGGAGAAGAACTTCCGGTTCGTTGACAATGGCACGGGCGATGGCGATACGCTGCTGCTGACCGCCCGAAAGCGAGTTGACATCACGATATTCATAATCACTCATGTTTACCATCTTCAGGGCACGTTTTACCTTCGGCAAAATCTCTTCCTTCGGTGTGTTCTTGAGTTTCAGACCGAAGGCGATATTGTCGTAAACGTTGAGATGAGGGAACAGAGCGTATTTCTGGAATACCGTGTTTACATTTCGCTTGTAAGGAGGAAGGTTAGTAATATCGTTGCCGGCGATGGTGATGATGCCTTCGCTGGCGGTTTCAAAACCTGCCAAAAGTCTCAATAATGTCGTTTTTCCGCATCCAGAAGGACCCAGAATGGTCATAAATTCGCCCTTTCTCACATAGAGATTGATGTTGTTGAGGGCTGTTTTCTCGCCAAATCTTTTCGACACATTCTTAATATCTATGATATGCTGTGCTGTCTTGTTCATTTTTGTTGTAAATTTGCGTGCAAAGTTACGCATTTTTCGATAAATATTGAAAGAAACAAAGAAAAAGTTGTATCTTTGCAAACGTTTTGTAGTATCTGATATACAGAACTGAATAATTATTGAATAAATATACATACATGATTGTTACAATAGAATGGATGGAGGAGTGGTTCAGGCGTTTCGACCACGAATATTTCGGGGGAAAGCTGCCTGTTCCTGAACTCGGACTTACTCATGCCAAGACTCGGTTGGGGCAACTTGCCTATAAGCGGGCCTCCAGATGGGGACGCACCAAACTCTACGATTTCAAACTCTCCATGTCTACTTATTATGATATGACCGACAGGCAGGCAAAGAGTGTCTTGCTCCACGAGATGATACATTACATCATCGGTTATACGGGACTGAAAGATACCTCGGCTCACGGGGTTGTGTTCAAGGGGCTGATGGATAAGCTCAACAGCCAGTATGGCTGGGATATCAGAGTATCGACATCCACCAAGGGCTGGAAGGTAAGCGAAACCGTAAAAAGCAGGAAAGAGAAGAAGGGACCGCAAATCTATCTGATGCTTGCCATCGAAATGAATGATGGAAGACATTATCTCTCGAGAGTGAATCCGAGTTTTGCCCGTCGCATCGAAAATCAGCTGAAGACGGTCAGGGAAGTGGTTTCTCATCAGTGGTATACTACGATGGAGAACTATTTCGAAGACTATCCGCAGGTGCGCAGTTTGAGAGGAAGGCGCATCTCGAAGGCCGATTTCGGAAAGTTGCTCAATGTGCTCACTCCCTTTCAACTGTAATGTCGGGCGAATGTATAAGAAAAAGAATAACCAAAACTCATTAAAAATATAAAATGAAAGAAACCTGGAAAATGATAGCCCTGCTGGCAATAGCCATTGGAGGACTGCTGGCTTATGCCTTTATTCCAGAGCAAGTGGCTGAAAACATTCCGCTGAAACAGATTGGAATGGATGTGCTCACCGGTAAAAGCGAGGCAGAGCTTGCGGAAGAGGAAAAGGCTGACAGCATGATAAAGGAACCCGTGGATACGGCGGCGCAGCGAGTACTGATCTTCGGCGACTCGATGTCGGAATATCTAGGTCTGCGACTGGCTGATTATGCCAACAAGAACGGTCACAAACTCACCTGTATTACCTGGGTGAGTTCGGGCACCAGAAACTGGGCTGCTACCGATACTCTGCAGCATTATATCCAACGTATTAAACCTACCCATGTCTTTGTATGTCTGGGCAGCAACGAACTGTATACGGCTGATATGAAGGGTTGTGAAAAACGCATCCGTGCCATTCTGAGCAAGATAGGTAATATTCCGACGATATGGATCGGTCCGCCAAACTGGTGTGAGGATAATGGATATAACAAACTCCTCCGTGAGGTGATGGGACCACGAGGCTATTATCCTAGTTACAAACTTACCTTCGAACGCCAGAAAGACGGCCGGCATCCGACTATGGCTTCATCTGCCATGTGGATGGATAAGATTGTAGAGTGGATGAATAGCGGTCATTGTGTGCATCCGTTCCGTTTGGAAAAGCCGGATAAGCGTGACCGCAGATACAGACAGATTACCATCTTGCCTCCTGGAACCAAACATAGGGCTGACAGCACGGCTATGAAGAAGGATTCTCTTTCTAGGCCTGTAGAGGGAACTGTGCCTGAAACCACAGAAAGTCCTGCTGCAACCAAGGAACCTGCAACTGCAGGAAAAACGTCTCCGGCTGCTGCTGACAAGACGGTTCCAGCGGTAAAGCATGTAAACCATAAAGACTCCATATAAGAAAGAGTTCAATAAATAATATCTTCAGAACAGACAAATGAATTATTCAACATTCGAAATAAGTGCCTTGTGGCATTGGATAGAGCGGCTGTTTGTTTATCAGGCAGATTCTCCGCTGATGATGGGCAGCATTCCGTTTGCGCTGCTCTTCATCTTCTTCCTTGCCATTTATACCCTGCTCAAGAGCTATTCGCGCACAGCCATGATGATGTATGTCATCTGCTTCAGCCTTTTCTTTGCCTATAAGGTGAACGGAATGGTGATGTGGATGCTGCCGCTTACGGCTTGCATCAATTATGCCGTAACCCAGGAAATGAGACTGCATGAGGGGAAGGCGCGCAAGGCGCTGCTCACCTTCGTGGTGCTTGTAGACCTGGCTCTGCTGTGCTATTTCAAATATACCAATTTCATCATTGGCGATGTAGTCAACGAGATGTTCTGCACCAACTTCTCGCTGCAGTCTATCGCTCTGCCTGTAGGTATCTCGTTCTATACCTTCCAGGCTATCAGCTATGCGGTAGATACCTATAAGCGCAAGTTTGACATGGAGGTAACGCTCCTGGAGTATTGCTTCTATCTTACCTTCTTTCCGCTGCTGATGGCGGGTCCTATCACCCGTGCCGCCAATCTGATACCCAGACTGAAACGAAACGAACAGGCTTCCAGCAGAATGTTGTGGACGGGACTCTTTCTCATCATGCTGGGACTGGTCAAGAAGAATATGCTGAGCGATTATATTGCACAGTTTAACAACTGGGTGTTTGATGCGCCGCAAACCTTCTCGGGTTTCGAGAATCTGGCAGCGCTCTTCGGCTATCCTGTCCAGATCTTCCTCGATTTCTCGGGATACAGCGATATGAGTATCGGTGTGGCAGCCATTCTGGGTTTCTATCTGCCCGACAACTTCTATTTCCCTTACCGCTCACTCTCGGTTACTGAGTTCTGGCGTCGCTGGCACATCTCGCTTTCCTTCTGGTTCCGCGATTATGTGTATATTCCGCTGGGCGGAAACCGGAAGGGAAAGGTGCGCATGTATTTCAACAACTTCCTCACCATGCTGGTGGCAGGCTTATGGCATGGCTCTTCCTGGATGTTCGTCATCTGGGGTGCTCTCCATGGCTTCGGACTTGTGGTGCATAAGTTCTTCAGCCGTCAGTTGGGCATAAGCATTCCCCGTACGCTGGCAGGCAATTCCCTCAGCTGGCTCATCACCTATTTATATATATGCTTTGCTTGGTCGTTCTTCCGTGCCAAGGATTTGGGTGTGTTGGGGAAGATGTATGATAAGGTGGCAAATGATTTCAGTATCGATTATCTGGTGCCTTTCTTTCATGCCCGTCCTGCCTGGACGCTTTGCATCATAGGTGTCATGCTGAGCTATCTCTTTACCGAGCGCCAGTATCACCGTCTTCAGGCGCGGTTCATCCTCCTGCCTTGGATGGCTAAACTGCTGCTCTTCATCATCTGTCTGCAGATGGTAGTTGAGGTTTCTCAGGAGAGTGTACAGCCGTTCATTTATTATCAGTTCTAGTCTTTTATGGTTAATTTTCTGTAATAAAATCTTGCTTTATGGACTTGATACTGGAAAATGATGTAATTTTGTAGGTTGAAGTATATATATTTGAAGTAACAGACATAAACAGAAAAATTGTATGAAGAAACTATTATTCTTTTTGCTCCTGATGACGACTGTCGTCGGTAGAGCACAGACATCGCTTGACTTGCTGCCAGTAGGCACCGAGGCTCCCGACTTCACGATTACTGACAGTAAGACGGGTAAGAAAATCTTCCAGCTCTCAGATAAGAAGACTCAGAAGGATAAAGACGGAAAGACGGTTCCGGGTGTCTGGACCGTGCTCGATTTCTGGGCTTCCTGGTGTCCAGACTGCAGAAGAGACATGCCGCTGGTGAAGGCTATCTATGACAAATACAATACCAAGATCCAGGTAGTGGGTGTTTCTTTTGATACCGATGAGGCGAAGATGAAGAAATATCTGGGCGATAATCAGTATAGCTGGTTGCAATACTGTGAGTTTAAGAAATGGAAGGAAACAAAGATTTCCAAGGATTATCACATCTCATGGATTCCTACCTCTTATCTTATCAATCCGGAAGGTAAGGTTGTATTCTCTACCGTGAAGGCGGAGGAGATGATGAAGAAACTGGATTCGCTCGACCAGGCTGGAGCATTGAAACCTGCTCAGGTGCAGACTGCTCTCAAGAAGGTGTATAATGAAAGCATCGATCCGATGGCTCAGATTGATGAGGCTTTGGCTAAAGCCAAGAAGAATGGCAAGTTTGTTATCTGTCAGGTAGGTGGTAATTGGTGTCCATGGTGCTTGAAGTTTGCCGATTTTGTGGAGAAGAATGCTGCGGTCAACAAGATGGTGAATGATCATTTCGAATATATTCATGTAAACTACAATCGTAGAAAATCTGCCGGTGATGCGGCGGTGAAGAAGGCTGAGCAGCTGATGAAGCGACAGAACAATCCTCAGCGTTTCGGATTCCCGGTCTTTGTGGTGCTTGATGAAACCGGAAAGGTTCTCCATATCCAGGATTCCAGTTTCCTGGAAGAGGGGAAGGGATATAACGAAGAAAAGGTGCTCAGATTCCTGAAGAGCTGGACACCTCAGGCAGTAAAAGGATAAAGAAAGAGGGTGTGTCATTAACTTATGACACACCCTTTAATCTGAAAAAGCGTAAGGCCTACTACCAGTAGTGCCGTACGCTTTATCTTCAACTTTACTGAATGAAAGCTGGTCTGTTTCATATCGTAATTTTATGCATTACAAACCTCTTGCTTTCAGGAATCCGGAAGCATCTGGCTTCTCCATACCTGTAAAGTCGGTAAACATTTCCATCTGGTCCTTGGTGTTGCCACGGCTCAGAATCTTATCGCGGAATGCCTGACCAACGGCTGGATCCAAGGCACCATGCTTTGCAAAGTAGTCGGCGATGTTCACAGCCAGCACCTCTGTCCAGAGATAGCTGTAATAGCCTGCTGCATAACCGCCGCCCCATACATGGTTGAAGTATGATGTGCTGTAGCGAGGAGGAATCTGGGTGTTGAGCAAACCGATGTTGTGGAGTTCTTCCTTCTCGAAGGCACCTGCCATATAAGGTGAAGGCACCTCTTCTTCGCTAATCTTGTGCCAGGCAAGGTCAAGACAGGTTGCAGCCAGATTCTCGCCCAGTGAATAAGCGGTCTGGAAACTGATGCTCTTCAGCATGCGCTCTTTCAGATCGGCTGGCATCGCAGCACCGGTCTCGGTATGACGGGCGTAATGGTCGAATATCTCAGGAATAGATGCAAACGATTCGTTAAACTGGGATGGCATCTCTACGAAATCGCGGGCAACGGCTGTTCCTGAAAGGGTATTGTACTTGCAGTCGGAAAGGATTCCGTGAAGTGCATGCCCGAACTCATGGAACAGGGTAGTAACCTCATCCCATGTGATGAGAGATGGCTGACCCTCCGGTGCCTTGGCGTTGTTGCATACATTATATATGATAGGCAACTGGCCGCGCTGCTTGCTCTGTTTGGCAAAGGCGCTCATCCATGCACCGCCACGCTTGGTAGGACGGCGGAAGTAATCGCTGTAGAAGAGGGCGATTGGCTTGCCGTTCTTATCGCTTACCTCGAATACCTTCATGTCTGGGTGATAGGTTGGGATATCCTTGCGCTGCTTGAAGTTCAGTCCGTAAACACGATGGGCGGCATAGAATACACCATTCACCTGTACGCTGTCGATGTTGAAGTATGGCTTGATCTCATCATCGGTAATGTTGAGCATCTCCTTCTTCATCTTCGCAGAATAATAGAAGCGGTCGTATGGCTGCAGCTTGAAGTCCTTGCCTTCAGTCTTCTGTGCATACGCTTCTATCGCCTTGTTTTCAGCATCAGCCTTAGGAGCATATTCCTTGATGAGCTGCTTCAGGAAATCATCCACATTCTTGCTGTTCTTAGCCATCGTCTTTTCGAGCGAATAGTCGGCATAGTTGTCATATCCCATCAACTTGCCCTTCTCGGCACGCAACTTGGCAATCTCGGTTACGATAGGGAAGGTGTTGAATTTTGGGTTAGTACCGTCGGCACGGTGGATGCTTGCCATATACACTTTCTTGCGCAGTTCGCGGTTCTGGAGATTGGTGAGGATAGGCTGCTGGGTGGTGTTGATGATGACGATGCAGTAAGGTGCCTTGCCTCCGCGGCTCTCAGCATCTTTCTTACATTGTGCAATGTCAGCATCGCTCAATCCGGCGAGCTCTTCCTTGCTGTTTACCCAAATCACGGCGTTGTTGGTTGCGGCAGGAAGAAGATTGCCCCATTCCTGCTGTAACTCAGAGATGCGGGAGTTGATCTGCTTCATGCGCTCCATCTTCTCGGCAGAAAGGAGGGCGCCTGAACGTACAAAACTCTTATAGATAACCTCAGTAAGGCGTTTGTCTTCGCCCTTGAGTTTCTTATATTCATTATCGTAAACATACTTGATGCGCTCGAAGAGTTTCTTGTTGAACGAAATCTCATTGTCGAGTTCGGTCAGCAATGGGGTAGCCTTCTTTTCGGTTTCGGCGATGCCCGGAGTTTTGTGGGCGCTGGTGAGACCGAAGAAGATGTTAGTCACCTTTTCGAGCAGCGCACCGCTCTCCTCATAGGCGAGGATGGTGTTCTGGAAGTTAGGCTTCTTCTTGTTGTTTACAATCTTCTGGATGTTGGCACGCTGCTCCTTGATAGCCGCTTCGATGGCTGGCAGGTAGTCGCTCTCCTGAATCTTGCTGAAGTCAGGAGCACCGAATGGAAGACTGCTCTTTGTTAAAAGAGGATTCTGACGGTTACCGCCCGCAGTCTGTGCGAACGATGAGGCTGGCATCTGCAGAAGTGCTGCGGCCAAGCCCATGGTAAGGAAAGTCTTGTTAAGTTTCATTATGTTTCTTTGTTTATTTGAAATCTTCTGCAAAGATAGTGATTTATTTCGGATTATCGCATTTTTATTCATATTTCTTATGGAAAACCAGCAGACAGATGGCTCCTGCCAATGCCATTGGCATTCCGATAAGGGCAGGGAAGTTATATCCCAATCCCATAGCAACAGGAATACCACCCAGGAAAGCGCCCACGGCATTGCCCAGGTTGAATGCGCCCTGAATGCAGCAGCCGCCCAGCATTTCGCCACCTTTGGCATGCTTTACGATGAGGAACTGCTCAGGCGAACCGATGCCGAAAAGACATACGCAGCAGATGAACATCAAAGCTACTGATATCCATCCGAAAGGAGCGAGGAAGAAGGTGAGCAGAAGTGCGGCTGCCGCCAGAAACTGGAGATAACAGGTGAAGCGACCCGGCTTGAAGCGGTCGGCAAGCAAGGCACTCACCTGATTGCCTACTACCATTCCGCCGCCTGCGAGAATCATCAGCAGAGAGATGCTGGCTGCGCTGAATCCTCCCTCCATCTGAAGCAGAGGAGAGATGTAGCTGAACCAGCAGAGAATGCCGCCATTGCCCAGGAAGGTGGCGGCGATGATGAGCCACGGAGCCTTGTTGCGGAGGAAACGGAACTGTGCCTTCATACCGTTGTTTGGCAGTGCTTCTACATCCGGAACCCATCTGTGAATCATGTATAAGGTGATGAGTCCGAGCACGATACAGCTGACAAAAGGTACTCGCCAGCTGAACATGTGACTCAGGAAGGTTCCCACCGGCACACCCAGTAGGTTGGCCACCGGCATACCTGCACACATCATCGCCACGGCATTGGTTCCCTTACCCTCTTTGGCAATTTTCACCGCCACGATGGTACCCGTTCCGAAGTAGGCGCCATGAGGCAGACCTTCTATAAAGCGGGCGCAGAGCAAGAGCCAGTAGTTAGGTGCTACTGAGGCGATGACAGCTCCGAAGGTGATGAGCGAAGCCAGGAACATCAGGATATTCTTGGGTCTGTATTTATGCATGAGAATCAGCGAGAAAGCTCCGGCGCAGACGCCGAGTGCATAGATGGAGATGAGATGTCCTGCTTCTGGGATAGAAACGTTCATGTTGTGGGCGATGTCTGTGATGATGCCCTCGATGATGAATTCAGCGATGCCCAAGGTAAAGGTACCCAGCGCGAGTGCAAATAGTCCTTTTTTCATTTGTTCTTATGAGTCAATATTATCCTTAAAAAATAGTTTCTCTCTTATTTTATGTCTTTGTAAGACAATTTCTTAAGCCTTTTTTACATATCCTCCATCGACAATCCTTGGTATCCGATATCGAATTTCTTGAATTTTCCTGTAGCCTGGAAGAAATGCTCGGCTTTATCTTTTAAAATGCCGAGATTTATATCCTTAGCTTGGCGTTTTACCTCATAAAAAATAACCTTCTGCTCCAGTTCATCGGCAGCGATAATATCGATTTCATTCTCTCCCTTTCTGTCCCACCAGGAGGCTATCTGGGTATATTCTTCGCTCTCTATCATCTTGGCAATAAAATATCTTTCCAGAACCTTGCCGGTGTATGTGGTGTAGCTCTTATCCATGACCATTTTTAGTTTTTTATTGGCGCCAACCTCTATCATGTATCCATATTTGTAGATGTAGCGAAACCAGACGCGAAGGAAGTTGTCTTCTATCTGATAGCGAATGTTGCGATTGGTCTTTTGGAACATCGGTATATAACGGGAGATCAAGCTATAGTCGTTCTCCAGTTTGGTGAGATAGCCCGAAAGTTCTATTTTCATGATGCTTTCTATTTCACCTCGAGTTGTGTAGCCTGAAGCGATAAGTTGCAGTATCTCGAAATAGCGGGCATAGTCTTTGCCAAATTCTTCTATCAGCATATTTTTTCCTTCGTAGATGAAATAAGAGTTTTTTGCAATAAACCGCTCTGTCATCTGTTCCTTGGTCGTGGCTCCTGCATCCATCATCATTTCTACATATTCTGCTACTCCGCCTGTATAACTGTAGAGAGCCAGTAGGTCATCATTGGTATAGGCAGAATTATATGTAGAGAGAATTTCCTTAATGACAGAAGGGGGAAATGGAGTGACTTTTATTTCTCCAGTCTGCCTACCATAAAGAGGTTGCTTGTTATTTTTAAAGATGATGTTCATAAGTGAATAAACAGAACCGCAGACCACAAGATTAATATGAGCTTCCTGTTTGTTAAGGTCCCATATCTTTTGCATATCTGAAAAGATTGATGGATTAACCCGCTTGAAATCCTGAAACTCATCAATGATGAGAGTGATAGGGCGAATCTTGGATAGTTGAAGCAGATATTTAAAGATGTCAGCAAAGCGTGTTACTTCACCGAGAATAGGAAGCTGAAGTTTGCTCGTCATCTCTTCGATAAAATCTCTGCAGAGTTCTGCTTCTGATTTTCTTGCAACAAAGAAATACAGCATATCCTGAACATCCTCGTATGCTTTTATCAATAAGGATGTCTTACCGCTACGTCGGCGTCCGTTTACGATTGTAAAACGGGCCGTTTGCAAAGATAGATTTCTTATCTCTTGCAATTCTTTTATTTCGTTTTGTCTTCCAAAGAACTTCATATTTCTATAATTTTACAGTTTCTTTTTGATGTTATTTTTCGAAACCGCTGTTTCGGAAATGGCGGTTTCGAATGCAAAGATAATAAAAATGCCTGAATATCAGCTTGCTTGTTTGCTAATTTAAGTTTTTTTATTTGTTTGTGTGCTTCTTGTTTTTCCGAAATGGCGGTTTCGAAAGTAAAAATGATGGAGTTGTCAGAATTGACAATAACTCTATATAATAAGGTATGAATGCAGAAAGAAGAGGGGTTAGGAGTCCCTGAAAATAAAATATAAGAGACTTGCAAAAAAGAAAAACCGTTAAAGGTAATTAATTTATGGGGGTATTAGCTTCATATTCTGATGGAAATGCTTAATTTTGCAACTTGAGAAAAGAAAGGTGCAAAAAATAGGTATGAAACGTTCGCTCAACATATTGATGGTTTTGATGCTCTCGCTCATGGTGGTTTACTTGAGCGTGGGTACTACCGTCATGCACTGCCTTCACTATGACAAGGTGATGGTGGGTATGGTGACTGACTGTTGCGTGAAACGTAGCATGCACCATGATTGTTGCCTAGGCAAGCTGGGCGCACAGGTGAACAAACATTGCATGGAAGTGGAGCTGGTGAAACTATCGCCTACGGTCTCTATCCAACACTTGGATTTCGATGCAGCACCAGTGTTTGCAGGCATCGCGCCAGCCCTTTGGCAGACGTTGCCTCGTCCTGTTATCTGTAGCATTCAGAAGGCAAGATATTGGAATCTGAATGTTCCGCATTCGCCTCCAAGGGCTTATCTTGCCCTCCTTAACTTCCTGATTATTTGATTTTTCCATATTTGCAAATAGGTTGCAAAAGTTTGTTTGTACTTTTGCAGCCAAGATTGTCGTATGCCTATCCCTATCAGTAAAATCTTAGGGTTGCATACATATATAAAATGGTAAAATCATCCGGAGCGAAGATTTAAGATTCGGATAAAAGAAAATATATTTATGTATTCAAGATATATATTGCTCAGTGCCTTGCTGGTTATTGGTGCTGAGACTTATGCAAAAAATAATAAGACAGAGGTTGTGTCTCTGTCATCATCATATAATAATTCTGTAGAAAATAACTCTGTAGATTCCTCCTCTCAGGATTCCATTTTCAGGGACGAGACCTTGCATGAGGTGAAGGTGGTGGCTCGCAAGTCGGGCACTTCCCGATTGGCTGGTGCCGTGAATGGCATCGCCGTGAACAAGGATGAGCTCTTCAAGGCGGCTTGTTGCAACCTGGGCGAGAGTTTCACGACCAACCCTTCGGTGGATGTGGCTTATAATGATGCCACGACGGGCGCAAGACAAATCAAACTCCTCGGTCTTTCGGGCACTTACGTACAGATGCTCACCGAGAATCTGCCGAATTTCCGTGGTGCAGCCATCCCATACGCCCTGGGCTATGTGCCGGGACCTTGGATGAAAGGCATTCAAGTATCCAAGGGTAGTGCTTCGGTGAAGAATGGCTATGAGTCGATTACAGGTCAAATCAATGTGGATTACTTGAAGCCAGAGGATGAGCAACAGGTGGAGGTAAACCTCTTTGGCGATACCAAGAGCCGAATCGAGGCAAATGCCGATGCCAATGTTCATCTGTCGGATAAGTGGGCAACGGAGATATTGTTGCATCATGAGAATATCCTCAAAAACCATGATGACAATGGCGATGGTTTCTATGATATGCCAGGCAGAGAACAATATAATGTACAGAACCGTTGGCTGTATAAAGGCAAGCACTACATCTTCCATGGTGGACTTGGGGCTTTGAAGGAGATCCGTACCAGTGGGCAGGATGAGGAACATGTTCATAGTGATGATATTTATCGAATCAAGCTCCATACCAACCGCTATGAGGGTTATATGAAACATGCCTTCATCCTCAATCACGAGCATGGCACCAATATTGCCTTCATGTCCTCAGCTTCGATGCACCAGCTCGATGCCCAGTATGGCAACAGGTTCTACGACCTCAATGAGAAGAATCTCTATGGCTCACTGATTTTTGAGACCAATTTTACTCATCAGCACAATTTGTCGGTAGGTTTGAGCGTCAACCATGATTACCTGGGACAGCGCGCCAATGTGAACATTTCTCCAAGACCGGCAGTAGGGCTAGAAGACTCTCCTTACCTTTTGTCGGAGATGCAGAGAATGAACGAGAAGGAGACGACTCCAGGAGCATACGCCCAATACACCTATACGTTAGGCACGAAGTTGACAGCGATGGCAGGTGTCCGTTTCGACCATAGTTCGCTTTATGGCAGCTTCTTCACCCCTCGTTTCCACGTGAAGTATTCGCCTGTCGATGCCATCAGCATCCGTTTGTCAGCAGGTAAGGGCTATCGCACGGTATTTGGCTTAGCAGAGTACAACTATCTCTTGGCGAGCGGCAGGGAGTTTCAGATTACGGGTGATGGACTTAAGCAAGAGGAGGCTTGGAACTATGGTATGAGTACCGCTTTCTACATCCCGATGTTTGGCAAGACACTGAAACTGAACGCTGAGTATTACTATACCGACTTCAAGAATCAAGCAGTGGTGGATTATGATGCCAACAAGGGGCTTATCTCCATCTATAATTTGATGGGCAAGTCTTATTCGCACACCTTCCAGATAGATGCCTCTTATCCATTGCTGAAAGGCTTGGAGATAACAGCGGCTTATCGTCTGAACGATGTGAAGTGTACCTACGATTATGGCAAAACCTTGAAAGAGAAGCCATTGACCAGCAAGTATAAGGCGCTCTTCACGGCTTCCTATAAAACTCCACTTGGCCTTTGGCAATTTGATGCTACCATGCAGTTGAATGGCGGAGGCAGAAATCCTGAGCCTTACCAGTTAGCAGATGGAAGCCAGTCATGGTCTCCTCGTTTCCATAGCTTCAGGCAAGTGAGTGCGCAGGTTACGAGATGGTTCCGCCATTGGAGTATCTATGTGGGAGGCGAGAACCTGACTGGTTTCAAGCAGAAAACTCCTATCTATGGTGCCAGCAACCCATGGGGAAGCGATTTCGAGCCAACCTTGGTTTGGGGACCTGTAGAGGGCAGGATGTTCTACGCAGGAGTGAGAGTACACTTTTAAGAGAGAATGTTGAATGTTAAATGTTGAATGTTGAATTATTAAAGCAAATAGAAAAGTTATGAAGAAGATTTTAGTAATGTTCACAATGATGATGGTGGCAATGGTAACCTTTGCCAAGGACATCAAGACCGTAGTGTTCACCACAACCCCACAGATGCACTGTGCGGCTTGTGAGAATAAAATCAAGAGCAACCTTCGCTTTGAGAAGGGAATCAAGAGCATTGAGACCTCTGTGCCAGACCAGACGGTCACAGTACAGTATAATGCCGACAAGACAACCCCAGAGAAACTCCAGAAAGGTTTTGAGAAGTTTGGCTATAAGGCTCGCATCCTGAAAGATGGCGAGAAGGTTGAGAAGAACACCGGGGAGAAGTGTGACTTGATGTAATTCCTGCTGCTCATTTGATAGAAGCTTAACCATTGGCACGCAGGAATCCCTGCGTGCTATATGGTGCTTATCATAAAACACATTCGTTCATTTCATGAGTCCGTCAATGAAATGCTTAGAATCTGCAAAACTTCATATGTCGAGCGTTTCAATTGCATATCATGATGAACAATAGCCACGAGACAATAAGTGATAAAATCGTGAGGGATAACCCCAAATCGTGATGGATAGCGTGATGGATATTTCCGTTTTTGAAGTATCTATCACGCTATTCAAGTATCTGAATATTAGCATATTAAGATATAGAATGGATATGAGTCGTGATGGATGATAGATGATTACATAAAACTTATTCACGAATACGGCTGCATCGGGTTACAAATACGGCTGCATCGGGTTACAAATACGGCTGCATCGGGTTACGAATATGGCTGCATCGGGTTACGAATATGACTGCATCGGGTTACGAATATGACTGCGTAGGCTAACGGAGACGTATCTGTAAGCTTATCGAGACGTCTGTATCAGCTAACAGAGACGTCTGAACTCGCTAACTGAACTACTTGAGTTGCTTGATTGAACTACTTGAGTTGCTTGATTGAACTACTTGAGTTAGCTGACTGAACCACTTGAGTATTTTTCTTCATGTGCTTGCATGCAACCATAAAACTTTTTCAGCAACTTTTCCAGGAAGTATGGAAGAAGGCAGAGTTGAAGGCAAACATGAGACCAACACAGAAACAGCACAACGTTTGCTGGCGATGGGACTTTCTGCCGAATATATTTCATCTGCAATTTAATCTCCCCTCTTCATTTTTCTTCTCCCTATGTCAGTTTTTGTCGCCACCGGATTGTAGTTTTGCAGCAGAATTGACAATAACTCTATATAATAAGGTATGAATGCAGAAAGAAGAGGGGTTAGGAGTCCCTGAAAATAAAATATAAGAGGAATCCATAAGATTTCTTGTTAAAAGTTTGGTGGTTCATCAGATTTTTACTAAATTTGCCATTGGATTAGTGACAGGGCAGGGTAAAGTCCTCGCTTGAAGTCGCTATGATGCAGAGAAACAAGATAATCTTGTGGACACGAGCAAACTATTCAGTTCTGTAGGTTGAAATCTGGTAAATTGAAACGTAGAAAGAACGAGAATTTGTTTGAGCGAGTCTACGCCGTCATATGGTGTGGATTCCTCTTTCACATTTTCTTTTCTACGGGTTTTACCAGAGCCTAACTTACAAGAAAGTGAAGAAAGTAGGGGTTCGCACCATCTTTTTTCATTTATGAACCATTATGGACTTGTTTGGTTCGCAGAATTTCCTTAACTTTGCAGAAGATTAGCTGCACTCGGCAATTTGAAAGCAAGCTTTCATTGCGCTCGTTTGCATAATCTTTGCCCCTTGAAAGTAAATGATTTGCTGTTTCGGCAGAAAAGCAGGAGCAGTTATATATAATGAACTTAAAAACAGAATGCTTATGAGCAAGGTATTTCAAGTCAAGCCTAAGCGCCTTAAACGCTCTAACGGTACAGTCCTCACTCCCGATATGGTAGTGACAGTAACAACCATGCAGCACACCGCCACCCCTTTTTACAATGGAGCCAAGGAGGTGCAAGAAGCCTACATGCGCATCTATGCTTTCGATTATAAGAAAGCATGCTGCAATCCGAATGATTTTGAATTTATAAAGTTGGACTAAAAATATAAATAGATGAGAACGCCTAAAATGACAACATGTAAAAAATGCCATCGTATTTATAGTACGATGTCGGAAGTTTCTGTGTGTCCAAGTTGTGGTACTACAAATATTTGTTATACACATGTAATGAATGATGTGGCATCAGGGCTTAAGTTTTTAACAAAAATATTAAAAAAATAGAGCATTATGGCAAATGAAGTAACAGTATGGAACAAAGTTATGTCTTCGGCTTTGGCTATTCCTGGAGTACAAGTAGATAGAGAGACGTTTTTGAGATCAGAACTTCGACAGTATTGCTCTAAAGATGAATTGGAGAAGGCTATCTTAAATCCTGTTGATGTCCTTTCGGAAGATAGAATAGATAGTTTAGCAAACTCCTGTATCAATAATCATTTATTGAAAGTTACATCTTTGTCGGTTGTCGCTGGTATTCCAGGAGGTTTAGCTATGGCAGCAACAATCCCAGCAGACATGGCTCAATATTATTGGCATACTTTTGTCTTGGCACAGAAATTAGCCTATCTTTATGGTATTCCTGACTTGCGAGATGAAAATGGTAATCTTACCGAAACATCACAAGATATGTTGACTTTGTTTGTCGGTGTGATGATGGGAGCTGCTGCAGCTAATAATGCAATTAAAAATGTTTCTAAGGCATTTGCTGTCCAAGTTGTTAAGCGCTTGCCTCAAAAGGCTTTAACTAAAACTGTGTATTATCCTATTATTAAGCAAGTAGCCAAATGGATAGGAATAAAGCTGACAAAAGATACTTTTGCTAAAGGCATAGGTAAAACAATTCCAATTTTGGGTGGCGTTATTTCTGGTGGATTAACTGCTGCAACATTCCGTCCTTCAGCTAAGCGTCTTCAAAAAAAACTAAAGGAGCAAATGTATGATATTCATATTTCTGAAGGTAATACTGATGAATAT
This sequence comes from Segatella copri, assembly GCA_959596915.1. Lineage (GTDB taxonomy): Bacteria > Bacteroidota > Bacteroidia > Bacteroidales > Bacteroidaceae > Prevotella > Prevotella copri_N. The sequence continues at coordinate 136,779 of CAUFXJ010000004.1, forward strand.
GTAGAGGCAACTTTTACGGAAGAGGCTGAAGTCATAGAGGATCCTGTTGTAATGGATAATCCTGAAAAGTTGATTATTCAATTTATGATAAACCTAGCAAAGGTTGGTGGTAATTGGTCTGAAAAGAAAGAGGCTATTCTTACAGATGTGATTGAAAATTCAACCTTGTCAGATGACGAGCAGTTGGAACTAGCACAAGTCATGGCTTGTGACAAGTTGATGCAAATAGATTTCTCTTCTCTTCAAAATGATGAAGCTAATAGTGCGAAGTTGTTAGAAAAAGGAGTTGATATCTTGAAAGCAGAAGATAAAGTTGCTTTGGCTGAAAAATTGTATTTCAAAAAGATAGCAAAACAGTTGGGCTTTTCTGCTGAGGATATAGAGGAGGCCATGAACTAAATTAGTTGCAATTTTAATTGGAAATATTATGATAGTAGTTGGAACAAAAGAAGAACTGCAAGAAGCTATCAAAAATAAGGTAGATTCAATAAGAATAGAAGGCCCCTATGCCAAGACATTTGCTAATGCAGTTCGTTCAAGAAGGAGGAAAGCTAAGGTAGCTAAGGGGGCTATTGGATTTGGAGCTTTAGCAGTAATAGGTGGTTTAGCTGCCGCTCCGTTTACAGGAGGCGCTTCTTTAGCGGGAATTGTTATGGGTGCAACAGCTATGGGACTTACCATTGGTACTGTAACTATAAGTACGGCAGAATTAGCGATGATTCTTGGTTTTGCTGCTTATGCTCTCAACAAGAAATATACCATAAAGATAGGTGATGGGGATAAGTATGTTGAAATGCGACCTTAATAAAAATAACTTAAAAATAATAATGTTATGGGAAGATTAAAACCTGACACGCGTAACCTTTCACAGGGCGAGGCAGACACAATTGTTAGCATTGTTAAAAAAGTGTTGGATGTCATTGTTGGTATGACAGGTGGAAAACCTACGTTTGGAGGTAAGTAGTAAAAACTTGTCCGACGCAAAGTACGAAATAATGAATGATTCAATAAATCGTTGTTGGTTGGCTGTGCGTCGGACAAGAGTATGCCGTTTCGTTTATATGGTAAGAGTATTCTTTTAAAAACTACTTATAAATCATATCGCTTATGTTTAGAGGATTCTGTGCTTTCGTCTGCGATGTTGCGGACATAGATTCAAGGGGATGGATTGCGAGTGGATGGCAACAGTCTGTACTGCTCCAGTGAAATGCCCTAAGTGTGGTGGGTGGCATACCTATCCACCAGGCTTTTTAGGCTTGAACAAATATGTCTATCGAAGAATATGGAAAAACAGAGAGAAAAAATAATCATTTTAAAATAAGGCTATATGAAGATAGCGATTACTTATGCTGAGCTGCAGGATTATGTAGCCAGTCATTTTCATAAGACAGTGAATCTTGGGTATGTTGATGGAGCGACAGTTTCTGTCTCTATACCTATCAAGGTGTTGGGCTTTACCAAGTCGGTTAGCATAAACCTTATAGTGAAGAAGATTGAGGGTACAGACTTGTTCTTGTCGTATGACGGCAAGATGGGCATCGACATGCTTGTTTCACCCGCTATCTCTTATGCCAAGAAACTTGTGCCGGAGAAAGCAGGTTGGGTGGAACAGATGTCTGGCAATATCGTTAAGCTGCGCCTTGGCGACATTGACAAATTGCAGAAAGTATTTGAAAAGCTGAAACTTGACAATATCTTATTTGAGCCGGGTAATATTGGAATAGAAATGTCATTAGTCTATTGATTCGTTATGGGTGACTGACGTCTATTTCGCAAAAAATAGAGCATTCTTGCTTTTTTTCTTGATGTTCTGTCGCCATTTGACACATCTATATAGTTATTTTGCAGCCGAAATCGATGTAAAAGCTAATGCTTTGACGAAACGAGGTTTTGAGTGGAATGCTACTGTCGAACATTTTCTTATGAATGTGCGGACTAAAGAAACTGTTGTAGGAAATCATTAAAGATTATTTCAACCAGTTGTTTATTTTAAGATTTAATATTGTAAAGATATAATATGGCAAAGAATTTTGATGAGATTCTGACTTCGATGTTAGAACAATTAGAGAATAATCCTGACCAGGATATTGATGTACTGGTTAAGGATGAGTGTGAGAAAATGGGAGTTTCGGAGGAAGGCAAGGCTTTGCTCTCCGAGACTAACGAGTATATTGATGGCTTTGCAGAGAAAATGGCTGCATTGCAAACGGCTAAGGAGGATGGAAAGTCTCGTAAGCAATGGATGCTTGAGGAGATGGACCGAATATTGAAGGGACGTGACGAGCAGGAGAAGGCTGAAATCGTCTCTGCCATTTCTGATGCTGGTGAGAATGTGAACAATGAAACTTTAACTAACGAGGAGGACTAAACTTATGAAGTACACTGAGTATAATGAAGATGCAGGGCGCAATGAGTTTGGTGCTCATTTGGAGAGTGAAAGCAGAAAGTATTCAGCCCTTCAATCCTTGTTGGCTGGTAAACTGTTGGAAAAGGATGAGATAGAGAGTCTTCGAGAGTTTAAGTTTGTTCAGCAATTCTTGGATTCCCCAATCGGTGATGCTTCTGAAGCAAAGTTGAAGAAGGCTTTTGCTGCTGCCGTTATAATGGCACAAGAGCAGGGGACTTTGCCTTTCTCTCTTGCAGACAAGAGCCCAATAGCTATTGCAAGTGCCATTGATGAGGGATTAAATCGTGTTAAGTTTGCATACAAAGTTTCGAAAGAGGAGCTTGATGTCGTTGAGGTGGCGGATAAGTTAATAGATGCTACTGTAGCTCGTGTGGTGACAGTTGCTGACAAAGTGATAGAGAGGGGAGTTCCTGTTGTTTTGGATAAACTTTGTAAAGTAATAGCCAAAGTTTATCCTCCTGCTGCAGTGTTCGTTCCTGTTATCAAAGCGGCAGAGAAATATATAGTGCCTATTGCTAAGATGGCGGTAAGAAAAGGATTGTCTGTTGTGGCGGAAGGTGCGAAGTCTTTTATTCGCTCAACGGTTAAAACATTGAAAAATGGGGTTAAGAAGTTTGTTTCTTGGCTGGTGAATTAAAAAACATTATTGGTTATGAGAATAATAGTAAAGGCGAAGCCTATACGAATAAGAATAAAGTCTGGTGGGGAAGAACACTCCTCACTTGACTCTTTGCGCCAGAATCTCTGTGTGCAAGACTTGTGGCCATTAGTAAAAGACAAGCGGTTGTCAAGATGGTTGATGCAGTTGGGTGAAGTGGATTTGGCTCATGCGATAGATGCTTTGTCTGTAGGTCAACTTGATGTTTCTACATATTTTAAAATATTATTTCTCTTTTTTAAAGATGAATTGTATGCTCATTGCGTAATGGATTTATATGCTTTGGTTTCATACTGGCATGATAGTGAAATGAAGATGTCTAAAAATTATAAGTCATTGCTCAAATTTCTGTTAAGTCAGTATAAAGGTGCCAAATACTTATTTGACCACTATCCTAATGAGATTTCGGTTTCTGAGTGGTGGAACGTATTTAGCAAGTTCCAGAGCGATGAAGACCCTGATTTTTTGTTCGCACAAGGGAAATTGGCATTTGATGGCTTTACAAAAAGTGATGGCACAAAAATTAAGGATATAGTTCTTGCTGAAGGCTTGATAAAAAAGGCTGCGGATTTTCATAATCAAGAGGCTATTGATTTTATAAATTCTAATAAGTTGAACGTTGCCAAAAAGTTAACGATGTTGACTCCTGAGGCAAAAGTAAAGATTGATAGTCTAATTATTAGATGGAAAGAGGACAGATTGGGCTTTGTAACCAAAAAGACTAGTTACGATGAGGAGATTGTATGGAACGTCAAACAATTACTACAGGAATTTACATCTTTGTGGAAAACTTATCTCATGTTTAGTTTGAAGGAGGTAAGAGAAGAGGCAGAAGCTAAATATGCTGAATTGGATGAATCGGATATCTTTTATAAGGAACGTAAGTTTGTGTTGGATTTAGTAAAATATTCTTGTAATGTGAAAACATCTGGCTTATTTGTGAAATTAGCAGAAGATTACCATTATCCATTGGCACTATATATGATTCGGATTACCAACAAAGGTGCATTGACAAAAAAAATGCAAAGTATGATACAAGATAATGTTTTGAATGATTATGGCTTGCAAAATAGCATTGATGGATTTCGTTTTATCAAAGCTAGGTTTATTGATAGGCTAGCTTTTATAGTTGACCATTTGTTTACATATTAAGGCCTTGCAATATGAACAAGAAAGTAATAACGAATTTTCAAAAGATGATAGATGTCAATACACCTATCATCTATATCAACGACTATGATTTTGTACGTATAGACGAAATTATAGTTGAGATTGTGGGCAATAGTAAGGTATTTGAATGGAATCCTGCAACAGGCACAACCAACTTTAAAACGAAAGAAAGTCAAGGCTTGGGAGAGAATGATACACTGGAGCAATTCTTGCGTGATAAATATACTGTTGATGTCAATCTAAAGGAAAAGTTCTTGGTGTTGAAGGATATTCAAGATTTTATTGAAGAGCCGCCAATCAAGACATTGCTTCAGTTGATAGCCCAACGTAAGTTGTATGATAGGGATTACAACACAACCGTCATTATAGTTTCTTCTATTCTTAAAGTACCGCAAGAATTGGAGAAGTATGTGTCCTACTTGGAAATTCCGTTTCCGGAAGATGATGAAATCAATCAGCTTATAGACGAGCATGTAGAGGTGAACTGCTATGACAATTTCAAAGATGAGGACAGAAAAAAGCTAATGCCATCTTTGAAGGGAATGACAAGCTTTGAGATAGACCGAATGCTTGACATGGCGATGAGCAGCAATGGCTCGTTGAGCGCCGAGGATACTGAAATGATACTTCAACAGAAGAAGGCGATGGTTAAAAAGTCTGGATTGTTGGAATTGATTGACACTCCTGCGTCCTTGGAAGATATCGGTGGTTTGGATGCTTTGAAGGATTATCTGCGGAATAAGTCGAAAGTGATTACTGACTTGCCTAAAGCTCAGGAATTTGGCGTTTCAATACCTAAAGGTGTGTTTATCGTTGGTATGCCTGGTTGTGGAAAGTCGCTGTGTGCGAAAGCGTCGGCTGCATTGTTTAACACACCTTTGCTGAAGCTCGACATGGGCAGTATGATGGGAAAGTATGTGGGTGAGAGCGAGGGCAACTTGCGTAAGGCTATTAAAATTGCTGAGGCTGCTGCGCCTTGTGTGCTATGGATTGACGAGATTGAGAAAGCCTTTTCGGGTGTCGGTGGTAACAACGACATCATGGACCGTATGTTCGGCTATTTCCTTTCGTGGATGCAGGAGAAGACGAGTAGTGTTTATGTTATTGCAACAGCTAACAATGCTCATAATCTGCCTCTAGAGCTAAAGCGTAAAGGACGCTTTGATGAAATATTCTGTGTTAACTTGCCGAATGAAGATGAGCGAAAGAAAATCTTTAAGATTCATATTGGTAACAAGAAGCAAAACCTTGACGAAGCAGCATTGAATTCTGTCAGTCTAATAACCGAAGGTTTTAACGGTGCTGACATAGAGTCGCTGGTGAACGAAGCTGTTGAGAAATGTTTCATAGACAGCTTGGATAATAAAGGCACAGCCTTTGATGAGAGACTCTTGAAGGACATCGCAAGTAAGACTGTAAGCATTACAAAATCTTGCAAGAAACAGATTGATAATATGAAAAAAGCATTCAAGGAGAATAACTTCAAGGATGCAACAACTGGTGATATAACAACTTAAAAAATGAAGCATTATGGCAAAGAATGAAAATAAAATATTGAATGAACTTAGACGAAGAGGCAAGATTTATGAAGATCCTGCTCCTAAAGTCGGAGGCTTTACTGGCTGGTTGATAAACTTGTTTTCCAAGAAAAAGTAAGCCTCATATACTTTTTTCTTGATGTTCTGTCACCATTTGACATATCTATATAGTTATTTTGCAGCCGAAATCAAATGTATAACTATATAAGGTAATGTAACAATGGAAAAGAACATCAGGAAAAGAGTATGTAGGTTGGCTGCGGTATTGAGTGCCGTGCTGGTAGTATTATTTGGCTATTGGTTCTTCTTGAACCCTCATGGCTATTGGCAAAAGAAGAAGGAGGCTGAGAAGAGTGAATATATGGATAGGAGGATGCTTTGGCGGAAGTCGGAGAAGATGACCATGCAACAGATGTTGTCGGACATGACGCTAATGGCTAAGGGGGATTCTGTCCTGATTTGTTGGCTAACTGGTCTCTCGCTTCCCGTTTATCGTGACTTCATTCATGGTACTGCGCAACCTACAAGGAATGCTTGGGCTGAGACGAGATATTGGTATATGTCTTCTCTCGCTAAAGGTAGAGAATGGATGGAGGAACGTGCCAAGACGAGGATTCACAAGAGCCTGATCTTTGTGGAAACGAGTAGATTTCAGGTGCAGAAGGATTCCTTGAAGGATTATCGTAAAGAGAAACTTACTCCAACTGAGATTAGAAACAACAAGATGTATCTATAAGATAATTGTCTGTATAGATGAAATCATAGCATAAATAAAGTATAACGAAAAATGAATAAAATTATAGGGCTTCTTGTAATGGTTTTCATGTTCCTACCCTGGCGACCAATCGTTGCAATAGTGGCAGCAGTATTGTTTGTCAACATCAATGGTACGGAATTGTATGGATGGCTAGCTGGATTGGCGCATGGATTGTTCTTCCTGCCTAATCTGGTAAGGCATCTCTTTGACGGCGATGTCCTTTTCAAGGCAACCAATTGTACTACAGGTTATCATGTTGCCTGGTGGATAGCTACAGTTGGCTCGTGTATCGGTTGGCTCGTTGATGCAACCTTCTCTTTTATGAAGGCATCGGTATTTGTAGGTAGTGATAAAGAATAAATAAAAATAAATACGATGAATAGTATGGCTGATAATCAAAAAGTATATCAGGCAATCAAGACGATTGCTGATGAACTCTGCAAGGAGAACAAGACGTATCTTCGTGCAGATTTGGCTTTTGAACTGAAGAAGTATGGTATAGCTTCCGATTCCTCGGAGGTGAGTAAGCTGGTATTTGATGCCTACAGATATTTCCATGATAATGGCAATATCGCCATTGCTTTTGTTTCCAATAATTCACGTACAACCCTTGTGGCTGAATACAAGTTGAATGACAGTCTGGAACAGGGCAACAAGGAGGAGGCTTTGAAGATAGCTGAGACGGAACTGGCGTTGTCTTCATCTGCTTTGGAGCAGTTGAAAGAGCAGGTGGAGCAGAACCTTGACCTGGTTCTTGTTAAGGGAACGTCGAAGATGGCTGATATTGTCATGGGCACGAATGGCGTGAAAGATGTAAGAAGTAAGGCGTCTACCATGTTTGATAAATATACCAAGATGGTGGAGGCTTATCACTATGCTGAGGATAGCGTTCGTGGAAACATCGAAGATTTTACCTCCTTGCGTAGTGATATCGGGACGGTTTATCGTGACTATGCCCTGAAACTTATTGATATCTATGGCGACTCCATCAAGATGGTTTCACCAGACTTGTTCGACTTTAAAAGAATAGAGTGGCTGGATGTGGACGAGATGCTTAAGTATGTGGAGTTGGAATATAACAAGCTCACGGAAAAATGTGCAGCTTTGATTGGTGAGATTTCTGATAGCTTCCGTACTTCTTTGCAGGGTTCCCTGCAGGCTTATAAGTCTTTGTCGAACGGCAACAAGTCCTTGGGATTGGCGATGGCAGGACTGACCATGCTCGAACACTATATGGGAGCAAGTGAACGCGCTAATCGTTTGAAGTCTGATTTATCAGTTTTCCAGATGAGCGTGAAGCATGATGCCACTCGCATCAAGGCTGATATGGGACGATTGTTGGTAATCTGCAAAACGCTCAATGATGTGGTAATCCCGAAGGCGAATGTATTCTTGCGTTATGGAGAAAAGCTGTTGGCTTCTGACTTGAAGGCGACGCTTGATGCTTTGTATGCGGATGAGACTATTCGTCCATTGGAGGAGCAACGAAAATGTCTGCTTCAGCAGATGAAGGCGCTGGACATGGAGATGAATGATCATCTCCAGAACATCGATGTCTATACCTCGCTGATTAATGACATCACCGCAACCTTGGAGACGAAGCTGGGAAGTTATATGGAAGCGAAGGCGAAGAAGCCTTCCAAGCCTTTCTTCCTCGTCAACTGGATCACCTTTGGTATGGCCAACAAGAACTACTATCGCGACTTTGCTGAATGGAATGCGGTATGCTTCCCACTTGTAAGAGAATATGAGAGGTATCAGGTAGATTTGAAGTTGGATAAGGAGGAATTGGAATCGCATCGTGAGGAACAAACCCGCATCAAAAATGAGTATGCCAAACTCTCCAGTGAACTGGATAAGGTTTTTAAGGAGATCAGAAGCAAGATCGTTTGCTCTGACGACTTGAAGCTGAAGATGCTGAAACATCTTCGTGATATGGTTGCCATGCTGAAACTTGGACGTGAAATCATGGAGAGCAAGATAGATGAGAAGTTGGTGCATACGGTAGATATTCCTGATTATAGGGAGGCTGCCAAACTTCCTGCTGATGTGGAGCAAAACCTTTCTCTGTTTACAGGAATGTTGGCAGATAATCTTCATGCCGACAAGGATATGGCTAAGAATTTGCTTGACGGAGTGGAAGCATACACGAAAGACCATAAGAAGATAGAGGGTAAGACCGCACAACAGAACAAACCTGCTGAGTATAGCGAGGAAGACTTGGCGCAGGTAACTGGTGCGATGGAACAATCCTTACAGAAAGGTATCGCTCTGTTTGATAGTTTCGCTAAGCTCAAAGCGCAGCAGCTCAGTGGTAGCTTGGCTTCGGCTGCATACGATAAGGAGTTGAAGAAACATGCTGATGAGTTTAAGCGTGAAATGGCTAAGATAGACAACAAGAGTGCTTATCTTCGTGAGGTGTTCAAGCGTATCAATCTGGCTGGTAGTGAGGAGGAACGTAAGCAAGCTATGGAGTTGATGAGCGACTTGAGCGGTTTCTCTCTTTCGGAACAGGAGTTCACAGAATTTATAAATGGTAAGAAACAAATAGAATTATAAGGCGTATGGAAAGTTCAAGAAGACAACAGGCCCAGGCTGATTTGGGCATGGATTTCGCTAAGGAAGACCAAAAGCGAGAGGCGGCTCTTGCCAAAGAACAGGCGAGGGCTGATAAAAAAGCTGCAAAGCGTGAGAAGATGATGAACATGCCATCATATCGTCTGATGGTAGGTACGGCGAAGTATATGGACAAGTGGTTCTTGGATCCTATCCTTGGCTTCATCCTTCCTGTCGGTATCGGTGATGCTTTGACGAGCGTGTTTGCATTCCCATTCATCTATTACAGTCTTTGCGTGGTTAAGTCTATTCCGCTGACTTTGGCTGTCATCTATAATATCTTGATGGATGTGCTGATTGGTGCCATACCTTTCTATATAGGTGATGTGCTGGATGTATTCAAGCGTTCGTATGTAGAGAACCTGAGATTGGTTACCGGGTATATCGAGGATGATAAGGAGATTATTAATAAGGTGAATAAGAAGGCATTCTGGACAGCTGTGTTCATCGTCGTGCTTTGCTGGTTGATTTATGTGGTGATTTCGTGGGCCATTCGCTTGGGAACCATGGCTTATGATTGGATAGTTTCATTGTTCTAAAATATGAATAGCAATATTTTCTTTCAACCCTTCGTTGGCAAGGATTATGCCAACGGGGGGATATTCGGCAAGCGAATCATGATATTGGGCGAGAGCCATTATTGTGATGAGAGTTGTACGGATTGTGGCGACTGCCAGCTACATCGGGAGTGTATGAACTTTACGCAGCAGGTGCTTGATGATTATCTCAATGAGAACAAGGAACGGCAGAACTGGATGCGGACATTCTTGAAGTTTGAACGTTCGTTAGTGGGTGAGGAGACCAATCAAGTGAAGAGGCTGAAGATCTGGAACTCGGTCATCTTCTTCAACTATCTGCAAGTGGCGATGGGTGGTCCTCGTGAGGCTGGCGCAGCCGAACAATATCACCAGGCTGGCAAGGCTTTCTTCGAGGTCATCGAAAAGTACCAGCCTGAGTACATCATCGTATGGGGCAAGAGGCTTTGGAACAATCTTCCTAATGTAGGCTGGCAGGATGGCGACGACATCGTAGTGGATGGTTATCCTGTTGCTATGGGTACTTATCTTCTGAGTAATGGCAAGCAGGTGAAAGTGATGGCGGTGAATCATCCTTCCGTAGGCTATTCCTGGGACTATTGGTACAAGGTGAGACAAAGATTTTTGAGATAATTTTCTCGCTTGTGTCACGATTTGACACACCTAACCTGTAATTTTGCCGACGTAAACATTAAAAACAAGGAATTATGGCACAGATTACAATCAATATCCAGACTTTGGACTGGACAATGGGGGAGACCGTAGGCTTGCACTTGATGCTGAAGAAAGGCAGCAAGGTAAGAATCGCTTGGGGCGATGGAAAGGTACAGGTCGTGACAGGTAAACAGAAACCTGCTTCCGAAAAGTTGGCTTGGGTGGAGGCAGGTCATGCCTATCCAGAGAAGGGCATGTACTACACCATTACCATCTGTTCGGAAGAGGAGGATGCCATTATCGGATTTGATGGATGTGGCATGTTCGAGGTGAAAACCTTAGATGTGATTCTCACGGAATGTCCTAACTTGCGTATCTTGGGCTATTCTGGGTATGGCGAGGAGAAACTCGACGTGAGCAAGAACCCTTTGCTGGAGTTCATCGACTTCCACGAGATAAGAAACGAGAAGTTGGATTTCTCTGCCAATCCACTCTTGGAGGAGTTGCATATTGATGGAGCCAAAGATTTGGTGTCTTTGAATTTGAGCAAGAACGACAAGTTGCGTCGCTTGGACATCTTCATGTGTCACAATCTCCAGCATCTTGCCTTGAGCAATCAGTCACAGCTGAATGAGGTGGATTTCGCTCTCACTCATCTCCGTCCCAAGGACTTGGAGTATTTGGAGAAGACGTTGAAGCGAAACTCTCCTTACAAGGTACGGGGAGGAAGCTTTGGCGACGATAAGATAATAGAAGTTAGTAATGGTGAAATCGTAGGTGAAGATGAAGGAAAATTGGATTCAACTTATCGATACAATTGAGAAAGATCCGTTTGAAACGGAGGCTTTCTTCGCTTTGATGGAGTATGTGGGCGAAGCGTCGGATGATGACAAGCGCAGAGTTGTACAAGAAGTAGAGCGTCGCATCAAGATGATTGCCCGTTATGATGCGGACAAGAGTTTCCGCTTCCGTAAGTTCAGTGAACAGGAGCGGGAGGTGCTTGATTCCCTTTGGAGTACTCGGGTAAAGATTCTCAATGTGATGATGTTAAATCCTACAGAGGAAGAAATCGAGCGTTTGGGACATCAGAACGATAAACTTCATGAACTGTCGAAGGATGCCTTTGCGCAAGGTCGCAACCTCTGGAAGTCTTTGTTGCACTCACCGAGCTTGATGGCAAACGAGGATTATTATGATGTGGAGGAGCACGTTGATTTCAGTTGGAATGATGAGGATTCCGTCCTCAAGATGGATAATGATGACTATTATGGCTCAGACTTCGAGTATATGCTCCATTTTCATTGCAATTTTAGGGATAGTGGGCGGTATTCGTATGGGGAATCTTTAGTGGCTGATGATGGGACCAACTGGAATTTGGATTATCTCGACAATCAGGCTTTCGACAGATTTTGCATCTGCCATCTCCTTCACTCGCTCCATAGTCATGAGCATTACTCTTTGCCAGACATCCTCCGTATGGATGATTTTTGGACGGATGTCAGCTTGAGATATGAGCGAGAGGTGTATCAATGGAAAAAAGGAAACGTATTCTTTAAAGAGGAAGTAAATGGAAAAGGAATGGAAAAAACTGATTGATGAAGTTGAGAACAACCGTAGCTATAGTTCGGAGCCTAACTTCAAATTTGTAGACTTTATAAGAGAAAAGTCTACGATAGAGGATAAGCGTGCCATCGTGCAAGAGGTGGAACGTCGTATCAAGAAGGTGGTGAATCGTGAGGATAATAATCCAGATGGGTTCTTCCGTAACTTCAGTGATACGGAGCGGGATTTGCTGGACGATTTGCTCGGGCTTCGTGAGGTGACGCTCGACGAGATGATGCTTCATCCTACTGCTGCCGAGGTGGAACGATTGAGCAAGTTGAACGACAAACTCTACAAGCTCACCTTGGAGTGTTTTGAGCAGTGCCGTAACCTTTGGCTTACGCTCTACCGTTCGCCATACAAGGTGGACGACCGTTTCTGCTACGACTTGGACAGTACGCTTCGATTCGAGTATGCTGACAAAGACTCGGTCTTGCATCTGGAGAATGATGACTATTACGGTTCCGACTTCGACTATATGATTCATCTGACAGATGAGTTGCTCAGTACAGGACATTGCAAGATGGATACCATCGTGAATGGTGCGTCTGCCAACTTTTTCGGCAACGAAGAGGATACGTTGAGAGAGTTGACTGATACGCTCGACGATGGCACGTCGTGGGCGGAAGGCTATCTGCACAACAAGGCGTACGACCATTTGTGTATCTGTTATGCGATGCATGCCTTGCATACTCATGAGCCTTGGTGCCTGCCAGACATTCTTCGTATGGATGACTTCACGGTGAGCGTGGAACTGAAATACGACCGCAATATATCCGAACAGCGAGATATTCGTTATGCTGATGATGGAAATGAAACCGACCCTCATTGGCCTGAGGATGTGCCTTGTTTGGAAAGGTGAAAAATAATTTGTGATGCAATAAAAATAAAATTAGAACGTCATATATAAAAAATAGAAGATTATGAAGTTAGCAGAAGCATTGAGTATCAGAGCCGAATTGCAGAAGAGAGTGGCTCAACTGAAAGAACGTATCAAGGAAAGCGCCAAAGTGCAGGAGGGCGATGAACCCTGCGATAACGTGGAGGAACTGTACAAGGAACTGGATGACGTACTCGTCCAGTTGGAAGACTTGATTTATCGCATCAACATCACCAACGTTCAGATAGTTCAGGACGGAGACTCCTTGACTCGATTGATAGCCAAGAGAGACGTCTTGTCGATGCGTGTCAAGGCATTGAAAGAGGTGGTGAACTACGTAGCTGCCAACGATACTCGCTTTGGCAGAAACGAACTGAAATATGTTAGAACCATAGATATAAAGGCTCTTCGTAAGGAGGCTGATACCTATGCCAAGCAGTATCGGGAGCTCGACCTGAAAATTCAGAGTTTGAACTGGACTGTAGATTTGGTAGATTTGCAAGACTTGCCCCGATAATGGAGCGAGGATTGAAATTTTCATTGAGTAGATTAAAATTTTCGGAGAAAAGATAGAGGCAGCAAGAGGCTGACATCAGGCAATAGGTCTGTGTTAGCATTATTAAAAATTCATGTGTTTCATGCAAAGAGACGAGTTTGTTCACAGTTCATTTCAAGCATCGGGCACAAGTGTATCGCGCATTGGTATATGACAAAAGTCAGAAACGCCAGCATTTAGCATTACCATTTTGTTGGCTATCTTTTCTCCTTTTCTTTTTAGGCATTTCTCGTAAATATTCATTAGATTTTTAGAGATTATGGACAATCGTGTAAAATTCTATAGTTGGCTGATAGGCCTCTTGGATCGTAAGCATCTTACCTTTGAGGAGATTGCTAATGAGTGGCGTGATGCCAACGCTAATCAGGATGAGGATGAGCTGGACAAACGTACCTTTCATCGTTATCGTGAAAATATCCAGTCGCAGTTTGGCATTACTGTGGAATGCGACAAGAGCGACGGCTATCGGTATTATCTGAAGCGTGATCCGATCGCTAATGATGATGTGACGGAATGGATGCTGAGTTCCCTGCGGTTGGCTTCGCTTGGTGATATGCTGAAATTTCATAACAAGGTGATGCTCGATACGCCGCCATATAACACGGAATATCTGGATGATATTCTTGCAGCGATAGATAAGCAATATCTGCTGAAGTTTAAGTATGTTTCTGGGTTCGGAGCAGAGAGCGATATCGTGCTACAACCGGCTTTCGTGAGATACTACAAGCAGAGATGGTACGTTGTGGGAGTGAAGAAACAACGTTCGGCGTCCGAAGGGAAAGCCAATTCAAGTGCAGAGGAAGATGTGAGAAAACTCGTTCGCTGTCTTCCTTTTGACCGTATCAGTTTCCTGAAGCTTATTTGCGAGAAGCATCCGTTGTCGGCAAAGATGAAGAAGTTCCTGACTCCAGAGAATTATTATGAAGATTGCTTTGGCATCTATCGGATGGAAGATGTGCCGGTGGAGAAAATCCGCATCCGTGCCTTCTATCCGGAATACAATTATATCGAGGAGGTTCCGCTGCACGAGAGTCAGCAGAAAGTGAAGGAGTCGAAAGACGGAATGTATCGGGAATATACCCTCACCATTCGCCCCAGCCGTGATTTCCTTCAGGAACTGTTGTGGCATGGCAGAAACCTCATCGTACTGAAGCCTGAGAGCTTGAGGCTGGAGATGGTTGGTATCTTAAAGGATATGACGAAGAGTTATGAGACGGGCGAATGCCTGAATGGGGAGGAATAAAAGAATCCTCAGATTGGGGATACACTGTGTGCCCAATCTGAGAAATTCCTGTTATTTATATTCCTTCTGTCAGGAACTTGCGAAGATGCAGGTGCGTGATTCCGTCATTATCATTTTTGGTGAGCAGAGGGGTCATGGAGATAACGTACTTCGGGTAGTTGTCCTTGATGGCACGGAGATTGCCAAACTCACGCTCTCTGGTTGCATCGTCGGCTATGATATAGGAAGCTTGCACGTAGATGCGTTCGCCGCCTGGTCTGGTGCATACAAAGTCGATTTCTCCAGCTTGCAGTTGTCCTACATAAACTTGATAGCCCAAGCGTATGAGGTTCTGATAGATGATATTCTCTATCACTTTCTCAATGTCTCCTTCACGTGTTCCCCCGGCAATGGCATTTCTAATGCCGTTGTCTTCAAAATAAAACTTATCGTTGGTTTCAAAGATACGTTTGCCGTGGATGTCATAGCGGTTCACCTTGTGTAGGATATAGGCTTCACAAAGGAAGGATATGTAATTGATGATAGCCGTGGACGTTATAGATTCGCCTTGTGATTTCATATATTTGGCGATACTGTTGGCGGAAATCAACTTACCGGTGTTGTCTGCGAGGAAACGTACTAAATTCTCTAAGAATGGCACGTTTCTTATCTGGTTGCGCATAATGACATCCTTAAGTAAGACGGTATGGTAAATATCCATTTGATATTCACGTGCATCATCCTCTTCAAGACCTATCTTTGCCAGACCAGGCAGACCACCATACTGAATGTACAGAGCAAGTGCTTCGTCATTATCTGATAGTTGATGAAATTCCAGAAACTCGTTATAGCTCAGCGATTGGATATAGATTTCCTTATATCTGCCACCGATAAGTGTGCTCAGTTCATTGCTCAGCATGCGAGCATTGCTACCTGTGATGATAATGTCGGTGTGGGGTTCTGTGCGATAACTTCGGATGGAGCGTTCAAATTCCCTGATGTCTTGTATCTCATCGATAAGGATATAGTTATGTTTATCGGATAAAAAGTGCTCTCCGATATAGTCGTTGAGATCCTGATAGGTCTGAATGTTGTCAAACTCTCTTTTCTCCTTATCTATAAAGATAATATTGTTGCAGTCATCTGCCTTCTTACGGTCACGAATCATCTTCATCATGTAGCTTTTTCCTACACGACGTTGACCTACTAATACGATGATGGTCTCCTTTCCAAGATACTTTTCTATCTTGTCGATATATGCTTGACGAATAATAGTTGCCATATTTTTATCACTTATAAATGAAATTTTCTGCAAATATACGATTTTTATCTTTTATAATGGATGAAAATCCTAAATATTTTGCTTTTATCTTCTATAAAAGATAAAAAATGGCGTTTTATTCTCATTTTATGATAATCATAAAGTGATTATTTATCTTCCTTCAGATACCAGTCTTTGATGTATCCGGAATAATGCTTGGCAAACTCCTCGGCTTGTCCGGGAGCGCAAGCTTTCACCTTCTTGGCTGGAATTCCCGCCCAAATCTCATGTGCAGGAACTTTGGTGTCATGGGTAACCACAGCACCTGCAGCAATGATGGCGCCTTCGCCAATATCAGCCTTATCTAGCACGGTGGCATTCATTCCGATGAGTGCACCTTTTCTGACTGTGGCTCCGTGAACGATGGCACCATGTCCCACTGATACATCATCCTCCAGGATGCAAGGCATCGTACCAGTCTGATGAATGCATGCGCAATCCTGGACATTCACTCTGTTTCCACATCTGATGGCATCCACGTCAGAGCGCAATACCGCACTATACCAGATGCTACAGTCATCGCCAAGAATACAGTCGCCGGTCAGTACGGCATTCTCAGCGATAAAACAATTCTTTCCCCATTGAGGAGTCTTTCCCTCTACTGTCTTTATAATAGCCATATTGAATATATATTTAAATTTGGGTGCAAAGGTAATAAAAATATTGGAATCACCTTATACTATTTCAGATACTTCTTCAGCCACAAATCGAAGAACTTGTCATATACCACGTAGGCATCATCCTGCTGGGTGATGAAATCCTTCTCCAGCAATCCCTTCAGGGCGGAATTTACAGAGCTTGGCGACGGGAGATGATATTTCTTTGCGAAGGCTCCGCTCTTTACGCTTCTGGCTTCGCCCTCTGCAGAGATGGCGATGAAGACATTGCGCTGCTTTTCCGGCATCTGGCGCAGAAGGGTCTCGTAGGTGTCTGATGCCATGTTGAGATTGTAGTTGATGGCGTCATCTACCATATCCAGAGTGCAGGTACCCTGTTCGGGAGTCTTGAGGAAGAGAACATTCATTACTCGCTGGATGTATGAAGTGACACCACCGAAACGGGCGAAGAGTTCTCCGATAATGGCAGTATCTAGATGTTTGTTGCGCTCCTCGAACTTGGCTGTGGCAAACTCCTTGTATTTTTCCACATCCAGAGGCTTCAGGTTCATCAGCGTCACGCTCTGATAGAATGGGCGGGCAGGAGATGTGAACATTTCTGCCATCAGATGGCGGTGAGAACCCGAGAAGATGAAGTGGGCATTGGTGCAACGCTG
This sequence comes from Segatella copri, assembly GCA_959596915.1. Taxonomy (GTDB): domain Bacteria; phylum Bacteroidota; class Bacteroidia; order Bacteroidales; family Bacteroidaceae; genus Prevotella; species Prevotella copri_N. The sequence continues at coordinate 153,969 of CAUFXJ010000004.1, forward strand.
AATGTAGGTACGGAGTAAAGCTTCTATGCGGTTGTCGGCATAGTTGGTGATTTGCTGAAACTCGTCGATGGCAACAAGACATGGCTTGTCGGCTTGGTTGAGATAAGAGAATATCTCATCAAGCGTAATTTCGGGATTTACTATGTTGCCGATGCCTATTCCCCAAACAGGAGCCCCGTTGATATCGAAAGAGATTTCTGAACGGAGAGAAGAGAGTGCTATCAGGAATTTCTCCCAAGCGCTTCTGCCTTTAGGGCGAAGTTCATCTATAATGGCTTTGCCGAACATATTGACCAGATCGCTGACGGAATTGGTTGAATAGATGTCTATGATAAAAGTATAATAATCTTTTAGGATGACTGGCTGGGCAAAGCAATGGTGAATCAGCTCTGTCTTTCCGATGCGTCGAGGGGAAATCAGAGCCATGTTATTCTCATTGGTCAGCATCTCTGTGATGTGCTGGGTTTCTTCCACACGGTCGCAGAAGTATTCCGGACCGGCGTAACCATTTGTGACAAAAGGATTCTTCATTACCATATTTATACCTTATTATATATTTTACGGCTGCAAAGATAATGCAAACGAGCGCAATGTAAGCTTGCTTACAAATTGCCGAGTGCAGCTTATCTTCTGCAAAGATACAACAAAAAGTTGAAAATCAGTAATAATTAAAGCAAAATAGTTGAAAATGACTGAATTATGTCGGTGGATGGGGCTTTCCATAAAGACATCAGAAGACAGAAAAATGCCAGTCTAAGACAGACTTTCGTTACTATAACGTTACTGTTTTTTGATGTTAATGAATGGGCGAAAATCACAGAATTAAGAGGCAAAAGTATCTAATAATTAGAAGATTGCCAAGAAAACTCGGAAGATTCTTTTATGCATGATTCTAATGCTTTGATTCGCTTGGATTTGCAAATGGGATAATGACTCTGTACATAGTATTTTTGCAAACAGTTAAAAAAGTAGAAAGTTATGAGCAGATCAACATTCAGAGTATTATTCTATCTGAAGCGTAATGCGCCAAAGAAGAACGGACTGATTCCAGTCATGTGCCGTATTACGGTAAACGGCAAGATTTCACAGTTCAGCTGTAAGTTGGACGTGGATGAGAAAATGTGGAGCGTGGAACTTGGTCGCATGAGTGGACGAAGCATCGTTGCGCAAGAGACCAACCGAAAGCTGGACAAGATTCTTGTCGGCATCAATAAGGCTTATCAAGATGTATGTGATAAGGATAGCTATGTCACAGCAGAGAAAGTGCGTAATTCCTATCTTGGTATGGGGATGAACCACAAGACCCTTCTTGCAGTATTCCGTAAGCACAACGAAGACTATGCCAAGCTTGTTGGCAAGATGAAAAGCCAGCGTAGCTATTGGAAATACAGAGTGGTTTACAAGCATCTGGAGGAGTTTATCAAACAGCGTTATAAGATGGAAGACATTGCGCTTAAAGAACTTACCCCTGCATTCATCACCGATTTCGAAGTTTTCTTGCGAATAGAGAAAGGTCACTGCACCAATACTGTATGGTCGTATATGATGCCTTTCAGAAGCATCATATTTATGGCTATCAACAACGGTTGGCTTGCACGTGATCCATTCTATGCCTATCACATCAGTAAGGAGGAAACAAAGCGAGGTTTCCTGACAATGGAGGAAATAACAAAGTTGATCAACGGACAGTTTACCAAAAAGAAATACGAACTTGTCCGTGACCTATTCGTTTTCTGTTGCTTCACCGGACTGAGCTGGACAGACATGCGCAATCTGACCAAGAGCAATATTCAGACCTCTTTTGATGGACATGTGTGGATTAAGACATCGCGACAAAAGACAGGCGTGGAAAGTGATATTCGGTTACTTGAAGTAGCCAAGCATATCATTGATAAATATGAAGGATTGGCAAAAGATGACCGTTTATTGCCGGTTCCTGCTTATAGCGTATGCAAATATGATATAAAGCAAGTTGCCAAACAATGTGGTATAGAGAAGAATGTGTCCTGGCACGTGGCTCGTCATAGCTTTGCTACCTCGGTCTGTCTCTCCAATGGTGTGCCTATTGAGACTCTCTCCAAGATGATGGGACACACAAGCATCAGAAGTACGCAAATCTATGCCAAGATAACCGCTCAGAAGTTGAGTGACGATATGGAAAAATTGTCACAGCGCATACAATCTGTCGAAAATATCATTTGTCAAACCATCTAATTTAATCAGCAGTATGAAAAGAAACATTATAAAGGTGAGCGACTACTCTGTCACACTCACTGGCAATAATATCTGGATGACATATTGGGAGATAGCAGAAGCATTCAATGTCATCCCTGCTTCGGTGAACAGGACAATAAAAAGAATGTTCAAAGAAAATGTCTTTTCTGAGTGTGAACATAGCAAATATATCCGATTGTCAAACGGCAACCATGCCTATGTTTACAGTCTTGATGTAGTGATAGCCATTTCTTTCAAATACAGAACCCATTATACCGATGTGTTCAGAAAATGGCTGACAGACAAAGTAAAGGAGCAGCATCCTCCAGTATTCATCAGTTTTCAGACAAAAGATCTGTATGGTTGCTGATTGTATACTGACAATAGTATAATATAGAAAAGCGGATTGTCTTCCTAAAAAGGAAGCAGTCCGCTTTTCTCGGTTATAGTTCATTTTGGTGGTTACTGTAATTACTTTCCAACAGAGCCTGAATGTCGGATTCCCGATACAGTACTTTACCCCCAATGATAAAATAAGGCAAGATAGCAGCATGTCGGTATTCCTGCAAGGTCCGCTTGCTGATGTGCAGACGGGCTACAACTTCCCTGTCTGTCAGATACATCTCGCCCTTCAACGGGAAATGACTGCATTCTGCTAGCTTGTCAGCCTTTCTCATGCTTTGTCGAATTGTTTTCAATACTTCGACAATAATCTCGTGGTCTTCATTCAATACTGTCTGTATCATACGCAGTCCCCCTCTATTGTGCCTGCACCATGCAATATGAAGTCCTCCACATCAGCAGGCTTGTAATAGAACTTTCTTCCAATCTGAGTGCATGGAAGCAAATCCTTGTCACGCAGACTCTGTAGGGATCGTTTGCTAAGGTTCAGAGCCTTACAGACGTCTTCAGAATCCATCCACTTAGCCAGACTTCTGTCTTTAGATTTCTCCATTAGGAAGTCCACCTTTCTCGTCAATGCCTTCACACTCTCCAGAAGCAAATCGAAGGTCTTTCTTTCAATGATTACTATATCCATATTTGTATACTTGTTGATTAACGAGCGCAAAGGTAAATCAGAATCTTGTGATATGGATAAAAACACGGCAATCGTGTTGCTTGTGTCGCCTTAGAAGGACACTCAGAGACAAATTCAATAAAAATCTCACGGTAGTAACGCGTAAGTACCGTGCCCGATAAATTCCTTTGCCGTACTTTTGCAGCGAACAAATACAAAAAGCGTATGGAAATCATAACAATAGACAGCTTGGCGTTCAAGGAACTGACTGGGCAAATAAGAGAGATTGCTGCGTACGTAAGAAAATATGGTACAGCAATCAAAGAAGAGGACAACTCAGGAAAGGAGTACCTTACCAGTGCAGAGGTCTGCGAGATGCTTCATATCAGCAGCCGCACCCTACAGCGCATGAGGGATGCCAAAGTTATAAGCTTTACTTTCGTAGGCAATGCGTGCCGTTTCAGACGGTCAGATATAGAGAAATACCTCAAGGAAAGAGGAACAACATAAAAAATGGAGAAATATGGATACACTTGACAGAACAACATTTGAGAATGGTATGAGACAGCTTATGCAGAGACTTGACAAGCATGAGGCAGTTCTCAATGTCATCAACGAGTCAGGAAGGGATATAATGCAGACCATCCCTAAACTTGAAGATGAACTGCTTGACAACCAAGACCTGTGTCTCATGCTCCATGTGAGCAAGCGTACATTGCAGCGATACCGTAGTAGCGGAATGATCCCTTATCGACTATTGAAGCGTAAGCCGTACTACAAACGCTCCGATGTGGAGGATTTTATCAGAACGTATGCAAGGGAAATAAAGAAAGAAAACGACGGGAACAGAAAAGCCCGCATTTATGTATAACAATTAAACATTTACAATTATGGTACAAAAGAAAAAGAGTGATGAACAGGACGTGCTGGTAGTCCGTGACGAGAAGACGGGCGAGATCAGCGTCGTCGCCGGACTCAGCAGAGACGGCACCCCGAAGCGAGCGCCCGCCAAGGCGGAGAACACGCCCGACTTCCTGCGTTTTGACCGCAACAGTGACTTGATGGACAGTTTCTTTAGAAACTTCTTCCGCCAGTGCAAGGAGCCAAGCCGATTCGGATTCTACCGCATAGCGGCAGACCAGGTGGAAAACCTGCTTGGCGTGATGAAGGAGTTGCTGAAAGATCCGGAGGCTAACAAGGAGATTCTTTCCGCCCACAAGGTTGACACCTCCAATTATGAGAAAGAGGCAAAGCAATCGGAAGGTCAGGCGAAAGAAACCGCATCATCGGACGATGCGTCCAAGACGCAAGCTAACACAGAAAAAGAGAATGTATCATCTGAACAAACCAACGAAAAAGAGAACGACATGGAACAGAAACCAGAACAGACCGCAACCGAACAGCAGGCACAGACCGCTCCGGGTGTAAAGCAGAACCTCATTAGTGGTAACGATGTGAACCTGCAGGAACTTGGTGCCAAATATGGCATAGACTTCAACAGTATGAATGAGAAGGATATGAAAGCCCTGCTCAACTACGGCAAGACGGGGCTTGTGATTGTGAAGCCGACCTTCGGCGGTGAACAGATAGAGATACAGGCCCGTCTGTCATTCCGCAAGGACGATAACGACCAGTTGCAACTCGTGCCGCATTTCGTGCGCAACGAGCCAAAACTCGATGTCGCTTACAAAGGCTATACCTTCACTCCAGAGGACAAGAAGAACCTGTTGCAGAACGGCAACCTCGGAAAGGTAGTGGATTTCCCCGACAAGAATACAGGTGAGCTGCGTCCTCATTTCATCAGTATCGACCGTCTCACCAATGAGATTGTTGACATCCCGACCAACAAGGTGCGCATACCCGATACCATCGGCAAGACACCTATTACCAAGGACGACAAGAGAGTGCTCTACTCAGGTATTCCGCTTCGCAAGGAGATTGAGCTTGCCAACGGGCGCAAGTTCACACCGCTGTTGCAGGTGAATGTGGAACAGCGTGGCGTGGAGTTCGTTCCTGGCAGCACAAGACAGGCGCAAGGTCAGAAACAGAATGGAGACAAGAAGCAGACCGCTGACAAGCAGGAGCAGAAGGCAGAAGGTGATGCGGGCGGTCAGAAGAAGCAGCAAGATCCCAACCACTGGCTCAATGAGGATGGGACCATCCGCCGACTCAACACCTATTTCAAGAAGGAACTGACCGAGCAGCAGAAGGACGACTATGTGGCAGGCAAGACCATCGAGATCAAGGAAGTGCCGAACAAGAACGGCAGCGGTACCTATACCGCCTACGTAAAGTTCGATTTCGACAAGATGCAGCCTCGTTCCTACCGCAACAATCCAGACCTCAAACAGGCAAAGGAACAGATTCCGACCAACGAGAACAAGGTACAAGTCGCCGTCAACGAGCAGGGCAAGACCCATGAGGCGACCAAGCACACCAAGGATCCGCTGAGTCCGGGACAGTCTGCGCCAAAGAACGAAAAGCAGCAGAAGGAACAGAACGCCGAGGAACAGAAGCCAAAGAGAAAGGCAAGAAGCGTGAAGATGTAGTTGCCGCCACTTGATCCACAGAGTTAATCATCCATCATAACAACCGACATCTGCGACCGTCTATCCCACGGTTGCGGATGTCACAAAAACAACAGACAATGAAGACAATCATCGCAGAGAAACCAAGCGTAGCCAAGGAAATCGCCCACATTGTAGGAGCTGACAAGCGTGAGGAAGGCTATATGCAGGGCAATGGCTATTATGTGACATGGGCATTCGGACATTTAGTGCAGCCAGCCATGCCGGAAACCTACGGCATGAAGGGATTTCATGCAGAGAATCTGCCTGTGATTCCCGACCCGTTCGTTCTTGTTCCCCGACAAGTCAAGACAGAGAACGGCTACAAACCAGATGCAGGTGTGCTTGCCCAGATTAAAATTATCGGCAAGCTGTTTGACAGCAGTGAGCGCATTATCGTAGCAACTGATGCCGGACGTGAGGGAGAGTTGATTTTCCGATACCTCTATGCGTATCTCGGTTGCAGGAAGCCTTTCGACCGTCTCTGGATCAGTTCGCTTACGGACACCGCCATCCGTGAGGGACTTCTGAACCTCAGGGATGGCAAGGAGTATGACAATCTCTATCATGCAGCCAAGGCAAGAAGCGAAGCAGACTGGCTCGTCGGCATCAACGGCACGCAGGCCCTGACGATAGCCGCAGGACGTGGCACCTATTCCGTAGGTCGTGTGCAGACCCCGACCCTTGGCATGGTGTGCGAACGCTATTGGGAACACAAGCGTTTCGAGTCGAAACCGTTCTGGCAGGTACACTTCGGTGTGGTTGATGCAGACAGTGGCAATATACTGAAGTTCACATCTGCCAACCGCTGGACAGACAAAGCCACCGCAACCGACATATATAATAAGGTGAAAGATACCGGTTCTGCCATCATCACAAAGGTCGCAACCAAGCGAAAGGTGGAGAAGGCACCGCTCCTTTACGATCTCACCACCTTGCAGAAAGAAGCCAACTCCCAGCATGGCTTCACGGCAGAGCATACACTCTCCATCGCCCAGAAACTCTACGAGGCAAAGTTCATCACCTATCCAAGAACATCAAGCCGCTATATCTCGGATGATGTATTTGCCACCCTTCCCAAACTCTTCAAGAATCTGGAGAATCATTCGGAATATGGAGAGAAAGTGAAACTCTTGCCTGGCAGTGAGGACTACAGCAAGAACAGCGTGGATGCCGCCAAGGTGACCGATCACCATGCCCTGCTCATCACAGAAAATGCAGCCATTGGTCTTTTCAAGGACGAGAAGATCGTTTATGACATGATATTGTGCCGGATGATTGAAGCGTTCTCGGCAGACTGCATCAAGGACATCACATCAGTAACGGCGCAAGTGGATCATGAAGTTGAGTTTGGCATCAGTGGCTCCATCATCCGACAGACTGGCTGGCGAGCGTTGTCGCTCAAGGAAAAGAACAACAGGCAGGACAAGGATGCAGACGCAACAGACAATGAGGTCAAGGATCAAGTCATTCCCAACTGGCAAGAAGGACAGCATATCACTTTTTCGGGCTGCACCATCACGGAGGGCAAGACCAAACCAAAGCCATTGCATACGGAATCCACATTGCTTGCAGCAATGGAGACCGCAGGCAAAGAGATAGAAGATGATACGATGCGCCAGGCAATGAAGGACTGCGGTATAGGTACACCAGCTACACGTGCCGCCATCATCGAAACCCTGCTCAAACGAGAGTATATGGTGCGCCAGCAGAAGAAACTTGTGCCGACCGAAAAGGGACTCGCCCTGCATTCCGTGGTGAAGAACATGGCGATTGCCAATGTGGAGATGACGGGCAAATGGGAGGCGGAACTTGCCAAGATTGAACGAGGTGAAGCAAGTGCAGACGGGTTCACCCATAGTATCGAAGGTTATACCCGTGAAATCACTGCGGAATTGTTAGGTTGTGACAGACTTTTCAGCCACAAGGATTCCGGCTGCCAGTGTCCTAAATGCAAGCAAGGTACCATGCAGTTCTTCGGAAAGGTAGTAAGATGCAGCAACAAGGAGTGCGGTATGCCAGTGTTCAAGCAGGTAGCAGGAAAGTTGCTCACTGATGGCGACATCACCGAGTTGCTTACCAAGGGCAAGACCAGAACGCTCAATGGTTTCACCAGCAAGCAAGGCAAATCATTCTCCGCAGCCATTGCCTTTGACGAGAATTTCAACACGAAATTCGTCTTTGCAGAGCGCAAAACAGCAGAAAAGCGAGGAAATGTGAAGAGATACAAGAAATAGTTTGTACCTTTGCCACCGAAACATGGTTCATAAATGGTGTCTTTATTCAGGATGCTTTTATTTACTGTGGATTAAGTGGCGGCACTCGGAGGGATACCGAGTGCCTTTTTCTTGCTTTCACACAAACACCAACCGCCATCCACGGTTTATTATTCACCACTTAATCCATTCAACAGACAGAAGAACAGAAAGAAACAGGCACAGACAGAGTTGTCCTATTACGGACTGTATCTCTTGAACCATCTCAGAGAGAACCGTTTTCCACAAGCCAGCGATGCGGACTTTATCCGCGAACGTGCAGACCATGCCGCAGAGGTATATGAGCAGGCACGGCGTGATGCCCTCTTTGCCGATGCGGCACAAGAGCTTGCCATGGCAGCATTGCTGAAAGGTCTCCGCTTTTCCAAGTACAGCATCCTGTATGATGTTGTTGACAGTGAATTTCCCCTGGAGGTAGCAGTAGAAGACCAGGAAGCGTTTGTCAAGCACCTCCTGCCTCTGGTTGACAACGTGTATTCCATTTACGACCTCACCGATGACGATTTTGCCCAGTCACCGGACTACGACCAGCTCTATACAGAGCTGACGGGAGCCGTTGCCCTTTTCATAGAGTCAAATGGCGTACAATAGAAAACAACGTCTGAACGACAACATCAAGGCGATAGAGACGGCATTCATCCTTGACAGGGAACAGCGCACACCGACCGCCCGTGAGCGTCTCCTTCTGGAGCGTTACTGCGGATTCGGGGGATTGAAGTGCATCCTGAACCCTGCCAGGGAACTGGCGGATGCCGTCCATTGGGCAAAATCAGACCTTGAATTGTTTGCTCCAACAGTGGAGCTGCATAGACTTATCCGTGAAAACAGCAAGAATGAAAGCGAGTACAAACAGTTGATGGACAGTCTGAAACAGTCTGTCCTCACGGCATTCTACACGCCGTCAGCCATTACAGAGGCTTTGGCGGATGTGTTGAAAGAGCATCAGATTATCCCCGAAAAGGTGCTTGAACCCTCGGCAGGCATCGGTGCCTTTGTCGATTCCGTCTTGGATAACAATCCCAAGGCAGACATTATGGCATTTGAAAAAGACCTGCTTACGGGAAAGATACTCCGCCATCTGCACCCGGAGCAGAAAGTGCGCATAGAGGGATTCGAGAAGATAGAAAAGCCTTTCAATGATTACTTCGACCTCGCCATCTCAAATATTCCCTTTGGCGATGTTGCCGTGTTTGATCCGTCCTATACAGCCATGAAAGGCATGAGGGCACTTGTTACCAGACGCATACACAACTACTTCTTTGTCAAGGCTCTTGATACGGTAAGGGATGGTGGGTTGGTTGCCTTCATCACCTCACAAGGCGTATTGAATGCCAAAAACAACAGTGCCGCGCGTTTTATGATGCTCTATCATGCAGATCTCGTGTCAGCGATTCGTCTTCCCAACAACCTGTTCACGGAAAATGCCAATACGGAAGTGGGCAGTGACCTCATCATCCTGCAGAAAGATACCCAAAAGGAGTCGCTGCGAGGAGACGACAACCTGCTTGATACCGTCTATAATGACGAGAACCGCATTCCGACAAACAACTACTTTCTGGAGCATCCGGAACGCATTATCCATACAACGGCAAAGTTGGATACTGACCCGTTCGGCAAACCTGCAATGATATACACGCATGAGGATGGTGTGGAAGGCATTGCAGAGGATTTGCGAAAGATGCTCCATGAAGACTTTAAGAGGAACCTCAATTTGAACCGATACTTGGGGATAGAGGAAACAAAGGCTGAGGAAGTTAAGGAGGTTGAAGAAACAGAAAAGATAGAAGAAACAGAGAAGATGAAGCCTTCCATTGAGGAAAAGCAGAACGATACGGTAGTATCCTTGCAAAAGCAGGAAAAGCCTACTGATGATGCTGAGCTATCCCAAAAGTCCAATCATCAGCAGCCACCAGTCCAAATGACGCTGTTTGACCTTTGGGGAATGGAAGAAGAAAACCGTCTGACTGTCCATGCTACAAAGAAGAAAGCAGAGGTAACAGTGGATGCCGCCGCCAAGAAAGTGTCAAGGAAGAGAGCAAGTCCGTTGGTAAAAAGCGTCAATCCGACTTTTGAAGTTGTGACAAAGCCTGTGGAAAAAGAAGAAAAGCCTTCGTTGACAGAAGCAAAGGAGCAGGAGACGGCACAGGAGACAAAAACAATCCTGCCTGGTGATGAGCCATACGCAAGCATCTCTTGGGAAGAGAATCCGCCAATCAACGGCTTTTACGAGATGATGATGACCATGGCTCCCGAAGACAGGGTGCTGCTGCGCCAAAAGGCGGAACTGCACCGTCAGGAACAACTCAAGGCTCTGGGCGTTGAAGATACGCTTGATCCGAAGTTCAAGCCGCCGATGGAACCGATAGAAGTTCTCAAAGTTCAAATCGGGCATGGACAGTCGAAAGAGAATGAGGCAAAAGAAGATTCCAAGACTCAGAGCACATTGGAAGAAACAAATCATGAGCGGGAACAACAAAAAGAGCAAGAAAGAAAGCGGGAAGAGCAGTCAAGGAAGAAAGAGGATGTTATGAAGCCCCGTCCGTTTGATGAGAAACTGGAAAGTTTTCATCGTGAGGGTTCTATGGTGCTCGACTCTGCCGGAAACATCGGTGTATTGAAAGACCTTACCAAGTATGGTGCTACCTTCATGCCGTTGGATCTGAATATGGAGCAGAAAGAAAAGGCAGTCTTGTATATCGCCCTCCGTGATGCCTATCAGAAACTTTACACCTATGAAGCGGAAGAACAGACGGAAAACAAGCAGATGCGTGAGAGTCTGAATGTCTATTATGATGCTTTCTTCATCCGCTTCGGCAACCTCAATGCCAAGCAGAACGTGAAGTTCATCCTTATGGATGCCTCAGGGCGCGACATGCTGTCGTTGGAACGGGTAGAAAACGGACAGTTCACAAAGTCAGACATCTTCGACCACCCGGTCTCTTTTTCGCTTGACGATGTCAGTCATGTGGATTCTCCAGAGGAAGCGCTCACTGCCTCGCTCAATAAGTTCGGCCGTATCGACTTGCCGTATATGACTGAATTATCGGATATGCCGGAACAGGAACTGACGGAAGCGCTTAAAGGGCGCATCTATTACAATCCGCTCATAGATGGCTACGAGATTGCCGACCGCTTCATTGCTGGTAATGTCATAGAGAAAGCGGAGCGCATAGAAGAATGGCTGAAGGAAAATCCCGATCATGCAATCGTGAGAGAGTCGTTGGAAGCCTTGAAGGCAAGCATTCCCGAACCGATAGCCTTTGAGGACCTGGACTTCAACTTCGGTGAGCGTTGGATACCTACAGGTGTGTATTCCGCTTACATGAGCCACCTCTTCAATACACAGGTCAGCATCGTCTATTCCGACAGCATGGACGAATATTCGGCAAAATGCAGTATGAAGACCATGGCCATCACGGATGAGTATATGGTGAAGGGATATTACCGCCACTATGACGGCATGAGTCTTCTGAAACATGCCCTGCACAACACCTGTCCCGACATGATGAAGAGCATCGGTGAGGATGAACACGGCAACGACATCAAGGTGCGTGACAGCGAGGGCATACAGCTTGCCAATGCCAAGATTGACGAAATCCGCAACGGGTTCACTGAATGGCTGGAGGAGCAGTCTGACTCCTTCAAGGATCGGCTGACCACAATGTACAACCGGAAGTTCAACTGCTTCGTGCGTCCGAAGTATGACGGTTCTCACCAGACCTTCCCCGGCTTGGACTTGAAAGCCCTTGGCGGAAAGTATGGTGTCAAGAGTGTGTACCCAAGTCAGAAGGATTGTGTATGGATGCTTTTGCAGAACGGCGGCGGGATATGTGACCATGAGGTCCTGCGCCCATAAGGGCATACTGTAAATGTAGGTTTGGCAACCTACCCAGCAAGGGTTTTCTACGCTGGTCATCAGCCAACTTATCCACTTAGCTGAAAAGCGGTGGGGAGTGTAGCATGTTGGAAACGGCATAAGTCGGCTAACTATCATGCCGCTACTGAATGTCAAGATGAAACGATGAATACGAGGATGAAGACTATACTGTTTGAACGACAGTCCAAGACGTTAGTTGGTAAACACAGACCTAAGATAGTTATAAAGGTCTGTCTGCAATACTTCCACTTTCCGACTTCGAGTGCGAGAGCAGAAAACCGATTGCAGGTCAGCCGCAATAAGCGGAAAAGGACGAAAATCGCATCCGACAATTCATCAAGCCAATAGTTACAGTATTGCTTAAATGGGGATTACCTAAACCGAAGTGCCAACAAATGGCTATAGGAAGTGGGTTCTTTGAAAATTCGGCAAGGTAACAGAGTCTCCGTAGTAGTCCGAGCAAGGGAAAGCCTTGTACATGGCGAAGGGAGACAGTGTGTTATTTTTAATATGTTAAATGAATGATGTGTGAGACATTATGAGAAATTCAGAAAATGTATTAAACAGTCTGGCTGGGCATAGCCAAGACCTAAGCTACAAGTTTGAAAGACTTTACAGACTGTTGTTCAATGAGAATCTGTTTGCAGAAGCCTATCAACGGTTGTCCCGAAATCCAGGCAACTGCACAAAAGGAACTGACGGACAGACAATAGACGGAACAAGCATAAAGCGCATCCGTGACCTCATAGAACAACTAAAGGATGAAAGCTATCGTCCTTGTCCTGCAAGAAGAATATACATACCCAAAAAGAATGGAAAACTTCGTCCGTTGGGTATCCCTTCTTTCAAGGACAAGCTCGTTCAAGAAGTAGTAAGAATGATACTCGAAGCAATTTACGAGGGACACTTTGAGGATTGCTCGTATGGTTTTAGACCACACAGAGGGTGTCATACTGCTATGGCTTCCTTGCAAAAGGGAGGTTCGGGAACAAGATGGTTCATAGAGGGTGACATCAAGGGATTCTTTGACAACATCAACCATGATGTTCTCATAAGCATTCTTAGTGAACGCATCCACGATGAGAGGTTTTTGCGACTGATACGAAAATTCTTGAAAGCGGGTTACTTGGAACAGTGGGAATACAAAAACTCCTATATCGGCACTCCACAAGGCGGTATCATCAGTCCTATCTTGGCGAATGTCTATTTGGACAAGCTCGACAAATTCATGTTGAGATATATCGAGACATTTAACAAGGGTAAAGCACGTCAACGCAACCCTGAATACAAGAGGGTTGCCAATCGTAAAGACAAACGAGTAAAGAAACTGAAGAATGAACAGGACGAGCAGAAGAAAGGTGTTTTACGTTCAGAGATAGCATCCCTGCATCGTGAAATGCAACGACTTCCTGCAACTCTTGACATGGATGAAAACTTCAAGAGGATGAAATACGTACGGTATGCAGACGATTTTCTGATTTGTGTTATTGGAAGCAAAGCTGACTGCCAAAATGCAAAAGAAGATATTAAAAACTTCTTGCAGGAACAGCTGAAACTTCAACTTTCAGACGAGAAGACACTTATCACAAATGCTCATGATACAGCAAAATTTCTTGGATTTGAAGTCACTGTCCGCAGTACAAACAAAACGAAAAAGGATTACAGAGGGATTCCGATTCGCTCCCTTGACCATAAGGTCGTCTTATTGTTGCCATTTGAGGCAATGAGAAAGAAACTGCTGGACTACGATGCCATGCGCATTGTAATCAAAGATGGCAAGGAAGTATGGGAGTCAACTTCTCGTCCCTATCTTCGTAGTAATGACGACCTTGAAATTCTGAACCGTTACAATTCAGAAATCAGAGGTATCTACAACTACTATTGTATTGCTAACAATGTCAACATTCTCAACAGTTTCTATGGAATCATGAAAGAGAGTATGTACAAGACATTCTCGTCAAAGTACGAATCTACCGTAAGAAAGATTGTCAACAAGTATTGTAAGGACAAGATTTTCACGGTAAGATACCAAAACAAAAAAGGTGAATGGTTGGAACGTACCTTATATCATGGTGGATTTAGGTTGAACAAGGAAGCGCGCATTGACAATGCACACATTATGCCCAATTACTATGGAATGGAGAGTACAAGCCTTATGGCTCGCTTGAAAGCCCATAAATGTGAATATTGTGGAGCTGAGGACAATCTGAAAATGATACACGTCCGCAAGCTCAAAGATTTGAAAGGCAAAGAAGCATGGGAGAAACTCATGATTGCCCGACAAAGAAAAACAATCGCAGTTTGCGAGAAATGTTATAACAAAATTCATGGAAATAAATAGACTGACAATAACCACGGAGAGCCGTATACTTGGAGACGAGTACGTACGGTTCGGCGGCGAGTACATTGAAACCTGCTTCCATAAAGGGAAGAAAGGCGCATTGTGCTTAGCCATTGGCACTGGAAAAACCCTTATCATGTGCATGGCTGCGCATGAGATGAAACGTCTCGGTATGGCTCACAAGCCGATGATTATCGGACTGAAAGCCAATGTGGCGGAGATAGCTGCCACCTATCAGACAGCTTATCCCCATGCGAGGATACTCTATGCCTCGGAGAAGGACTTTTCCACCAAGAACCGTGTCAGTTTCTTCAACAACATCAAGAACAACGACTATGACTGTGTAATCATGTCGCATGACCAGTTCGGGAAGATACCGCAATCGCCAGAACTCCAGCGGCAGATATTGCAGGCTGAGCTTGATACCGTGGAGGAGAATCTGGAAGTGATACGCACGCAGGGCAAAGACGTGTCGAGGGGAATGCTCAAAGGCTTGGAAAAGCGAAAGCAGAATCTGGAGGTGAAGTTGCAGAAGATAGCCTACAGCATCGAGCAGCGCACCGATGATGTGGTGGACTTCCGCATGATGGGCATCGACCACTTGTTTGTGGACGAGAGCCACCAGTTCAAGAACCTCATGTTCAACACCCGTCATGACCGTGTGGCAGGACTCGGCAACAGCGAGGGAAGCCAGAAGGCGCTCAACATGCTCTTTGCTATCCGTACCATACAGGAACGGACAGGCAGAGATCTGGGAGCGACATTCCTGTCGGGAACAACTATCAGTAACTCACTGACAGAGTTGTATCTGCTTTTCAAGTACCTGCGCCCCAAGGAACTGGAGCGTCAGGACATCCGCTGTTTCGATGCGTGGGCGGCAATCTTCGCCAAGAAGACTACCGACTTCGAGTTTAACGTCACCAACAACATCGTACAGAAGGAGCGTTTCCGATACTTCATCAAGGTACCGGAGCTTGCTGCCTTCTACAACGAGATAACCGACTATCGTACGGCGGAGGCGGTTGGTGTGGACAGACCACAGAAGAACGAGATCCTTCATAACATACCACCGACACCAGAGCAGGAAGATTTCATCCAAAAGCTGATGGAGTTTGCCAAGACAGGTGATGCCACCATCCTCGGCAGACTGCCCCTGTCGGAAACGGAAGAGAAGGCGAAGATGCTCATAGCCACAGACTATGCCCGAAAGATGGCGCTTGACATGCGCATGATAGACCCGACTTGTGAGGATCATCCCGACAACAAGGCAAGCCATTGTGCCAAGATGATAGCGGACTATTACAAACGCTATGACAATCACAAGGGGACGCAGTTCGTATTCTCAGATCTTGGCACATACAGACCTGGGGAATTCAACGTGTATTCTGAAATCAAGCGTAAGCTGATAGAGGATTATGGAATACCTTCATCTGAAATCCGCTTCATTCAGGAGTGCAAGAACGAGAGGGCAAGAAAGGCGGTGATAGCAGCCATGAACGAGGGTTCGGTACGAGTATTGTTCGGCTCCACATCTATGTTAGGTACAGGCGTAAATGCACAAAAAAGGTGTGTGGCGATTCATCATTGCGACACACCCTGGGTGCGACATGAAGTCGCATAGATAATTGTTGGAATGATACTTTAAGTATCAGTTTTAACCCGCTGTTCCGTCAGCGGTAGCCTACCGACCGATGCACCTTAATGTTGTATTAAGCGGTCGGGACAAAGTACACTTTCACAAGACAAGACAGAACCGTGAGGGGAAGTCAAGTATGGTTAGTATCATACCGTAGAGTGGCGAGGCTGGATAGTATGGTTAGCGTAAGCGAACTGTTAGTAAACTTCGTAATGTCGTAAAAGAGTGCAAGATACTGATACACTCTACCCAAAATGGGATGCGGTCAGATAATCCTCTCCATGGTAGGATTACACGGATGTAAAGACCGTCGGAGGATGAGACAGAACCTAACCTATCCGTTAGTTATCTATGTGGAACATGGTAAGCCTGTACATCTCCTGTCAGACAAAAGACAGGTAAGCTGAAAGTAATGGATGCTGAATGATGTGCAGGTATAAGATAACAGAGAAAGCGAATGCCGTTCTGTAATGGGACGGATAGGGTTTGAGCCACTTATCACGAGTTGACAAGGGACAACATCAACCTACCACGAAAGTGGGCAGACTTCTGTGGTAATGTTTGGGAGGCAAATACCCAACATTAGCCAAATGGTAATTCTTTACAATAAACTTTTAGAACTTTTTAAAGTAGGAATGCAAATGAACGATAAAATCAAAGAAAATCTCCTCGACCAATCGTGTGCGCCGACTGACAACCTGCAATCAAATTGGGACAGAATAGACTGGACTAAGGCGGAGCAAGCTGTTAAGAAGCTTCAAGCTCGTATTGTAAAGGCTCAGAAGGAAGGCAGACATAACAAGGTGAAAGCCTTGCAATGGACGCTTACCCACTCTTTTTACGCAAAAGCCTTAGCCGTAAAGAGGGTTACTTCTAACGGGGGTGGTTGTACTCCTGGGGTTGACAAAGAAATATGGGATACCCCTAAAGCTAAAATGCAAGCAATAACCCAACTCAAACGCAGAGGCTACCAGCCAATGCCGCTGAGAAGAGTTCATATCAAGAAGAGCAACGGCAAACTGCGACCGTTGGGAATACCGACAATGAAAGACAGAGCCATGCAAGCACTCTATCTTATGGCATTGGAGCCTGTATCAGAAACTACAGCTGATACTCGTTCATACGGTTTCCGCAAGGAACGCTGCTGTATGGATGCAATACAGCAATGTCATAACATTCTCCGAAAGGGATATTCTCCCGAATGGATTTTGGAGGGTGACATAAAAGGGTGTTTTGACCATATCAGCCATGAGTGGTTACTTGCCAATATCCCAATGGATAAGGCAATACTCCGAAAATGGTTGAAATGTGGCTATGTTTTCAACAAGCAAATGTTCCCGACCGAGGAAGGAACACCGCAAGGTGGTATAATTTCTCCGACACTTGCCAATATGACTTTGGACGGATTGCAGAAAGCTCTTGCAGATAGATATAAGCGCCATCATGTTAATGGTAAGTTGTATTCACCAATGGTGAACCTTGTACGTTATGCGGATGATTTTATCATCACTTGCGAGAACAAGGAAACTCTTGAAAATGAAATCAAGCCATTAGTTGCTGAATTTATGTCTGAAAGAGGTCTGACCTTATCAGAGGAAAAGACGGTGATAACCAACGTGCATGACGGTTTTGATTTTCTTGGCTTTAATATCCGCAAATACGGCAAGGACATATTGACCAAGCCGACAAAGAAATCCGAGAAACGCTTTATGGAGAATATCCGTAAGGTAATTAAGGAGAACAAGGGTTGCAGACAGGAGTCGTTAATCAGAATGTTGAACTCTAAAATCCGAGGATGGGGAGGTTATTATCAGCATGGAGCGACACGTGATTCATTTCACAGAATCGACCATCAGATATTCCTCTCACTATGGCAATGGGCAAAACGCCGTCATTCCAAGAAAGGGAAACGGTGGATAAAAGACCGATATTGGCATGACATTCGAGGGAACAAATGGACTTTCGCTTCAAAATTCAAGAAACCAAACGGAAAGGAAGACCAATTGACATTATTGTCTCTGACTTCATCGTTTCCATTCCTGCAATACACGCAGATTAAAGGAGACATGAACCCGTTTGATGCAGACTGTCGTCTGTACTTCTATAAAAGAAAGAAGTCGAAAATGCTTGTTACGCTAAAAGGACGCAAGTCACTGCTGTACCTATGGGAAAAGCAAGGACGCAAATGTCCTATATGCGGTGAGCCTATTGATACGCACAAGGCATGGAATGTCATGCCAACCGTTCAAAACGGAAAGAAATGCAATCTGTTGGTTCATGATGAATGTTTTAAATTATCCCGCAAATCAAATGGAAACAAGAAGTAGTTTGAGCCGGTCTCTGCATACAAACAGAGGCTTAGAAAAGCTTGAGCCGTATGAGGGGAAACTCTCATGTACGGTTCTTAGGGGGGAAGAGGGCAGCAATGCCCTTGACCTACCCGATCGTCCATCAGATCTTGAACAACGCAATGGTCGTGGAGTTCGTGCTGGCAACGAGATAGCTAAGTTATACGCTGACAATAAGGTGGGCATTATCATCTATGCGGTGGAAAAGTCGCTTGACTCGTACAAGTTCAATCTGCTGCACTGCAAGCAGACGTTCATCTCACAGTTGAAAAGCGGAGCCTTGGGAGCGAGAACCATTGACGAGGGAGCGATGGACG
>CAUFXJ010000005.1:0-171880 GCA_959596915.1 Segatella copri
TGGCTATATCCAAGCCTTTTCAGGCCCGATGATTTCTAAACGGGACAGCAGTGATCTTGAACAATGTACCATCAATAGAAGAATGCCAGCTTTGATGAAAATGTCCGTAACACCAATGAGTGACATGCTGCTGATGTTCTTTCAGAGTTTCATACAGACTATTCATAACTTCACGTTCCTGCTGTATGTCTGATATCAGAGTTTTGTCGTTGCAAGTCCATTTGCTTATTCCTTCCTTGCTTAATAATTCGCAGAAGGATGGAGACGTATGTGTTATTACAATGTCAACCTTCTGCTCAGACAAAATAGACATTAGTGCTTCTTTATTATAAGTCGGCGATTCGCTCTGCCAATAGTATGATGAAGAAAAATCGTCAACGACTTCCGTGTTACCAAAACGTAGCCGCTTTTGTTGTTCCTTACTCCATGCTTCAAGCCTATACGTACGGTCAATTGATATGGCTCCTCCTACACAGAGAATCGAATGGTTGCAAGCGTTGATTACAGAATAGTCTGGAATGGCAATGAAACGTTTGTGCTTAAAGCTTTTCCCATCAAAATACGCCGGGTTGTCATGATTGCCTCTAATGAATACAATCCAATTATTGGCATCATTCATACGTTTGGCGTTTCTTTTCACCATATTATCATAATAGCCTCTCTTGTCAAAACCAAATCCACAATCGCCTGCAACAATAACTAACGTGTTCCGCATTTGATATTGCACACAAATTTTGTTCACGAGGAGATTAAAGTCGCCGTGAATATCTCCAGAAACAACTATGTCCTTACATTCTGGAAACTGATATATATTGTATTTTCTGCTATTCATCTTTCATGTTCTCCCAAAATGGAAGAAGTCTTTGCTGTAAGAACGCTATCACTTCAGTAAAAGGCAAGATGTCAGTGGACGTTATTTTACGTATGAAAGCAGTCCATCTGACCTGCATTTGCTGATTGCTGCCAAACTCTTTTCTGAAAAACATCGTGTTCTCATTATAAGGTGTGTGGCGATTTTCAAATGTATGTTTGATAGCTTCCTGTAATATTATAGGATTATACTTTTCATTCTGCAAGATTTTGTAGAGATCATAATAATCCTTCATTCGACTACTTTGGTCTGCAAGATCCACAATTGCGTGCATCTTTTCGGCAATAACTGTTTCAAGCGAGTAGGCCAGTATATTGGCACTCGGCAGATGTTCTAGCAATACTGGATAATCAAGAGCTATTGGGGAAGGTGTTATCACGTCACCAAAACCAATATCCATTGTTAAAACCTGGGCAATAGTGTCCATCTTGACTGGAATGCTGAGCCTAATCCCATGATAGTCTTTGAATTCTGTTATATTTTGTGCAGTAATGTTCTCCGTGTCAAATATTATGCCATCTTCCTCGTATGGCACAGAACATATTTCTCTGAACGCTGCAATTATAGAAGAGCCTTCGTTGCTGATATTATTGCCAAGGAAATCTATATCCAATGTCGGACGAGCTGCAAATTTTTCGTATGCATACATGAGTGCACCTCCCTTCAGATAAAAATTTCCTCTATAATGAGTCTGCGATATTCTGTAGAGAAGTCTCTCTTGAAAATACCGAGTTAGGATAGTCTGATTAAAGACGTTTTCCTTTCTTGCAACGTTCAGCAATTTTGTACGTATTGACTTCCCGTAGTTTTTATTTTGTTCTTTACTCATAGCTTCACTTGTAGATAATTTTCCAAGATATTGCCAACACGCAATTGCCTGGCATAATCCATTAGTTTACTGATATTTCTTTCTGGTCTGGAAAGATAGTTATCGATGATTTCAGAACAGACATCAATGCCCACCTTATTGCGGAACTTTACTGCATCGCATACGCATCGTTCTACATCATATACCTTTACCTTAAATCCATCTATGACTTTCTCCATCACGCCGATTTCAAGAATGTTGGAAGTATAGTGATGGAGCTCTATCTTTGGGAATGAAGGAACTTTTACTTTTCTATCCCTTTTGATGGCGACATGATAAGCCTGCGGCATGGATGTCGTAAGCTGATGGATATTCCAGGCAGACCAAAGGCAGAGAATACCATTTGGGACAATAGACTCAATATCAACCATACATGCTGACAATTGGTCTATGTTAGCATATACGCCACGGCAAACCTGAATCAGTTCACCTTGGCGAACGGCTTCCAGCATTTTGTAGTAAGCTGTTCGTCCTTGTACTTTGACGCTTGCTGATGATATGAATGAATTCTTTGTTTCCATAATTGTTCTCCTAATTTTGGTACAAAAATACCACAAATATTTTTAATTATGGTACTTTTGTACGGGAAACTTTTAAAATCCGCTCTTTTTTAATACATTCCAACAGTTTTATAGCTATTTTAGTACAAAAGTACCACAAATATTGCTGATTGTGGTACTTTTGTACGGGATGATAGAATGAACAATGCATGGTTATTTGCCTCTTGATTTCTTTCTCATCATTCTATTTTTCTCCTTTATCCGTTGTACTTGAACACCTTGACCATTTCCTTGTCGCCACCCACAAGCTGGCTACATTTATTCAACATACCAGTATCGACGAAACCGCATTTCTCCATGACTCTTCCTGATGCAGGATTGCCTGTGAAATGGTCTGCCCAGATGTTTTCGAAATGCTTCTCGTTGATGCAGTAGTCAAGCATCAGCTTCAAGGCTTCGGTGCAGATTCCTTGGTTCCAAAATGGCTTTCCTACCCAGTAGCCCACCTCACAGTCGTTTTCTCCGATAGGGATGTTGCTGGTTTCATGGGTGTAGTAGCCGATGCAGCCGATAGCCTCGCCAGTCTCTTTCAACACAATCGCCCATGTCGTTTCATTATGGAAGAATGTCCGGATTACCTCCCGACTTTCCTCTACAGACTTATGCGCCGGCCATCCAGCATGTGGTCCTACGTCAGGGTCGGAGGCGTACTTGAAGAGCGCCTCTGCATCTGATTCCTCCCAATATCGAAGTAAAATTCTTTCTGTTTCCATCAGATTATTTCTATGAAATTCTTCGTTCTTTATTTTGTGTCTATTATCTTGTAGCAGAGTTATTTGGGGGTACTAGCTTATCTTATATGTTGTAATCTAAATATTTCTTTCTGCTTTTCTATTTCTTCCTTAAGTTGCTGTTCTGTAGGAAGATATGTAAGATATTTTGAAGCAAATAATTGCTTGCTGTCGTGCAAGATGGAAAATCTTGCGATATCCTGGCTGGTTTCCGAACAGAGTAGTATGCCGATGGTCGGATTGTCGCCTTCCGTGCGTTTCAGTTCATCATACATTCTTACATACATATCCATTTGTCCTACGTCCTGATGGGTGATCTTGGTCGTCTTCAGGTCGATCAGTACAAAACATTTCATCAGGTAATTGTAGAATACCAGGTCTATGTAGTAGTCCTGGGTATCTGTGATGATGTGCTGCTGGCGCTCTACGAAGGCATAGCCTTTACCCATCTCCATCAGAAACTTCTGAAGATGGGTGATGATGGCACTCTCCAGTTCGCTTTCCGAGAAGCTCATGTCTCGGGATAAGCCCAAGAATTCTGTCACCATTGGCGACTTGATGAACATGGCAGGTGAGTCTGCGTATCCTTTTGTAAGGGTTTTCATCTCGTTCTCTACCTCATCTTTGTGCTCATTGCTGGTTTGCAGGAGTCGATAATAGTATTGGGAGGCAACATTGCGGTCGAGGGTTCTTGTGCTCCACATTTGCTCTGACGATTCCTTTAAATACCATAGACGAGCTCCTGCATCTGTAACTCTTAGAATACTCTTTAGATGAGTCCAAGTAAGATTTTGCACGCGCGCGTGCAAAATCTCCCAATCAGGGAAATATTGGTATAATTGCTTGAAATAGGCAAGGTTACGAACACCATAGCCGGAGCCGAATTCTGTCGTCAACTGCTGAGATACGGACTTGATGAGCTGTATTCCATAATCTGCACGCTGCTTGCCAAGCTGCTCTTCTTCAACAATACGTTTGCCAATTTCCCAGTTTGAGCGTATCAGGGTTTCGTTGATAGATTGATACGCCTTGTTTCTTGCCCTTGTGATGATGGTTCTGATATCATCTATGACATGTGCATCTATATTTATAATATTCTTTTCCATCTATATATTTTTTCATTTATTCAAGTTTCGTAAGTTTTGTCCCATACGCCCTGAACCAACGGTCACCGGCCGAAGGGAATTGAAAATCGCTGGCCGAAGGGTAAAGCAAAGGTAAAGGGCAGAAGCCCCTAGCCCGTACTTGAACCACATACGAAAGTTCAATTATTAATTTTTAAGGCAAAGATAATAAAAAAAAGGAAAATGAGCAAAAAAATGATGATTTTTTACTCATTTCCCTTTAACTTTCTTTGGAAATCCTTAATGACCTTAATGTCCGTGACCTTAATGACCGGATTTCTCAGTTTTCTTTATCCCATGCAGCTCGTTACTCCGAGCGTAGTAGCGATAGCGGTCAGTATGCTGATGGCTATCTGCAGAATTGTTTTCCAAGTGTTCGCTTTCATTTTTTTGAATGTTGAATGTTGAGTGTTGAATGTTGAATTTTTTGTGGGGCGGATAGGCTGGGCTAGGGGCTAGCACCCTAGCCAGTCTATCCTTGGGCTATTCAAGGCCGTCGCCAGTATCGTCCTTGCCGGTAGTACCGCCGCCTGATTCCGAGCCTTGACCGTCGCTGCCGGTCTGACCGGTGTTTGAACCACCTGGGGTAGAACCGCCTGGCGTATTATCCGGAGTGGTTGGCGCGTTGAGGTCAACGTTGGTCTTACCCTCCTTGATCGCCTTGATAACGGCTGCCTGAGCACTGCGGCTGGCTACGAGGTTGAACTCGGCGTCATCGCGAAGGTTCTTGAACTCCTGACCAGGCTCCCACTGAACCTTCACACCGGTGATGTTCTGCGAGGTGAACTTGTCGGCATCCTCGGCACCCTTTGAAGTGAGAAGGAGAGAGAAATCACCAAGATCACCCAGACGAATCTTCTTGCCCTCAAGCAACATCTCACGCATGCAGTCTACGGCGATGTAGAGGATGGCGCTGATGTCGGCTCTTGAATAGACACTACCATGAGAGGTGATGTGCTTGGCAAACTTCTCGATGGTCATGATGTCGGTGTACTGTGAGATGGCGAAAGCATTCTGCTTCTCGGTCTTCACGAGTTCCAGGTCCTTTGGGTCAGGATTCTTACCCTCCTTCTTTGCCTGGTTGATGCGTGACTTAGCCTGGTTGATTTCCAGAAGATTTGCGTTCACGCTACGCATTACGATGCTGTAATTAATCATAGTCGTTTGTAGTATGTTTAGAGTCCTTTGTTTTGCAACTCCCCAGAACGCCCCGTTCCTGCCGTTTTCGGGGTCTTCATTGATGACCGGCGCCTGCCATCATTTATGACCCGTGTTGGTCTTAAGAGAAGACCGCCTTCAGGCACCTAAGGCATTTCCTTCGATTGCTGGTGCAAAGATACGAATAAATCTGGTATCTACCAAATTTAGACATGTGATAAGGAGCGATTTTCAGCAAACTTACGATTTGAAAGTTAGTTATAAAGATTAGCTCTATGTTTTGTGGGGCGAATCTCTATATCTTGCGGTACAGAAAACTATGTTTTTCCATATAAATCAGCATATTACAAAGTAATAACCTATTTGCAGGAAACGTGTTCAGTATTCAGTATTCAGTTTTTTTCGCTGTTGTTACCACTCTCTGTATAGATAGTATATTATATATATATATATATATATATAATATAAAATAATTACTTACAATTTATAACCATGAAAAAGGTAACTATCGCGAAAAAAACTGAATACTGAATACTGAACACCCTTTAGGCACTAATTAGTTTACTCCGCAAGGGGTATTTGTATTCAATCTGTACAGATCGAAATAGTTCATCATTTCTCGCGCTGTGCGAATCGGCAAGCCTCGATGAGTTTCTGCTTCAGCTTGCCACGGCCAGCCATCACAGTTTTATTTTGCTTCAACACGCTGCTAGGCCAGCCATCCTCGAAGCAGGTCACACTGAGATACTCCGAGGTCTGGGCATCTTGGTCAACTGCCTTTTCTATCTCCTTCTTAAATGCGTCGTCCAAGTCCTTGATGTCGCCATCATGATCCTTGCCGTCCTCGGTCTTCTTGCCCTTCAGTCCTTCCGTGAAGGCACCCATCAGTCCGCCCATCACCTTCTTCACAGTCTCCTTTGGTATCACGCTGACCACCTCGCAGGAGATTGTGTAGTTGCCATTCTTCTCTAGGCTGGCATTGATATAAGTGTCGTTGGCGTAGCTATCCTTGGTGGCATCCTCGTGCTCGTGATGCTCGCCCACGGCATATTGGCTTCCGTGGCAGGCGAAGAGCAGTTTCAGCTCCTCCAGGTAGCCCTCCACCACCTCGTCGGAGTTAGCCTGGTTGCCTATCTTCATGATGTCAAAACCTATCGCCTTCTTCATTGCCTGCATGATGGGCATGGAGGCGATGTCCTTCATGCTCGCCTTGAAGAGAGCCTTTGCCTGCTTCTTGATTTGCGAGAGATTGGTAATCTTGGTGATGCGACCGTATTCATCGGTCTCAAAGTTGATGGTGGTGCCTATCACGCTCTTGGCGGTGCGCTCCGCTATCATGGCCATCATCTTGTCCCGGAAGTTGTCGCCCACCGAATCGGCCTTTACGTCCAGGAAGGTGTAGCTCATCTTATAGCCCTTGCTGGTGGAATCGTTTACCACGAGGCGCACCTGGGTGGATACGCCGAGCGTCTTCACCGTGTCCTTGCCGTCCACCTTCCACTCATTCTCATAAATCCAGTATTCGCAGGTGTCGCCCTTGCAGAAGTAGGCCACCACATTCACCACCGAGTCTTCGCCAGCTGTGTCCACTTCCAACGTGTCGGAGTTGTTCGATAGCCATTGACTATCAGTAATTTTCTTGGCAATCGATACCGTGTCCTCTACCTTAGGTGACATTTCTCCGCCCTTCACGATTCCGTGGTTGGCGAGCAGTCCGCAAGCTATCATGCAGCTCATCACTATCAACGAGATTTTCTTCATAAGTTCATTTTTTATGTTGTTTATTCTTCAAGTTTTTATTTCTCGCTGCAAATTTACGATTTTTTTTGTAAAAAAAGCCAAGCTCCTAAAAAAAACTGTAAAGTTAACCCAAGTTTAACAGTAAGTACGGTGCAACGAGTTAAGCGATTGATAAAAGTACAATCACAGCAATAAAACTATTATTTTTACGTTCTTTTCAAAGAAAGGGGTTGTGTAATAGTGGCTTATAGGCTAAAAGCACTACCTTTGAATGCAATAATAAGTAACAATACGTTTAAGGTCAAATTTGTGATCTCAAAAATAATAGAAATATGGCAAACAAAATAGATAAAAAAGAAACAGTTGCAATTTGCGACCAGTCCAAAATAGATGTTACAAAATGCGATAACCATGAACTCGCAGGTAATATCGAACCTCTAATAAAAGTAATTAGAGGGCAACAAGTTATGCTTGATAAAGATTTAGCAATGCTATATGGGGTAGAAGCTAAAGTTCTCAATCAGGCTGTAAAACGCAATGTTGAACGCTTTCCTAATGACTTTCGGTTTCAATTGACAAAGGAAGAATGTTTAAGGTCAACACCTCAAATATATGCCGTATGCTTTTACAGAACAAGGCGTGGCAATGCTTAGTAGTGTTCTCCGTTCACAAACAGCTATTGAGGTTAATATTCGGAAACAACAAAGAACTTACTTGTAAAGATAGAATAGTATATGAAAATATTGAATACTCGCATATTAAAGAAAAGCGTGATAACACTTAGTTTTTTGTGCTATCTTATAACCTGTGGGTTCGTACCATATTATTATGATGAAGCAACTAATTTTTGTTATGGTGATGGCTTTTTCGACTTGTTCTTTGGCTGGTTTTGTTTCATATTTCCGGAAATATTTACGAAAATATATTCTTTAGCATGGTTTTCAAACATAACATACATTGTTGCTATAAGGCATCTAATAAAGGAAAATAGAAAACACTTCGTATTGTGGATTTGCATCACCATAATATTGAGTAGCCTTTTGATTATTTGTCCAAGAACAGAAACTGACACTTGGGGGAATATACACCATTTTACGTTGACGATGGGTTATTATTTGAGAATTATAAGTTTCTTTATTTTATTTGTTGGTGGGTTATATGTCCTGTTTGTACAAAATAGGAAAGGGGATAAAAGGCTGATGAATGATGGACGGATGAAAAGCAAGCAGCAAATATTCTTTCTAACGAAAGCTGATATAGTCAAGATGATGTCTATGGTTGAAATAAGAATTCCAATAGAATATACCCTGCTGGGGGCATTTAAACAGGAGACGATAAGAAGAGAAAACACCATATCAAATTTTTCTAAACTTGGTCATACAGGCTATGCCAATTGGATTTCTTTGGATAATAGATACATGGTGCTCCCCTTAAATAATGAGGTGAAGTATAGAATTGTGAAACAAAGAAATGGTTCTTTTCATTACATCGTAGATCTTGCATCTAATCCCACAGGTGTTGAGCTAAGTACTGGAGGAATATACGACAATGCAGAAAATGTTTTAATCGCAGGTCGTGTTGCAGTCTTTACTGATAGCTCAATCGAAGCCATGCAAATCTATAAAGAAATATTGAGAGCTATGAATAAATGTTTTACCAGGAAAAATAACATCTTTGTATCTCAAGAGGTGTTATCTTTATTGGAAGATGGATGGCGATTAACATGTAATTATAATGCGCCTTGTGAAAATGATTTCAAATAATATATCTTGCAAATTTCAACTTTGCTATAAATAAACTTCGGAAGGAGAAATATGAATTCACTATGTTTATGTGTAAAAGAATAAAATTTTGGCTTTGCAAACTTCTCTATTCCCATAGAAAAAAGTCTTGTTGCATTTCCTTTTCATCAAAAGGTTTCAAGGTGATAACTCTCTATCGGATTTTTGAGGGATGCCAAGTAGAAGATAAACCAATTATCTTTCTTCCTGCTACAGCATCCGAGGAAGAATTGGCCAATGCGATATTTTTCTGTTTGGGTAAAAGTAGTATGGTTATACGAACTTCAATAAATTCCACATCCGCTTATCTGAAGTTTATTAAAGAACGTTCGTTGAAAAGTTACTATCAACAATCCGTGGCTTGCATAGTAAAGTTGAATGTTCAAACAGGCATAATTCATTTAGAACTTTGGCAACAAGCTGATGATGGTAGAGGAATGACTCCTTGTCATGAACAGAGCCTTATGGAATTTGATGTAAAAGACAATAGTCAACTTCTCGCCAAGTATGTCAAGGAAATCTTAAGTGAAAGATTAGCTTTGAAAAAGGATAAGGTAGCTATGGAATAAACAATAAAAATTGTAGAATGAGAATAAACAAATGAAACAGATTAAATTAGCTTTTGTACTTTTAACAATAATGATAGTTCTTGGTAATTGTACCTTTGAAAACCGTACAACTACCACTAAGATGTGTCTCGAAGATTTGGACATGAATGTTCAAGACACACTAAGAAATGTGCCTGTTGATTCTTTTGGCTGTCATCCTGATTTGATAGACTTAACAGGACATTATAAATTGATAATAAAAGAGTTTGGTCCGTGGTGTTATGCGCAAAAACTAACAAACATAGAAACAGGAAAATATTATTGGTTCGATTATAGTACTCCACGACCTATTATTGTTACAGCCAAAGAAATCATATTCCCTATGGAATATAATATAGTAAATAGAGGGGTAGAATCAACAGACACGTTTAACATCATAGATAATCAATTAGAGCCATAACCGTAATGCACCTGCTTGGAATTTAGCTCTTTTAGTTACCTTGTTTCTTGTTACTATTAATTCAAGTAATTATGAACATAGGTACACATTTTAGCGGACAACCGATGTATGGGCAGCTAATAGATTTGCTCAGCAAGAGATACTCCATTCGGGATGTGGCGAAGCTGAGTGGTAAGAGTGTGAGTACGGTGTAACGAGTGAAGCGATTAATAAAAGTGCAATCACCGCAATAATACTATTAATTTTACGTTCTTTTCAAAAAGGGGTTGTGCAATAGTGGCTTAAAGGCTAACACCTCGATGCTGCCATTGAAGAGCGTTATGATATAGATAATGGTGTATTATTAGAATGGAAATATGATAGATTATATATTTTATAGAGTATATTGGGCTTATAACAAAAAAAGAGAGTCCGCAAAGTTTCTTAGCCCATTGTATATGGCAATGGTCTTTGCGTTTCTCTTTTTCCCATTCGCATTATTTTTGTGCGAACTATTAAGGGATTCATACCATAGAAATGATGGATATTTGTTATCCATTTATCTACTAATGATATTAATATACTCTTATTTAAGATTTTTCCCTAACAAAAAGATATGGTTGATAAATAAAAAATTCGAAGGGAATTGTTATAATTATAAGATTCCTGATTGGTGTTTTTTCGTGGTTCTTCCATTATCCATAGTTTGGGGAATTATAACATATTCTCTTTTGGTAAAGTTTTTAATAAAACCTTTTGCCTTGAGAGGTATTATATATAATATGCTGTAAGCGTTTTATAAAAAATGCAATCAAAAACTCATAGAATTTTTCTTGGCTGGAGTTTTTGATTGCATTTTCAAATATATAGTACAACCTAGAAATTAAGAGAGTGTAAGCTAAACTGTGTCATGCTATCACTGTTATAGATTAATGCAGTTTATTTGCATTTTGTTCAGTATAGTTTTCCCACTTCTACACCCGGCAACAAGTAGCAGAAATCATCGAATTTCTGGATGAACCATAAAAAATACCCTGGAAGAGAATGCATACAACACACTATGCATATCCCTTTCAGGGTGAGTTAATAAAACTACAATCATAGCAATAAAACTATTGATTTTACGTTCTTTTCAAAAACGGGGTTGTGCAATAGTGGCTTAAAGGCTAAAAGCACTACCTTTGAATGCTGTTAAATATGGTAATGTTCAAAGTCACAATTTGTGATATTGGAAAAATGAATATAAATATGACAGATAAAATAGAAAAAAAGAGGCAACCTTTGCAGTGCCGTACAATGGCGAGGACAACAACGATTATGTCGATGGTAAGGTCTTCTGCTGCAATGACGGCAGCTTGGAGGCTGCTCAGACACGAGTTTTAGCGAGAGCTGCAAAGAATAACTTCCAAGAGGGCGACGCATACGAGAAGATGCAGTTCTACTACCACCCAAACCATTTGGGTAGCAGTAGTTACATCACCAACCTTGAAGGCGAGGTGGTACAGCATATTGAGTATGTACCTTTCGGAGAGGTTTTCGTTGAGGAACGCAATAACATTTCAAATAATCCATTAAGAAGAGAGAGAAATGGCAAAAGATAGGATGCTTTATATGAAATTATGTTTTGTAGTAATAGTCTTTGGACTATCTTTTATTATTTGTAACAAGCATTATATTAAGTATAGTGCTTGTTACAAGCTCCCGATACCTAAAACTCCATTTTATCCAGATGCTTATAAATTTGCAAATACAAAAGAAGAGTTTTTGTCAAATATGAAATTAATTAATAATGCAATAAAAGTAGAAGCCATTATTGATACAAATAAACTTGATTTTAACAATCATACATATCTCTTTGTGTTTGGCGCACCAATAAAAAAAATGTACTATAGTTTTAAGACTACATTATTTGATGATAAATCTCCGAGTTACGCAAAGGCTATAAGACATAAAAAAAAAATGTGTATTTATAAATTATAATATTCCAACAGGGTACACGTATTTGTATGAAATAAAAAAAGACGAGACCCTTACTGGTTTCAATGGAATATAAGAAATTCATTGAATTGACAAAGAATAGAAATCCGTGGATTATTGTTTATCCACGGATTTGGAGACAATGAAAAACATTGATAGACATATTATTGTGCGTTTTCTGATTAATACTGCAATTCAATGCAATAAATTCAATATCCAGTCGTTCTTTAGTTATAACATAAAAGCAAAACAATATGAACTATATTTGTCTTTGGGGAATATTAGCGTCTATAACAGGAATTGCAATAATGTTTTCTGTTATTAAGCACAAAAAGTCGGTAAGTGCCGTAAAATATGGCACTTACTTGATTTTTTCAATTTTGATGATATGCTTAGGAATAACAACCATCTTATTTAAAAGATATGATAGTATTTGTGCAATATCCTTTGGTATTACATTCCTAAATATCACATACAAAGACAGGCGTAATTACCCACCGAGTTTTACAATAAGCTATATTGATTATCTTAAAGGATATGTTGTTGGTTTTATGTCTATAATGTATGGTTTGTTTAGAATTTTTGAATAAATAATCAAGTAATGTGTCACGACTTATAAAAACGTGAGTAGCAAAATTGCTATCAACGTTTTTTATAAGTCGTATATTTTTTACTTTTTAACACATAAAATTTTGCAGTCTCACCCTCTGGCTCATTACCAACAGAGTCTGTTAATACAATAAAGCTAACTCTGTTTCCCAAAACTGCCGTATATTCTTCAAGCTTATCAGCACGCCTGCCTCCAGCGTAATGAGGCTGGCGAACGAGTGTCGTCCCGAATGGTAGAATAGGTAAGTCCGTTCTCTTTTCCTCAAGCACATCGAAAGCCTTTTGGATGGAAAGCAACAACTGCTCGATGTCCTTGTTGGTCTCCACGGCTTCCTTGCTCTTGTTCTCCTTTGGCTGCTTTAGAGCTTTATGTTAATAAAACTACAATCACAGCAATAAAACTATTAATTTTACGTTCTTTTCAAAAAAAGGGGTTGTGCAATAGTGGCTTGAAGGCTAAAAGCACTACCTTTGAATACAATAATAAGTAACAACACGTTTAAGGTCACAATTTGTGACCTTAAAAATAAAGATAGAAATATGGCAGACATAACGGAAAAGACAGGAAACGGCGAACTGGTCACAAATCGTGACCAGTTGGTTGGTGTTGACAATATAGAGCCTCTAATAAAAATCATTAGAGGACAACAAGTTATGCTTGACCATGACCTTGCCACACTTTATGGCGTTGAAACAAAGCGTCTTAATGAGCAAGTAAAACGTAATATTAAACGATTTCCAGAAGATTTCATGTTTCAATTGACCTGGGACGAATGTTTAAGGTCGCAAATTGCGACCTTAAACGAAGGATCCGACAAGCGTATAGAAGATATGCACCGATTGATATTGAAACATTCCATTTATCACATGACCGCTTCCTTTGTATAGACGATGATGTGTATCATATAGGAGCATCCATTAAGGACTTAGGCAAGAAGTGGTTTGGTTTCTTCAAGATGGAGATACTTACACCAGACGAATTGGTGGAAAGGATCAATAGAGAGTAATCAATACGCAATATTTCAAGAATATAAATATTAAAAATTACGAATTATGAAAAAAATACCATCTATAATGATTGTAGTTTGGGGAATAGCGGTATTATGTACACTATTCTTGAGTTCATGCAAGCGACCAGAGGTCTTAGACAACAGTACTCTTGTAAATAGCGCAAGAAACGTGGCTTTGACCTTTGGTCCTGCGTATGTTCCATTTTTTAAAGAGGCTAACGTATCGGATGTTCAAGTTTTCAAAAAGAAGGATTACGGAGGAGACAGCCGCCCTCAAATAAGAAAACAGATAGGAAGAAAGTTCTATACTGTAACTTTTACATATGATAGTACTGCCGTTAAATTTGATTTTGGATTTGCAGCAAGAGTCAGAATATGGAAAGATACAGGGGAACCATTAGATGTTATATTTGGTAATGGTTGGGGAAGAAATTTTTTCTTTTTAAGTTTTAAGGAACAAACAGATCATTCTGCAAATGACTATGAGAAAGTGGCTTCTGACTCTATTGTTAAAGTACCATTGCAAACTGTACATGAACCAGAGAACATTTGGAATTCCAATGCTGACAACAAACAAGACAGCCTATCAACGAGAGACTTTTCATCCCATGGCTTTGTGGAAGACAAGGAGTAGTTGAATGTTTTTCTGTAAATTTTGAAAAGAGTTGTTTGACAAGCAAACGTATGCAATTTGCAGAATTTAGCACTATTGCCAAATCATTACCTCAATTGAGGTAAAACACTCATAAATCGCTCATTTTAAGCTATTCTGAATATTTGGGCAGAATTTTTATAAAAAAGGTTGTGCAATAGTGGCTTAAAGGCTAAAAGCACTACCTTTGAATGCAATAATAAGTAACAACACGTTTAAGGTCACAATTTGTGACCTTAAAAATAAAGATAGAAATATGGCAGACATAACGGAAAAGACAGGAAACGGCGAACTGGTCACAAATTGTGACCGGTTCAATAGTTTGAAGCACTCAACTGTTCGCTCATATGCTTTCACGGAGCAGGGAGTGGCTATGCTCTCCACTGTTCTTAGAAGTGAAACCGCAATTCGTGTAAGCATATGAATTATGGATGCATTTGTTGCAATGAGACGTTTCATGTTGACAAATGCAGAAGTTTTCCAACGTCTTTCAACAATGGAGTACCATCAACTGGAAATGCAGCAACACTTGCAAGAATCCGACAAGCGTATAGAAAGTGTTACCGAATCATTTTTAGCTATCATACATAACAATAATAATATAGTCTCGCCGTTATATAATAAAAACAATAGCAATGAAAAAGATATCAATGGTCATTGTGGCTATTTCAGCCATGATTAGTTTAAGCGGATGCCATGAGGATCCTACTTATGTGGATTCTTACTTCCAGCGTCAAAGTGTAATTGAGGAGCTGAGTAATGAGCTTAAAGGACAATACAGCAGTATATTCATTCCTGTAATCTATAATGCATCGCAAGAACAGTTGGATTATAAAAGTTTATGGAAGGGTGAGGTCACAGAAAATGGTCAACCTATCATCCACTAC
This sequence comes from Segatella copri, assembly GCA_959596915.1. Taxonomy (GTDB): domain Bacteria; phylum Bacteroidota; class Bacteroidia; order Bacteroidales; family Bacteroidaceae; genus Prevotella; species Prevotella copri_N. The sequence continues at coordinate 14,956 of CAUFXJ010000005.1, forward strand.
ACTTTTGGAGGGTACGAAAACCGGACTGTCACCTTACAGCAAGTCCCAATCAGCTGGATAAGTTTTGTCATAAAAGATACTAAATTGGCAGAAGCAGTCAAGCTGTTGCCCGATTATGATATTTCGATACCTTATTCTTTTGCAAGCTCAGACGTAGAAACAGGAGAAGCGAGCAAAATGGGGAAAATCATATATAACGATAGCAAAGTACCTGTGACACTGAACTATGGCGGACAGCAGCATCTTGTGCTTTTCAACTTTAAATGTCCTTCGCAATTTGTTTTTGATGCAGACAAGCGTCCTATCTCTCCAGGAAGGATCCAACTGGAACTCAAATCAATTATTGTTGACAATGTAATTGTCCAAGAAATTGATGGCTATTTAGGGGGAGAGTTTTTTCTTAGTATTATGGGCAAAACAGATCCAATTTCGAAATGAATGAGACGAACTGGCGGTATCAACTATCGGCAATGTGGAATCATGGGAATTGGGCTATCGAAGCTAATGCAAACAATTTATTTATGATGAAGAGTTTGTTTTCTCTAAGATGGAGATACTTACACCAGACGAATTGGTAGAACGAATCAATAGAGGATAATACTTACTTTAGTAGATCAGCGAGATATGTCCTTTGATGATGCAAAGTCCGTAAATTATAACACTATTATAAAATTGTAAGAATATGAAGATTAAAACATTATTTAAGACAATTTTTTGCGCAGGATTAGTTTTAACTCTTGTTTTGTATCTATGCCATTTATACGGCAACTATATAGAAAAGACACAGGAGCCTATTACTGGTTATACATATAATGGATTTAAGGAAAAAAGTAACTATAAGAGTTCAAATACAATTCTTATAACCTATAAATCAAAACAATATGCATTACATACGGGAGATCGAATTTTGGACAAGATAAAGTCAGGGTATTTTCCTAAATTATACTATTCTTCAAAAACTGATTATCTTTTTTTTGAAGGAGATTATTTGCCTGTCGGTTATGCCCAAGCAGCTTTAATTTTCACGTTCATCTTTTCTGGTATCGGAACTTTAATCTGGAGGAAACAACTTGATGATGATATTAGTAAAATGTAAAAGTATCCAAGGACTATATTGTTTATTGAAACGGAATCTCTCCTAATCCGCTTTTCAATAAAGTATTTGTCTTGTGCTATAAAAACTCAACAGAACAATTATTAATAGCAGTTCGACCTCCATATTTTCATTCGATAGTTCAAAGTATTGCATATTTCCTTACCCCTCATTGTCAGATTCTGCACGAGGATGCTTTCTATTGCTCCTGATACAGACACATTAAATTTCATCATACGTTGGGTTAGACATGAAGCATTATCCATCTTACGCATCAAAGGTACTGTACAATAATCAATGGCTATGTAGTTGTTAGAATATATACTAATTAGGCGAAATTGCTCCACATCTTTAAAATAGATTGTTCGATATGTTCTCTTGCGCTGTTCGTAAATGTCAAGCCTATCGTCATGGATTATCAAAAATGGTATATGAGTAGTTATGTTATACAAAGTCATCATAAACATAAGCATTCCGCCACAACCAAAAAACACCATGCTTCCCATACCGCCAAATACTTTTGTTGGCCATGAGGTATTAGCATCATGGAGTACGAAATATCCACCTGCAGCAAAAGCGAAACAACCAACAGTCAGAAGAATATTCTTCCAAAGGCTATGGTATATTCGTATCTCTTTTATATTTTTATCGGTTTGTTTCATCTTTTTATATCGCCTTATTGTTATTACATAAAGTACATTATTTAAGCAACAAAGTTTGTATTTTTTTACTATAATAACGAGTGTAAATTAGAATTATTGCAATGCTTGCAATAAAAAGTAGCCAAATTAAACAGAAAGTATATTTTGCATTGAAGCGGAATCCTTCCTAATCCGCCTTTCCAGATAAAGCCTTTGTCTTGCGCCCAACCAACGTAGGACAATGGCTTTTCCTTTGTGGGCAGCAGCCATCGGCTTCACCTCCTGTTACGCTTCGCTTCATCTGCACCTTTTTGGTGAAAACAACCTGAATCAGAAGAAGACCTTCTCGAACACCGTACCGATGGCACCGATGCCTTCGATACCCTCTATTTCGGCTGCGAGAAGTTCACACAGCACGATTTGTATCCAATTGCGATTGGTGGAGTAAGATAATTGTTCATTTTTGCAGAAAATAAGAAGAAACTCTGTATCTTTGTCGCAATAAAAATAAAAAGAAGTATGAAAAAGATAGTTTTTATTCTACTCGTTTTTTGTAGCTTTTTTGTAGTATGGGGATGCTATAAGAATAAAACGAAATGTGTTCCACAGAAAGAAGCAACTTCTGATTCTTCTATGAGAAGTAATGACGACACTCTAAGCCTTATGATAGAGCATGAGGTTGACGATGTTGATTATGGAGTGATTATAAAACGTGGCGACAAGACCATTCATCGCTTCGGATACAAATATCCAGAAGATGATGATCTTGTACCAAATGAAGAACGTATTGATAGTTGTCTGTTGACTGACTTGAATTTTGACGGTATAAAAGAAGATGTGCTGTTTTATTTGGGTAGCTTTGGTGCTTCTGGCACTGAACATTTTGATGCATATGTTTGGAATCCTAATACTGAGCATTATGACAAAATTGAAGAATTCAAAGATATTCCAAACCCCAAAATCAGCGACAAATACAAGTGTATTCTTTCAAGAGTGTATGTTTCTTCCGCAGAGAACGAATATGCAAAATATGTATGCACCAATGGACATCTCATTAAGGTTGCCGAATTGAGACAATATTGGAAAGGGAACATTTATCCAGAGCGAGACAGGGCTGTTTATGAAGAGCATTTTATTAAAGCTAATGTTTGGAAGAGAAACTTGAAACTAAATCAAATTAGCGATTTCTGGAAACCGGTCGTACCGTTTTGATTATATCCAATTGGAGTTGGTGGGGTCATATAAAAATAAAAGTAAATTATGTGCAGAATTTACGAAGTTATGCTTTGTAAAAACTGCACATCATAATAACGATGAAATATGTGGTATAAAGAAAAATATAGAATAGTAACAGAGAATCCATATAATAAGGAAAAATTAAATGGATTAGGTTTAGTTATTTACAGTGAATGGAAAGATTCGTTTGTAAACATCATCCAGAAAAATGAAATAAAGCATTTATTCCTGAACTATTCATTGGGATGGAAATGCTCAGACTATACTTTTTTACGATATATAAAGCCGATAGAAACATTAGAAATAATAGATACTCATTCTGTTGGAATTAAAAATGTTGAGCAACAGCATGAGTTGGTAACATTGTGTTTGAATTTACCCAATGCTAATGATATTGATTATCATGCCTTTTACCATCTAAAAAATGTGTTTTGTTATGGTGATAAACGAAATGATTCTTTATTTTCTTGTAATAGTATAGAAAAACTATATATTGATGATTTTAAAATTGGGGATAAACATTGTATTGGAAATTTGAAAAACCTGAAAGATTTAACAATAGCTAATTCCAATATAACATCTCTATCTTTTGCGAAGGAACTATTGCAACTTAAAAGTTTAACTATACTAAATTGCAAAAAGGTACAGTCGTTTTCGGACATTTCTTTTCTTAGAAATTTAATAAGAATAGAAATTAGAGGCGTCAATAACCTTCACGACATCAACTTTTTAGCAAACTCAAAAAATATTGAGGTTGTTATAATAGAAACAGATAAATTGGCTTCAATCAAGTCTTTGGCTAGTTTAAAAAGGATTAAAGCTCTTGCTTTATTTGGGAAAAATTTCTTAATAGAAGATATGGATTTGACACCGATATACAATTTAGAGCAGCTTTCAATGTTGGATATCCCGAACCGAAAATGTTACCCAGTAAAAATAAATTGTTATTGGAACTGGGATGATTTTGGGAAAATCCGTAAAATTTGGTTGACTGAAAAATAAATTTACCAATTTTATTGAGATGAGGAGAGTGTAAAATAAGCTGCGTCAAGCTATAAAAGTTATAGTTAGACGCGGTTTATTTATATTTTTCTATACTTTCCTTTTAGAATATAGTTCTTCTTATCCTCTTTTTGGGGTTCATTACCGAACGAATCTATCAGAACAATATGATTGGCATCCTTCACCTTGTAGAAGGTATGCTCACCACTTGAAGGATGCACAAGCATCAGGATGTTGTAGTCAAGCACTTGGAAAGTTCCTCTTAACCTTTCCTGCTCTTTCTGCTTTTCTTTGTATGACTGTATCAACAAGTAGGTACCATCAGCATTTAACGTAAGAGTTATCTTAATATCAGGCGGTAATACACCGTAATATATTCCAGTAATAGAATCCAAGCTGGCTCTATTTTATAAAGCATATCATTCGATTTTAATTGAAATATATGCATGTCGCCAAGTTTTCTATGATTATTTAAATATAGCGTAATACGTATAAAACCATTGATAGATCAGTATTTTGAGGTAATGCAGCAATTCTATGCAATAAAATCAAATGTCTATCGTTCTTTAGATAAAACATAAAATAAAGACGTATGAAAGTATCAACAAAACAAGGCTATAAACCGCCTTAAAATTCGCCAAGGCTTATCAGAGGATATTTTCCTTGTTTCTTTGAAAGTTTTTCCATGTCTAGGCTACCCATACCAATGGCAGTTGCAAGACCTTGAAGACCACCAGAAGAGCGGTCCTGACGGTGAGATTACCACCTCGTTTGAGTATGACGGCATGCAGCGCCTTGTCCGTGTCACCGACACGGAGGGCAATGTAACGACCTCTACTTACGACATGGGTGAAATGTGAATGAAAGACCTCAAACTATAAATGTAACCATAAAATGAGAAATCACATTTGTTTAATTACGCTTTACGTTTTACCTATATTTTATACTCTTGCTCTATAAAGCAAGAGTATAATTCTTTCAATATAATATATTGTAAAGAAGTTTCCTCAGGATTACAATATAATAATTCTTGTGGAACGATAGAATATAGAGGGGAGAAATATGCTATAAAAAAGAGTGTTTATTATGTTAAAAAGAAACTGCAAAATGTAGATGTGTATAGGAGTGATGGTATAATATCCTATACTAAAAGTGAAGTAGAATCTGATAAAAAACTCGCAAACTATTTAGGAATTCCTTTGGTTAGAATTGTTGTGATTAGTAAGGATAAACTTTTGGATAATAATACATTATTTTCTTATGAAGCAAAAGGAGATTCTATATTTGTTAATCAGGCAAAAAATCTTGTCATTTACGTAAATTCTATTCAAAAGTAAACTCTATGTGGAATTTGTTATTATGGTTCTACAAGAATTAGTGTGTGTTAACGAGAGTGTAAGCTGGTGAGTTAATAAAACTACAATCATAGCAATAAAACTATTAATTTTACGTTCTTTTCAAAGAAAGGGGTTGTGCAATAGTAGCTTAAAGGCTAAAAGCACTACCTTTGAATGCTGTTAAATATGGCAATGTTCAAAGTCACAATTTGTGATCTCAAAAATAAAGATAGAAATATGGCAGATAATATAGAACCACCTCCATGCCTATGTGGTATATAAGAAAATTTACGGAATGCAAGCCGCAGTGGTTCTCAACCTCATGCATAAGGGAAAGGACTTGCTGGCTTTTATGAAGTAAATATAAGTGAGTTTTTCCGCCTCTCTATGTGTTAGCGAACTCATTTTGAGGCTAATTCTAATCTATAAATAAATACCTAAAAAAAAGAAAGTAAAATATGATGAAATCGGAGACCAACTGTCCCCTAAGGGTGTATTCTCTTATAGTTCTCCTGGCATTTGCTTGTACCAGCAAAATTGTTAGCGCAAACAAATTCTACCGTCCTCTACTAAGGAATGAGCGACAAAGAACTTAAATACTAACTACTATAAATTTCGAATTATGAGGAGATTTATAATCAAGCTCGTGAGCTTGATACTGAAGCATGGGCGATTCGGCCTTTTTCGCGTGGTCATTCAATTGGATGGCAACAGCAAGTATATTGAGTATACTTACAATTTGAGGCGTTCCCTCCTATGGATATGAGCATACACGTACACATACTGGTAGATGTTGCCATGCAGGAAAGAGATTATCATGATGCGCTCGTAGTACGTCGCTTCCTGGAGACCTTTAACAGAAAAGATAATCATTTGGTTGAAGCTGAACTTCCTAGGCTTGATGCCTATATCGCCACTCTGGATGGCTATTATGAATACCTGGAGCAAAGGAATAGAAAACCATTGAAAAATGGTACCAGAATCGGCCGAAAAAAAGAATACCTTTTTGTGTCTGATGAAGCATCTTCTGTAAAAGATGAAGAGACGACCGCCGAGCAAGCCTCTTTATTTATAGAATTTCTCACCCTAAATGGCCTAGATTCTATGTCTACCAGTGCGAGCAAGTCTTCTCCAATGAATATCGCAATATTTGCGTTTATCAGATATTGGAGAAGAAGGGGAATCTTGGCACCGCAGCATATCGTCAGTGCCAATGCCATTTATCGATTTCTTACCGATGATTGTAATATACGAAATGAAGTTACGATAAAATCGTTCAACAATGTCTTTAATCATTGTGAGGACATGAAAAATCAAGAAATGGATGATAAAGTGGCTGATTTCTTTGCCCATAGATGATTTTTTTTATGGGACAAATATTAATCCTATTTTTCCTATTTTTCCCATAGGTGTTTTTGCCCTATCTTTGCACCCGTAATCAGACAAGTAAAGTCTGGTTGCGGGCATTATTCATCTTTTAAACAAGTTGTTACGATTATGAAACAAGCAGCAAAGAAGCAGCTCCTCAACGCCCAGAAGGTGGACGGAGCCATCATCAGTGAAGAAAACGGTACCATCGCCTTCCGCAAGGCGCCATGGAACGATACCGAGGTTATCTGCGAACAGCCTAAGGTGATACCGGGCAGAATGGTATGCTCTGGCGAGAAGGGAGGCGACGAGTTCGACTTCAAGCCTTATGAACGTACGGGCGAGAAGCTTTTCGAGGAAATCTTCAAGACCAAGCATGCCGTGGTGCGCACCACCAAGCGCACGGTGCAGGTGAACTATACCTTCAGCCGTGACCTGGACAAGCAGGACATGCTGCGCTACCTCAAGGTAGAGCACAAGGAACTGATTGCCGGATTCAAGGAGAATGTTGAATGTTGAGTGTTGAATGTTGAATTAGGCTAGCGCCTTTGCGACCGTTTGGCAATTCAACATTCAACATTAAATTCAACATTAAATTCAACATTCAACACTCAACACTCAACATTCAACATTAAATTCACCATTCAACATTCAAGAACGATGGAACATATTATAGCATATAATCCGTACAAGAATGGCAATAAGGGGAGCGTAAGCTCCCAGCCACTCTCGGTCTACGACAAAACCATCGCTTACCCCTGGATGGCAGACCTGGTAGCTGCCATCCGTGGGGGTAACGATGAACTGAAGAAGCAGCTGCCCTTCCGCTGCGCTCACTACTACCAGTTCCGAGACAACAGGCGTTCGCAGAAGAACGCCGTGCCCGAAAGCTTCCTCTTCCAGACCACCATCGATGTGGACGATAAGGAATATGTGGATAAAGCGATAGAGAAGGCACGAGAGCTGAACTGCAGCAACACCATCTGGAATGGAGCCCTGCTGCACCTGGAGTACTCTGCCCGCAAGAAGTTGCACATCGACATCCGCATGCCCATCGGCATGACTATCGAGGAGACGCAGCGAGCCTATTGCGAGGCGCTGGGCGTGCCCTACGACGAGAGCTGTATCACGCCAGAGCGCATGCTCTTCATCACCGACAAGGCGTCAGAAATCTATCGCTCGCCCCATTGGTACGAGGTGCTGCCACAGGAAGAGCTGAAGAGGCGCAGACAAGCCTACCTGGACCGTGGGCTTACCATCGACGGACGAATCCAAAATGGAACTCAGCCCAAACCACTCAACATTCAACATTCAAAACTCAACACTCAACAAAATGTTCAAGACCATAGACTTCCGGGCTCTGACAGCCATCACGCTGTTTCTTCTGGCTTTGCTATTCAGCCTGCCCAACCTAGTGATAGCAATGCTGCTCATGCTGCTCATCTCAGCCCTGCTGGAGCTTATCAGGATGCTGGGGCAGTGGCAACCGGCAAGAACCTAGCAGCCTTCGACCTATTCCGCAATGCGGCAGGTTTGAAGGACGTAGACATCAACACCCCAGGCTCCCGCCACTCATCGCTTCTGGCGATTATGAGCGCAGGCGCATCGAGAGTGATGCCCGAAGAGGAACTGAAGGCGGTGGTGGCACAGAAGATGCCTGCCTTCTCGCAGGAACGTGACTGCCAGCAGCTCATCCACGACTTCTATGCGAAATATGGCGACAGTTCGAAGCCGATGTCGCAAGCCGTGATCCGCATCAATGCCCAGGCAGAGAAGTCATCCCAGAAGGATGCCGTGTCGTTAAAAGCCGAGAGTTCCGAGGGCGGCACGGATATTAATGCGGAAGATGATAAATTAGCTCCGCCTCTGATGCCCGAACATCTCCCGAAACTCGTGGAGCTGCTGCTATCAAAGACACCGGACGTATACAAGCCAGCCGTGGCACACGCCATCTTCCCTCCACTTGCTACACACCTCTGTAAGACCACCTTCAAGTACATCGACAATGTGGAGCACGAGGCTACCCTGATGTGCTGTCTGCTGGCGGGTACGGGCGCAGGCAAGAACTGTGTGCAGATGCCTATCAACATGATTATGGAGGACATCAGACAGCGCGACCGTGAGAACCTGCAACGGGAGAAGGAATGGAAAGATGAGGTGACACGCAAGGGTGCCAACAAGGATAAGCGCAAGCGTCCGGAAAACCTCATCATACAGGAGATAGACGCCGATATGACCAACCCGGCATTCGTGATGCGCACGGCTGAGGCTCAGGAACATTTCCTCTATACAACGCTCAACGAGATAGATCAGTTCGACGCCCTCAAGGGACAGGGCAACCAGCAGTTCAAAATCATGTGTCTTGCCTTTGATCCAGGCAACTCATACGGCCAGACCCGCGTGGGCACATCGAGTATCACCGAGCGCATCACCATCCGGTTCAACTGGAATGCATCGACCACCATCCAACTGGGGCAGCGATATTTCTCAAAGGTGCTCACCGACGGACCTATCAGCCGCATCAACTTCTGTACCATCCCGGAGCGGGAAATCGGTGCCGAAATGCCAGTATACGGCGAATACGACGATGCCTTCAGAGAGGCGCTCAGACCGTACATAGAGAATCTGTGCAAGGCGTCGGGTAGAATAGACTGTGCTGAGGCTTTCGCCCTGGCAGAAAAGTTGAAGGATGAGAACGCCGACTTTTCGCGCATGTCGCAAAACAGGGTGTTCGAGAATCTCTCCTTCCGTGGCAACGTTATTGCCTTCCTCAAGGCTTGCGTGCTATACGTGGCAAACGGCTGCAAATGGGAACCCGAAATAGAAGAGTTCATCAGATGGAGCGAGAGCTACGACCTGTGGTGCAAGATGATTTTCTTTGGTGCCAGCATAGCCAAGGCTAATGAGGTAGGAGAGAAATCGAGCAAGCGAGGACCTGCCAACCTGCTGCAGCAATTGCCAGACACCTTTACCTACACGCAGGCTGAGATGGTGCGCCTACATAACGACTTCGGCAAGAAGGGTACGGCGACGATGCTGAGAAACTGGGTGAACCGCCATTATATCGAGAAAATTCCTCCGAAGGGAGTAAATGCCGACGGAACTGACGGAAAGCAGGGCGGAAAGGTGTTCAGTATTCAGTTATTCAGTTTTAAGAAGCTATTATTCCGTTCTGACGGACTCGACCTGAGATGTTTCAACGCAAAATAGTTTAACACTTAACATTCAAACAAAATGGAAATCGTATTAAAGCGTATAGCTAAAAAGGGAACTTATACCATCGGCAGACTCTATCTGCTGACCGATGCAAGCGTAAGTCGTAACTCGCTGCCCGGCAAGAAGAAAGACGACAAGTGCAAATTGATTCATACCTTTGACAGCCAGCTGTTGTCCAAAGATACATATCTCTGCGATACCATGGAGCCTACATGGCGCAATCTGTTGGGTATCAAGCTAAAGCCAGAGGAAGTGGATGCCCGCTATAGCCGCAAGAGCGGCGTGAAGGCACGTAAGGTACCTGGCCATACTGCCATTCCTGAGGGTACTTATCCTGTGGTCATATCGTATTCTCCAAGATTCAAGCGTTGGTTGCCATTGCTGGTGGGTGTGCCGAATTTCGAGGGCATCCGCATCCATGCAGGCAATTATCCTGACGATACACAAGGCTGCATCCTTGTTGGAGAGAACAAGTTCGTGGGCATGGTGGTGAACTCCCGTATCTGGCTGCAGCGGCTCATCAACGCTATGACAGCGGCGCGCGACCGAGACGAAAGTATCTGGATAACCATCCTATAGACAAACAGCATCCCTGCAAAAGGGATGCTGCTAATCTGTTTTTATATATTTTCTGACTGAAAACGTTCTTAAAGCTTTGACCAGTCGATGCTGCGGATAAAAGCCAAGGTTGAAACCCAATCGCAGTCGAGGCAGAATGGAGTAGGAACATCCGGGGTGTTGTAATAAGCCAGGGTAAACTCTGTATCTGCATCCTTAAATGCCTTGTGGTCGATGGTTGCCTGCTTGAAAAACTGGGTTACGAGCGGCTTGTTCTTGTTTGAAGCCTCCTTCAGTCGCCTCTGATAGAGCGTAATATAAACGCTCATGGCGTAGGCCTGCTCGTTGAGATAGCGAACCTTGATGTTCAAGGTGTCCTTGCTCAGATTCTTGTCGAGCATTACATACGGTGGCAGAATCTTGCTGCGCATGTAGGTCATTGCGTCAAACTTGAAGAGGGCTGTACGGCGCTCGTCCATGCTCTTCGTGGTGTCGTTGATGATTGCATCAGAAGTGCGGAGCACCTCGTTTAATACATCCTGGGCGCTTGCCTTAGCTATGCTGAGGGTGAGCGCAAATAATAATATTATGTATCTCATCTTTCTGAAATTATTAATTATCAATTCTTTTTAATCGTTGGTGTGGCGCATGAGGAAGATGCTGTGGTCGATGCACGCTGGCAATTCTTCCTTATAATGCGTTACCATGATCATGGTTTTGTTCTGGCGGCGACAGAAGGCTTCGATGACGTCTTTTACAAGACGGCGGTTGCGGTTGTCGAGTCCGTGGAGCGGCTCATCGAGAATCAGCAGTTCCGGATCCTTGACAAAGGCTCGTGCCAGAAGAACGAGGCGCTGTTCGCCGCTGGAGAGCTTCAGGAAACCACGGTCTTCAAGACCTTCCAATCCGAATACTTTCATCCAGAAGCGGCACTTGTCCATATCTTCTTCCTTTGGCTTCACATAGAGACCTACGGAATCCATCAGGCCGCTTGCTACGATGCGGATGGCTGGCAGGTCGCGCTGGTAAGAGCGGTGAAGCTCAGGCGATACGTAGCCGATGTGCTTCTTGATGTCCCAGATGCTTTCGCCGCTGCCTCGAGGATTGTCGAAGAGGGTAATGTCGCAGGCGTAACTCTGCGGATTGTCGGCACAGACCAGACTGAGGAGCGTACTCTTTCCGGCTCCGTTCTGTCCGCTCAAAGCCCATCGCTCGCCGTTCATCACGGTCCAGTCGAGGTCTTTGAGGATGATTCGCTCGCCATACTGTATGCGTACCTTGTTCATCTTCACCACTTCCTGGGTATGATATTCGCGGTCGCTGTAAGGCTGGTCTACGATGGCCTGTACCATCTCCGGGCTCAGCACATGGGCAGGCACGGATTCTCTGCCGGCAAGATATTCGGCGAGGGTTACCTTAGGCAGAACCTTCATGTCCTTCACTTCTACCACGTGGGTGATGAAGTCGGGAATATCATCGCTCTTGCTCAGTACGAGGATAATCTGCAGGGCTCGCTCTGAAGAGAGGGTCTTGAGCAGTTCCTTGAGCTGGTCGCGGGTTTCAGCATCGAGTCCGATAAACGGATTGTCCATGATGAGCACGCGAGGCTCTGAGAAGAGGGTAGAGGCAAGTTTGAACTTGCGGAGCTCGCCACTTGAGAGCAGGATGGTGTATTTGTCCATCAGGTGCTGCATGTGGAAGAGTTTGTAGATGTGCTGCTGCAGGGCTCTGCGCTCCGGAGTGTCTTCGCCAGCCATCTGGTAGGCTTCTTCCAGCTTGTCCTTTACGACAGGCGTGTTCTCGTCTATCTCGAGCTGGTTCCAGCGCTGCTGCAGGAAATAAGTGCGGTCGTTATCGCCTCCGTAGGAGTCGCGGAAGGTAATATACTTGATGTTGTCGCTCACCATAGTTTTCTGACTAGGTGAGAAATCGTAATCAGGGTCGTGCATCAGGAGTGGGTGGCGACCTACGATGATGTCGACAAACATTGATTTTCCTCCACCGTTCGGACCTACGATAGCGATGTGTTCACCATCGCACGCCTCGAAGTTTACGGGTTCTGCCATACGCCATTCAGGCATACGGGTAACACCATTTTTAATGCTAATAATCTTTTGCATCTCTCTTATTTTTTTATTCTACTCTGATTCTTTGTTGCAAAGTCTTTCCAGCTGCTGTAGTGCTTGGCGTCTGTCTCCGGGCGGTTCATCTGCAGAAAGTGGCAGTAGGCTGCCCCCAGCGCATCGGTAGCGTCCATGAACTTCGGCATTTCGTCTTGCTGAATATGGAGCAGTCGCTGCAGCATTCCCGCCACCTGTTCCTTCGAAGCCTGTCCCTGTCCTGTAATGGCCATCTTGATTTTGAGCGGCGCATATTCGTGGATTGGAACGCTGTGATGAATGGCGGCTGCGATGGCTACTCCCTGCGCTCTGCCCAGTTTGAGCATCGACTGCACGTTCTTGCCGAAGAAGGGGGCTTCGATGGCCATCTCATCGGGCAGATAGCTGTCGATGATGCCGGTTACGCGGTCGAAAATCTTGCCCAGCCGGAGATAGGGATCGCTCTCTTTGCGCATGTCGATGACGCCCATCACCACCAGTTCGGCCTTGTTGCCGATGATGCGGATTACGCCATAGCCCATCACGTTGGTTCCTGGGTCAATGCCGAGAATGATCTTCTCTGTATTCGATTTCTTGATCATCGCTGATAAATCTCCTGACTTTTTAAAATGCTGTTTTAACGGTCCATATATGGATTGTGAGCAAGCTCTTCGCCTATGCTGGTGTATTCGCCATGACCTGGGAGAACCTGGGTTTCGTCAGGCAACTGACCGAGATGGCGCAGACTGTTGATGATGCGGAACATGCTGCCTCCAGGGAAATCGGTTCTGCCGATAGAGCTGTGGAAGAGGGTGTCGCCGGTGAAGGCTACGTGCTCTGCCTCGCAATAGAAGGTGACGGAACCGCTGCTGTGGCCCGGAGTGGCGATGACCTGGAACTCGTGGTTACCGAACTTGATGACCTCTTCATCTTCGAAGAATCTGCCAATAGGCGGAAACTGGTAATCGAGCTGCATCTGATAGAAGGTTTCTGCCTGCTTGGCGAGTCCCTTCATCAGGTTTTCATCAGCTGCCGATACTTCCGGTTTCAGTCCGAACTCCTGATAGATGGTGTTGTTGCCGAAGTTATGGTCAAGATGGCCATGGGTTACGAGCAGGTGAACGGGCTTGAGCTGGTTCTCCTTAATATATTGTGTAATAGCTTTGCGCTCTTCCGGATAGAAGGCGCCGCAATCGATGATGACGCATTCCTTGGTCTCATCGCTCACCACGTAGCAGTTTTCCTGCAACATGTTTACTTGAAATCTTTCTATATGTAACATTTCTTACTTTGAACTTTATGATTACTTTTCACTCTTCACTTCTTCTAAGCCGGAACGTAAACCAGTTGCTTGTCCTGACTGAACCATTCTTCATCGAAGAAAGTGCTGAGCGGAGTGATTTCTGAAATCTTGAAGTATTGCTTCAGTTCTTCTTTCAGATTACCGCCCTTCAGACACAGAAGTCCGTTAGGCAGAGCGTTTTGCCCCTTCTGCTTAAAGTTTTTCTTGATAATCTTCATCAGGTCAGGAAGCTGCATTACCGCACGGCTTACCACGAAGTCGTACTTGCCTTTTTCGTCTTCTCCGCGCAGGTGTTCAGCCTTGAGATTCTGCAGATTGATGGCCGTAGCTACTTCGTTGCAGACTCTGATTTTCTTGCCCGTTCCATCTATCAGCTTGAACTTGCATTCAGGGAAGAGGATGGCGAGCGGAATGCCCGGGAAACCTCCGCCGCAGCCGAAATCGAGAATCTCCGTGCCCGGACGGAAATGGATGGCCTTGGCTATTGCCAGAGAATGGAGCACGTGGTGCTCGTACAGATTATCGATGTCCTTGCGGCTGATGACATTGATCTTGCTGTTCCAGTCGCGGTATAATGCATCGAGTGCCTCGAACTGCTTTTTCTGCTCTTCCGTGAGGTTCGGGAAGTATTTCTCTATTATTTCTATCATATAATTATATGTATTCTTCTTTATTTCTACTGATTTTTCTGCAAAGGTAGTGTAAAAAATCGGAAAACACGTAATAAAAACATCAAAATCTGTCAGATTATGCTCGTATATTAAGTTTTTTGCGTAACTTTGCACCCGTTTTCAATATAATTTAAGCAAAAATAGATAAAAACAGACAAGGAAATATGATAAAAGCAGCACTCTTCGATCTGGATGGTGTGGTTTTCGATACAGAATCGCAGTACTCCATCTTCTGGGGAATGATAGGCAGGGAGTATCATCCGGAAATGCCCGATTTCGAATATCGCATCAAAGGACAGACTCTGGTTCAGATTTACGACAAGTATTTCACCGATGAAGCCGTCTTCGCCCACATCGAAGGTTTTACAGGCGCAAAGGAGGAACAGGCTAAGATTACTGCCCGACTGGATGAGTTTGAAAAGACCATGCAGTATGAATATATTGCGGGGTTCGAAGACTTCATCAGCGACTTGAAGCAGCATGGCGTAAAATGCGCTGTGGTAACGAGCAGCAACGTTCAGAAGATGCTGAATGTCTATGAACGTCACCCGGAATTCAAGGCTTATTTCGACCGCGTGCTGACCAGCGAGGATTTCGCCGAGAGCAAGCCTCATCCAGACTGCTATCTGAAAGGTGCAGCCTATTTCGGTGTAGAACCGGAGGACTGTGTAGGACTGGAAGACAGCTTCAACGGACTGAAGGCGGTGAGAGCCTCAGGAGCCTTTACCTTAGGTCTTGCCACAACGAACAGCAGAGAAGCCATAGAGCCGCTATCCGACTATGTGATAGATGATTACAGAGGTTTCAGCTATGCTGACTTGCAGCGCATCGTGGAGAATGCGAAATAGATTCAACGCAGAACAATAAATAAATCAAAATAAAAAAATGGGATATTTATCTACTGACAAGAAGAAAATTACCACCAAGACCTTCGCAGAAATGAAGAAGGCTGGCGAGAAAGTAACCATGCTGACAGCATACGACTTTACAACAGCCGGAATTATAGATGCTGCAGGAATTGACTCTATATTAATAGGTGATTCGGCCAGCAATGTGATGGCAGGAAATGCAGACACATTGCCGATTACCGTAGACCAGATGATTTATCACGCCCGCAGCGTGGCACGTGCCTGCCAGCATGCTTTCGTGGTTTGCGACATGCCTTTCGGCAGCTACCAGATCAGCAAGGAAGAGGCGCTGCGCAATGCTTGCCGCATGATGAAGGAAACGGGTGTAGACGCTCTGAAACTGGAAGGCGGCGTAGAAATCTGCGAAACCGTTAAGGCGCTGGTTAATGCCGGAATCCCGGTTCATGGTCATCTCGGACTTACCCCGCAGAGCGTTAATAAGTTTGGCGGTTATGGCATTCGTGCCAAGGAAGAGGCTGAGGCACAGAAACTTATCAGCGACGCCATTGCGCTGGACGAAGCAGGCTGCTTTGCCATCGTGCTGGAGAAGGTTCCTGCTAAGCTCGCTGCTGAAGTAAGCAAGAAGGTAAAGGCTGTAACAATCGGAATCGGTGCAGGTAACGGCTGCGACGGACAGGTTCTGGTTTATGCTGATGCACTCGGAATGACACAGGGCTTCAAGCCTAAGTTCCTGCGCCACTTTGCTCAGGTAGGCGAGGAAATGACCAAGGGTGTGAAGGCTTATATTGATGCGGTGAAGACCGTAGATTATCCTAGCGCTGAAGAGAGTTACTAACATTAACTCTCTTTTTAGCGAAGTGTAAGAGAGTATAAATACGATAGATTCATAAAAGAGTTTAGAATAATGGATACACAAAATACACCAGTACATATCAAACTGTGGCACAAGGACTTCTGGCGATTATGTTTTGCCAACCTCTTGCTGATGTCGAGTGTGTACATGCTCGTTTTTGCCATTCCTTATTTCCTGATTCAGGAGAATTTCCAGCAGTGGCAAATTGGGTGTGTGCTTCTTGCATACGGCTTTGGACTGTTTCTGTTTGGCGGCTTCTGCTCTTATCTGGTGCAGCGCTACCGCAGGAATATGGTCTGTCAGCTTTCCATTTTAGGTGTGGTTGTTTGCCTTTCGGTTCTTTACTATCTGGATACGTTCTGGAACATCAGGTTTTCTTTTGAGATTCTCCTGGCGGTCCGTTTCCTGTTGGGAGCATTTCTGGGACTGGCTCAGATGACGCTTGCCAGTACACTGGTTATTGATTCCTGCGAGTCGTTCCAGCGCACCGAGGCTAATTATATTACCTCCTGGTTTGCCCGCTTTTCGATAGCTGTAGGACCCTTGTTGGCATTTTTTGTTTACAACTATTTCGGCATGGGTTATGTTTTCCCTACGGCTTCGTTGCTGGCTTTGGGAGCCTTCGTGCTGGTTTCTCGCGCCAAGTTTCCTTTCAAGGCGCCTGCCGAAGGAATCAAGGTTTTCAGCCTCGACCGCTTCTATCTGCCACAGGGAACTCCGCTGTTTATCAACATCATCCTGATTACTTTTTCTGCGGGATTATACTTTTCTGTGCCTCATTCTACTGGTAACTTTCTGATGATTTTCGGAGGATTGGTCTTGGCGTTCCTGGCAGAAAAGTTTGTCTTTGCTGATGCAGATCTGAAGAGTCAGATAATCGTAGGTCTGATATTGTTGGCTTCTGCTGAACTGATTTCGTTCGGAAGTCAGGAGTTTGCTGTAGAAATCGTGGTTCCAACCTTGCTGGGTTTCAGCTTGGGAATCATCGGAAGCCGTTTCCTGCTCTTCTATATCAAGCTTGCCAAACATTGCCAGCGCGGTACGAGCGTGAACTCGTTCTTCCTGGCTTGGGAATTGGGATTGAGCTTGGGACTCGGTCTTGGATTCCTGTTTCATAATCTTCCGGCGAGAGCGCATTTTGACGTAGATCATCCTGTATATAATATGATAGAATCAGGGATGTTGCACTATGCGCTTCTTTTTACAATCGTATCGTTGCTGGTGTACAATTTCTTGGTTCATCCTTGGTACATGAAGCATAAAAACAGATAAAATATTTGAAATCTCGTTTGTTTCATAAAAGCTATTCTTTAAAAGAACCTAAAAATAGCTTTTATGAAACATTTTTAATATTATTTAGATAGGTTTTTTCGCTTTTGTGGCTTAATTTGAGTACTTTTGCGTTTAGTTTTGGAAATATATTGTTTGAATTAAGAAATTAAACGTAAAAATATAGAATTATGGCAGAAGCTATTGATATCCGCGAATTGAATATCCGGATAGAACAACAAAGTCAGTTTGTTACCAACCTGGTAATGGGCATGAATAAGGTAATCGTAGGTCAGAAACACCTTGTAGATTGCCTTCTTATCGGTCTTCTCTCTGATGGTCATATCCTGCTTGAGGGTGTACCTGGACTGGCGAAGACACTTGCAATCAAGACATTGTCACAGCTTATCAGCTCCGACTATAGCCGCATTCAGTTTACTCCTGACCTGTTGCCTGCCGATGTGGTGGGTACTCAGATTTATTCACAGAAAGACGAGGCTTTCCATGTAAAGCGCGGTCCTGTCTTCGCCAATTTCGTTTTGGCAGATGAGATTAACCGTGCCCCAGCCAAGGTGCAGAGTGCGCTGCTCGAAGCCATGCAGGAACACCAGGTTACCATTGGTGATGAAACCTTCAAACTGCCTAGTCCGTTCCTGGTAATGGCTACACAGAACCCTATCGAGCAGGAAGGAACCTATCAGTTGCCTGAAGCTCAGGTAGACCGTTTCCTGCTGAAGGTAATCATCGATTATCCTACACTGGAAGAGGAGAAACTCATCATCCGCGAGAATATTCAGGGCGGACTTCCTGAGGTCACACCTGTAACATCAGCAGAGGAGATTCTGAAGGCTCGCAAGATTGTAAACGAGGTTTATCTCGATGAGAAGATTGAGCAGTATATTGCCGATATCGTCTTTGCTTCTCGTTATCCAGACCGCTATGGACTGGGCGAACTGAAAGACATGATTACCTTCGGCGGCAGTCCTCGTGCCAGCATCTCTCTTGCCAAGGCAGCCAGAGCCTATGCATTTATCAAGCATCGCGGCTATGTGATTCCTGAGGATGTAAGAGCTGTGGCCCACGACGTATTGCGCCATCGTATCGGCCTTTCTTACGAGGCCGAGGCAAGCAATGTGACAAGCGAGGAAATCGTAAGCCGCATCATCAATAAGGTGGAAGTGCCTTGATTCGGTAAGTGAAGAGTGAAGAACGAAGAGTGAAAAATTCGCTTGCTTCACTAATCATAAAGTTCAATGTTCAAAATTCAAAGTTCAAAGTAATAAGTTGGATACACAAGATATCTTAAAAAAGGTTCGGAAGATAGAAATCAAGACTCGCGGACTGAGTCAGAACATCTTCGCTGGTCAGTATCATTCTGCCTTCAAGGGTAGGGGAATGGCCTTTGCCGAGGTGCGCGAATATCAGTACGGCGATGATGTGAGAGACATCGACTGGAACGTGACCGCCCGCTTTCATAAACCTTATGTCAAGGTGTTTGAAGAGGAAAGGGAACTTACCGTGATGCTGCTCGTAGACGTCAGCGGGTCGCTCGATTTCGGTACGATGAAGCAGATGAAGCGCGATCTGGCTACTGAGATTGCTGCCACACTCGCCTTCAGTGCCATTCAGAACAATGACAAGATAGGTGTCATCTTCTTCTCTGACCGTATCGAGAAGTACATTCCGCCTAAGAAAGGAAGAAAGCATATTCTCTATATCATCAGAGAAATGCTCAACTTCCAGCCGCAAAGCCAGCGTACCGACATCGGCTGCGCCCTGGAATATTTCACCCGCGTGATGAAACGCCACTGCACAGCTTTCGTAATCAGCGACTTCTACGATCATAAGGATTTCCAGCATCAGCTGCAGATTGCCAACCAGAAACATGATGTAGTAGCCATCCAGGTTTACGACCCGCGTGCCAAGGTGCTGCCTGATGTAGGATTGCTCAAGGTGATGGACGCAGAAACCGGACACGAAATGTATATTGATACAAGTTCGAAGAAACTGCGAATGGCTCATACCCAGCAATGGCTGATGCAGCAGGAGAATCTGAAAACCGACTTTGCCAAAAGCAAGGTCGACTGGACTTCGATTGCCACTAACGAGGACTTCTCGAAGGCGCTCCTGATGCTTTTCAAGCAGAGGGGCTGATAAACCGAAAGCTCAAAGTAAAGAAACTATGTTTAAAGTAAAGAATATCATATTGTCGCTCGCTCTCCTGGGGTGCTCAGGCTTGGCTCAAGCCCAGCAGGTAGAGCAACGCATCGACTCGCTGCAGATACTGATAGGACAGCAGACCGTGCTGCATCTGAAGGCTTCGGTCAAGCAGGGCGATAAGGTGGAACTGCCATCTTTCAAGCCGCAGCAGCAAATTACGCCGGGAGTGGAAGTGGTAGAGCAGAGTAAAGGCGACACTTCGCACATAGGCGACGACCGCATGGTGGTGAGTCGCGACTATACGCTGACTTCGTTTGATGAAAAGGTGTATGCGATTCCTGCGCTCAATGTGAAGGTAAACGGCAAGAACTGTCATGGAAACCAGCTTGCGCTGAAGGTGCTCACCGTGCCCGTAGATACGGTTCATCCCAACCAGTTCTATCCGCCCAAGGATGTTCAGGACAATCCTTTCTCCTGGAGCGAATGGAGTGCGATTTTTTGGTTGAGCCTATTGCTGTTAATCCTCTGTGGCGCATGGCTTTATCTGCGCAACAGACTGAAAAACAACAAGCCGATTATCACCCATATCCGCATCGTAAAACGTGTTCCGGCTCACGAAAAGGCGCTGAATCAAATCAACGTCATCAAGCAGCAGCACGTAGAGAATCAGGAAACACAGAAGGCTTACTACACCCAGCTTACCAATACGCTGAGAGAATATATCGTGAGCCGTTTCGGATTCAATGCGATGGAAATGACCAGTATGGAAATCATCGAACGTTTGCGCGAAGCAGGCGACCAGAAGATGATAGATGAACTGAAGGAACTCTTCCAGACTGCCGATCTCGTGAAGTTTGCCAAATATGAAACCCTGGTGAATGAGAACGACGCAAACCTGGTGAATGCCATCAACTTCATCGACCAGACCAAGACAGAT
Source organism: Segatella copri (assembly GCA_959596915.1). GTDB lineage: Bacteria > Bacteroidota > Bacteroidia > Bacteroidales > Bacteroidaceae > Prevotella > Prevotella copri_N. The sequence continues at coordinate 35,568 of CAUFXJ010000005.1, forward strand.
GAGAAACCTACAGAAGAAAAGGTGGTTCCGCAGCTGACCAACGAAGAGCAGAAGACGCAATCTCAGCGCCGCCTCATCAAGTCGCTCCTTTGGATAGGAGCTATCGTAGGTCTGGCTCTGTTGGGTTACATCATTTACCAGTCAGCCATGCTGCTGATGTAAAGCAGGGTGTTCTTATGAAACGTTTCGCCGGGCAAAGCGGTTTATTCCGAAACTCTTTGCCTGGCTATAAATAGAAAAATAAAGAAATGGAATTTGCAAGTAAAGGCTATTTTCTGTTGCTCCTGTTGCTGATACCTTATATATTATGGTATTTCCTCTACAGGAAGAAGAATGCGCCAACCATGCGCATGAGCGACACGAAAAAGTATCAATATGCTCCGAAGAGCCTGCGTGTGCGTCTCATCCATCTGCCAATGGTGCTGAGATGCATCTGTTTCGTGCTCATCGTCTGTGCGATGGCTCGTCCGCAGACGCATACGGCTTGGGACAACAAGACGGTAGAAGGCATTGACATTATGTTGGCAATGGACGTTTCCACCTCTATGCTTGCCGAAGATTTGAGACCGAACCGTATGGAAGCGGCTAAGGATGTGGCTACGGAATTCATCTCGGGAAGACCGAACGACAACATCGGTCTGACTATCTTTGCCGGTGAAGCCTTCACCCAGTGCCCGATGACAACCGATCATGCCAGTCTGTTGCGCCTCTTGCAGGCAACCCGTACGGATATTGCCGCCCGGGGACTGATTGACGATGGAACTGCAGTGGGAATGGGACTCGCCAATGCCGTGAGCCGCCTGAAGGATTCTAAGTCAAAATCGAAGGTTGTGATTCTTCTTACCGACGGCAGTAACAACATGGGTGAAATCTCGCCTATGACTGCAGCAGAGATTGCCAAGAGCTACGGAATCCGCGTTTACACCATCGGTGTAGGAACCAACAAGGTGGCTCCTTATCCAATGCCTGTGGCAGGAGGAGTACAGTACGTCAACATTCCGGTAGAGATAGATACGAAGACGCTGAGCGATATTGCTCAGACAACCGATGGTAACTTCTATCGCGCTACGAACAATAATGAGCTGAAGAAGATTTACAGGGACATTGATAAACTGGAGAAAACCAAGTTTAATGTCAAGCATTTCGCCAAGCGCTATGAAGCTTATCAGCCATTCGCCTTGGCAGCTCTCCTGGTATTGCTGGTAGAAATCCTGCTCCGCATCACCTGGTTCAGAAGAATTCCGTAATCCGGATACTGAGCCATTACTGATTATCGGAGATATTCCGCTATCTTTCGGAGATATTCTGCTATCTTTCGGAGATATTTTACCAGTTATCGGAGATATTTTACTGATTATCGGATAATCGAATAGAAGATATAATTAGAATAGAAAATGTTAAGATTTGAAGATCCTATATTCCTCTGGCTGTTGTGGATAATACCAGTACTGATTCTGATCAGACTGATAGGATGGAGAAGAAGAAAGGCTAGACTGAAGAAGCTCGGCGATCCGGAACTTCTGAAACAGCTCATGCCCAACATCTCCAAATATCGCCCAACAGTTAAGTTTGTGCTGATGCTCGCAGCCTTGGCGCTTCTTATCGTGATGGTAGCTCGCCCGCAGATGGGCAGCAAGATTTCTCACGATAAGCGACATGGTATTGAAACCATCATCTGCCTCGATATTTCAAATTCCATGCTCTGTCAGGACGTGGTTCCATCCCGTTTGGACAAGAGTAAGATGCTTATCGAAAATCTGGTCGACAACTTTAACAACGACAAGATTGGACTCATCGTCTTTGCCGGCGATGCTTTCGTGCAGTTGCCAATCACCACCGATTATGTTTCGGCAAAGATGTTTCTCCAGAACATAACCCCTGGTCTTATCCAGACACAGGGAACCAATATCGGAGCAGCCATCGATTTGGCTTCCAAGAGTTTCACCCAGCAGGAGAATGTAGGCAGAGCCATCATCGTTATTACCGATGGCGAAAACCATGAGCCTGGCGCACAGGAGGCAGCGGCTGCTGCCAACAAGAAAGGAATCAATGTCTTTATCCTGGGCATAGGTAACACCAAGGGAGCACCAATCCCTATGGGCGACGGCTCTTATCTGAAGGACAATGCGGGCAACACCGTAATGACCGCTCTGAATGAGCAGATGTGCAAGGAACTTGCCCAGGCAGGCAAGGGTCAGTACATTCATGTAGATAATACCAGCGATGCGGAAAGAGCATTGAATGATGATATTGCCAAATTGCAGAAAGGTGATGTAACGAGCGTGGTTTACAGCGCCTATGATGAACAGTTCCAGGCTGTAGGTATTCTCGTCATCCTGTTGCTTATCATCGAAGTTTGTCTGCTGGAGGTAAAGAATCCTCTGCTCAGAAACATCAAGTTTTTTAAGAAAGACATCATGAAGCCTTTCTGATAAACGTTTATACATTATTATATAATAGGAATGAGATATTTAAGATATATATTGGTTTTTGCCCTGATGGTGCTGGGCTTGGCGAAGGTGGGAGCGCAGAACGACCGCAACTTCATCCGCCAGGGAAACCGCGCCTATCATAAACAGAAGTGGGCTGTAGCCGAAACGCAATATCGCAAGGCTATCTCCAAGAACCAGAAGAATGCGCAGGCTGTCTATAATCTGGGTTGCGCCCTGATGATGCAGCAGAAGGATTCGATGGCAATGATACAGTTTGAGAATGCTTCGAAACTGGAAACGAACAAGATGCGACGCGCCAGAAGTTACCACAACATGGGTGTGGTCATGCAGCAGCATCAGCAATATGCGCAGGCCATAGGATGTTATGAGAACGCCCTGCGCTGCAATCCGCAGGACAATGCAACCCGATATAATCTTGCCCTCTGCAAGAAACTGCTCAAAAACCAGAAGCAGAACAAGCAGAACGATAAGAACAAGAACAACAAGAATAAAAACAAGGACAAGAACAAAGACAAGCAGAATAAGGATCAGAACAAAGATCAGAATAAAGACAAGAACAAGAACGATAAAAATAAGAACAACCAGAATAAGAACAATCAGCAGAATCAGAACAATCAGGACAAGATGAGCAAAGATAATGCTGAACAACTCTTGAACGCTGCCATCCAGCAGGAGAAGGATACGAAGCGTAAGATGCAGAAAGCGATGAGTCAGCCTCGCAGAAAGCAATATGAGAAAAACTGGTAAAAGTAAAATAATACAACGAGCATAATAGATTTAGAACATGAAACATATAGGTTGGTTAATTATTATATGGGCAATGCTTCTGGGCTTCAGTTTGCAGCTGAAAGCCCAGCATATCAGTGTGTCGGCACCAACACACGTGGCGGCGGGAGAAAACTTCCGTGTGGCCTATACCATCAATACACGTGATGTAGAGGAATTCCGCCTGGGCGGAGTAGGAGAAGGACTTGAGGTAATCGCTGGTCCTTACACCTCATCGCAGTCCAGTTATCAGATGATCAATGGCCATACTTCCTCTTCATCGTCGGTAACCATTACCTATACGCTCTACGCAGCTAAGAACGGAACCTTTGGCATTGGTGCCTCTCATGCCATCGTAAATGGTAAGAAACTCTCTTCCCATCCGGTTAAGATTACGGTTTCTGGCCATGCTGCACGCAACAACGGCGCACCTTCCATGCACGGACAGAATGATTATAATGAACCACGCATGCGAACTGCCGGATCAAGAATATCAGGCCGCGACCTCTTCATCAAGGTTACAGCCAACAAGCGACGTGTTCACGAACAGGAACCGGTGCTCCTTACTTATAAGGTTTACACGCAGGTAGACCTTACCCAGTTGGAAGGCAAGATGCCTGACCTGAAGGGATTCCACAACCAGGAAGTTCCGCTGCCTCAGCAGAAGACCTTCCATACTGAAACTGTAAACGGCCGACCTTACCGATGCGTTACATGGAGCCAGTATGTCATGTATCCGCAGATGACGGGAAACCTCACTATTCCAGCCATTACCTTCAAGGGAATCGTAGTTCAGCAGAACAGAAACGTTGACCCGATGGAAGCTTTCTTCAATGGCGGCTCCGGCTATGTTGAAGTAAAGAAAGATATTATTGCTCCTAGTGTGAAAATTCAGGTTGATCCATTGCCTCAGCGCCCTGCCAACTTCTCGGGCGGTGTAGGTAAATTCAACATTACTGCTTCCATCGACAAGAAGGAAGTGAAGGCTGGCGAACCAATCACCATTCGTGTAGTGGTAGGAGGAATCGGAAACCTGAAGCTGCTCAAGCAGCCTGTCATTACCTTCCCTAAGGATTTTGACAAGTACGATGCGAAGGTGACAGACAAGACCCGCCTTACAGCCAATGGCGTAGAAGGCAATATGATTTATGACTTTCTGGCTGTGCCTCGTAATCAGGGAAATTATACCATTCCTGCGGTAGAATTCACCTATTATGATACTTCGGCTAACAAGTATAAGACAATCAAGACCCAGCCGTTTACGCTGAATGTAGAGAAGGGCGATGGAACTTCAGACAATGAAACATCAGATTTCAGCAACAAGGATAAGGACATTCACGCGCTGAAACTGGGCAAGTCTAAGCTCCATGATATTGACGATATGTTCTACGGAAGCTTCGGCTACTGGACCAGTCTGTTGGTTCCATTGGCAGCCTTCTTTGCCCTGCTCATTGTTTTCCGTCGCCGTGCTCTCGAGAATGCCGACCTGGTAAAGGTCCGTTCCAACAAGGCAAACAAGATAGCAACCAAGCGCCTGAAGAAGGCTCATCTGCTGATGCTCGGTGGCAAGCAGGAAGAATTCTACGATGAAGTGCTCCGTGCTTTGTGGGGCTATGTAAGCTACAAGCTCAACATGCCTGCCGAAAAGCTCTCACGTGAAAACATTCAGGCTATGCTCGAAAAACATTGTGTAGAGGAGAGAACTATCGAGAAGTTTACAACTGCGCTCGATGAATGTGAGTTTGAACGCTATGCGCCGGGCGACCCTGCCGGCAATATGAACCGTACATTCGAATCTGCAATGACTGCTATTATGGATATAGAAAATGCTATCAATGCAACGCGTAAGCAGCGCAAGAAGAGTGCAACCGGATATTCGTTCGTCTTGATGATCATGGTGATGTTGGGCTGCTCGGTTTCTGCAGGCGCTGTAACCAAGAACAATGCTGATACGGAATATCAGAAAGGTAACTATCAGCAGGCCATACGCGACTATGAGGAAATATTGAACAACTATGGTGTTTCAGCCGAAGTTTACTATAACTTGGGCAATGCTTATTACCGTACAGACAATATTACCAAGGCTGTGCTCAATTATGAGCGTGCCCATCTGCTCTCGCCAGGCGATGAAGACATCAGCTTCAACCTGCAGTTTGCACGTAGCAAGACCATCGATAAGATTACTCCGGAAAGCGAGATGTTCTTCGTAACCTGGTGGAAGGCGCTGGTTAACTTTACGAGTGTTGACTGTTGGGCAAAGACAGGCATCATAGCCATCATCATGGCGCTGGTTCTGGTCTTGGTTTATCTCTTCGGTTCGCATATCGTGTTGCGCAAGATTGGTTTCTTCGGTGGAATCTTCTTCGTGGCAGTCTTCCTGCTGAGCAATCTCTTTGCTTACCAGCAGCGGCAGATGCTCATCAACCGTACGGGAGCCATCATCATCGCTCCTTCTGTCAATGTGAAGAAGACTCCAGCCAAGACGAGCGTTGACCTCTTCCTGCTGCATGAAGGAACCCGCGTTGACATTACCGATAAGGCGATGAAAGGCTGGCGTGAAATCAAGGTAGGAGACGGCAGAGAAGGCTGGATTGAAACCAAGGCAATTGAGGAAATCTGATTAAGATAAAATCTGATTAAAATAAAGAGAATGGATTTTAGTAGGATACAAGATTTTGACATGCAGCTGTTGCATGTGTTTAACGGCAGCGAGAATGTCTGGCTCGATCAGATGGCGATGGCGCTTACATCGGGCTGGACATGGATTCCGCTTTATATCGTCCTCTTCGTTGTTGTGATAAGAAACAACGAGATGATGGGCCAGATTGCGCTTGTGGTTGGAGGAGCGGTGCTATGTATCTTTCTGGCTGATGGACTGGTGGATGGAATCATCAAACCGCTGGCTGAAAGATGCAGACCTTCCAGTGACCCGATGTTCAAGTATACGGTTCAGGTGGTTGACAATATGCGCCTCAAGAGTTTCAGCTTCTGTTCGGCTCATGCAGCCAATACGCTTTCGTTAGCCATCTTCTTCTCGTTGCTCATCCGCAGCAAACTGGTTACGTGGACCCTGTTATTATGGTCGCTCGTAAACTGTTGGACCCGTCTTTACCTGGGTGTTCATTATCCGGTCGACATTCTTTGCGGTTTGGCTATCGGAGCTGTGGTGGGAGTTGTCGTTTATCTTATCTACATCAGGATGTATTACCGCATCTCCCCAAAGATTAAGTATATTTCCAACCAGTATACGAGTACGGGTTACGACTATGATGATGTAGATAAAATCATGACCGTAGTGATATTTACCCTTATCATGGTTGTGTTTTATGCCACCTGTCAGATGGCACATCTTTAGTACAGAAATAAAAGTTCAAAATAGAAAGTTCAAAAAGTAAAATAAATAATGGATACAAAACACATTAAGATTAGTGATTATAACTATGATTTACCGGATGAGCGCATCGCAAAATTCCCTATCGCCCAGCGCGACCACAGCAAACTGCTGGTCTATAAGCACGGCGAGGTAAGCGATGATGTTTTCCATCATCTTCCCACATATCTCCCTCAAGGAGCCTTGATGATATTCAACAATACCAAGGTGATACAAGCGCGTCTGCACTTCCGCAAGGAAACAGGTGCGCTTATTGAGGTTTTCTTGATGGAGCCTGCAGAACCTACTGATTATGAACTCATGTTCCAGACCGCCGGACATTGTTCATGGCTCTGCATGATCGGTAATCTGAAGAAATGGAAAGAGGGCTGCCTGAAGCGTGATTTCGAAATCAAGGGCCACAAGCTTACGCTCAGCGCTACTATGCGACGCGGAGATGCTCTCGGTTCTGAGGCGCAGAAAATGGTTGCCAAAGGCGGAGGAACCAACTACTGGGTTGACTTCGATTGGGACAACGACAAGGTGTCTTTCGCTGAGATTCTCGAAGCAGTAGGCGAGTTGCCTATTCCTCCATATCTCAACCGCAAGACTGAGGAGAGCGACAAGACCACCTATCAGACGGTTTATTCTAAAATCAAGGGAAGTGTGGCTGCTCCAACTGCCGGACTTCACTTTACCGATGCTGTTCTCAAGGATCTTGATGCGCATGGAATCGACCGCGAAGAAGTAACCCTGCATGTAGGAGCCGGTACATTCAAACCGGTGAAGAGTCTTGAAATCGAAGGCCATCAGATGCATACGGAATACATTGTTGTTCATCGTCGCAGTCTGGAAAAACTCATCAAGCACGAGTGCCGGGTCGTTGCCGTAGGAACCACCAGCGTCCGTACCATCGAGAGCCTCTATTACATGGGCGTTCATCTGCTGAAGCATCCTGAGGCAAATGAAGAAGATCTGCACGTAAAACAGTGGGATCCTTACGAGCTTTCTGAAGATGGCAATCTGGTAGATGGAATCACTCCGATGCAGGCTATCCAGGCAATCATCGATTATCTGGACCGCAACGGCTTGGAGGCTCTCCATTCCAGCACGCAGATTATCATTGCTCCAGGCTATCAGTATAAGATTGTGAAGATGCTGGTCACCAATTTCCATCAGCCTCAGAGCACACTCCTGCTCCTGGTGAGTGCTTTCCTCAAGGGCGACTGGAAGAAGGTTTACGATTATGCTCTTTCGCATGATTTCCGTTTCCTGAGCTATGGTGATTCATCCCTGCTCATTCCGTAAAAGGAGTTAGGAAAACTATAAATTATTAATTGTAAATTATAAATTAAAAATAGATGATTTCAGTAGAAGGACTGAAAGTAGAGTTTGGCGTCAAGCCTCTCTTTCATGATGTAAGTTTCGTCATCAACGACCGCGACCGCATTGCCCTGGTGGGTAAGAATGGTGCGGGAAAATCTACGATGCTCAAGATTCTCTGCGGTTTGCAGAAACCTACTGACGGCGTTGTGGCTATTCCTAACGAAACCACTATCGGCTATCTGCCACAGGTGATGAAACTGCAGGACGATACGACCGTGAAGGAGGAAACCCGCAAGGCTTTCGCCCATAATACCGAGATGAAGGCGCGTCTGGACAAGATGCAGCAGGAAATGGCCGACCGCACCGACTATGAGAGCGAAAGCTATGCTCAGCTCGTAGAGAAGTTTACCCAGGAACATGAACGCTACATGATGATGGGTGGCGAAAACTATGAGGCTGAGATAGAGCGTACCTTGAGCGGTCTTGGCTTTACGCGCGATGATTTCGAGCGCCCTACCAAGGAGTTTTCCGGTGGTTGGCGAATGCGTATCGAACTTGCCAAGATTCTGTTGCAGAAGCCTGATGTACTGCTCCTCGATGAGCCTACCAATCACCTTGATATTGAAAGTATCCAGTGGTTGGAGCAGTTCCTGGCGCAGAGTGCAAAGGCTGTGGTTCTGGTAAGCCACGACCGTGCTTTCATCAACAATGTAACTAACCGTACCCTCGAAATTACTTGCGGAAGGGTAGAAGATTATAAGGTGAAATACGATGAGTATGTGGTGTTGCGTGCAGAACGCCGCGAGCAGCAGCTCCGTGCCTACGAAAACCAGCAGAAGGAGATTGCCGACATCAAGGATTTCATAGAGCGATTCCGCTACAAGCCTACCAAGGCGGTTCAGGTGCAGAGCAGAATCAAGCAGCTCGAGAAAATCGTGCCTATCGAGGTGGATGAGGTTGACAACAAGCAGATGCACCTTAAATTCCCTCCTTGTCTCAGAAGTGGCGATTATCCTATCATCTGCGATGAGGTGCGCAAGGATTACGGCGCACACACCGTCTTCGACCATGTTACCTTTACCATCAAGCGTGGCGAGAAGGTGGCTTTCGTCGGTAAGAATGGTGAGGGAAAGTCTACCCTGGTAAAATGTTTCATGGGTGAGATTCCTTTCACCGGAACTCTCAAGATTGGTCATAATGTGCAGATTGGTTATTTCGCCCAGAATCAGGCACAGCTCTTGGATGAGAATCTTACCATCTTCCAGACTATCGACAATGTGGCAACAGGCGAAATGCGTCTGAAGGTGAACGATCTCCTGGGCGCCTTCATGTTTGGCGGCGAGACTTCTGAGAAGTTTGTCAAGGTTCTGAGTGGTGGAGAACGTAGCCGACTGGCGATGATCAAGCTCCTGCTCGAACCGGTGAATCTCCTCATTCTCGATGAGCCTACCAACCACCTCGACATGCAGTCGAAGGATGTGCTGAAAGAAGCCATCAAGGCTTTCGATGGAACAGCTATCATCGTGAGCCACGACCGTGAATTCCTCGATGGTCTGGTTGATAAGGTTTATGAGTTTGGCGGCGGCAAGGTTCGTGAGCATCTCGGTGGTATTTACGATTATCTCCGTGCCCATAATGCCGAGAACATCAATCAGGCTCTTGCCAACCAGAGCATGGCTTCTGCCGGTTCGCCTTCTGCCAATACTTCCGGCTCTTCTGTCGCATCAGGTTCTACAGCCGACAGTCTTGCCTCTGCCACATCCGGCAAGCAGAGCTACGCTGAACATAAGGAACAGCAGAAGAAGATTCGCAAGGCTGAGAAAGCCGTGAAGGAATGTGAGGCGAAGATTGAAAAGCTGGAAGCGAGAAAGAAGGAGATTGATGAACTCCTGATGAAACCGGAAAATGCAACCAACATGGAACTCGTTACTGAATACACCGAACTCATGAAGGGTCTCGATGAGGAAAACGAGCGCTGGATGCTCCTTTCGGAAGAATTGGAAGAAGTTTCGAAATAATAGTAACATTAATATAAAATAAAGAGAAGAAAATGAAAATGAAGATGATCTTACCGATGATGCTGATTGCAGCTTTGCCATTAGGCGCTGATGCTCAGAACAAATCGGGTCTTGTCATGAGCAATCTCGACAAGACAGTGAAGCCAGCAGACAGTTTCTATCAGTTTGCTACAGGTGGATGGCAGAAGAACAATCCTCTTCCTGCCGCTTACAGCCGTTATGGCAGTTTTGACCAGCTGGCTGAGAACAACAACAAACGCATCAACACCATTCTTTCTGAACTCCAGAAGAAGACTTACAAGGCTGGAACCATTGAACAGAAATTGTCTGATTTCTACAAACTCTCAATGGATGTTGACAGCCGCAACAAGGCTGGAATCGCTCCAGTAAAGCCTCTGATTGATGAGATTGAAGCTGCCAAGACCAAGGACGAGCTTCAGAAGCTTCAGGTTAAGTATGCATGGATGGGTCTCGGTTTGAGCTATGGCGCAGGTTTCGCTGCCGATGAGAAGAACGTAACCATGAACATCTACAACCTGATGCAGGGCGGTCTTACTCTCGGTGCCAAGGATTATTACCTCAACAACGATGCTGCAACTGTAGCTATCCGTGAGGCTTATAAGACTTACCTCAGCAAGATGTTCCAGCTCTACGGTTTCTCTGCTGATGAAGCTGCCAAGAAGGCTTCTGCCGTATTCCTTCACGAAACAACGCTCGCTACTTTCTCTAAGAGCCGTACCGAACTTCGTGATCCTCAGGCAAACTACAACAAGATGACCTTGGCAGAATTCAAGGAGAATTATCCTAACATTCCTCTCGAGGCACTTGCCAACGCCGAAGGAATCAAGAGCGAATATCTCAAGGAGATGATCGTAGGTCAGCCTGCTTTCTTCGCCGGTTATGACAAGGTGGCTGCTGCAGAATGTGCAGGCACATTGAAGGCTTTGATGGAGTGGGACATCATCAGTAGTTCTGCTTCTTATCTCAGCGATGAGATTCGCGAAGCCCGTTTCGAATTCTTCGGCAAGACTATGAGTGGCCGTAAGGAGGATTATCCTCTGTGGAAGCGCGCTACTGCTCAGGTTGAGGCTCAGTTGGGCGAGGCACTCGGTCGCATCTACTGCAAGCGCTATTTCCCAGAAAGCTCTAAGAAGATGATGGAGACACTCGTGAAGAATCTTCAGATCAGCCTCGGTCAGCGTATCGATGCTCAGACCTGGATGAGCGATGCTACAAAGAAAGCTGCTCACAACAAGCTCGACAAGTTCTATGTAAAGATTGGTTATCCTAACAAGTGGACTGATTTCAGCAAGCTCTGCATCGACCCATCTAAGAGCTATTATGAGAACGTGTTGGCTTGCCGCAAGTTTGCCAACGATAAGGAGATTGCAGAGAAGGCAGGAAAGCCAGTAGATAAGGATGAGTGGTTCATGACCCCTCAGACCGTGAATGCTTACTACAATCCTACTACCAACGAGATCTGTTTCCCAGCTGGTATTCTCCAGTATCCTTTCTTCGATCCTAAGGCTGATGCAGCATTCAACTATGGTGCTATCGGCGTAGTAATCGGCCACGAGATGACTCACGGATTCGATGATCAGGGTCGTCAGTATGATGCTAGCGGTAATCTGAAGGATTGGTGGACAGCTGAAGATGCAGAAGGTTTCAACAAGCGTGCTGATATGTATGCTGATTTCTTCAGCAACATCAAGGTGTTGCCTGATCTGAATGCCAACGGCCGTTTCACCCTCGGCGAGAACCTTGCCGACCATGGTGGTTTGATGGTTTCATACAATGCCTTCAAGAATGCTACAGCCAAGAAGCCATTGAAGAACAAGGATGGTTTTACTCCTGACCAGCGTTTCTTCCTCGCCTATGCAGGTGTTTGGGGACAGAACATTACTGATAAGGAAATCCGCAACCGCGTAAAGGATGATCCTCATTCTCTCGGAAAGTGGCGTGTTGATGGTGCGCTTCCTCATATCGATGCATGGTATGAGGCATTTGGTGTAAAGAAGGGCGACAAGCTGTTCATTCCTAAGAACCAGCGCCTGGAGCTTTGGTAATTCCCGGAAGGAGATTACTCCGAATAGAATTTTTCGGGAATGTTTTCCCCGAATAGATAGAAAAAATGAAGTCCTGATGTTTCGTTTGTTTGAAACATCAGGACTTTTTATTTTATGCTTGAAATATTTTTTTGATAAGGAAACAATAGAATGAGGGTTATTGTTTCTTCTCCAGTTCCTGAAGATTCTCCATCTTCTTCGATTCCAGGAATTCGTAAATGCCGCAGAGATGTTCGCGGACGCGACCATGACCGAACTCATAAACCTTGCTGACAAGACCATCGAGGAAATCACGGTCGTGACTAACCACGATGAGCGTTCCGTCGAAATCGAGCAAGGCCTGCTTCAGCACATCCTTGGTCTTCAGGTCGAGGTGGTTGGTAGGCTCATCGAGAATCAGCAGATTCACCGGCTCCAGCAGCAGTTTGAGAATGGCAAGGCGGGTGCGCTCACCTCCCGACAATACTTTCACCTTCTTGGTAGAATCCTCTCCGCCAAACATGAATGCTCCCAGCAAATCGCGTATCTTGTTGCGGATTTCACCTTTGGCAACATCATCAATGGTCTGGAATACGGTAAGTTCGCTATCGAGCAGAGAAGCCTGGTTCTGGGCGAAATAACCTATCTGCACATTATGTCCCAATTCCAACTTTCCTTCGTTCTGAAGCTGACCCATGATACATTTCACGAGCGTTGACTTACCCTCTCCGTTTCTTCCCACGAAGGCAATCTTGTCGCCTCTTTCTACGGTAAGATTCACGCCGCTGAAAATCTTCTTGCCATCAAACGACATCGCCACATCGCTCATCTGAACCGGATAAGCACCGCTTCGTGGGCTCGGCGGGAACTTGAGTCGAAGGCGACTTGTATCTTCTTCATCCACTTCGATAAGTTCCAGTTTCTCCAGCATCTTCACGCGGCTCTGCACCTGGAAGGTTTTAGAATAAGTGCCTTTGAAGCGTTCTATAAAGTCCTTGGTTTCAGCAATCATCTTCTGCTGTTCCTCATATTTCTTCATCTGCTGTTCGCGGCGTTCCTTGCGCAGTTCCAGATATTGGCTGTAAGTGGCTTTGTAGTCGTAGATGCGCCCCATGGTTACTTCGATGGTTCTTGTTGTAATGTCGTCAACGAATTTTCGGTCGTGGCTGATGACAACTACTGCTTTCGAACTGTTGATGATGAAGTCTTCGAGCCAGCCGATAGATTCAATGTCGAGATGATTGGTTGGCTCATCGAGCAGCAGTACGTCTGGCGATTTCAAGAGAAGTTTTGCCAGCTCAATCCTCATTCTCCATCCTCCCGAAAACTCGCTTGTAGGGCGGTTGAAATCAGAGCGCTCGAAACCGAGACCGAGCAGCGTCTTCTCTACATCTTCCTCGAAATGAGTCATGTCGATGGCGTAGAATTTCTCTGAGAGAGAGGATACTTTCTCAATGAGCTGCATGTAATCATCGCTGTCGTAATCGGTACGGGTGGTGAGCTCGTTGTTGATGCGGTCAATCTCAGCCTGCATTTCGTGCAGATGGGCAAACGCCTGACAGGTTTCCTCGAATACGGTTCTGCCGTCTTCGGTCATCAGATGCTGAGGCAGATAGGCGATGACGCAATCCTTGGGAGCGGAAACGGTGCCACGAGTAGCATTTCTCACACCGGCGATGATCTTGAGCAATGTGCTCTTTCCTGCGCCATTCTTTCCCATCAGGGCTATACGGTCCTTCTCGTTGATCTGGAAGGAAATGTCTTTGAATAGGGTGGTGCCGCCAAATTCTACGGTCAATCCATCAACTGTAATCATATTATTTTCTTCTTGTTCAAATTTTTGTTTCTTTAAGCAACTCCCCAGAATGCCCCGTTCCTGCCGTTTTCGGGGTCTTCATTGATGACCAGCGCCGGCCATCATTTATGACCCGTGCTGGTCTTAAGAGAAGACCTGAGCAAGGTGCAAAAGGCTGTTCTTTCGATTGCCGGTGCAAAGATACAACATTTTTGGGCAGAATGCAAGCTTTTACCCTGACTTTCTTTCGGAGAAGTAGTGTAAGTGTTTGATTGATACTGATTTCTATTGGCTTTTTAGCTGAACTTTATTACAGGTTAACGTAAATGGGGGTGAATGGGGGCATTGAGAACCAGAGTGGCAAGCGGTCATTTTCGGTCATGGTCATTTTCGGTCATTTTCAAAAAAGAGTTTGGTCATTTTGAGCTATAGTAAATATAAATATTATTTATATTATACTATAGGTGACCATTTTCTCCCCCGAAATAAAAATGACCGAAAATGACCATGACCGGAAATGACCGGATTATAATATTTGAGACTATGTGAAATGATGAAAGGTGAGATATGCTAAAGTGTTAATTGTTAGCACTATACGGAATTTATATATAGAATTACTTCAATAGCATTGGTGTAACCTAATCTATATCTGTCACTATATGATTATGCCTTATTCGTACTCTAATGTCCTCTATTTACCTTTTGTTTCGGTCAAAAATACCTAAAATCGAAAGGGTTTTGAAGTCCGAGGATGGGCATTATTCACCCTTTGTAGAGGAGGTAAAACACCTTTCTAACCCTCTTATTTTGCGTTTTTCATTCGAAAAATCACTAAAAAGCACTGATTTTTGCCTCTTTTGGTTTCTGTTTTGGATAGGTAAGGATAATTTACATTACTCAGACAGATTGCGCTTCTTGCTCCGTTTTTTTAGCGGATTAAAAATCCATAATAGTTCGATCTGTACGGTTGAAATTATCCAATACGCCCTGGGCTAAGAGCTTTTGGGCTTTCAGCCCGTCTTATACCACATGTGAATGTTCTGTTTTCTTAACAAAAGTATTCTGAATTGCCCCTAAAGAACTCAATCCCAAAATCACGATTTTTCCTTATGTTTCATCACTTATTTCCAATTTTTACATGAATATGGAGCATTTTTAGACAAAAAAGACCTTGATTGCAGAACGCAACCAAGGTCTTCGGAGATGATATATTTAACCTATTGAAATCTCGCTAGATTAGATCTGCTCGCTCCAGTCCTCCTGGCTCTTACGAACGTATGTCTGGTAACGGAGCTTAGCCATCTTCTCTGCCTGAGAGAAGAGCTCATCAGCCTCCTTAGGGAATGCCTTCTGTACAGAGAGGTAACGAACCTCACCGAGCAAGAAGTCGCGGAAGTTCTCCCAGTTTGGAGCCTTAGAGTCGAGTGTGAATGGGTTCTTACCCTCATCAGCCAACAGTGGGTTGTAACGCCACAAGTGCCAGTAACCGCACTCAACAGCCAACTCTTCCTCGTGCTGTGAACGACCCATACCGCCCTTACGCTTCAAACCGTGGTTGATACATGGTGCGTAAGCGATGATGAGTGATGGACCTGGATAAGCCTCAGCCTCGCGGATAGCCTTCAATGTCTGAGCATTGTCAGCACCCATAGCTACCTGAGCTACGTAGATGTAACCGTATGTAGTCTGCATCAAACCGAGATCCTTCTTGCGGATACGCTTACCCTGAGCAGCGAACTGTGCGATAGCACCGAGTGGAGTAGACTTAGAAGACTGACCACCAGTGTTAGAGTAAACCTCAGTATCGAGTACCAGGATGTTAACATCCTCACCAGAAGCCAATACGTGGTCGAGACCACCGTAACCGATATCATAAGAAGCACCGTCACCACCGATGATCCACTGTGAACGCTTAACGAGGTAGTGATCCAAAGTCTTGAGCTCCTTGCAGATAGGGCAACCCTTCTCAGCGCAGGCAGCGATGAGAGGCTTCAACTCTGCAGCAGCCTCCTTAGAACCCTCAGAATCGTTCATGTTAGCCATCCACTTGTCAGCAGCAGCTACGAACTCAGCAGAAACCTTCTCGCTAGCCTTAGCCTCTTCGAGCAAGTGAGCGATGCGCTCCTTCATCTTCTTGTTACCCATTACCATACCGAGACCGAACTCACAGAAGTCCTCGAACAATGAGTTGTCGAATGCAGGACCCTGACCCTTAGCGTTCTTTGTATATGGAGTAGATGGGATAGAAGCTGAGTAGATAGAAGAACAACCAGTAGCGTTAGCAATCATCTGACGATCACCGAAGAGCTGAGAAATCAACTTAACGTATGGAGTCTCACCACAACCAGAGCAAGCACCAGAGAACTCGAACAATGGCTGAGCGAACTGAGAGTTCTTAGGGCTCTGCTTGATGTCTACGAGATCCTGCTTAGAAGCTACCTTGTGTACGAGGTACTCCCAATTAGCTGCTTCCTTGACCATATCCTCTGCGTCTACGTTGAATGGAACCATTGTCAACGCCTTCTCACCCTTCTTACCTGGGCAGACGTCAGCACAGTTACCACAACCAAGACAGTCGAGTACTGAAGTCTCGATGCGGAAGTGCATTCCAGCCAAAGCCTTAGGTGCCTTAACATCCTGAGTCTTGAGACCCTCGATGCCTGCGAGCTCCTCGTCGGTCAATACGAATGGACGGATAGCTGCGTGAGGACAAACGAATGAACACTTGTTACACTGGATACAGTTCTCAACGTTCCATACAGGTACGAATGCCTCAACACCACGCTTCTCGAATGCTGCAGTACCGTTCTGCCATGTACCGTCAACTGTATTGTGCTTAACGAAGTCAGAAACCTTCAAGAGGTCACCTGCCTGGCCGTTGATAGGACGAACGAGCTCCTTAACGAATGCTGGAGCGTTATCCTCCTTAGCCTCATCGTCAGCGAGGTTTGCCCAAGCTGGATCTACTGTCAACTGCTTGTACTCACCACCACGGTCAACAGCGCCGAAGTTCTTGTCAACAACGTCCTGACCCTTCTTAGAGTAAGACTTAACGATGAATGCCTTCATCTGCTCTACAGCGAGATCCAAAGGAATAACCTTTGTGATACGGAAGAATGCAGACTGGAGGATGGTGTTGGTACGGTTGCCGAGACCAATCTCCTGAGCAATCTTAGTTGCGTTGATATAGTAAACAGTGATGTTGTTCTGAGCGAAGTAACGCTTTACCTTGTTAGGGATGAAGTTAACCAACTCCTCACCGTCGAAGATAGTGTTCAACAGGAAGAAACCGTTCTTACGCAAACCACGTGTTACATCGTACATGTGGAGGTAAGCCTGTACGTGGCAAGCTACGAAGTTAGGAGTATTTACCTGATATGCGCTGTGGATAGGGCTGTCGCCGAAACGCAAGTGAGAGCAGGTGAAACCACCAGACTTCTTAGAGTCGTAAGAGAAGTATGCCTGACAATACTTGTTAGTATTGTTACCGATAATCTGAACTGAGTTCTTGTTAGCACCAACAGTACCATCAGCACCCAAACCGTAGAACTTAGCCTCGAACAAGTCGTCGCCACCCATTGGGATTTCCTCCTCTTCTGGGAGAGAAGTGAATGTAACGTCATCAACGATACCTACAGTGAAGTGGTTCTTAGGCTGTGGCAACTCGAGGTTCTTGAATACAGCAACAATCTTAGCTGGAGTTGTATCAGAAGAACCGAGACCGTAGCGACCGCCAACGATCAATGGCTTGCGCTCGTCATCGTAGAGAGCTGACTTAACGTCGAGGTACAATGGCTCACCCTCTGCACCTGGCTCCTTAGTACGGTCGAGAACAGCGATGCGCTTAACAGTAGCTGGGATAGTCTTCTTCAAGAAGTCAACAGAGAATGGACGGAAGAGGTGAACTGCAACCATACCAACCTTCTTGCCCTGCTTGTTCAAGTAGTCGATAGCCTCGCGAGCTGGCTCTGTAGCAGAACCCATCAGGATGATGATGTTCTCAGCATCCTCAGCACCATAGTAGTTGAAGAGGTGGTACTCACGACCAGTAATCTTAGTCATCTCCTGGCAGTACTTCTCTACTACCTCAGGGATTGCATCGTAGTAAGTGTTGCAAGCCTCACGGTGAGTGAAGAATGTCTCTGGGTTCTCAGCAGTACCGCGAGTAACAGGACGCTCAGGAGTCAAAGCACGGTTACGGAAGTCCTCGATGAACTCTTCCTTAACCAATGGACGGATGTCTTCCATATCCATCTCCTCGATCTTGTGGTACTCGTGAGAAGTACGGAAACCGTCGAAGAAGTTAATGAAAGGAACCTTTGTCTCCAATGTAGCCAAGTGAGGAACTGCAGAGAGGTCCATAACCTCCTGAACAGAACCTGAGCAGAACATAGCGAAACCTGTCTGGCGGCAAGCCATTACGTCCTGGTGGTCACCGAAGATACAAAGTGAGTGAGAAGCCAATGTACGAGCTGATACGTTGAACACGCAAGGAAGCAACTCACCAGCAATCTTGTACATGTTAGGAATCATCAACAACAAACCCTGAGAAGCAGTGTAAGTTGAAGTCAAGGCACCAGCCTGGAGAGAACCGTGAACTGCACCGGCAGCACCAGCCTCTGATTCCATTTCCTGGATAGAAACTCGCTGACCGAAAAGGTTCTTACGACCTTTGGCAGCCCATTCATCTACATGCTCCGCCATTGGTGATGATGGAGTAATAGGGTAGATAGCAGCAACCTCTGTAAACATGTAGCTTACGTGTGCGGCAGCTGTGTTACCATCACAAGTGATAAATTTTTTCTCTTTAGCCATTTTACTTTTAGATAAAATATTAAAAATGTTTTGTATTTAATTCATTCTTATTCTAATGTTCTTATTCTAATGTTGAGTGTTGAATGTTGAGTGTTGAGTTAGGCTTGCGCCCTTATGTGTCTTCATGTTGATGCCGTTAGGCAATTCAACATTCAACACTCCACATTCAACATTCCTTAATAAATGTTGAGTGTTGAGTTAGGCTTGCGCCCTTATGTGTCTTCATGCTGGTGCCGTTAGGCAATTCAACATTCAACACTCCACATTCAACATTCCCTAATATAGGAAACCCAGAAGCCACAACGGAATCCTGTTGTCCTTGCCTACCTCGGTATTGTATCGGGCGTAGATGATGTCGGGATTGTTGCGCACCTTGTTTGGAGATTGCGCATCGCAGATTCTGAACTTCTTCTCACCATCTACAATGAAGTAGTGGTCCTTGCCGGTCTGGCTTACCTTGTGGTCTTTCCAGACCGAGTTGACGAAGAATGTTTCCATTACCTCCTGCTTGTCTATCTTGATAGGATAGATGGCGTACATCAGGTTGGAGTTGTGCATCATCACCTTGGATGGTTTCTTTGGGAACTCCTGCCCGTTAGGGTAAATCATGTTGATGAGTCGCGCATCAGCAAGATACTTGATGTAGTTCATTACCGTAGCTCTGCTGGTGTTGATCTCTTCGGCAAGCTGGCTCACGTTGGGAGCCTTGGCACCTTCTACAGCTAGCTGATAAAAGAGCCGCTTGATCTTGGTGAGATATTTCAGTTCGATTTGCTTGATGAGGAGGATGTCTACCTCGGTCATCATGTTCATTGTCTTTAGTAGATTCTCTGTGAAGTTGCGGTTCTCCAGGAAGAATGGATAGAATCCATGATGCAAGTAGTCCTGGAAGTATTTCATCGGGCTCACCTTAGGCAGTATCTGCTTGATGATGTGCTCGTGATTGCGCAAGATTTCATCGAGTGTATAAGGCTGGAAACTGTTGCCAGTCTGCAGGTTGATAAACTCTCTGAAAGAGAAGCCTCGCAAATTATAGCTTTTCACGATTCCATTGAGCTCAGGATTCTCTTCCTTCAGTCTCATCACGCTGGAACCTGTGAACACGATTCTTAACTCTGGATAGAGGTCGTAGCATTTTCGCAGCTCCTTGCTCCAGTCCGACTGCTTGAAGACCTGGTCGATGAGAAGGGTTCTGCCGCCGTGGCGAACAAAGTCACCTGCAAAATCTGCGATTCCTCTGCTTTGAAAATAGAAATTGTTCATATTCACATACAGGCACTTGCGGTCAGTAGGGCCAAAGTGCTCCTTGGCATATTGAAGGAGGAATGTAGACTTTCCTACACCGCGTGTTCCCTTTATGCCAATCAAACGGTCGCTCCAGTCGATTTCGTCCATCAGAGTGCGTCTTACTGGTGCGTCCGTATGCTCTACGAGGTATGTATGTGTTCTGAAGAATGCTTCTTCCATGAGTTTATATCGTTTCTAATTGTTTTTACGATGCAAAGGTAATTAAATATTTCTAATTTGCAAACTCTAGATAGCAAAAAGTAACTTTTTTTTCATTATTTAGCACTTGTCTAAGTAAAAATGGGGATTTTCTGCCCTTTTTTGCACTTTTCTTTATATCTTTGCACCATGAAGTTACATATTTTCAATCCAGAACATGATTTGGCTTTGGCTGCAAATCTGAAACAGTTCACCGCACCTCATGCGGGTAGACAACTTAGAAGTGATCTTGCTTTCATTCCGGCTCTTTGGGCGGAAGAGGGCGACCTCGTACTTGTGGATGATATTGATTTTGCGAAGAACAGGGTGCGCCATTTTGGGGCTGAACTGAACAGCAAGGTTGAGTTCATCACCAAGCCTCAGCTGAAGCATCTGCTCAAGACGGAATTTCTGGACAGTGTTCATCCCTGGGGATGGAACCTGTCGCTGAAAGGTGAGTTGGAGCGTTTGGGAATACCAGAGATTATGTTGCCGACTGATGCTGTATTAAATAAGGTACGCGAGGTGAGTAGCAGGCAATGGGCTGCCCTTCATCTGCAGCGAGGCGTGGAATATGTTACTGAGACGGCCCGCGTCAAAGAACTCATTCTCCAGCACGGCAAAGTTGTTGTCAAGGCTCCCTGGAGCAGCAGCGGGAGGGGAGTGAAATATGTGAGTGCTGAGGACTTCAGGACTGCCGGAGATTATCCTACCTTCGAAAGATGGGTGGCAAACATGATTTATCATCAGGGCGGCGTAACCGTAGAACCCCTATATAATAAGGTGAGAGATTTCGCCATGGAGTTTGAAATGAAAGATGGCAAGGCGCTCTATCGCGGTCTTTCGCTATTCGATACGATCAAGAATGCCTATTCGGGCAATGTGCTCTGCTCTGAAGCTGATAAGGTGGAAATGATGAAACCGCTCATAAGCGAGGCACAGCTTGCCGGAATCAGACAGCGCATCATTGAGGTAATGGAGCCGGCGCTGAAGGATATTTACAGTGGTCCGTTTGGAGTAGACATGATGATCTGCACGAAAGGGGAGAAGGATGAATACTGCGAGGCTGTGCTGAATCAGGAAGGTGAGGACGTAAACAGAACCGGTCTGGGCGTGGTTCCTTGCATCGAAATCAATCTGCGCAGAACGATGGGTCATGTGGCAATAGATCTCTACGAACATCTTGTGGCTAATTCGAGCGATGAGATGAAGACCAACAGGACGAACATCATGCGCGTGGAATATGATGGAAACAGATATCATCTCAGAATAAAGCCTGGCAGACCTTCGGAAGAGGCACCGCTGCATTGATTTTTTTGTAAAGAACATAGATATTCTTTGTTAAGAAATAGTAAAATCGGCTTTCCCCGTGCAAGGATTAGCCGATTTTTCATTTTATCTTCAGAACTCACGATTCAGATTCCGATTCGGGAACTGCCTTTTAAAGAGGAACAGTCCCTATGGGTTCAGGAGCGTTGAGTCATTAAAATGAACTAATAAATTAGAGAAATATGAACAAGAAAGTATTTAGTGTAGCTATTTTAGCTTCAGCTGCAATGGCAATGACTTCTTGCAGCACTAGCAAGAATGCACAGAATGAGAACGCAACAAAGGCTGAGAAGATAACGGAGGCAGAGGCTGCCCGTCCGTCGGCAGATGAGGAAATGGACGAGAGTTATCTTATCCTCTCAGAGGCTCAGCAGAACATCGTGAAGAAGAATAATGATTTCGCTTTCAAACTCTATCAGCAGATCAGCGGCATGGATTCTGAGGTGGTTTCGCCAATGAGCATCGCCTATCTGATGGGAATGCTTGCAAATGGTGCCGACGGCAAGACACAGCAGGAGATTCTGAAGGCAATCGGTTGCGAGGACGTGAGCGTGAAGGAACTCAACGACTGTTATAAGGCGCTGATGCTTTCGGCTGGCAAACTTGACAAGCAGACAACCGTAAACATTGCCAACTTTATCGCCATCAACAAGAATTTCACATTGAACAGCGATTTCGCTCGTACCGTAGCCGATTCTTATCAGGCGGGCGTGGAGAGCATGGACTTTACCTCTCCTAAATCTGCCGCCCGCATTAATGACTGGTGCAAGAAGCAGACTAAAGGAATGATTCCTAGCATCATCGACCAGGTAGACCCAGCAGCCGTTTCTTACCTTCTGAATGCTATTTATTTTAATGGAATCTGGCAGGAGAAGTTTGATGCGAAGAATACCCACCTCGAGAACTTCAGCGGTTACACCCGCGATATTAAGAAGGTGAACATGATGCACCAGAACAAGAAGTTTGCCTATACTGAAAATGATATGTTGCAGGCTGTAGAGCTGCCATACGGAAATGGAAGCTATCAGATGACCGTTCTTCTTCCTAAGGCTGGCAAGAGCATCAGCGAGGTGATGAAGGAGATGAATGCTGATAAACTTCAGAAGTTGAGTAATGACATGGACCGTTGCCAGGTAGATTTAAAATTTCCTAAGTTTACCACAGAGATGGATTTGTCGCTCAACCAGATTATCAGTAAATTGGGCGCTCCAAGCATCTTCCAGCCAGGCACGGCAGATTTCAGCCGTTTTGCCAATGGCAACTTCTACGTATCGAAGATGTTGCAGAAGGCAAAGATTGAGGTAAGCGAGCGTGGTACCAAGGCTGCTGCCGTAACAGCTGCTGTGATGCTGACCTCACTGGGTCCTAACGAGATGAAGCGTGTAGAATTTCATGCCAACCATCCATTCGTTTATTTCATTACAGAACGTAATAGTGGCGCCATTCTCTTCATGGGTCAGTTCCTGGGAGAATAATAACAGAGAATTTGCAGGTTCTTAAAACTAGAAAAGCGAAAGCCAAGTCCGTAATCCGGAATCTGGCTTTCGCTTTTTATTTCGCTTTATTCACTTGTTTACTCCTGAAACTTTTCTATGAACTCATCCTCTGTGATAATCGGAATATTGAGTTCATGGGCTTTCTTGTTCTTTGAGCTCAGCGAAGCTGCATCGTTGTTAATCAGGAAGTTAGTACTCTTGCTCACGCTTCCCGTAACTTTGCCGCCCTGGCTTTCAATATAAGCCTTCAGCTCGTTGCGGTTCTTGTAATGATGCACATCTCCGGTTACGACGAAAGTCAGCCCTTGGCATTTATTTCCCGTTTCTACAGGCTCCTGCTCCTCGATAATCAGCTCGGACAACAGATGCTGCACATGCTGGAAATGAATATCATCCTTGAACCAGGCGATAAACTTGGCACTCTTTTCAGGTCCAATACCATCAATGCTTGCAAACTCATCATCGAACATGCTCAGGCGCGCCGTTTCTATCAGTTCCTTCACCTTGTAACGGCTGAGCAGTTTTTTAGCCACATCGCCGCCGCAGAGCGGAATATTCAAGGCGTAGAGCAGATGACGGCCATCAGTATGGCGGCTCTTCTCTACACTCTCCAGAAGATTGCTTACGCTCTTCTTGCCAAATCCTTCGAAACAGGAAATCTCGAACGCATAATTCTTCAGTTTGTAGAAATCTGCATATTCCCTGATAAAACCATGATTGATGAATTTCCAGACAGTCTGTTCTGAGATTCCGTCAATATTGATTCCTTCCTTGCTGACGAAGCGGGCAAATTTCTTAAGTTGTTTGGCTGGGCAGGCTGCATTGGTGCAATGGAGAGTCTTGGTGCCGCTCTCACTCTCGCGCACTACAGCTGGCGCATGGCAAACCGGACATTCGGCGGGAATGACAAAACTCCCCACAACCTCTGTAATATTGATTACCTTCGGGATAATCTTATTGGCCTTGATGACCTGCAGTCTGGTTCCCTTGTCGCCAATGCCCAGACGCTCGCATTCGCTTACATTGCAGAGCGAGGCACGCTGCACGGTGGTTCCTTCAAGTTCTACCGGTTTGAAAACTGCTACAGGCGTGATGGTGCTGGCTGCGCACGACCATTCTATGTGGTCGAGTTCTGTCTCTGCATGCTCGTCTTGCCATTTGAAGGCAAATCCTGCCCTCGTAGCGTGGTGGCCTGTAACCGACCCCGTAGCTGCATAAACCGTATCATCGTAGCAAATCACCAGTCCGTCTACCGGGAAAGGATTCTTCTTGCTTGTCACCTTCTCCGTAAACTTGTCTATTTCCAGCTGGATATTTTCTGTGGTAGGGTGGTCAATACGCTCTCGTTCTACAGGATTCATTCCCAGGTCTTTCAGCATCTGCATGCGCTCGCCCCATGAGGTAAGTTCCCGCTCAGTATAAACCAGGGTGAACGGAATCCATTGGATGTGGCGCTGCTTCACCTCTTCAATATCCTTCAGCGTGAGTGAGCCTGAAGCGAGGTTACGTGGATTGGCGTAATCGCCTTCGCTTTCGATGATGAACTGTTCGAAATCAGCATACGAAATGACGGCTTCTCCTCTTACTACAAGATGTCCTTTCTCTGAAATGGTAGCAGGAATGCCTGAAATGGCTGGAGCCAAGTGGGTAATGTTGGTGCCGATGTGTCCGTTACCGCGGGTAACGATTTTGGTGAGTTTTCCGCCGTCATAGGTTACTACGAGGGTCAGTCCGTCCAGTTTCCATGAAATCCAGATAGGGCGGTCTTCTGCCCATTTTACAAGATCACTTACCTGTTTGGTCTTTGCCAGAGAGAGGGCGGCAAATTCATGCTCCTCTTTCTTTCCTACGATAGAATCTTCTGACACGCGATTAGTAGGGGAGTCAGGCAGAATTTCGCCTGTTTCCTCTTCCAATCTCTTGAGCTGGTCGAAAAGGGCGTCCCACTCATAGTCGGTCATGAGTTCGCCTTTTCCGTTATAATAACTATCCGAAGCTTGGTTGAGTCTTTCAACCAAGCTCTTCATCTGCAATAGTTTCTCTTCCATAATGAATGTTTGAGGATATTAATCAAATGTTGTGTTTTTCGATGGTCAGAAATTAATCTGCAGGTTCCATGGCTATGGAGAGTTTTTCAAAGGCGAAACGCTGACCTCTGTTTCCTCCATAGTTTACACGTCCGCAGATGCAGAAACCCATCGAAGACAGAAGGTTAATCATCGGCGTATTGTCAAAGTTGGTGTCAACCTTGATGCTAGGTATTTTTTCTACCTCGCACATGCTGTTCACCTTACTGATGAAAATACGCGCCAAACCTTCACGCTGGAAACTAGGCAACGTGGCAAAGCGATGTATTACATAATAATCGCCATCAGTAATCCAGTTACCTACTAATTTCTTATATTTGGGTTCACCATTCAATATGACTGCTCCATAGACAACCACCTCTTCGTTTACTGTCAGAACGAAGGCGTTGCCATTTTCTATGTCTTTTCTGATGTCTTTTTCTGATGGATATTCCTCAGTCCATTGATGACGTCCCGATTCTATCATACTTTGGCGAGCCTGGTCGATGACTTTCCAGCAAGCAGCAAAGTCCTTTATATACGCCGGTCTGAAGTTTGTCTTCATATTAATTACGCTTTTATTATTCGGGTGCAAAATTAACAAAAAAAAACGAATTAAACTAAAAAACGGAGGAAAAACTTCACTTTTTTGTTCGTTTTCCTCCGTTTTTCTTGTTTTCTGCTCATTTTGAGCTATTTTCCCTTTGCTTTTTGCCAGGAAGCCGGGTGAATAAGATTCTACGCCAAGCACTTGTCGAGCTCAGCAATGATAGCATCTTTCTGTTCCTTGATATGCTGACCGATGAATACGATTTTTATCATGCGGTCGCCCAATTCCTGATCCCATTCCTTCTGCAGCTGTGGGTTATTCATCAAGACCTGGGCGAGTTCGTCTTTCGGCATGGTAGCCAACCATTGGCCAGCCTGCTTTACAGTCTTCTGCTTGCCAGCCTGTTCGAACACGTAGCACATGTCGCGCTCATCATCGAAATAGCAGATTCCCTTGGCGCGAACCACGTCTCTAGGCCATTTTCTTGCTACGAAATCATCGAAGAGACCCAGGTCGAAAGGCTTGCGACGATAGTAAACGAAGGTGCCGATTCCGTATTCCTCAACTTCTCCGCCTTCATGATCATGGTCATGGTCGTGATGATGGTGATGATGATGATGTTCATGCTCGTCATGATCGTGGTCATGGTCATCGTGGTCATGATGATGATGCTCATGTTCGTCTTCCTCGTCATGATCGTGATGATGTTCATGTGCTTCTTCTTCATCACCTTCTTCATGCTCTTCGTTTCTTTCTGATTCAATCTCCTGAATCCAACCGGCTGAAGTGGATACGGTTTCCCAATCAAACTTCTTAGTGTTGACGATCAGATTCAAGTCAACGTCACCATAGTTGCATTCAAAGATTTCTGCCTTAGGCTGGATGGCACGGATAATCTGCTTCAGGTGCTCCAGTTCCTTAGGTTCAACCTCTGCAGCCTTGTTCAGAAGAATGATGTTGCAGAACTCAATCTGCTGGATGACGAGCGAAGCTAGATCTTCCTCATCCATATTCTTCTTCATCAGGTCGCTACCGTTGGAGAACTCATCCTTCATGCGCAAAGCATCTACTACGGTAACGATGCTGTCAAGGCGCAGAATACCATTCTCGATGTACTGAGGACCGAGGGATGGGATAGAGCAGATGGTCTGTGCAATAGGAGCAGGCTCGCAGATTCCGGAAGCCTCGATGACAATGTAATCGAAACGCTTCATGTCTACGATTTCCTTGAGCTGTTCTACCAGGTCCATCTTCAATGTGCAGCAGATGCAACCATTCTGGAGAGAAACGAGCGAATCATCTTTCTGACCTACTACGCCACCTTTTTCTATCAGGGCTGCATCAATATTGACTTCACCAATATCGTTGACGATGACGGCAAACTTAATACCTTTTTCGTTAGCTAAAATCTTGTTGAGAAGGGTTGTCTTTCCACTACCCAGGTAGCCTGTCAAGAGCAATACAGGCACTTCCTTCTTTGCGTTCATATTAAAATATTTTAATGTTATACTTCTTAAACCCAGTCTGCTGATAATGCTGCTTTCTCGGGCAGCTGTCATCTGGCAGTCTGACGGTTTTGCGAAACTGCAAAGATTGTGCCACACCTTATTTTTTTGCCATCTTTTTTTCGTACACCCCTTTTTTGTCAGTTATCTTGTGTTATTTTTAGGTTATATTTCATGTTTTTCTCATTTTTCTTTGGTGGTTTCAACTAGAAATAGTATATTTGCAGAGAAAATGTGTTTCAAACAGCACATAAACGTAATGAATAAACATATTTAATATACATAAGTAAGTTAAGATGAAAAAGTTTAAGGTTTTAGTTTTGACGGTTGTGGCAGCTCTTGCGCTGTCATCTTGCGGCACTACTCAGACGGTGCCTCTGACCGGTCGCACTCATCGCATCTCTGTATCCGACGAGCAGGTTCTCAGTCTGTCTAATCAGGAATACACAAAGTACATGGCTTCTGCCAAGAAGTCGACCAATGCAGCCAATACGGCGATGGTTCAGCGAGTAGGAAAAAGACTTGCCAATGCTGTTGAACTCTATTTGAAGCAGAATGGATTTGAAGCCGACGTGAAGAATTATTCATGGGAATTCAATCTGGTACAAGATAAGTCTGCCAATGCATTCTGTATGCCTGGCGGTAAAATTGTGGTTTATGAAGGACTTTTGCCTTACACTCAGAATGAAACCGGTTTGGCAATCGTTTTGGGTCACGAAATAGCTCATGCTGTGGCTAAACATAGTGCTGAGCAGCTCACCAAACAGCAGAATCAGCAAACCGGTACAAGTATCCTGGGAACTGTATTGAACCAGACAGTAGGTAATGGTGTAGGTAATGTGGCAAGTGCAGTTGCCGGACAGTATTTCTCATTCCGCAATCTGAAGTATTCCCGTGATAATGAAACCGAGGCAGATTACATGGGGCTTATCTTCGCAGCCATGGCTGGTTACGATCCTCAGCAGGCCATTCCTTTCTGGAAGAGAATGTCGCAGGGCTCAAGCAGCAATCAGAGTGATATTTTCAGTGATCACCCTTCAGACGCCAAGCGTATTGCTGCCTTGCAGAAGGAAATGCCTACTGCGCTGAAGTATTATAAACCTCAGACAACTTATAAGGTAGGTTCTACGAGCAAGACTTCTACAACCAAGAAGACCAGTAGAAAAAAGAAGACTACAACCCGCAGAAAATAAGGAATTTTCCGAATCTCTCGAATCTGAAGAAATGAATTCATCTTCTCTTTCGAATCTCTCGAATCTGAAGAATCAAATTAAAATAGTTAAGTATGGAGTATTTATCTCATAACCTTTGGCTGGTATGGACATCGGTGATGTTCATCTGCCTCATCTTAGAGTTGTCTTCCGGCGATTTCTATGTTACTTGTTTTGCCATTGGTGCGCTTATCAGCATTCCTGTGGCATTAGTAGGAGCACCTTTCTGGGTGCAGGTAGTGGTTTGGGCTATCTGCTCTATGCTTAGCATCTGGTTGGTTCGTCCGCATCTGCTTAAATCGCTACACAAGGGTGGGGAAGACCGCCGCAGTAACGCCGATGCGCTGGCAGGACAGATAGGGGAAGTGACCGAGATGATTCCTGCCGGAGGATATGGTAGAGTGAAACTGGATGGAGATGATTGGAAAGCGGAAGCTCCGCATCTTGCCGAACCGCTTGCTGTAGGCGATAGGGTTCGAATCTTAGGTCACGAATCTATCATCCTCAAGGTAGAAAAAGTTTAGGTAGGAAAAGTTTAAATTCAACATTATTCACTTAATCGTATAAACATCATGAACATAGGAATTTATGTGCTGGTGGCTCTAGTAGCACTTGCACTCGTAGTGGTTAAGAAAACCATCGTCATCATCCCTCAGAGTGAGACGAAAATCATAGAGCGTCTCGGACGATATTTTGCCACGCTCAAGCCGGGTATTAATGTCATCATTCCTTTCATTGACCATGCCAAGGATATTGTGTCTATGAGAAACGGAAGATACGTTTATACAAATAGCATCGACCTTCGTGAACAGGTCTACGATTTCGACCGTCAGAACGTAATCACTAAGGATAATATCCAGATGCAGATAAATGCGTTGCTCTATTTCCAGATTGTGGACCCATTCAAGAGTGTGTATGAAATCAACAATCTGCCAAACGCCATAGAGAAACTGACCCAAACTACCTTGCGTAATATAATAGGTGAGATGGAACTTGACCAGACGCTTACCTCCCGCGATACGATTAACACCAAACTCCGTGCAGTTTTGGATGATGCAACCAATAAGTGGGGAATCAAGGTAAACCGAGTAGAGTTGCAGGATATTACACCTCCTGAGAGTGTGCTCCAGGCGATGGAAAAGCAGATGCAGGCTGAACGCAACAAGCGTGCTACCATCCTGACTTCTGAAGGTGAGAAGGAAAAGCAGCGCCTGCTCTCAGAAGGTGAGAAGGCTGCCATCGTGAACAAGGCTGAGGCTGCCAAACAGCAGGCTATACTGAATGCAGAAGGTGAGGCTACTGCCCGCATCCGTAAGGCTGAGGCCGAGGCTATTGCCATTCAGAAGATTACGGAAGCAGTAGGACAGAGTACGAATCCTGCCAACTATCTCCTGGCCCAGAAATACATCAGTATGATGCAGGAAGTAGCACAGGGTAAGGATAATAAGGTGGTTTATCTGCCATACGAGGCAACCAATCTCTTGGGTTCCATAGGAGGAATCAAAGACCTTTTCAAGGGATAAAGACCTCTGAGTCAATGGATAATACCCTTAGGCTCAAGAAATAAAGCACTCTGAATATCAGTAAACTGCAAGTTCAGTAAGTAAAAATATTAAACAGGATAAAAATGAAGAAAATCTGTATCGTTGCAGGTGCAAGACCTAACTTTATCAAGGTTGCGCCCGTAATTAGAGCAATTCGTAATGCTCAGGAAGCTGGTAACGAAATCAGCTATCAGTTGGTTTACACAGGAAAAGAGGATGATCCGACTTTGGAATCTTCTCTTTTCGATGACTTAGGCATTCAGAAACCGGATGCTTATCTCGGCGTAGACTGTCCAAACATGAACGAACTTACCGGACAGGTGATGGGTCAGTTTGAACGCTATCTGCAGCAGAATGCTACAGATGTTGTCATTGTGGTTGATGATCTGGCTTCAACCATGGCTGTGGCTATTGTTACCAAGAAGCAGGGTGTGCAGCTTGCTCATATTGCAGCCGGAACCCGCAGTTTTGACATTACTATGCCAAAGGAAATCAACCGTCTGGTGATTGATGGCTTGTCAGATATTCTCTTTACCGCTGGCATTTCAAACAACAGCATCGCCAACAAGGAAGGTGCAGAATTGTCTAAGGTTTATATGGTAGGAAATGTGCTTATCGACAACATCCGCTTCCTTCAGTCTAAAATGCAGCGTCCGGAAGTCATGGACGAGTTTCATCTGAAAGAAGGCGAATATATGGTTTTGACCTTGAACCGCAAGGCCATCGTCAATAACATTGATGAGATGAAATCGCTCATTTCTGTCATAGATGAAGAGGCGCGCCAGGCTAGAGTGAAGGTAATTGCTCCGCTTCGAGGTAAAGCCTTGGGCTTCGTGCTCGCATTCAAGGCTTATCAGGAAGAGAGTAATCATCAGAGTGGAATCCAGGTGGTTCAGCCGCTCGATTATCTGTCGTTTGCTTATCTTACAGCTCACGCCAAAGGTGTGATTACCGATTCGGGTAATGTGGCTGAAGAAGCTACCTTCAATGGGGTTCCTTGCATTACGCTCAACAGCTATACTGAGCATATTGAAACCGTAAAGGTGGGTACAAACGAACTGGTTGCTGAAGATCCGGAGTTACTGAAGCAATCTATGCAGAAACTTCTGAAGGGTGAATGGAAGAAAGCGGGCATTCCTGACAGATGGGATGGTCGCTCAGCAGAAAGAATAGTCCAGATTCTCGCTGAATAGAATCTAAACTCATAGGTATAATCTCATGGAGAGAGATGATTCTATGTAAACTGATTCTTTTCAGAATAAACTTAGAGGTTCACTTCAATATCGTTATATTGAATAGTGAACCTCTTTCTT
This sequence comes from Segatella copri, assembly GCA_959596915.1. Lineage (GTDB taxonomy): Bacteria > Bacteroidota > Bacteroidia > Bacteroidales > Bacteroidaceae > Prevotella > Prevotella copri_N. Next base: position 66,654 of record CAUFXJ010000005.1, read on the forward strand.
TTTATGCTTTGTCTTTTTCTTAAGCCAAAGCTATCTTTTATCTTTTTCTTAACTTAAAACCATCCTTTTCCTTAATCTTTTTCAGGCGCTTTTGGCACAGGATAGTCGTATTGCTTGAAATAGGACGGCGTCTTATTATCATACCATACTCCTTCTACGTTTAAACCGATAGAGAAAGTCTTTTTGGAATTAGTGTATCTTACACCGGCTCCTAAAACGTTGGCGCCAGGTACTCCCATTCCGTAACCACCCGGCATGATTCCTCTTCCCATACCCCAAGGATACATTCCGTAGCCCCAAGGCGAATAGCCGTAGGGACCATAGCCATAACCGCCATAACGGCCGTAGAGAGAATTGTAATTGTTGGCTACACTAAGCTGACCGTAAACGTAAGCCTCCCAATGCTCATTAAACTGGTAGCCCAGAATGCCGTAGACTCCACCGTCATGATAACTGTCTCCACCATAGTTTACGTTGTTGATATAAGTGCCCAGAGCCAACCAAAGTTTGTTGTCTTTGGTAAGTGGCGTTAGGTAGGTTGCATCGATGGTCTGAGTGAAACCGCCTCTGTGAGGCACATTCTTGCCGAATGTGGCAAAGGCAGAAAGATCTACCGAGAGATTCAATCCCTTGTGCAGCCCCCAGCCATAGCCCAACGGATAACTCAAGCTGTTGGTAAGGTTGGAGATGGGATTATTATAATAGGTGCTGTCTAGCGAAGCATCACCCAGCAATCCGTTTTTGCCGAGAGTTTCTTTCTTATCTGATAGTCGGGCAGGAGTCATATATGCATTCTTCACCGGTTTTCCCTGATAAATCATAGGTTTTCCTGCCTGGTAAACCGTATCGCCAGGCAGCAACCATTCTTCGCGCGGACTGTCCGGACTGTGCAATGGTCCGAAACTTACCTGTTGCTGTGCACTTGTTTCTGTAGTGAGGAAAGTGCAAAAAGCGATGATAATATATGTTTTTTTCTTCATAATTGATTGCATTTTCTGTCTTCTGCTGCAAAGATATGAAGAATGTATGAAACAAAGTAACTTTTCCCGCATAAAAAATCAATTTTTTAGAATAAAATCATTATCTTTGCATCCGATAACATAAATAGATGTAAAATTATACAAAAATATGAAGAAGATTATCAGATTATTGACACTCGCTCTTCTTACGGTGCCTGTTACGACATTCGCTCAGAGTGAAGGCAATCAGAACACATCAGAACCAGCCGGAAAAGTTGTGGCGTCTAAGCCCGATTCTCTGCTCGACTGGGAAACACCGCACGATCCAACCTGCCCTCAGGTGTTGCTGGAAACTACGATGGGCAACATTCTCGTGGCTCTCTACAACGATACTCCCAAGCATCGGGATAATTTCCTAAAACTTGTCAATTCGGGCTATTATGACGGTTGCATCTTTCAGCGTGTCATCAAGAATTTCATGATTCAGGGTGGCGATTATTCATGCAGAAAGGTGAACATGGAAAAGCCGCAGAAGTTTGATGTAAACTATACGGTTCCGGCAGAAATCATCTATCCTAAATATTATCATAAGCGCGGACAGCTCTGTGCTGCTCGCGAAGGAGATGATGAAAATCCGGCCAAAGCTTCGGCTCCTACTGATTTCTACATCACCTGGGGCAGAAATTTTTCTCCACGGCAGATGGAATATTATGTAGAAAAACTGAAACGGGACGGCAAGTATTACGCCATTCCTTCAGAACAGTTGCAGAAGGGCTACATCAAGCATGGTGGTGTTCCTCACCTTGACAACGGCTACACTGTATTCGGAGAGGTGCTTGAAGGCATGGATGTGGTTGATAAGATTCAGAATGTGGCTACCGATAAGGCGAACAACGACAGACCTCTCACGGATGTCATCATCCTGAAAGCCAAGCAGATGAAGTAACTTTCGGATGGTAAACTGAAGAAATAAGTAACTGAGCCCATTAAAAGGGAAAAATCGATAAGTAAAAATATTAAATACGAGAAAAATGAAGTCATTAAAGGAATTATATAGAATAGGTAAGGGACCATCGAGCAGTCATACGATGGGGCCTCAGCGTGCTGCCAAACTTTTTCTGGAGCGTTGCCCTAACGCTTCTTATTATGAAGTAACCCTCTATGGAAGTCTGGCTGCTACAGGTAAGGGACACATGACTGATGTGGCAATAGAAGAAGTGCTCAGACCTCATAAAACTGTGAATATTATCTGGCAGCCACAGACTTTCCTGCCTTATCATCCCAACGGAATGAAATTTGTGGGCAAGGATCTGAACGGCGATATTATTGATGAATGGACCGTTTACAGTATTGGTGGTGGAGCTATATCAGATGGTACTGCCGGCAACGAAGAGCTGGGCGCCAAGGATGTTTATGATCTGAACAAGCTCGCCGACATCAAGCAATGGTGCTATGATAACGGACGCTCATTCTGGGAGTATGTTGAGAAATGCGAATCGGATGATATCTGGGATTATCTCGACATGGTTTGGCAAACGATGAAGCAGAGCATCAGAAATGGTTTGGACCATGAAGGTGTTTTGCCTGGTCCGCTGAAGCTACAGCGTAAGGCTGCCACCTATTATATAAAGGCGAAGGGTTACCGTGCTTCCCTGCAGAGCCGCGGCTTGGTTTATGCTTATGCGCTGGCTGTGAGCGAAGAGAATGCTTCGGGTGGCACCATCGTTACAGCTCCTACCTGTGGCGCCTGTGGTGTATTGCCAGCCGTACTCTACCACATGTTTACTTCTCATGATATGAGTGAACAGCGCATCTTGAGAGCCTTGGCTACAGCCGGATTGGTAGGCAACATCGTAAAGCAGAATGCTTCTATCAGCGGTGCTGATGTTGGTTGCCAGGGCGAGGTAGGTGTTGCCTGCGCCATGGCTTCGGCTGCAGCCTGTCAGCTTTTCGGAGGCAGTCCGGCTCAGGTAGAATATGCTGCCGAAATGGGATTGGAGCATCATCTCGGAATGACCTGCGACCCGGTTTGCGGACTGGTTCAGATTCCTTGCATTGAGCGAAATGCCTTTGCTGCCGCCCGAGCTTTGGATGCAGACCTCTACGCTTCCTTCTCAGATGGCCATCATACCGTATCTTTCGACCGTGTAGTTGAAGTAATGCGACAGACGGGTCATGACCTACCTTCGCTTTACAAGGAAACAAGCGAAGGCGGTTTGGCAAAGGGATTCCCAAGAGACATTTAACCATGAGATTCAGTTTCCGATAGTGAACTCTACACGCCCTGTAAGAGCAAAAAGCTTTGATTATACCTTGATGCAACGAAGCTTTTGCCCTTGCAGGGCGTGATGTATTTGGGGCTTTCAGACCTTTCTTATAATTTGGCACGCTATTTGTAAGCCCCCTTGCCAAACAATAATAAAGTAAATACGAATAAAAAACATTTTATATTATGGCACAGAAAGGTAATATTGGTGTAACGACAGAGAACATTTTCCCTGTCATCAAGAAATTCTTATATTCAGATCACGACATCTTCCTCCGTGAGATGGTTTCAAACGCCGTAGATGCTACACAGAAGTTGAAGACTCTTGCAGCTCAGGGCGATTTCAAGGGCGAGATAGGCGACACAACCGTTCGTGTCTCTCTCGATGAGAAGGCTGGAACCTTGACTATCAGCGACCATGGTATAGGTATGACTGAAGAGGAAATCGATAAATATATCAACCAGATTGCATTCTCAGGCGTAACTGACTTCCTCGACAAGTATAAGGAGAATGCCAACGCCATCATCGGTCACTTCGGTCTCGGCTTCTATTCTTCTTTCATGGTAGCCAGCAAGGTAGAAATCATCACTAAGAGCTACAAAGAGGGAAGCAAGGCTGTAAAGTGGAGCTGCGATGGTTCACCTGCTTTCGAAATCGAAGATGCTGACAAGGCTGAGCGTGGTTCAGACATCATCCTCCATATTGCTGATGATTGCAAGGAATTCCTGCAGAAGAGCAAGATTGAGGAACTTCTGAACAAGTACTGCAAGTTTATGGCAGTGCCTGTTGCTTTCGGCAAGAAGACCGAGTGGAAGGATGGTAAGAATGTGGAGACTGATGAGGATAACATTATTAATAATGTGGAGCCTCTCTGGACCAAGACTCCTAGCACACTGAAGGATGAGGACTACAAGAAGTTCTATCACACCCTTTATCCAATGCAGGACGACCCGTTGTTCTGGATTCATCTGAATGTAGACTTCCCATTCAATCTCACGGGTATTCTCTACTTCCCACGCATCAAGAGCAGCATCGACATGCAGCGCAACAAGATTCAGCTCTATTGCAACCAGGTATTCGTAACCGACCAGGTAGAAGGCATTGTACCAGAATTCCTCACATTGCTTCATGGTGTAATTGATTCACCGGACATTCCGCTGAACGTAAGCCGAAGCTACCTGCAGAGCGACAGCAACGTGAAGAAGATTTCTACCTACATCACCAAGAAGGTAGCCGATCGTTTGAACTCTATCTTCAAGGAGAACCGCAAGGAGTTTGAAGAGAAATGGGATGACCTCAAGATCTTCATCAACTACGGAATGCTCTCTCAGGAAGATTTCTACGAGCGCGCAAAGGACTTCGCACTTCTGAAAGATGTTGAGGGCAAGTACTTTACTTTCGAGGAGTACAAGACGCTGATTAAGGACAACCAGACCGATAAGGACGGCAACCTGGTTTATCTCTATGCCAACAATAAGGAAGAGCAGTATTCTTACATCGAGGCAGCCAAGCAGAAGGGTTATTCTGTACTCCTGATGGAAGGTCAGCTCGATACGCCGATGGTAAACATGCTGGAGCAGAAGTTGGAGAAGAGCCGCTTTACACGTGTTGACGCCGACATCATCGACCGCCTCATCGTGAAGGAAGATGCTAAGAAGACCGATTTGAGCAAGGAACAGTCTGACAACTTGACAGAAGTATTCCGCTCTCAGATGCCTCAACTCGACAAGACAGAATTCTTTGTTGAGATTCAGGCTTTGGGCGAACAGAACCAGCCAGTGCTCATCACTCAGAACGAGTACATGCGCCGTATGAAAGCGATGAGCCAGTTCCAGGCAGGCATGAACTTCTACGGTCAGATGCCAGACAGCTACAACATCGTACTGAACTCAGACCATGCTCTGGTAAAGAAGGTATTGGAAGATGCTGAGGCCAACACTGCTGAAACATTGAAGCCAATCCTTGCAGAAATCAAGGGTCAGGAAGCTCGCCTTGCCGTACTCCATCAGGAGCAGAACAAGAAGAAGCCTGAAGAGATTACCCAGCAGGAGAAGGATGATGTTCACAACACAGAGAAGGCCATCAGCGATGAGAAGGCTAAGCGCAACGAAATCATCTCGGGCTATGCTAAGAACAACAACATTGTTCACCAGCTCATCGACCTCGCCCTGCTTCAGAACGGTATGTTGAAGGGTGCTTCGCTCAACGCATTCCTCAAGAGAAGCGTTGACATGATTAAGTAATCCAACCTGTAAAAAGGTTTGAATTAAGAAATAAAACTTTGCGATGCGTAACATTTCATGTTACAAATTGTATCTATCATATGTGCTAAATGTTTCAAAACGAACATTTAGCACATTTTTTTTCGCTTTCCTTTGGTGGCTTTCCTTTTTTTTATTACCTTTGCAATATCGATAAACGAAAAACATGATTAAAAAAATCGCCATCATGGAACAAACAAATTCAAATTACAGCATTATTGCTGATTATTACTCTGAACACTACAACGAGCTGAAGTTGTATGTCATGTCCCGTTCGCTTCCGGCAGACGAGGCTGAAGACATCGTGCAGAATACTTTTGTGCGATTACTTCGAGGCGATAAGATGATTACGCCTGTTACTTTACCTTGTTTTGTATACACCATTGCCAAGAATCTGATTATCGATTATTACCGTCGCAAGCATAAGATTGAGGAGTATGAACACTTCCTGGGAGCTAGCGACTGGATGGGAAGATATGATGTTGATGGCGAATCTGTTTTTTCTGCCCAGCAGACCAACGAGATTCTGGAGCGTGGCATTGCCCGGCTCACGGAGAAGAGAAGCAAGGTTTACCGCCTGAATCTCTTCGAAGGAATGCAGGTGAGCGAGATTGCCCAAAGTCTGAACCTCGGATATAAAGCGGCTGAGAATCGTCTGACTCTGGCTAGAAAAGAAATAAGAGATTATATGAAAAAAGAGTTGGCTAGTTAAAATGCTAGTCAACTCTTTCTGTTTATTCTTACTGCCTTGCTGAAAGGCAATTCTTAACTGTTTTTTTTAGTTTTCCTTAAACCCGATTACTCTTGTCAAACCTTTATCAAGATAAAAGGTTTGGGTTACTTCCTGCTTCTCGCCCTGATGGTTGGTCAGCTTGTATGTAGCCCTTAAATATAATAAGGTGTCGGGATAAGCTGCATCATTATAATCAATATTCTTCTTGACATAAGGCAGCTTGCTGACATTTTGTCGCATCACCTTCATCTGGTCGAAACTGATCATGGCGGTAGGAGTGAGGCGGGAGAAACGCTCATAGCTGCAGTCCTGATCAACGAGGTTTTCATCAAGAAAATCCTTGACCAGAGATTGAGCCTTGTGCTGATTGCCACACGAGGTGAACATCAGCACAAGTCCTGAAACCATGACAAACATCATTTTCTTTATCATAGACATCTTCTTTTTTATTAAGCCGCGCTGCTTTTATGAAGCTCGTTGTTTTATTTAGCACGCTTGCTTATTTAGCCACGCTGCGGAGAATTTCCAGCAAGTGGTCCCAAACCATCTCTACTGTAGGAATGAGAAGAGCCTCATCTGGGGTGTGAACATTGCGAAGGGTAGGGCCGAAACTTACCATATCGAGCTCAGGATAACGCTCAGAGAAAAGACCACACTCCAAACCGGCATGAATACCCTTTACCAATGGCTTTTTGCCGAAGAGCTTTTCGTAAGCCTTCACAGCCAGGTCGGTAAGCTCGCTGTTGGCGCGCATCTTCCAGGCAGGATACTTGTCGCCTACAGTTACCTCGGCGCCAGCCAGAAGGAAGGCTGCCTTTACGGTGTTGGTCATGTTCGCCAGATTGCTCATCACGTTACTTCGCTGAGAAGCTACGATGTTGATGCTGCTTTCATCGGTCATCACGCTTGCCACATTGCTAGAGGTTTCTACCATCCAGGCAATCGCCTCATCCTGACAGGTAGTAAGCGGACCGTTGTCTACAGCCTGGAGAGCCATTACGAACTTGTCAGCTACAGCTTTCTCGATGACAGGTGCAGCATCGCTGCTGCTCATATTGAACTGCATAGTCTGTTCTGTTACGTGGAATTCATCTTCTACTTCTGATGCAAAGATGTTCCAGTCGGCACGAACCTGTTCCTTATCAGCATTCTTGACGGCGAAAACAATCTTTCCGTCGCGAGGAATCGCATTGTGCATTTTGCCGCTGTTGAAGCTTACGAGGCGCAGACTTCCATCCAGTTTCTCATTTTCGAGGAAGAGGAAGCGGGCAAGAATCTTGATGGCATTGGCGCGCTTCTTGTTGATGTCATCGCCCGAGTGACCACCGTTGAGACCCTTCAGCGAAGCTTCCATGAAGAAATAACCCGCAGGAGCCTCTTCGCGTGAGAAGTGGAAAGTGGCATGGGTTGTCTGACCACCGGCGCAGGATACGAAGATTTCGCCCTCATCCTCTGAGTCAAGATTGATGAGCATCTTTCCGGTCATAAAGCCCGCCTTCATGCCGTGAGCACCGGTCAGTCCGGTTTCTTCATCACGTGTAAAGACGCACTCGATAGGACCATGTTCAATATCGTTGCTTGCCAGGATAGCCAGCTCGATGGCGCAGCCTATACCGTCGTCAGCACCGAGGGTAGTGCCTTTTGCCTTAAGCCATTCTCCGTCTACGTAAGTCTGGATGGCGTCTTTGTGGAAATCGAAATCAACATCTACCAGTTTATCGCAAACCATGTCCATGTGGCTCTGCAGGATGATGGTTTCAGCATGCTCGTAGCCTGGAGTGGCTGCTTTGCGGATGAGCACATTACCGGTTTCATCTACCAGCGTTTCGAGCTGATGAGCCTCTCCGAAAGATTTCAAAAACTCAATCATGTTCTCCTCGTGCTTGGAAGGACGAGGTATTTCGTTGATTTTTGCGAACTGCTCGAACACGAGAGCAGGCTTCAATTCACTTTTATTCATTTATTTTCTATTATTTTGTTTTGATAAAACATTTATTTCTGCTATTTTGTTTTGGTTATTCCCAAAAAAATAGTACCTTTGCACCCAAAAGTGCACTAAGGCACTGCAAAGGTAATAAAAATGATAAAATTAATGTTATTAAGCGTGTTAATAATTGCTATTTGCATGGCATTATTTTGCGTAAAGTTGATTTTTAAGAAGAACGGCAAGTTCTCTTCCCAGCATGTGCACGACAATCCGGGCTTGCGCAAGCAGGGCATTCATTGTGTGGTGGATCAGGACCGCGAGGCAAGGGAAGCCAACAAGGCTTATTAGAAAATAGTAATAATATAATATGATAGAAAAAATGAGAAAGAACATTTTGGGTTCAGTGGCAATCGCAGCTGTTGCTGCCCTGTCATTGGCATCATGCAACAAATCTCAGCCTCAGGTAGAGGCTAAGTCAGAGAGCAAGGCTCCTGCTGAATTGAAGATTGCTTATGTAGAGGTAGACTCTATCATGACTCAGTATACCTTTGCTAAGGAGTATTCTTCTATCTTGGAGAAGAAGGGTCAGAACATTCAGGCTACTATTGCGCAGAAGGGCCAGCAGCTCCAGGCTGCAGCAGCCAACTTCCAGCAGAAGATTCAGCAGAATGCTTACACCCGTGAGCAGGCTGAGGCTATCCAGGTTGGACTGCAGAAGCAGAACAACGACCTGCAGGGCTTGCAGCAGCGCTTGAGCAACGAGTTTGCTGCTGAGCAGGAGAAGTACAACAAGGCGCTCCACGACAGCATTGCCAACTATCTTGCCCGCTACAACAAGGACAAGAAGTACAGCATCATCTTCTCTAAGAGCGGCGATAACCTGCTCTATGCTGACAAGGCTTACGATATTACAAAAGAGGTGATTTCCGGCTTGAACAAGGCTTACAAGGGTAAGCTGAAGAAAGAGGAGGCTGCTCCTGCTAAAAAGTAAGAGAAATGCTTCGTAAGGAAAGATACGATTTTATATTGAATCATTTCAGAAGTGCGCTGCCGAATGTAACTACCGAGTTGCAGTTCGGTAGCGCATTTCAGCTTCTTGTGGCAACCTTGCTTTCTGCGCAATGCACCGACAAACGCATCAACATGGTTACGCCTGCTCTCTTTGCCCGTTATCCTGATGCGCAGCACATGGCACAGGCGAGCGAGGAAGATATTTATGAGTTGATCAGTTCGGTGAGTTATCCGAATGCCAAGGCGAAGCATCTTGCTGAAATGTCTCGCCAGCTGGTTGAGATGTTCGGAGGTGAGGTGCCTGAGGCTGCGGATGATTTGGAGAAGTTGGCAGGAGTGGGGCGCAAGACGGCGAATGTGATTCGTGCCGTATGGTTCGGTCATGCTACGATGGCGGTGGATACGCATGTTTACCGTGTGAGTCATCGTATGGGTTTGGTGCCGAAAACGGCAGATACACCCCGAAAAGTAGAAGATTATCTGATGAAACACATTCCGGCTGAGGATATTCCGAATGCGCATCATTGGATTCTGCTGCATGGCAGATATATTTGCAAGAGTACGAAACCGCTCTGTGTTAAATGCTTTTTTAATGAATATTGCCCAAAACTACTAAAGGACAGTAAGCTTTAGGTAGTGATTAGTTTTTAGTGATTAGTTATTAGTTAGTAGTGATTAGTTTGTTAATCACTAACCACTACTAATTAATCACTAATTAAAGTTTTATTGTTTTATTCAAGAGATAGTTATCCAGAATCACCATGGCAGCCATGGCTTCAACCACTGGCACGGCTCTTGGCAAAACGCATGGATCATGACGGCCTCGGGCAGTCAGCGTGGTGGCATTTCCTTCCAAATCTACCGTATTCTGTTCCATCAGCAGAGTAGCCACCGGCTTGAAGGCAACACGGAAATAGATGTCCTGACCATTGCTCAAACCGCCCTGTATTCCTCCGCTATGATTGCTCTTTGTTGTAATACGGGCAGCAACATTCTGATTCTCAGCAGCATCTTCTGGTGACTCTGCAGCATCAGCCTTCGGGATAAAGACATCATTCTGCTCACTTCCGCGGGCAGTAACTCCGGCAAATCCCTCGCCATATTCAAAACCCTTTACGGCGTTAATGCCAAGCATGGCAGCACCCAGTTGGGCATGAAGCTTGTCAAACTCAGGCTCGCCCAATCCTACCGGGCAACCCTTGATGACGCAAGTGATGATTCCACCAATCGTATCGCCGTCAGCCTTAACCTGGGCGATGAGATCTTCCATTTCCTTCGCCTTCTGCTGGTCAGGACAGCGCACCGGATTATCTTCTATGGTGTTAAGGTCATACAGATGATAATCTTTCTCCAGCGCGATGCTGCCCACCTGTGATGTATAAGCCGTGATGCTGATGCCCAACTGTCGCAAGGCAAGTTTAGCCAAGGCTCCGCCTACGCATCGGGCAATGGTGATGCGGGCTGAAGAACGGCCGCCGCCACGATGGTCGCGTACGCCATACTTCTCGTGATAGGTGAAATCAGCGTGAGAAGGGCGGAAGAGACAGCGCATGTTCTCATAGTCCTGAGAATGCTGGTTCTGGTTACGCACCTCAAAGCCGATTGGGGTTCCTGTTGATTTGCCTTCGAACACACCACTCAGAAACTCTACCTTGTCAGCTTCCTTTCTGGCCGTAGTGATGTGGCTCTGTCCTGGGCGTCGGCGGTTCAGCTCGCTCTGGATAAAGTCCATGTCGATTTCTATGCCTGCAGGAAATCCGTCAATAACGCCTCCTACAGCTATTCCATGACTCTCTCCAAACGTAGTGAGAGTGAAAAGATTGCCAAATGTATTCCTCATTACCTTATATATTATAAAGGTGTTTATTACTTGTTGCAGCCGCCTTCGCAACCACCCTCGCAGTTGCCATCCTTGCAGTCGCCGCCGCAGTTGTCACAGCCACCTGAGCAGCCGCCACCTTCGCCGCTGATCATCTGAGCCATCTTGGCAATCTCCTCAGCAGTAGCCTCGCGGCTCTCGAGAATCTGACCGCAGAAGTTGAGCTTCAAGCCAGCCAATGGGTGGTTCAGGTCGCAGGTTACCTTTGTATCGCTGATGTTCTTCACTACTGCGTTGAAGTGGTTGCCATCCTCGTTCTGCAATGGGATGATTGCGCCTACCTGTACGTGCTGTGCATCAAACTGGCCGTTGACGGTAAAAATCTGCTTGTCGAGCTCCAGTACGCGCTCATCATAGTGCTGTCCGTAAGCCTGCTCTGGGTCCAGCTGGAAGTCGAACTCTTCACCTTTAGCCAGGTCTACCACCTTCTCTTCGAAAGCTGGCAGGGTAACACCCATACCGCTGATGAAGATGAACGGACGCTCGTCGGTTGTACGCTCGATGAGCATCTCCTCGCCGTTGTCACCATTAGTTACATCATACAGTGCGTATGAAACTACAATAAACTTGTTCTTGTTGTTTGTTTCCATTTCTATATTTATTTTTTATTATTTCTTTTTCTTTTCTGAATGCTTACGCTCTTAACCATCTCCATGCGCTCCAGATAGATAGGGCGCCATTTGTCGATGATGTCCTGCAGACTTTTGCTCTTCTGCGAGAGTTCAGCATATTCCTCGCCGTCGGTCAGATTCTCTTTCTTGAGATCCAGCATTCGGGCGATGAGCTGTTTCTGGTGTTCCTCAGCCGCCTTGAGCTGGTTGCCCAGTTTCTCGAGACTTTCCATAAAGGCGAGTGCCTTGTCTATATGATTTTCCTGTACCATTTTGCTTGTTTTATAGGTTGAATCTTTTGCAAAGGTACAAATAATAATTGGTATAAACGAAGAAAAAGGGCTTTTTTTTCGATGATATTACAAAATGATAGAGAAAATGTAATATCTCTAACGTTCTGACGCCTATTTCGACGTATTGTTGTTGATTTAAGTCAAGAAATAGGCGGAAAACTGAAAATATCCCAAGAAATGTTTGCGCACACAGAAAAAAGTTCGTATCTTTGCAGCGTCTTAAAGAAAAAGACTATAGGATAATGTTTAACAGAGCCCGCGTCTACGGATGTGCAGGACTCACAAAGTAAAGAAAGGTAAAAAGATTATGAAGAAGATTATGGTATTAGCAGTAGCTATGTTTGCAATGGCAACAGCTACATTCGCAGCAGACGAGGAGACAAATGCAACAGCAGCTTACAACATGAACATTAAGATGTCTAGCTTGGCAGATGCTTTGAGCTTGAACATCGATCAGGTAGAGGCTGTAGCTGATGTACACAAGAACTTCACCGCAGACATGATGAATGCTGCAACAGCAAAGGGTGAGGATCGTTCTGCAATGATTGACAAGGCAGTTTTGAAGGATCTCAAGTACATGCACGTTATCTTGGACAACAGTCAGTATCGTAAGTACGTGATGCTTCTCAACACAACCCTTATCAACCGTGGTTTGAAGTAATCATCTTTTTATAGATGAGAAAAATAAGAGAGAGATTTAAAATAAGAATCCCAGTCAAGGTTTTATCCTGACTGGGATTTTTTTGCCTTTGAGCCTTCAGCCCGTAGTTAAACCACTTGCTAAACTTAGCTTCCTGATATGCGAAAGTTCAGTTAACTTGATAATCAGTCAATATCTATTAATTGGAAATGCTTGTTGAAGGTCAAATCCAATCCGTTAGCCAGTTCTACCTCGTATTCATTCTTGTTCATTTCAATCTTCTTTACCGCTTGCGCTGGATAATTCTCCTTCAGGTAGTTTCTGATGGCTTGCGGAATCAGCTTGGCTGGCACGGTGGCCTGCTTGCAGTCAATCTCTGTAAGATTTCCCTTTTTGTCGAACTCCAGCTTCGTGCCATTCTGCAGAACCACGTCGTAGCTTCTGCTCACAACGCCCGACTCAATGGTAGCAAGCATCACCTTCTGACCATTGAAATGCTGGCTGAGTAAGGTCTGTGCCTTGGCAGGAAGTGCATTTACAGAGATAGGCTTGTCGTTGCCCGCATTCGCCACCATATTGCATGAAACCATGCAGCAGATGGCAATCATCAAAATTCGCAAAATTCTTTTCATACGCTACAAATTAAAAATTTATAATAACTAACGGAACTTTCGCATGTGGGGAAGTTCAGTTAGTTTAACTTTACTCCTTTACGATTTCTTTTCCTGCTGCCTGCCAGCCAATAAAGCCGGAATCGAGTTCTATTACCTGATAGCCGTTCTTTGTCAAAATAGCTGCGGCATTTTTGCTTCGCTTGCCGCTTCGGCAGTTCACGGCGATAGTCTTGCTTTTGGGAAGAGTGGCAGCGGCCTTCTGCTCGAAGTCTGATTTCAGTACGTCAATGTTGATTGCGCCACGAATATGCCCATTGGCAAACTCCTCTGCGGTTCGTACGTCGAGACGGATTACTGCGGTGTCAGCGATGGCTTTCTCATAGTCATCTGCCGACAGACTCTTATAGCCCTTATTTTGCGCCTGACAAGAAGACAGGCTTGATAGCATGGTTAAAATGCTCATGATAAATATTTTCTTCATTTTCTAATCTTTTAATAATTATGCGCCTTTAATCTAGGAGGATAAGCCATGCTCAACCCCCTATATTCTTGCAATATATCTGCAAAAATACAAAAAAATATTCAGAAAGTTGATTATATGGATGGATTTTGTTAGCTGGTCGAACTCGATTTAACCTTATTTTATCATTTTTATCCCATGCAGCTCGTTACTCCGAGCGTAGTAGCGATAGCGGTCAGTATGCTGATGGCTATCTGCAGAATTGTTTTCCAAGTGTTCGCTTTCATTTTTTTGAATGTTGAATGTTGAGTGTTGAATGTTGAATTTTTTGTGGGGCGGATAGGCTGGGCTAGGGGCTAGCACCCTAGCCAGTCTATCCTTGGGCTATTCAAGGCCGTCGCCAGTATCGTCCTTGCCGGTAGTACCGCCGCCTGATTCCGAGCCTTGACCGTCGCTGCCGGTCTGACCGGTGTTTGAACCACCTGGGGTAGAACCGCCTGGCGTATTATCCGGAGTGGTTGGCGCGTTGAGGTCAACGTTGGTCTTACCCTCCTTGATCGCCTTGATAACGGCTGCCTGAGCACTGCGGCTGGCTACGAGGTTGAACTCGGCGTCATCGCGAAGGTTCTTGAACTCCTGACCAGGCTCCCACTGAACCTTCACACCGGTGATGTTCTGCGAGGTGAACTTGTCGGCATCCTCGGCACCCTTTGAAGTGAGAAGGAGAGAGAAATCACCAAGATCACCCAGACGAATCTTCTTGCCCTCAAGCAACATCTCACGCATGCAGTCTACGGCGATGTAGAGGATGGCGCTGATGTCGGCTCTTGAATAGACACTACCATGAGAGGTGATGTGCTTGGCAAACTTCTCGATGGTCATGATGTCGGTGTACTGTGAGATGGCGAAAGCATTCTGCTTCTCGGTCTTCACGAGTTCCAGGTCCTTTGGGTCAGGATTCTTACCCTCCTTCTTTGCCTGGTTGATGCGTGACTTAGCCTGGTTGATTTCCAGAAGATTTGCGTTCACGCTACGCATTACGATGCTGTAATTAATCATAGTCGTTTGTAGTATGTTTAGAGTCCTTTGTTTTGCAACTCCCCAGAACGCCCCGTTCCTGCCGTTTTCGGGGTCTTCATTGATGACCGGCGCCTGCCATCATTTATGACCCGTGTTGGTCTTAATAGAAGACCCGAGCAAGGCACAAAAGGCTGTTCTTTCGATTGCCGGTGCAAAGATACAACATTTTCGGGCAGAATGCAAGCTTTCACCCTAACTTTCTATGCTAGAAAAGCTATAAGTGACTGTAATACAATATGTTCTATTGGTTTTCTGTCTGAACTTTATTGCAAATAACAGAAAATACGCAGAAAAAGTACAATGGAGAACAAAGAAAGGCAAAAGCGGTCATTTCCGGTCATGGTCATTTTCGGTCATTTTCAAAATGAGTTGGGTCATTTTGAGCTATAGTAAATATAAATATATATTTATATTATACTATAGATGACCTTTTCTCCCCCGAAACGAAAATGACCGGAAATGACCATGACCGAAAATGACCGGAATATAATCCTCATAGTGATGGGAGATAATAAATTATTAGATGCGCTAAAGTGTTGGCTATTAATGTTATATATGATTTGTATGTAGTCTTGCTATAATTGTGTACGTATAAAATAATCTACATTCATCAGGCTCATATTTGTACCTTATTGTTCTTCTTTTGCCCTTTTTCTACCTGTCATTTCTTCTATTTTTGTCAAAAATACCTACCTTTAGAGCATGATTTAGAGTCCGAGGAGGGGCATTTTTTACCCTTAGAAGAGGGGGTAAAACATCTTCCTAACCCCCATATTTTGCATTTTATCTTCTAAAACGCAAAAAAACTGCGGATTTTCGCATCATTTCCGTTACTATTTTCTGTAGTAAGGATATTATACATACATATATATAAACACTCCCTTTAATCGTTGTAGGAGATGATATAACGACATTTTAGTATCTTGTTTTTTTCTTTACAAAACAACAAAAAAGCCCTATAAAAGAACGCAAACTCACATCCACGTTATTTGGTATATTTGGGGCTCTTATCTCCAAATTTTGCAAGAAATCAGAGTAAATTGAGCCCCAAATATACCTTTCCTCATCGTTTTCAGTACCTATTTATATTATATATGGTACTTATTCTGGTAGTGGCGCTTGGATTTAACAGGGGCTCCATGGAAGGAACCGCTGCCCATACCGCTGCCACGAAAACTCTCATGGAAGCCTGAACCACCGCTGTATTCACCCCAGCGAGCTCTGATTCTATCTACATAATTAACCGTCTCCGTGCCTCGCATATAACCATACTTCACTACCGGGTCTGTGTAATAAGCCGGTTGAGAAAGGCGCAGAATATAATCGCGGATTACGCCCCAATTGTGCGGATTCTGACCATGTTTGCGAGCCAGCGACATCGCATCTCTGATGTGGAAATAGCCACCATTATAAGAAGCAAGGGCGAAAAGCATGCGCTGGAATGGGTCGCCCACGTCAGAGAAATGCCCCTGCAGTTCCGCCATATATCTGGCTGCCGCAGCCACATTCGCCTCAGGTTCATGAATCATGCTCATCGGCAAACCCAGATGGGCAGCCGTGCCTGGCATAATCTGCATCAGTCCGCAAGCTCCAGCCCATGACTTCGCATTCGGGTCGAAACAGCTCTCCTGATAACATTGGGCAGCCATCAGACGCCAGTCCATGCGAGCCGTTCCACTATAGCGCTGGAAGAGGTGGTCGTAGCGGGAAATAACACCCTTAGAACGGTTCAGGAATGGTGAATAAACGTGGCGGCGCACGCTGGCAGAAGAAAGCAGCCACGATTCTTCCTGCTTGACCTGAGCAATCAGCTTAGGCTTAAACCAGCCGTTCAGGGTGTCGGCAAGACTCTTGTTACCGTTCAGCACAGCCCATTGGGTTCGGGTGCTGTCGGGCGTAACTCCACAGAACAGCAGGTTGCCTCTGGTCTGTTTTCGGGGTAGGGGCACGGCAATCACATCGCCTTCTCCCTTCTCCAGTTTGCGCACCATTTCAGCCGTATCCTTACATTCTTCTACGCGTAACGACACGCCGATCTGCTGGGCAAACTTCTCGCAGAGCAGATATTGCAGTCCCATTCCGTGGCTGTGGTAATCATAATAGGTAGTAGGGCCGTTAACGGTAAGCATGATGAGCTCACCATTGGCCTGAATATCTTCGAGCGAAAGCCCTTTGTTGGTTGAAACAGGTTTCTTATCATCGCCTTCAGCCCCATCAGAGTTGTCAGCATACTCCATTTCGCCTACGGGAGTTCCCCATGGCGTAAGCTCCTGCTGCGGTTTCTTGTCGGCACAGGCAGCGAGCAAAAATAGTGCATATAATGCGTATAAATATCCTTTATTCTTCATTTCAGCTGCAAAAGTACGAAATATTTTGCACATAAGTGAGAAATTATTTGTTTATTCTAATAAAAATATGTACTTTTGCAATGTTTTTCAAACAAAATATAGAAATATGTTACGAATAGCAGTACAAAGTAAGGGTCGTCTTTTCGACGACACCATGAATCTTTTAGCAGAGGCTGACATCAAAGTAAGCGCCTCTAAACGCACCCTCCTGGTGCAGTCAAGCAACTTTCCTCTCGAAGTTCTCTACCTTCGTGATGATGATATTCCTCAGAGCGTAGCCTCTGGTGTGGCAGATATCGGTATCGTTGGCGAGAACGAGTTTGTTGAGCGTGGAGAGAATGCGCAGATTATCGACCGTCTGGGTTTCAGTAAGTGCCGCCTGAGCCTCGCCATTCCTAAGAAGATTGATTATCCGGGATTGCAATGGTTCAACGGCAAGAAGATTGCTACTTCTTACCCTAACATCCTGCGCAAGTTTATGAAGAAGAACAACATCAATGCCGACATCCATGTCATTACGGGTTCTGTAGAAATCAGTCCGGGCATCGGTTTGGCTGACGGTATTTTCGATATTGTAAGTTCAGGTTCTACTCTGGTCAGCAACAATCTTGCTGAGGTTGAGGTGGTGATGAAGAGCGAGGCTCTGCTCATCGGCAACTGGAACATGGACGAGGAGAAGCATGAGATTCTGAACGAGATGCTGTTCCGCTTCGAGGCTGTACGTTCTGCACAGGACAAGAAGTACGTGATGATGAATGCTCCTAAGGCAAAGGTTCAGGAGATTACAGAAGTATTGCCAGGCATCAAGAGTCCTACGATTATCCCATTGGCTGATGAGGAATGGTGCTCTATCCACACCGTGCTCGACGAGAAGCGTTTCTGGGAAATCATAGGCAAGTTGAAGGAACTCGGTGCACAGGGCATCCTGGTAACACCAATCGAAAAGATGATATTATAATAATGTGTAGTGTTTTATGTGTAATGTTTATTTAGAAACATTATGCGTTAAAAACCAAACATTAAACATTAATAATTAAATATTAATAATAGGAATGAAGGTAATAAAGTATCCTGCAAAGGAGGAATGGAGCGAGATTGTAAAACGCCCACACCTGGATGTTTCGCAGCTGAATGCGACCGTACAAGGTGTACTCGACGATGTGAAAAACCATGGCGACGAAGCCGTGAAGCGTTACGAGGAGAAGTTTGATCATGCCCATCTCGATTCTTTGGCTGTGACTGAAGCTGAAATCGAAGAGGCAGAGAAAATAGTTTCTCAAGAACTGAAAGACGCTTTGCACCTCGCCCATCATAACATTGCCGCATTCCATCATAGCCAGAAGTTTGATGGTGTAAAGGTTGAAACTTGCCCTGGTGTAACCTGCTGGCAGAAGAGTGTGGCTATAGAGAAGGTGGGATTGTATATCCCGGGAGGTACTGCTCCTCTCTTTAGCACCGTTCTGATGCTGGCTACTCCTGCCAAGATTGCGGGATGTAAAGAAATAGTACTGTGTACTCCTCCTAATAAAGAGGGCAAGGTGAACCCGGCTATCCTCATGGCGGCAAAGATTGCGGGCGTAAGCAAGATTTTTAAGGCGGGTGGCGTTCAGGCTATCGGAGCCATGGCTTACGGTACGGAGAGCGTGCCTAAGGTTTATAAGATTTTCGGTCCTGGCAACCAGTTTGTCATGGCTGCCAAGCAGCAGGTTTCCCTGCACGATGTGGCTATAGACATGCCTGCCGGTCCGTCTGAAGTTTGTCTTATTGCCGACGAAACAGCCAACCCTGTGTTTGCTGCTGCCGACCTGTTGTCGCAGGCTGAACATGGTTTCGATTCTCAGGTTTTCTTCATTACTACATCTGAAAAGGTGTTGGATGATGTAAAGAATGAAGTTGAAGTACAGCTTGAGCGTTTGCCACGTAAGGAGATGGCACAGACCTCGTTAGACAACTCTAAGTTTATCCTTGTGAAGACCGAAGAGGAGGCAATCGACCTCTGCAATACTTATGCGCCGGAGCATCTGATTATCGCCACAGCCGATTACGAGCAGCTGGCAGAAAAAGTTGTGAATGCAGGTAGTGTATTCCTCGGAAACTATGCGTGCGAAAGTGCAGGCGACTATGCAAGCGGTACGAACCATACCTTGCCAACCCATGGTTATGCTTTGGCTTACAACGGAGTGAACCTGGACAGCTATAATCGCAAAATCACCTTCCAGCATCTTACAGAAGAAGGTATTCGTAACATTGGAAATGCTGTAGTGACCATGGCGGAAAATGAGCAATTGGAAGCTCATGCCAATGCGATGAGACTGAGAGTGAACAGTTTGAAACAATAGGGTGAAACGGGAAGTTGTAAAAATACTTCTTTATAGCTTTTGAAAGAAAAATGAAAGAATTGAAAGATTTGTGCCGAGAGAACATCTGGAATCTGGCACCTTACAGTTGCGCCCGTACGGAGTTTGCAGGCAGAAATGCCCGCGTCTTCCTCGACGCCAACGAAAATCCATATAATGACCCTTACAATCGCTATCCTGATCCGCTGCAGGTTGAACTGAAGAAGCAGATCAGCAAGATTAAGGGTGTGGCTAAAGAGAAAATCTTCCTGGGCAACGGTTCCGACGAGGCCATCGATTTGGTTTACCGTGTATTCTGCCGCCCGGGCAAGGATAATGTAGTAGCGATTGCGCCTACTTACGGAATGTATGAAGTATGCGCAGACATCAACGATGTGGAATATCGTTCTGTATTGCTTGATGAAAATTATCAGATTTCTGCAGAAAAACTGCTGGCAGCCTGCGATGAACAGACGAAGGTAATCTGGATCTGCAGTCCGAACAATCCTACGGGTAATCACCTCAACCGCGAGGCAATCGTAGAGGTGCTGCAGAAATTCCAGGGTATTGTCATTATCGACGAAGCCTACGCCGATTTCTCTTCGGAGCGCACATTCCGCAGCGTGCTCGACAGATTTCCTAACATGATTGTGCTCAACACCATGAGTAAGGCATGGGGCTGTGCTGCTCTCCGTCTGGGAATGGCTTTTGCGAGCAAGGAGATTGTTGACATATTCAATAAGGTGAAATATCCTTATAACGTCAATCTGCTTACTCAGGAGCATGCGCTGGAAGTGATGAAGAATCCGCTGAAGGTTGACGAATGGGTGAAGAACATCCTGCAGGAGCGTTCTAAGGTAATGGCTGCATTCCTGGATCTGCCTATCTGCGAGAAGGTTTATCCTACTGATGCAAACTTCTTCCTGGCTAAAATGACCGACGCCAACGCCATCTATAATTATCTGGTGGCACAAGGCATTATCGTAAGAAACCGCAACAAGGTTCAGTTGTGTGGCAACTGTCTGAGAATTACGATAGGAAACAAGAGCGAGAATGCTGAATTACTCGGTGCTTTGAGACAGTACTAAATTATTTTGGGAAAGTTCAGTATATAATATGAAAGAGGGTGAGTCATAAATATATGATTCACCCTCTTTTTTAGCATTTATCTTCTTCTGCCTCTACCTTCATTTCTTCCTTGATTTCCACGACCTTGATTTCCACGACCGCCGCGTTCGTTCTTATCCCCGCTGTTGTAACGGTTCTTGCGGTTATGGTTGTCGTTGTCGAAATTAGGGTTGAAGCTCTTTTTCTTCTTGTCCTTGAAGAAGCCGGCACCCTGGTCTTTCTGATTTCTCAGCTCGGCTCTGGCCGCTGCTACGGCATCACGGATGTTGGCATTCGAAGGCTTACCTGATTTTAGAGATTTTCCGTTATTCAGGTATTTCTCCTCATCATAGCAACCCACATTGCCATATCCCTTTGGGGCAAAGCGGTCAGAAGTATTTCTGCCACGGCTTTTTCCTGCGTTCGGTTCAGAAGCATTTCTGCCAGCTCCACGCTTGCCTTTAGCACCTTTTCCTACACCAGGATTATCGTATGTAGAACCTATCGCCTTATCGTCATAATGCGTCTTCTTACCCTTGAAACTGCCACCCATGCTCTTCCTGTCGTAGAGTTTGTCGATGAGGTCGGCTCTGCCTATCCGGCGAAGTTCACTCTCGATGGCGCGGCGCTCTTCAGGCTTGTACCAGAAGAAGAACATGCGCTGGGCAAGCTTCTCTTTCTGAGTCTTGGCGCTGAAGACCGGCTCCAGGGTGTAAGGATCGTACCCCGTGTACCAGGTCTCGGTAGAAATGGTCATAGGAGTAGGGGTGAAATCCTGCACCTGCTCCAGATGAAAATCCAGTCCCTTCGTAATGACGGCAAGTTCGGCCATGTCTTCTTCATGACAGCCCGGATGCGAACTGATGAAGTAAGGAATGATCTGCTGGTTCAGACCTTCTTCCTTATTAATCTTGTCGAAGATGCGCTTGAACTCGTAGAAGAGGTCGAACGATGGCTTGCGCATGAACTTCAAGACCTCCGGACTCGTATGTTCGGGAGCCACCTTCAGTCGGCCGCTCACGTGCTTGGTAATCAGTTCGCGCGTGTATTCTCTAGCCGCCTGATTCACCTTTTCGTCCTTGCTCTTATGCAGCAGAAGGTCGTAACGCACACCACTACCAATGAAACTCTTCTTGATTCCCGGCAAAGCATCTACAGCATGATAAATCTCCAGAAGCTTGCTGTGGTCGGTATTGAGGTTCGGACAAATCTGAGGGTTTACACACGACGGACGCTTGCACACTTCGCAGGCTTTCTGATTCTTACCGTGCATTCCGTACATGTTGGCAGAAGGACCGCCCAAATCGCTCAGATAGCCCTTGAAATCAGGCATCTGGATGATTTTCTTCACCTCCTTCAGAATGCTCTCCTTGCTGCGGCAAACCACGAATTTACCCTGATGGGCAGAAATGGTGCAGAAAGAACAGCCGCCGAAACAGCCACGATGAAGGTTCACGGAGAACTTGATCATCTCGTAGGCAGGAATGGTCTTGCCCTTGTATTTAGGATGAGGCAAACGCGTATAAGGCAGGTCGAAAGCCGCATCCAGTTCCGCGGTAGTCATCAGCGGGAAAGGCGGATTCACCACTACATATTTGCCGTCAACTTCCTGAATCATGCGCTGAGCATGCATCTTGTTGGCTTCTTCCTCCAGATGGCGCACGTTCTCAGCCTGTCCCTTCTTGTTGTGAAGACATTCTTCGTGGCTGTGGAGGATGATGTCGTCGTCCTTGAAACCGCCCGGAATCTCACTTTCCTTGCAGTAGAAAACCACCTGCGGCATTTCGTGGATCTGGCTAAGCGTCTTGCCTTCTGCAAAGGCATTGGCTAGTTCAACGATAGAACGTTCGCCCATTCCGTAGAGAATGAGGTCGGCGCCCGAATCGCAGAGAATGCACTTGCGGAGCTCGTCTTTCCAATAGTCGTAGTGGCTGATGCGGCGCAACGAAGCCTCAATACCGCCTAGTGCTACAGGTACGTCGGGAAAGAGTTTCTTCAGTATCTGCGTATAGACGATAGATGGATAGTCGGGGCGCATGTCGTGGCGGGAGTCGGGACTGAAAGCGTCCTCGCTACGCATGCGGCGGTTGGCCGTGTAGCGGTTCACCATCGAGTCCATGGCACCCGGAGAAACACCAAAGAAGAGGCGAGGGCGACCGAGTTTCTTGAAGTCTCGGAAATCGCCGTGCCAGTCGGGCTGGGGAACGATGGCTACCCGATAGCCGTTAGCCTCCAGCATTCGTCCGAGGATGGCAGGACCGAAGGATGGGTGGTCAACGTAAGCATCTCCTGAAAAGAGGATGACGTCAAGCTCGTCCCATCCGCGCAACTCGCATTCTTTCTTGGTGGTAGGTAAGAAATCTGTTAACTTATAATCCATTCAATATTTTTTAATCATTTACTGCGTCTGGTTCTGCATCAGCTGCAGCCTCAGCCTGCTTCTTGTCTTTCCAGTCTACGTAGAGCAGAACGAGGTTGTGAAGACCGAGCGCCTTCATGTTCTGATTGTAGATGACGTCGAGACAGAGATCGAGCAACTCCTTATCCTTGATGTCGCTGCTCTCGAGGAGTGAACGCACATTAAGTTTCAGTTTATCGAGCACTTCCTCGTCGATAATGCCGTTGCTGTCTACGAGGTTGCGGAGTAACTGATACTTTTCGATGGTCTCTAAATGCTGGTCGCTCACTTCGATAGAGCGAGTGCCAGACTGGTTGGCTTGAATCTTATACATAAGCTTAAAATTTTTTATCTGTTTTACTTTGAATTTAATCTGTCAGAAATTTTAGAATGCCGAGCAATACGCTGGTGCGGGTTCTTTCGTCGATGATGCATTCCAGCGGGAATCCCATGACGAAGCTGCGGTAAGTAGTGCTCTTGTAGGCAACCGCCGCACTCGTTCCCGTATCGTATTGCATCGCCGTGAAGGCGTAATTGCCAACCGGTTTCAATATCTCGGGATGGGTTGCCGCATAATGCTGGGCATTCAGCTCGTTATAATAGCTGAACTGCAGACCTAACCCCTTGACGTTAGGCGAAGTGTAGACTATACTGTCTCGTTCTGTTACGGTTGAATCTTCGGGATTGATGTCCCTGGTGATGGCCATAGAACCTGTAGGCTCATAGCTGAGTTTCAGAATATCGCTCAGGAACGCCTGTTCCTCTTCAGTCTGCATGTCGCTTCCGGTGTAAGAACCGCTTATCAGGATTCTGCCGCCTTGGCTTGCGTATTGCCTGATGCTGTTCTGCAGGGCAGGCGTGAACGACTTGAAGTAGGCGTGAGTATAGCCGTCATGGCGCTCCAGTCCGTTGATGAGGTCAACTGCCTGATAGTTCTTCATCTGAACCCTGCCGCTGGCGATGACTTCGCTCGAACAGCTGGAAATATTATATTTGCCCGAAGCCGCAATACTTGTAGCATGCGCCTGAACGTAGTTGAAGTCGTTGCCTGCCACAAACTTGCCAATCATTTCGTTGCCGCTGAAACCGAGTCCGAAACTGGTTTCGTTGCCCATTCTGCTTCTGTCGAACACCTGCTGCTTGCCGCTCCATCCCGCCGTCAGTCCGTAGCTTACGCCCGGATCCTGATTGAGGTCGAATCCCTGCTTTTCCTCATCGTCCACGACCTGCGGAGAGGCAAGGCGATGGAAATTGTTTACGATGAGCACAGACTTGCTGGCAGCAGGATTATAGAGTACAGAGAGGGTTTCGGTGGTGAAACTTTCTCCTCCTGCATTAACCGCAGCCACCTTGAAATGATAAAGCTTGCCCGGTTCCAGCTGCATCTGGCAGCGGGTGGTGTTCACGATGGTTCCGTTGTCAAAACCGCCTTGTCCCTCAGCCTTATAAATAATGTAAGAAGTAGGGCGGGCAGATGGTTCCGTCTTGTCCAGCTGGGCTGTCCATGAGAGTAGGGCAACACCTTGGTTCTGCGTAACGCTGAAGTTCTGCGGAGCCAGCGGCTGGACCACGTATCGGGTTCCATGATTGCTGTTTACGAAGCGCAGGATAGTTTTGTAGATGGAGCGTGCGATATAGAACTTTCCGAGCGGATCCTGAGCAATTCTCATGTCAGGGAAATTCTGATGCGAAAGCATTTCGAGAATAGCCGACGGAACTTCCGGCAGACGGGTTTCAGAATAGTTTCTGTCCCATAGGTAGCGTTTGCCGAATTCTCCGAACTGAGCCGTGAGATCCGTAACGAGATTATCGCGCAGAGCCCTGGCGAAATCCTTGGATGTGAATCTTGAGATTCCGCTGTTCAGTATTCCGTCGTTATAATCTGTGGTGCAGATAGCAAGGGCTCCAAAGGTAGATTTTCCGTCCCTATTGTAACCCGCATCACTATGAAGTGCCAGCGAGAGTTCTATAGGCACGTGCTTGCCATTTTTGGCAGGCATGTAAACCGAACCGCCGCCCAGCCAATTGGTCATCAGCGAACGGGTGTTGATGTCGTCGGCGTAATCATTTTCTCCCTTTCTGCCTCCGTAAACCTTATAAGGAGCACCAGCCCATTGGGCGTAGTATCTGGCTCCTTCCAGGCAACGGGGCAATCCGCTGGTGTAACCGCCACGTTCTATGTTTCCCATGCCGCCGCCAAAGCGGACAGCATCTGTAGTTACTACTCCACGGCGAGAAGCCTTGTTGGTGCAGACCACGCGGTTGAACTCGTTGCAGCCCTTGTCGAAATCGAAGGTGCCCAGGTAAACCCAGGTGCCTCCGCCCATGCGCTGGTTAACGGAAAACTCCGTGGCTTCGCCCTTGTGATAAACGATATATCTTGCATCGCTCACGCTCTTGGGGAGCGACTGGTAGCTTACGTAGACTGCGTATTTGCCGGCTTCCTTGAAACGGGGCTGGTAGCTAACCTGGCTGGTTTTCTTGCGCTTGGTAGCCTTCGCCTGTCTCACGGTTCCCATGCGGAACGGATTTTCCCCATCTTTCAGTCGGTAGCGGTTGGCAAAGCCGAGCGAATCGCAGTTTTTCCATCGCTTGCCCGCCTCCTTTTCGAAATAATAAACCGACTTGACAGCATCATCATTATCGATGACGATTTCGTTCGTCTGCCAGTCTCTTTCGCGGGGTGTGAAGACGATGGCTCCCGCATTCTGGAGCATCGGGATGAGGTAGGGCACTACGATGGTTTGGGTAAAGAGATCTTCGTTTGTGCAAAACAGGTTAGGGCGTTGCCATTTCCATACATCTCTGTCGGCATAATAATACCGTCCGTGCGAGGCCCATAGCGAAAGGTGCCTGTTCTGTAGTCCTGCCGTAACGAAATAAGGGCGGGAAACATTAAACACCCATGGGTCGCCATCATAATCTATGCCTTGCCATGCGCCGCTGTTAGCCTCGTCGTAGATAGGAAAAAACGATTTGCCGTTAGCCTGAAGCGAAGCTCCAGCGGCTAACAGCAAACTGCTTATCAAACAATATGTTATGTTTTGGTGTTTCACTATACGAATACTCCTTCTTTAATAGCTGACTAAACCGTTATCTTCTAACGTTTAATCAATATTTCCGATTGTGAACTTCTCCGGTTTCTTTCCTTTGAAATCCTTGAAGTACAACTTGATTTCACGCATGTCTTTGTCAACATCTCCTGACGGGATAATCTGCCGGGTGCATTGGATGACCTTCTTCTCATAGTCAAGCCCATAGAGATGGATAGGCAGATGCGCCTTGAGGGCGATGAAATAGAATCCCTTTTTCCATTCCGGGTTGAGCGAGCGGGTACCTTCGGGCGTAATGCACAGTCCGAAAGCCTTCCGCTTATCCGCTTCTGCAGCCAGATTATCCGTCATGCTAGTATGTTTGCTTCTCCACACAGGAATACCTCCCATCTTTCTGAAGATAGGACCTAGCGGCCAGAAGAACCATTCCTTTTTCATGAGGAAATTACATTTGATTCCCTCAGCATGGGCAAAGAGCTGGCCCAGGATCAAATCCCAGTTGCTGGTGTGCGGAGCCATGCAGATAATATACTTTTCAGGAAGCTCCTGGGTGATGATTTTCTTATAGCCCAAGCGCTTATACAATATCCATTGACAAATTCCTTTTACCATATATATAAATAGGTGTATTTTCTGATTCTGATGATGAAAGGATTATGCCAGGTTTGAAATCTGGTCGATGATTTCGCTCATCTGCTTGTTGAAGTCGCTTATGAGCTTTTTATAATATTCACCCTTCTTGATTCCCGGTTCCGGGTGAGACACTCGGCTGATGTAATCGCCGTTGATCATGACGATAGCTGAAAGAATGCCATCCACATCTTCCTGTGTAGGCTTACCATTATACAAAGATGCAGCTACTGTTTCGGCGAAAAGTTCGCTTGTAATGTAGTTGATCGTGCGCTTTAAATCTCTTTTATTAGCCATAATTCTTTTCTCCTAATTAATGAATAATTAAAAATATCGCTCAAAGATAATCATTTTCTTTGAAATAACATCATTTTTTGGGAAAAAATGTATCTATTAACGCATTTTTAGCATTTTTCTTTCCGTATCTCGCAGAAAAGAGTTATTTTTGCAGATGTTTTTGAAGTTTCAACTAATTAAAATAAAAACGAATTATGGAAAAAAGTGCATTGCAGATTGCAAGAGCTGCTTATCAGCCAAAATTGCCTAAGGCTCTCCAGGGCCCAGTAAAGGCAGTTGAAGGTGCAGCAACACAGTCAGTAGGTAATCAGGATGAAATCAAGGCGTTGTTCCCTAACACTTATGGAATGCCTGTTATTACATTCGAGGCAGGTGAGGCTAAGGAACTTCCTGCTTTCAACGTAGGTGTTATCCTCTCTGGTGGTCAGGCTCCTGGCGGTCACAACGTGATTTCTGGTCTCTTCGACGGTGTGAAGTCTCTCAACCCAGCTAACAAGCTCTATGGTTTCATCCTCGGTCCTGGTGGTCTCGTTGACCATAAGTACATGGAGATTACTTCTGAAATCATGGACGAATACCGCAATACTGGTGGTTTCGACATCATCGGTTCCGGTCGTACCAAGCTTGAGAAGGAAGACCAGTTTGAGAAGGGTATTGAGATTCTTCGTGAACTCGGCATCAAGGCACTTGTCATCATCGGTGGTGACGACTCAAATACCAACGCTTGCGTTCTCGCAGAATACTATGCTGCCAAGAAGTATGGCGTACAGGTAATCGGTTGCCCTAAGACTATCGACGGCGACTTGAAGAACGAGCAGATTGAGACTTCTTTCGGTTTCGATACAGCCTGCAAGACATATTCTGAGCTCATCGGTAACATCGAGCGTGACTGTAACTCAGCACGTAAGTACTGGCACTTCATCAAGCTGATGGGTCGTTCAGCATCTCACATCGCTCTTGAGTGCGCTCTCCAGACTCAGCCAAACATCTGCTTGATTTCTGAGGAGGTAGAGGCTAAGGAAATGTCACTCGATGATGTGGTTACTTATATTGCAACTGCAGTAGCTAACCGTGCTGCTGAGGGCAACAACTTCGGTACTGTTCTCATCCCAGAGGGCTTGATCGAGTTCATCCCAGCTATCAAGAAGCTTATCGCAGAATTGAACGAGGTTCTTACAGACCCTGCAACAGGCGAGAGCCGTGAGTTTGCAAGTGCTGAGGAGCAGATTGCATTCGTTAAGGGTGCCATCGCTAAGGACAACCTCGCAGTATTGGAGTCTTTGCCAGCTGACGTAGCTCGCCAGCTTTGCCTCGACCGCGACCCTCACGGAAACGTACAGGTTTCTCTTATCGAGACAGAGAAGTTGCTTTCTCGCATGGTAGCTGAGAAGTTGGCTGCATGGAAGAAGGAGGGTAAGTACGTAGGTAAGTTCTCTGCACAGCACCACTTCTTCGGTTACGAGGGACGTTGCGCAGCTCCTTCTAACTACGATGCTGACTACTGCTACTCACTCGGTTTCAACGCTTCACGCCTCATCGCTAACGGCAAGACCGGTTACATGTCAATCATCAAGAACACAACAGCTCCTGCAGCAGAGTGGATTGCAGGTGGTGTGCCAATCACTATGATGATGAACATCGAGCGTCGTAATGGTGCTAACAAGCCAGTTATCCGCAAGGCTCTCGTTGAGCTGGATGGCGCTCCATTCAAGTTCTTCGCTTCTAAGCGCGATGAGTGGGCTAAGGAAACATCTTACGTTTATCCAGGTCCTATCCAGTACTGGGGTCCTTCTGAGGTTTGCGACCAGACCACAAAGACTCTCCAGTTGGAGCAGGCTAAGTAAAAAATAGAATAAATATTTTTTTATATGTCAACAAGACGAACGGCTTCTTCACAGAAAAAGAGTGCCATGGCGAGAAAGAAAACTCCTCGGCGTGGCGGCTCCCGTGGTAGAAGGCGTTCGTCTTCTTTTTTGCAACGCTATCCCCGTTGGGCGTGGTGGATAGGCGGAACGGCGGTTATCGTGCTCTATGTCTTTCTGTTCTATCATTTCTTTGTAGGTCCAACTGGTTTCCGATGGCGTGCGCTTTATGGCGATGCTGAATATCCTGAAGGTTACGAGATTCACGGAATCGATATTTCCCATTATCAGGGCAAGATAGACTGGGAACAGCTCAAGAATGCGATGATCAAGGGTTGTCCTGTGCGCTTCGTCATCATCAAGAGTACGGAAGGTTCTTCACGGCTCGATGAGAATTTCCGCGAGAACTTTAATCAGGCTCGCGATTTCGGTTTCATCCGGGGTGTTTATCATTTCTGGAGCAATAAGTCGACAGCCCGAGAACAGGCTTATTATTTCCTAGACCAGGTTCATCTTACGGATGGCGATTTGCCTCCGGTACTGGATATTGAACATAAGCCGGCAGATAAGAGTGTGGAGGATTTCCAGCGTGATGTGCTTACCTGGCTGCATATTGTAGAGGATAAGTATCATGTTAAACCTATCATCTACACCTATTATAAATTCAAGGAGCAATATCTGAGTGCGCCTGTCTTTGATGATTATCCTTACTGGATAGCCCACTATTATGTTGACAAGGTTCAGTATAAGGGCAAATGGAAGTTCTGGCAGCATACGGATGTGGGCAAGTTGCCGGGCATTAAAGGCTACGTAGATTTCAATATTTACAACGGCAGTTATTATGAGCTCAAGCAGCTCTGCATAGGAAGCAATAATAATGAGAAGAAATTCATGGAATAAAGGTTGGACTTTTGGCAATATGCGAAAATCCAACCTTTATTCGTATGTTTTAATCTGATATTTCTGATTTCAGATTTTTCGTATTGAACCTTTTTGAATCAGAAAAGAATCTTTATGAACCTAAAACAAGGCAGGCCCAATTGTTGTCAATCTGTCTGTTTATTTCATGCATTCCCAGTTCTTCTGCTTTCTCCAGGAGTACAGGAATATCTTTTTCGTAGAAGCCGCTCAGAACCAGAGTTCCGCCGATGTTCATCACGCTACGGAAAGCACGCATGTCGTCGAGCAGAATGTTGCGGTTGATATTGGCTAAAACCAGGTCGAAAACGCCGCTGATATGGTTGATTACCTGACTGTTGCCAAAGAGAACTTCCATGTTAGTTACGCCGTTGAGCACGGCATTATGCTTGGCATTTTCCACGCTCCACTCGTCTATATCGTAGCCTACCACGTCTTTCGCTCCGAGTTTTGAGCAGGTGAGGGCAAGGATTCCCGTACCCGTTCCGCAATCCAGGATGCGCTTGGTCTTTACAGGCATGTGGAGCAGCTGGGAAATAATCATGCGTGTGGTTTCGTGGTTTCCTGTTCCGAACGCCAGTTTCGCCTCAATACCTATTTCGATAATGTCGGGTCTGTTGCTCGTATCGGGATAGAGTTCGGGATGTTTCGCATCGTAAATCACCACCTGATTGTCCACATAAATTGGTTCGAATCCCTGTTCTTCCCATTCCTGGTTCCAATCCTTGTCTTCTGCATCTTTCACCTCGTAGGTAATTTTCGTATCCCCGATAGGGAAATCAGCAATATAGGCATCCAGCATCTCCTTGTCGAAGAGTTCTTTCTGCACATACGCTTCCAGTCCGGTTTCTGTTTCTTCAAAAGATTCAAATCCGGCTTCGGCTGCACCATCGGCAAGCAGATCCTGAGAGGCCTGCATCAAGTCGGCAGTCGTTTCAATAGTGAATGTTGCTACTAAATATTTCATATTTAATTTGTATTAATTTCTTGTCTAAAAACGCCTTCGAATGTTCAAAAAAGCTAGATTTGTTTTAAATCTTCTGCAAAATTATAAAAAAATAGGGGAAAACCTACAATTATTTAGGGAAATTCTGTATTTTTGCATAAAGATAAGCAATATTTTTGCATCCAGATTATTATATAATCAGAAAATGGCTCTTTCTGGAGCCTTCTTCCTGATGATTGATGATGATTCGGGATGAGAAAAATAGAAGAAAGAAAAGAGAAAAAATAAATAGGAGAACAGAATATGAAAAGAAAGTATCTTCTTGCAGTCCTTATCGCAGCTGCGATGCCACTCACTTCGATGGCACAGGACGATGACCTCTACTTCAATCCGAAGAAGGAGGCCAAAGAAAAGGCTGAAAGACGGGCTCTGCTCCAGCGCCAGTATGCTGAACAGCGGGCACGTAGAGATAGTGTTTATCGGCTGTTTTGGAGCGGAAGCGACCGTTCGGTAGATGAATACAATCGAGGCGGCAGAATCTTCAGCCATTATGAGAATGTAGGGAAAGATTCCCTGGGCAACGACATTATCCAGTTCCATGTGGGCAAGGGTGTGGCGCCAGACAGCATTTATGATGATGCTTACTTCGCCCAGAAGTATGCTGATAGGGATGAGGATTTCGTACGCACACGCGAGATGAGCCGATGGGACGGATTCTATGATCCGTGGTTCTACGATTATTATGGTTACGGTCCTTACTACTGGCGCAGCCGCATGTGGGGCTGGCACAATCCTTGGCGCTACGGCTATTATGCCGGCTGGTATGATCCTTGGTTCGACCCTTGGTATGATCCATGGTATTATGGTTACTGCGGCTGGTATGGTGGCTGGTACGCCCCTTGGTATTATGGCTGGGGCGGCTACTACAATCCTTGGTATTGGGGCGGTCCGATATACGGACATGTAAGCTATGGTGGATTTGCTGGCAACATTCGCTATAACAACCCAGGTCGTATTGATGGTTCTAATCACCAGTATACAGGTGTTGGCGGTAATAACCGTAATACTTATTCACGCCGTAGTGGTTCTAACCGTAGCTTTGGCCAGCGTCAGAATACTGGCAACTTTAATAATAACTCTTCTTGGGGTAGTCGTAGTAATTCTGGCTTTAGTAACAGTAGCGGTAATTTCGGAGGTGGCAGCTTCAGCGGTGGCGGCCGTTCCGGTGGCGGTAGCTTCGGAGGCGGCGGTGGTCACTCTGGTGGCGGCAGCTTCGGTGGAAGAAGATAAATTGATAATAACAATTAGTATTTAAGATTATGAATAAATTAAAACATATATTCTTTGCCAGTATGCTCATGGCTAGCATGACTGCTGCTGCGCAAGAAACCTATCAGGACGCTAAGTTGGCTGCACCCCAGCTTACAGGTACTGCCCGCTATGTGGGTATGGGTGGTGCTATGGAAGCTTTGGGCGCCGATATTTCCACTATCAGCAGTAACCCTGCTGGTATTGGTCTTTTCCGTAAAAGCCAAATAACTCTTACTGCAGGAGTTATCGCCCAGACAGATGCAGAGAATTATACGGAGTATAATGATGCTCGTATTACTTTTAATGGTAAAAAGAGTCATCCTACCTTTGACCAGGTGGGTATCGTATGGAGTCCGAAAAACAAAGGTACCAATTGGCTGAATCTGGCTTTCAATTATCATAAGAGTGCCGACTTTGGACAGATTCTGAATGCTGCCGGAGCATTGAAGGATGTTTCTCTTAATAAGATAACCGCAGCTAAGAATTTCAAGGAGTATGCGGGGTGGACCAGTCAGGACGCCAACCTTGGTGGATATAAGGATAATTCCGGAAACTATCAGCCTGGTTTGTTTACTGTTCCTACTGATGGTGGTTTGGCTTATGCTGAGGCTAATAAGTATTTGTTTGGTCAGTATCAGCATGGTTATATTGGCACCTATGATTTCAACATTAGTGGCTCGCTTAATAATCAGGTTTGGCTTGGTTTGACAGTCGGACTTCATGATGTTCATTACAACAGCAATTCTCTTTATTCTGAAGACTTCGTTGATGGCAATATAATGGATTCATTTGAGCAGTTGAAGATTACTGGAACAGGATTTGATGTGAAGGCGGGTGTTATCTTCCGTCCAGTCAAGGATTCTCCTTTCCGTATTGGTGCTTATTTCAATAGCCCTATCTTCTATGATCTCACAGTTAGTGGTGATAATGATATTACTATTTCGGGGAATAATGATCCTGCTACCTATGAGGAAAAAGATGGAAGTCAGCAGCCTTGTTATGTCAAGGGTAGTAGGGGACAGAGTATAGATTATGATTTCCGGCTTAATACACCATGGAAAGTGGGCGCCAGCTTGGGTCATACTATAGGAAATTATCTGGCACTTGGTGCAACTTATGAATATGCCTGGTACGATCATATGGACAACCGTGTGAAGGATGGTGGTTATTATGATTCCTATTGGGGAGACTATTATGAGAGCAGTAGTAGTGATGAGGCTATGAATCACGATACTCAATTGAACCTGCAAGGTGTAAGTACCTTGAAGTTAGGTGCAGAGATTAAGCCTGTTGACATGTTGTCAATCCGATTAGGTTATAATTATGTATCGCCAATGTACAAGGATAATGCTTTGCGCGATCAGACATTTGATAGTAATGGCGTTTACATCGCTTCTTCTGCTGATTATACCAACTGGAAGGCGACAAACCGTTTTACTTTAGGTGTAGGTTTCAATTACCAGAATTTGGCTATAGATGTGGCTTATCAGTATTCTTCTCAAAAGGGAGATTTCTATCCATTCGAAAGTTTTACGGATATGGGCTGCTCTGTTAATGCAACCAAGGTTGACAACAAGCGCCACCAGTTGCTGATGACCGTTGGCTATAGGTTCTAAAATGTGAAGGTAGGGGAGTTATTGATTAAATAATGTGAAATCCCTATGAAAAAGCCTGTTCTTAGAAAAAAAAATGGGAAAAAGTTTGGCGGTTTCATATAAAAACCCTACCTTTGCAATCAAGAAATCGGGATGATTTCGTGTCATAGATTAGGTTTTTAGATTAAAGGTGTTATTCACCTTATTTTCTAGGATTAAAAAATATTAGTTTTTTTAGTGGTTAATTTAGTTTTAGTAAGTATGTTTAGGGTCTGTTGTGAAACAGGCCCTATTTTTTTGTGCCTTTACAAAAAAAATCCCCCAACAGGATGGCTTGGAAACCATACCTGTCGGGGGAAGTAACTATCCTAAATAAATCTACCTTGAATAAACTAATCTATTAAAATTTATCCTTCATAAATCTACTTAAATGAACCAATACCGGCCTTATTTGAACTATTAAATCATATATTATTTGTTTCTGTAATTATCCAGACCCTTGTTCAGGAAGTCGAGATAAGCACTAACATCTTCTTTGAAACTGAAGGCTGCTGCAAGAGGATTGCCATCGTTGTCAATAGCCACATAGAATGGCTGGGCATTAGCTCCAAACTTGCTTGTCTGCAGATAACTCCACTTGTCGCCAACGGTTCTCAGGGTGCGCTTCTCGCCATTAAACGTTACCTCCATAGGCTCAGGAAGAGGAGTCTTGTCATCTACATAAAGTGAGATGAGAACATAATCCTTTGCCAGCTTATCGGCAACCGATGGATCTGTCCAGACAGAAGCCTCCATCTTGCGGCAGTTTACACAACCATAACCCGTGAAATCAAGCAATACCGGTTTGCCGGAAGCCTTGGCTGCAGCCATTCCCAACTCATAATCCTTGTAAGCAGGCTCTACGGTCTTGGTGTTGAGGTTGAAGTCCTGTGTATTAATAGGTGGAGCAAATGCGCTCACAGCCTTGCAAGGAGCACCCCAGAGACCTGGAATCATATAAACCGAGAATGCCAAAGAACAGAGACCCAACATGATGCAGGCTACAGGCATAGGCTTGTTGATGTCGCCCCCGATTGCATCAACCTGGAACTTCAGCTTGCCGATGAGATAGAGACCCAACAGACCGAAGATGACAATCCAGAGAGAGAGGAATACCTCGCGGTCCATGATGTGCCAGCCGTAAGCCAGATCGGCTACAGAGAGGAACTTCAGAGAGAAGGCAAGCTCGATAAAGCCGAGCACAATCTTGATGGTCTCCATCCACGAACCCGACTTAGGAGCCGACTTCAACCATGATGGGAAGAGGGCGAAGAGGGTGAATGGGAGCGCCAGAGCAAGCGCAAAACCGAACATTCCCACGGTAGGAGCGAGCCAGTCGCCGGATGTAACGGTCTGAACCAGCAGCAAACCGATGATAGGAGCTGTACATGAGAAGCTGACCAATACCAGGGTGAAAGCCATCAGGAAGATAGAAATCATACCCGTGGTGCTGGAAGCCTTGTTGTCTACCGCATTTCCCCAACTGTCAGGCAATTTGATTTCGAACCAACCGAAGAACGAGAAGGCGAAAACGGCAAGCAGGAGGAAGAGGATGATGTTGAAAACGGCACTTGTGCTGAGCGCATTCAGGGTGCTAGGACCTGCGATGGCTGTTACGGCAAGACCCAAAACCAGATAGATGACTACGATGCTCAAACCATAAGTAATCGCATCGCGGATACCTTTCTTCTTATCGTTCTTAGCACGCTTCAGGAAGAAACTTACGGTCATCGGGATGATAGGCCAGATGCAAGGCATGACGAGCGCAAGCAGACCGCCCACAAAACCGATGAAGAAGATGTAGAAGAGCGAATGGTTGGCGATGTCGTTAGCTCCGCCAAATGCCTGAAGTTCTTTAACAACCGGTTTCCATAAGTCCTTGACGTTCAGATTTTCCATAGCAGATGCCAAAGCTGCGGAATCTACGGGCTGAGTAGCACTATCGGTCTGAGCCAGGGCTGCGGCCTTGGCAAGCGAATCGGCCTTCATCTTGGCTGCAAGAGCAGGATCAATCGCCTTTGCATTCAGCGCATCTTTTGCCCCAGCTGCAGGAGCATCAACGGCTGGCGATTTGCCACTCTGCTTAAAACCAGCCTCGCTTGGTGGCATACAGTTCTGGTCGTTGCAGGCACCATACTCCAGATAGGCATCAATATGATAATTTGGTTGGGTAAACTTCACCTTCTGTACAAAGGTAACGCTACCTTCAAAATAGCGGAGTTTCATCTCGAAGAGAGGGTCGAACTTTGCAATCTCTCTGCCGCGTGGCTGAAGTTTTCCTACGAGTTCAACACCTTCAAGCTTGTTTACGTTGAACGAAGCGGAAATCGGACCGTCGCCACCCAAACCGGTAGAATAGACGTGCCATCCCGGTTGGATCTTTCCGCTAAACACGATTTCGGCCACAGCACTTCCGTCTGTTTTCAGCGAGCTGGTGAACTTCACAGGGTTCATCATCTGCGCCTGAGCCAGCATTACTACAAGGAGTAATTGAAAGATTAAAAATACTTTTTTCATTTCTATTTTTTAATTTTATGTTGCAAAGTTACTAAAAACTACTCATATTACGTATTCAGATGGCTTTAAGGGTACTCGGTTTTAATTTTTTTAAGAAAAAATGCTAATTTTCTAAGTTTTACTTGGCTATTTCGTACTTTTAATGTAATTTTGCGGTCAGAAAAGCAATTGTAAAATCGGAAGAAAAAATGGCAAAGAAGAAACTATACTTGTTCAGCCTCTTTGTGGCCACGTTGAGTGTGCTGCTCTCTACGGTGGTGATGCATCATCACCACATGGGGCGTATTTGTATGGTTGTAGAACGTTGCCAGCAGGATGGTAATTTCAACGATGAGCATACTGAGCATCATGAGAAAGAAGCCGATGGTTGCCGTATGCATCAGATGCACCATTTCGTAACCGGCAGCAAGATCATGAAGGGCATTCAGAAACTGCTTTTCGATGGAAACCATCTGCTTTCCATGCTTTCTTCTGAGTATTTATTTATCCCGACCTCGTCGCTCGTTAGCGTGCGTTGGCAGCAGTTTGCAGCCAGTCTTCCTTGCGTAGATGAAACGGCCATCAGTAGACGAGGACCTCCTTCTTTTTGTTGATTTTCTGTAATAAGAGCAACCAGGATGCAGCTTTTGCAACCGGGTTGCAGGGAAAGGTGTGTACTTTTGCACCCGAAATTATTAATCAATAAAAAGAAGAAAAAATGAAAAGAATTTTGGTGGTTGCCGTTGCGGCAATCTTAGCCTGGTGTGGTTTTACCCTTTTCTCAAACTACGCCGGAGCAGAAGCTCATGCTGCCGAACGCGGACATGAGCATGAACATGAAGAGGTGGATTTCGACAACATTCCGCTCTCTCAGAAACAGGTAGATGCTGTAGATCTGAAGATGGGCGAGGCGGTTGACCGCGTGATGGATGCTACGATTGCAGCCAACGGTCAGCTCGTTTTGCGCGCCCAGAACAAGGGCGATGTGGCTTCGCTCATGGGGGGCGTGGTGAAGGCTATCTATGTAAAGGAAGGACAGAATGTGAAGCGCGGACAGATTGTGGCTTTGGTTGAAAATACCGATGTGGTCAGTCTGCAACGAGAATATTATTCTGCCAGCAAGGAGTGCGAACTGGCTCTTGCCGACCTGGAGCGACAGAAACTGCTGAACAGGACCGGAGCTGGCGTCAAGAAGAATGCGCAGCAGGCTGCCAAGGTGTATCATGTAGCCCATGCCAACCTCATCGGCATCGGCAAACAGCTTGCCCAGATGGGCATTTCTACCGCCGCCGTTGCCAGGGGTAAGTTTACCACAGCCTTCCCTTTGCGTGCTCCGATATCGGGTACGGTTTCGCAGATTACAGCCAGCCTGGGCAGCTTTGCCGATATGCAGACGCCGCTCATGAAGATTCAGAACAACCAGGCTGTAGAGTGCGATCTGAACATTTTTGAGAAAGATCTGCAGAAGGTTAAGCCGGGCGATAAGGTTTATCTCTCGCTTACCAATCAGCCGGGCGTGAAACTCGCAGGTCATGTTTACGGCTTAAACCAATACTTTAACGATAATTCAAAATCTGTTGCTGTTCATGCAAAAATAGATGCGCAGTCGCTTAAAACCAGCGGCGTTCACGGCTCAGCCCGACTCTTCGACGGAATGTATGTAAACGGCAAGATAGCTACGGGCAGCCAGTCGTGCATCGCCCTTCCTTCCAAGGCCATCGTCACTACCGACGGCAAGCAGTTTGTCTTCGCTCTGAATGGCAAACCAAAGAAGGGCGAGTACAGTTTCTCCCGCCATGAGGTCATTACGGGCGTTTCGGACGGAGCTTATACCGAGGTAAAACTCTGCAAGCACCTGAAGCAGGAAGGAAAGAAGATTGTGACAGAAAACGCGTATTATCTGGCTTCGCTCACGGGCGAGCATGCAGATGAGCATTAATATAATATAAGGTAAGCTTTTTCATCAATAAAGAGCTTTTAAAAGAAAGACAGATTATGTTTCAGAAACTGATTACTTACTCCATCCGCCACAAGCTGGTGGTGGGAGTTTTCACGATAGCCCTTATCATCTGGGGCATCGTTTCGCTCATCCATCTTCCTTTCGATTCCACACCAGATATTACCGACAATCAGGTTCAGGTCATCACTCAGGCGCCTTCGCTCGGAGCGCAGGAGGTGGAACAATACGTTACTACTCCGGTGGAAATGGCGCTTGCCAACATCCCCGAACTCAAGGAGCGGAGAAGCATCTCGCGAAGCGGACTCTCGGTCATCACCCTCGTCTTTGATGATGATGCAGATATCTACTGGGCACGTTCGCAGGTGAGCCAGATGCTGACGCTGGTGGAGAAAGATTTGCCCAAGAATACGGAAACCGAGATGGGACCGATTGCTACCGGACTGGGCGAGATTTACCATTATACCGTGCGTGCCGAGAAGGGTTACGAGCACAAATATTCGCTAACCCAGCTGCGAACCATCCAGGACTGGATTGTGAGAAAGCAGCTCTCGGGAACCCCGGGTGTAGCGGAAGTGAGCGGCTGGGGAGGCTACGTGAAGCAATACGAAGTGGCTATCAATACGGATAAGCTCAACGCCAGCAATCTTACCGTGAGCGAGGTTTTTGATGCGCTCGAAAAGAATAACGCCAACACGGGCGGAAGTTACATAGAGGAAAACTCCAACCAGTATTTCATCCGCGGCATAGGCGTGGTGAAGAGTCTGGAAGATGTGGCGAATATCGCCGTCAAGACCATGAACGGCACTCCTGTTAAGATAGGTGATGTGGCGAAGGTTCAGCTGGGGCACGCCACCCGTTTCGGAGCCGTTACCCGAAATGGCGAGGGCGAAGTGGTAGCCGGAATTGCCATCATGCTGAAGGGAGAAAACTTTCAGGAGGTTATCAGGAATGTGAAGTTGCGCATAGAGCAGATTCAGAAATCTCTGCCCGAGGGCGTGGTTATCGAACCGTTTATCGACCGAACCAACCTGGTTGACCGTGTGGAGGGAACCATCGCCCGAAACCTGATTGAGGGCGGACTCATCGTCATCTTCGTGCTGGTTATTTTCCTGGGCAACTGGCGGGCCGGACTGGTTGTAGCGAGTGTCATTCCGCTCAGCATGCTCTTTGCTTTCGGCATGATGAAGACCTTCGGAATCGACGGCAATCTGATGTCGCTCGGAGCCATCGATTTCGGTATGATAGTCGATTCTGCCGTCATTATCGTAGAGGCTGTTGTGGCCCATCTGGGCGTGAAGAGTATAGAGCGGAGAGCGAGAAATTCTTCCGATACTCCCATCCGTTTCTCTCAGGCAGAGATGGATGAGGAGGTTCATGATTCCGCTTCGCGCATCCGCAAGAGTGCGGCATTTGGCGAAATCATCATCATGATAGTTTACATTCCGCTGATGACGCTTGTGGGCATCGAGGGCAAGATGTTCCGTCCGATGGCGCTTACCGTTTTCTTCGCCATTCTGGGTGCCTTCATCCTCTCGCTCACCTATGTTCCGATGGCAAGTGCGCTCTTCCTGAGCAAGAAGGGACATGTGCGTAAAACCTTCAGCGATAGGATGATAGAGAAATTACAGGGCTGGTACCGACCGGTTCTGGAATGGGTCTTGGCGCGATATAAGGATGTGATTACCGGCGCCGTTTCGCTCTTCTGCATGAGTGCCGTAGCCTTCCATTTCCTGGGTGGCGAATTTATCCCGAGCCTGGAAGAGGGCGATTTTGCGGTAGAAATGACTATGTCGCAGGGCACTTCGCTCTCGCAGATGGTAGAGAGCTGCTCCAAGGCGGAGAAACTTCTGAAGGCTGAATATCCTGAAATCAAGCAGGTGGTGAGCCGCATAGGTAGCGCCGAGATTCCTACCGACCCGATGCCTGTGGAAAGGGCCGACATCATGGTGGCGCTCAAGCCGAAAGCCGAGTGGACTTCGGCTGAAACTACCGCCGAACTGATGGAGAAGATGGAAGAAACCCTGAAGACGATTCCGGGCTTGGAGGCTGAGATTTCGCAGCCTATCCAGATGCGCAACAACGAGTTGCTTACGGGCATCAAGCAGGATGTGGCAATTAAGATTTTTGGCGACAATCTCGATGTGCTTACCCAGCAAGCTGATAAGGTTTCCAGAATGATCAGGAATGTGCCGGGCGTGAGTGGAATCTTCGTTGAAGAGGTATCGGGACTGCCTCAGATTCAGGTAAAATACAACCATGAACGCATGGCGGCTTATGGGGTAACTGTTGACGAAATCAACCGCATTCTTGAAACTACCTTTGCAGGTGCTACGGCTGGAGCTGTATACGAAGGCGACAAAAAGTTTGACATCGTTCTGCGTCTTGACCCTAAGGAGCGCAACTTCGAATCGCTCCAGTCGCTCCGTATTCCGCTGGCTGGTGGCGAGAGCATTCCGCTTTCCCAGTTGGCTGATGTGGTTTACGAACCGGCTCCGGCTCAGGTTTCTCATGAGAATGGAGCCCGCCGCATCTACGTAGGTTTCAACGTGAAGGGTAGGGACGTGCAGAGTACCGTAAAGGATATTCAGACCATCCTCGACGAGAAACTGAAGCTGCCTGAAGGCTACTATTATAATTATGGTGGCGAGTTTGAGAATCTTCAGAGTGCCACCCAGCGCCTGCTCATCGTGGTTCCGATAGCGCTCATCATCATTCTGCTGCTGCTCTATGCCACGGTCAAGAATCTGCGCGAGTCGCTCTTCGTGTTCTCCGCCATTCCGCTTGCCGCCATAGGTGGCGTCTGGGCGCTCTGGTTGCGCGGAATGCCTTTCAGCATTTCGGCGGGCGTAGGTTTCATCGCCCTTTTTGGTGTGGCGGTTCTCAACGGTATCGTGCTGATAGGTCAGATGAACCAGATGCAGAAGCAGGCGGCTGCGGTTCCTGAGGAGAATGGCGCAAGTTTGGCGGCCGTTATTCAGAAAAGAATTATTGACAGTTGCATGATTCGTCTCCGTCCGGTTCTGATGACGGCTCTGGTAGCCTCTATGGGTTTCCTCCCGATGGCATTATCCCATGGCGATGGAGCAGAAGTCCAGCGTCCTCTTGCCACAGTTGTGATTGGCGGTCTCATTACCAGCACGCTCCTCACGCTCCTGGTTCTGCCAGCCATCTACAAGATGTTTACGAAAAAGTAAGATTTCAAGATATGAAAATAATGAACAGAAAAAAGATAACAGAAAATAGGGTGGTGGCTTGTTTTGCCGCCATCCTTCTCCTGCTGCCACGCCCAGCTGGAGCCCAGCATTTTGATGCTCATATTGCGGGCAGGAAAGTTACCCTGCAGGAATGTTTCGATTTAGCTGCCCGACAGAACCTACAGATGCAAGTCGGAAAGAAATCGGTAGAACGTGCGCAGGTAATGCAAGGCACGGCTTGGGAGCTGGATAAAACCGAGGTTACCTTCTCGCAAAACCCTGCCACGGGAGGCGAATCGGACAACGGATTTACCTTTACCCAGAGCCTCGATTTTCCTACCGTCTACACATCGCGCCGCAACCAGCTCAAGGCTGAAACCCAGGCTGAAAAGAGCCGCTTGAATGTGGTAAACCAGCAACTGAAGGCTGAAATC
Organism: Segatella copri; assembly: GCA_959596915.1. Lineage (GTDB taxonomy): Bacteria > Bacteroidota > Bacteroidia > Bacteroidales > Bacteroidaceae > Prevotella > Prevotella copri_N. The sequence goes on from CAUFXJ010000005.1 coordinate 108,313, forward strand.
GCCAACACCTATTATCAGATGCTTTATCAGGCTCACAGACTTCAGATATTGCAGCGAATCGACTCAGTATTAGAGCGTTACAGCAAGATAGCAGAAATGCGTTACAAGGCAGGAGAGAGCCGCCAGCTGGAGTATCTCTCTGCCGACCGCAAATGCAACGAAAACCGCCTGGAAATGGCTGATGTGAAGAGCGAAATCGAGCGCCTGCAAATCGACCTCATGTCGCAGCTCAACACACAGGAGCCCGTAAAACCGGCAGAAGAGAATCTCACGGCCATCGCAGCCCAGAATCTCAATACCTATAATTATCAGCAGTCTGCCGACGGTCTTTACCAGCAGGATAAGCTCATCGCTCTCGATAAGGAAATCAAGGCAGCCAAGACGGGTTTTGCTCCGAGTTTATCCTTATCTTTGCGCACCCAATGTGTCATTTCCAGTTGGAATCCATACAACATAGACCGTTCAAGATTTGCCGAGGGCAATTTCTTCGGTTTCGAGATTGGCGTAGGCATTCCTTTGTTTTATGGTTCTACGAAGGCAAAGGTCAAGGCAGCCCAGAAAGACCGTGAATTGGCAGAAATCGAAATGCGTCAGGAGCAGACAGAGAAAGAGCGTGATTACCGTCTCTGTACGAAGCGCCTGCAGGCAGCATCCAACCGTCTGAAATATTACGAGCAGAACAACCAGGCACATTCTGCGCAAATTTCGAAGTTGAGTGCGATAGAATATGAAAATGGCGAAATTTCGTATATTGAATACGTGAATGCCATCGAGGAAACCATAGATGTTCTGATGAAGCATGCTGATGCGATTAATGAATACAACCAGGCAGTAATCGCCATCCAGCGTCTTACGGGCATCATGTAAGATTCTGTTCTGAGATTTTTCTTTTAGATTGATATGAGAATTAATCTCAGAACAGGCAGAAAGTAAGAAATGATCAGAAAGGGGTGAACCGGTTCCATTTTCAGGCTCCAAATTTCATCTCTTTCTTTATCTCATAACACCTATTTACCATAATACCGGTTAGAATTAAAAAGAGGAAAGTAATCAAAACCTTCTGACTTCGGTCAACATATGCATAAACCGATGAAAACAATTTAAAAACTGTTGAATGAAAAACCTCTTTAAAATAGAAAAAGCTACGGAAAACACGGCTTTTAATATTAAATAACGTGAATTTTTCACGGAATACAAATTTTCATTTTGTAATTCTGCTTTTTTATCGTATATTTGCACCACAATAAAAAAAGAACAGCTATGATACAGGAATTTCAAATACAGAACTTCTTCAGCATCAGGGAAAGGCAAACGCTTAGCTTCCTTCCTACTAATGATGACAAGATGAGAAGCCAATACCTATACGAAGTGGCAGAAGGTGTTGAACTCCTCAAAATTGGTATCGTGTATGGTAGCAACGCCAGCGGCAAAACCACGCTGCTCGATGCCCTCGCATTCTTCCGTCGCACCATGCTCTACAAGCCGGAAAACAAGAATATGGGAATGGGGTACGTTCCTTTTCTTTTGGATAATCACAGCCGCAAGGAACACTCCTTTATGCAGATGACCTTCTGGCTCAACCGGGAGAAATACATCCTAAGCCTGGAATTCGACGAAATGCGAATCTACGAGGAGACGCTGATGGTTTATACAAGCTCACGCCCTACCAAGCTATACAGCCGCAGCTACCAGCAGGAAACAGACCACTCGGAAGTTACCTTTGGCAGCAAATCGGGCATCAACAAAGCTACCCAGCGAGCCATCGCCGGCAATACTACCAACAACTGCACGGTTATGGCCGCCTTCGGACAATCGAATGCAGCCACATCACGACTGAACGCCGTAGCAGAATTCTTCTATTCGGGAATGCGAGATACGCTGAGTCCGCGCGACTCCCTGACATTTAACGTGAAAGACGAATTGCGCCATGACAAGGAGGACAAGAAGAAGCGCTTCCTGTTACAGATGCTGAAAGCGAGCGACTTCAATATCACCGACCTTTCGCTAGATGAGAGCGAAGAGAGTATCACTCCTGAAATGGAGAAAACCATCAAGAGTGCTCCCATCCCAGAGGAAGCTAAGGTAGAAATGCTTCGCCGTGGCACGCTTAAGCATGATGAAATTCTCTTTCAGCATACGGGCGACGGCGGCGAATATACTTTACACGAGCGTCTGGAATCGGCAGGTACCCACAGGTTTCTGGGCATGTCGGTGGTGCTTTACTATGTGCTCCACCACAACAACTTCATCCCTATCGACGAGGTGGAAACAAGCATTCATTATGAGCTTCTCTCCTACTTCATCAAGTTGTTTCTTGCCAACAGCGAGGGTTCTAGCCAACTGCTCATGACCACCCACGACATCAATCTGCTGAACGAAGACTACATCCGCCGGGATGTGGTATGGTTTACAGACAAGAGCCGTGAAGGCGCCACCCAGCTGAAGCGTCTCAGTTCGCTGGGCTTGCACAAGACGATGAATCCATATAATGCCTACAAGCAAGGCAAGCTGGTGGATTTACCATTTCTTGGAAGTATTTATCTAGATAATGAGGATTAGAATATGGCAGTAAAGAAAAGTATAGCTATCATAGGTGAGGGCGAGACGGAGTGGTTCTACTTTGACTCACTCCTCATCGCCTGCCGCTACCCCTTTAAGGTAGCGCCCGATTTTCCACAACATTCCGATATTCCTCACATGGCAAAATTGGCGGAATCGTATGTAAAATGCGAAACTGACTATGTAATCTGCCTTGTTGATATGGATCGCCTGTTGCAGAATCCAAAAGAAAAGGAAACTTACTCCAAGATACGCAAGAAGAGCAGCCGTAAGATTATGTGGGTGGAGACCAATCCATGCACGGAATTCTGGTTTCTACTACATTTCCTGCCTCAACTTTCCGTGAAGCATTACGACTGTTACGAGCAGCTCATTCCTGAGCTTCAGCGCTACATGCCTGGCTACGAAAAGACCGTAAGATATTTCCGCAAGAACAAGCTCTACAATTATCTCACGGAAAACGGCGACCTTCAGCGGGCTCTAAGCTACGCCAAGGAGCTCTCCCGGCTAAGCGAGGCTACGCCAGAAGATAAGATTGCCTATACCCAGATGCATCGGGTTTTCGAGTTGCTAGCATCGATGAATAATGATGAAACCTGCAAGGAAATCGTCACACCGAATGAACAAATCCCAATCGGAGACAACCAGCAGGAGATTATCAATTTTATCGTCAATAGCGGAAAAACTGATTTGAAATCCATTTCTAAAGCCACAGGCCTCAAAGTTTCAAGAACACGAGATTATCTCGAAATGCTCGTTGACAAAGGACTGATAGAAGTGGAGGGAGAGTATAACAAAAAAATATTTAAAATAAAAGGAATTCCTAATATATGACAACAGACCAAAAAGAAAAATGCTGCAAGGCATATTACCATTCTGATATCGAGCCTACACTAGACCGACTGAATCAGATAAAGGACATAGTCTCTAATTTTGAAAAGGATGGAGCAAATCGCCTCACTTGTGCACTCGAAATGAAGCACAAGGACCTAGACGAAATAGAAAAGCTTTCAGAATTCATAGCTCAAGCCCGCGAAAAAATGGAAAAAGAACTGGAACGACTGAAAAAGTTTGAACCCACTTTCAACAATCAATTTGCTACGGACCACAATAACTACTATAATTCTGTAAGCGAAGTTCTAAGACATATCAGAAGCCATCTGTCCCCTCTGAAAATCATTCTCAAGAAATTCTGCCCAAGAAAGCATCCTACGGTTCAAGAATGTGAGACCTACAAGATTTTACCCAAATCGGTAATCGATGCATCATTACTTGGAGATGAAGTTTATGAGGCTGATTTGTTTAAACTCGATAGTTTTCCGGCAGAAGTACAGGGGCTGTATAAAGAGATGATAAAATTCTTCAAGGCTGAAAAGGAATGCATGGATATCTGCACAGAAATACTAGAAGAGGAACGGGATATACGCAAAGACCCCATTAAGAGCAAATGCATATTGGATAAATACAGACAGAATGCATATAAACGTATGGAAAATTGGATTATGCTTATCTCCGAAGATACAATAGAATATCTCAAGGCTACAACTCCAGCTTATCATGCATACCAGCAATATGCTTCGGAGGAAGGATTTGCGCAAGGAGAATTCCATAAGCAGAACTGCGCTTCTATGGATCATCTTTGCCTTATCGAAGCTGTGACAGAAAATGATGATATTACCATTAAAGAGAAAGTGCTTTGGGGCAATAATCCGATAACCATAAAGAAAATCAGATATGTAATAAGCCACTTCGATGAACTGCTGCCAGCAAGATTCAAGCATAAACTGATGGGAATGTATGAATATATTTTCTGTCAATGGGCCTTGCCTGAGAATGTGAAACAGGCTGTAGATTACTTCCTGGAACATTACAACGGAATCTACAAACCCGTAAAATATGCTGCAGTAAACAAGCATAGCCTGGGATATGACAAGAACTCAAAAATGGTAAAAGATTTTACGGCAGGTATCAATGTAATTTTTGCAAATAGCAATAATGCTGAACTGATGGATTTTAGTGCTTAAAAAGTAGATTTAATTATGAGCGAAATGACTCGAAACTCATAAAAAGTGTATCAGATTAATGGCTGATACACTTTTTTTTTGTTTGTTTTTCAAATGGTAATCTACTTTCCAAGAAAAACAGATTTACTTTTTGAGAAAAGTAGATTCCCGGTAACCTCCTAATCTACTTTTCTGTTTCTTATAATCTACTTTGCTTTCTTATAATCTACTTTTTAACTTAGATAAACATCTATATTTCGAAAAATGTAAATATTATTCTGTTCACTTCTATCTACTTTTTTTCTTGGTTATCTCTCCCAAAATCCCGACCTTTGCAGCACCAAACCACATCAGACCTGGGCAAGCGAAGACCGAAGCCTGTTTCGAATTTGGCTGATGCGGAATGGAGGTCCCCTCTCATCGAAACGGAGGGAATAACCGGAAAGACGACAATTATGTCTAAAATGATTTTCTACCCAAACACAGAATTGGGTATCGACCTCAAGTTGATGACTAAGGAGCCAGGGCGCATGGCCGTTGGCGAGTATCTGGATGGAGCTATTACGCACGATGGAGAAGACCACTTCACCTTTGTGCAGAATGACCAGGAGAAGAAACAGCAGAAAGTGGTGCAGAGAAATCCGCACATGTATTTGGGAACGTACATCAACGTGAACCGGAAGAAAGACGGTACGCTCTACCCTACCTTCAACCGCCCGCAGTTCTCAGAGCACTTCACCTTCCAGGACTTCTGCCAGGGTGCCGCCGACGAGCTGCGCATCATTAGCGGCAAGAGTGATGACAGTCTCAAATCTCAGTCTCAGTTAGGATAAATGTCACAATCCAACTTCAAACCCGCTTCTTAAGCATCTATAACTTACTGATTATTAATTAGTTATATATAATATATATAGGAAGCGAGACCATAAAAAAAACAACTGAGACTCTGAGACTGAGACTGCAAGCAAGAAAAAATGAACATGAAATTTGATTTAACTCTCTAAAAAGCAATGAATTATAATATTTTTAGCAACATCGCTCCGGCGATGCCAAAACCCAGTAAGGGTACTGAATTTGTAAAATTTGCCATCTCTCAGGCATCAAAAGACATGCAGGAAGTGCTCATTCCGATGGCTATTCCGGCATTAGCAGCTCATCTCACAGACGTAAGATTCATGTATTCCGACAACAAATATTACGAAATGTGCGGGCAAATGGGCCATCTGATTGGTCCGTCGGGTATCGGAAAGGCACAGTTGGGTCATCTTGTAGAGGCCATCATGAGACCTTTTAGAAAGCATGATGAGACTGAGTTCAAGAAACTGGTTGACTGGCAGCGACAGATGAAAACCAAGGGCGCCAACAAGGAAAAACCGGAGCGTCCGGACGTGAGTTTCTGGTTTCCACCTTCTGATGTCACCAATCCTGCCTTCATCCAGAACGCTATGGCTTGCGAACAGCTGGGCGGAAGAACCCAGTACATCAATCTGCCTGAGGTGGAGATGGCCGACAGAATGTGTGGAGGGCATAAGCAGGTGAGCCAGATGGTAAGAAATATCTTCGACTGTCAGAGGGCTGGAGCCTTGCGAGCCACGGCTGATGGCGTAACGGGCAACCCTCTGCTCCGTGTGAACCTCACCTTTACCTCTACTCCTGAGGCGGCCCGACTTTTCTACAAGAAAGACCTGACCAATGGTTTCTTCGGGCGCATACCTTTCGCCTACAAAGCCCGTGGCGAGCGAAGCGGAAAGATTCCGCGACAGGGAACGTACAACAAAGATTTCCTTGAAAAGCTCGATGACTATCTGCTGAGGCTGGACAACTGCAAGGGCAGTTTTGTGGTGAAGCCACTCAACAAGATAGCCGACAAGCTGGCAGAGGAAATGGCACGCCTTGCCGACCTTGCAGATGATGATACGCTCTGGGAACTCTCCCACCGCAGCATCTTCTCAGCATGGAAGAAGGGAGCCGTGCTGTGGATTCTGAACGACCAGAGCTGGTCGAAATCCATCGGCGACTTCGTTGAATGGTTCTGCTACTACGATTTGTGGTCGAAGGTAAAGGTGTTCGGCGACATGTTTAAAGCGGGCGATGGGCAGGAAGAGGCTCAGAGAAGCGGACCGAAAAACATGCTCGACCAGCTGGAGAATTCCTTCAACGAGCTGCAGTTGGAAACCCTGCGCCTGAGTCTGGGCAAGAATCAGGAAGGTACCAAGCATCAGCTCAACGTATGGAAGAACCGCCAGTTTATTACTTATAACAGCCAGACGAAACTCTATACCAAGACTGCAGAATATCTGACGGGTATACCGGCCAAGAAAAAGAAAGGGAAAGGGATATGATGGAGAAATATGAGATTCAGAAACTGCGCGAACTTCCGATAGAGAAGGTTGCGAAAGAGATGGGGATGAAGGTGGAGCACCATAAGGCGCTCTGCCCCTTCCATGACGACCACCACGCCAGCCTTACATTCAACAAGACCAAGAATAGCTGTAGATGCTATGTCTGCATGAGGAGTTCTATCGGCACCATCGACCTGGCGATGAGATACCTGGGGAAGGATTTCCCGGCGGCTTGCCGATGGCTCGCCGAGTAACATCAGATTCAGCTGGAGGAGGATTCTTCTTCGGGCTCTTCATCCGGTGATTCTTCTTCGGGTGATAATTCGGGGAAATCTTCCTTCGATGCAAGCAGGTATGCGAGATTCTTCGAGCATCCCTGGCTCAACCAGGCAGCTCGGAGATTTCTCTTCGAGGAGAGGAAGATTGACTGGAGAGTGGTGAACTGGTGCAGACTGACTTCCTGGACGGATAAGAAGGGCATCAATTGGCTGCAGATTCCTTACTTCGATACCGATGGGCGGCTTATCGGAATCCAGAACAGGAATCTGGATTACAAGAAGAAAAAATCTTCATCGGGAGGTGGTTCTTCTGAGGGGAATGTTTCTTCTGAAGAAAAAAATCCGGGCGAAGAAAAGGAGCAGGATGCTCCCCGCTTCCGGTTCCCTTACGGCGCAAGATGCAGCATCTATAACCTGCCGGTTGTGAAGAGACTGAAACCGGGCGAGAGGCTGTTTATTACGGAGGGATGTAGCGACTGCTGGGCGATGCTTTCTGCCGGACATAAGGCGATTGCCATCCCTTCTGCCACGCTCCTCAAACCCGAGGATAAGCAGCTGCTGACGGATATCGGAAGACTGTATCAGGTGGAATTCCACATGTTTCCTGATCAGGATGTGCCGGGCGAAAGCCTCTTCATGCAACTCAGGGAGATGCTCCCCCAGCTGCTGGTTCACCACCAGTTGCCACCGGGCTGCAAGGATTTTAGCGAATACTATCTTTTAGGAGCTGCTGCAACTTCCGGGAGCAAGGAGCCGAAGAACAAATGATTTAAAAATTGAGATTATGGAAGATTTTATAAACCGCACGTATACGAAGAAGGAACTGGGGCTGATGTACTTTCCTGAGAGTATGCCACGCACGGCCGTAAATCATCTCATGAGTTGGATTCGCCGTTGCCAGCCGCTCTGGGATGAATTGCAGGAGATGGGGTATGAAAAGACTTGCAAGTCGTTCACGCCCAAGCAGGTGAAGGCTATTATCGATAACCTCGGGGAACCGGGATAAAATGTTCCGCTATCGCATGGTATCGCATGTTATCGCACACCTGATAAATCGGGATTTCGTATCTTTGCATCGTGATTCAGAAAGCGCGCAAAATCACTTGCCCAGTTGGAGAAAAATATCTCCCTAATTGGAAAAATAAAAAAGTAATGAAACCAAGACTCCAAGCCTCGAAACGAGTCGTTTCGCAAAGTACTTCTTCTAAGAGAAATCTGAGGAAAGAGGAAAAAGCGAAACTTAGCAGGGGGCAGAAAAAAAATCATGAACCAGAACATGAAGGCATTCATCCGGTATCTCATCGTGGCGATTTGCTCAGCCATCGTCACCTTCCTATCCAGCTCCTGCACGGCAGGACTCGTAATCGGAAAGAACCAGCGGCAACATCAGGAGAACAACATCTCCACCAAAGTAGATTCTACCTACTACGTGCCAACCATCACCATCAGGTAGTTTTAGAGTTAACAGTTGATAGTTTATAACAATTTAAAATTCAAAAGATTATGGCAATTAATTTGAAAGCAAAGGAGACCCTTATCCAAGTAGGCGAAATGAAGGGTCAGTACAGATTCATCCTCGGTACCGAACTTTACAACAAGCTCTCAGAGAGCAAGGTTATCAAGGAGGCTGCTATCAGAAGCGGCGTTAGCGTGGGCGTGATGCAGGTTTGCTGGGATGCAGCAGGCGAGGTTATCAAGGCGTGGTGTACCGAAGGCCATTCCGTAGCCGTTCCGGGATTGGGAACCATGCGATTCGGCGTAAGAGCCAAGAGTGTGCCTACCGTTGGCGAAGTGGCTACCAGTCTGATTACCAACCGCCGTGTTATCTTCACCCCAAGCGTTGACATCAAGCGAGAGCTGCAGGAAACCTCCATCCAGATTACCTGTTACGACCGCAACGGCAAGGTGGTGAAAAACGTTACCTCCGACGATAAGGGCGATGTGGAAGACCCAGACAATACCCCAGGTGGTGGCGGCGGTTCGGATAACACCCAGGGCGGCGGAAATACTGAAGGCGGCGGAACCACCGGCGGTAATGAGGGAGACGGTTTGGAGTAAGCGAACTCCCCGAAAAACCGAACAGGAATCCCTGATTTTACTACAATAAGAAAAGAAGCCCCTGATGCAAGGAAGCGAGCATCGGGGGCTCTTATTTTACTCCATTACATAGAGGATGGATGTATAGAGCTGCATCACGAGAATGTAGAAAAGAAAGCAGGGCGACAGGAGGCGGATGCCTTGATTCATCGCATCATAAACCTGACTGATGCCCTTGATGCTCTCGCTCATGATGCCGTAACTCATGCCCATCACCATGACCGAGAAACAGATGTACGGAATGAGACTATGCGTGAACGGACCCGGAAAGAGGGTTCCTACGGCATTCAGCAGAATGGCATGGGGCAAGAGGGTGAGCGCCAGCATGATACCTGCAGAGATGCACAGCTCGATGAGCATCAGGCGCAAGGCCGTGCGCTGGCGATACTGGGTATGGTCGAAATGGAGCACCCTACTCTGCTTTACAACCCCGATGGTGATGCTGATGAGCACCAGCCATACGAGCCATACTGAGGTGAGATGGTCTACAAAATGGCCCGTAAACCAGCGGATGCCCTCGGGGCTGGTAAGCGAATGGGTGAACGACTCGGGCATCGCAGCTGTAAGCAGCCACGAAACCAGAATCACCACTACTTCGGCTATTCCCAACGATAATGCCAGATAGGCCAATACTTTCTTATACATTCTTTAAAAAGCGCTTATTGAAACGAGTTATTCTTCATCTGCCTGCAGATGGTCGATATCGAGGATGCGGAGCTCGCAGGCTTTTACCACCAGGCGGGTGGCGTTGATGCCCATGCCGTGATTGCCGTCAGGGAAGAGTTTCTGAACCAGTTCTGCCTGTCGCTTCTCCAGACTCTTTACGCCGAAAGGCATTCCGCGCAGGTTGGTAATCTGCTCCTTGGTATAGCCCAGCGCAAGATGGCGCAGGAAACGCTCGTCATACTCATCAATCTCATAATTCACCAGAGCCTCCTGACGCATCAGCTGGCTGTTTACGCTCCGCTTGAAACGGTCTACTATTTTCTGAAGGATAGGCTGGTTGAACACCAGTTTCTTACCTCCCATGCAGCTCGCCACATCGCCACGCGTAAGGAGTTCGCCACTCTTCAGAATGATGCCGTCGCAACCCGCATCGAGCACATCTACCCAGAGTTTTTCGTTCAGAATTTCTCCTGTAAAGATGAGCACCTTCACGTCAGGATACTGCTCCTTGGTCTGGCGGCAGATTTCTACGCCTACCGTGGTGGAACCGCCCAGTCCGAGGTCGAGCAGAACCAAATCAGGCAACTGCTGCTTGATGAGTTTCCAATAGGCTATTTCGCTCTCGGCAGTACCGATGATTTCAGCCTCTGGAATATCATTCTTGAAGATACCCTCTGTGCCCTTCAGTTCCAGGGGCACGTCTTCTACTATGATGACTTTAAAATTTTCCATTTTCTGATATTTTTATTTTCTTATGATTTTAAACTTTTCCATTTGATGCGTGCCGGCAGCACGGCCTCTATCCTGAGGCAACCCTTATCGCCCTGGCAAGCCTTGATGCCGCAGCCGCGCAGATTGGTAATCTCGCCCAGTTCCCTCACAATCTGACGGCACAGGAGATAGCGCAAATCGCCCGTCAGAGGGGTGAAGAGCTGGGCATGGAGCGCAGCATCATAAACCACATCCTGCTGGTCAATCCAATATCTCACGTAGGCAGAACCCGGAATCTCAGCCACTCCGGTATGGTAATCCTTGGAATTGCCGCGCATCAGAGAAACAAGATAGCGGTTCAGGAAATCATCTGCCTTGATGTTGCCTTCTACCTGCTCCATCGCCTGGGCGCTGAGCAGAGAATAGAGCGATTTATAATAATCTACCAGTTCCTTGAGCGAATCTACATCATCGGGCTGCGAATCGATAAGCTGGCGGATGCGCGACGGATAATACATCGTTTCGTGCTTGAGCGTAGACAGACAGTTGTCGAGCACGGAATTGGAGATATGAAGCTTATCGTTCTCATATTCTGCCCTATGCAGCTCATCGGTCAGCAGCTCCAGTTTCAGGGATTCCTGCTCAGCCTCGTCGGTTCGCTTAGCCTTGGTCTGTTCAATCATGGCAAACCGGTAGCTCAGCACGTGGCGGTAATAGAGCAGATAATAAGCCAGCGGCAACTGCAGCAGCAACAGGATGAGCAGCACCACGGCCACGGTCTTCGAGTTCTCGCTCTGCTGCATCGTGTGCACGTAATTATCGAGCGTATTATCGGCACTTATCTCGCGGAACAGCTGGGTATAAACCTTGTTGTTGCTCTGGTAGAGCGACCATTGGTGCAACGCCAGGGCAGCCACGGCACACTCGTTTCTCAGGTCCAGGATGACGTGATAATTGGTTGGCAGTCCGGAGCGTATCCAGAAGAGTTCTGCCGCCATTCCCACCTCCGGATGAGCCACCATGAGATACTTGCCGTCGGGATATTTCGACAGATAGAACGCGTTGAGATAATGGCGCGAAGAATCGGCAAAGGCAAGGGTACGCTGGTAGGTACGGTTGATATTGCTGAAGTAGGCGCTATCTGCAAAATCGTCGGCACGCTGGAGATTGGCATCTACGTTCGTCTTGAGATGATTGTGGCGCTGGCGGATGCCGTTGGTCTTCTTTGCCTCACAAGGCTGGACCGAAGCCGACAGCAGTACGAAGAGCATGATGAAGATGCCCAGCAGCTGATGGGTTCGGCGGGCGATGCCCTTAGGCAGACGGAAACTGAAGCGGCTCCCCTCGCCCAACTTGCTTTCTGCCTTAATCTGACAGCCGGCAAAGAGCGAACTCACCTTCTTATATTTCTCGATGATGCCCTTGCAATTGAGCAGTCCGAAGCCGTGACCGCCCGTATAGGTCCGGTCGAAGACATGCGCCAGCTGCTCCTCGTCCATACCCTTTCCGGTATCTGAGATGCTGATTTCCACTAAGTCAGAAACCTTGGCGCTAATGGTTACCTTTCCGCCTTCGGGTGTAAACTTGCGGGCATTATCGGCTATGGTATTGATCATGAAGAGCGTAAGGATGCGGTCGGCCTTGACCACGGCATCTGTAGGTTCTACATCGAGTTTCACGCCCTGCATCTGGAAGCTTTTCTTGCCCTTGCTTACAATATCGAAAAGCTGCTGGAGCGGGAAACTTTCGATACGCAGGCTGAGTGAGCCCTGGCGCATCTGAATCCACTCCGTAAGCACGTTGTTATATTGGTTAATCTTATCTGTGAGTTCGGCGATATACTGGTAACGTTCCTGCCGCACCTCATCGCTTTCGCCTACTTCGGAGAGTCGGTTTACCTCGTGAATCATGCGGTCGATGAAAGGCGTAATGCTGTTTACGAGCGAAATCTTAGCCCGTTGTTCCAGATTGCGTTTCTTGTTTTCTTCGATATGCAGTCGGGTTACGTTCAGTTCATCCTGAACCTCCTCCTGCTTATCTTTTAATTCGTTGATTTTCTTAGTGTTATTCTCGCTCCACTCACGCAAAGGTGCAAGCAGTTCATCCATCGACTGGTTCTTCATCTTCTTGCGCTTCATGTGGTCGAAAACGTAGAGCAGAACCACCACGAGCACAATCATCGCCACCACAGCAGCAATCATCAGGTTGAGCTGCTGGGCGTTCTCGTCGAGTGCTGCGGCACGTGCCTCCAGCTGGCGGTCCTGTCGCGAACGGTCCTGCAAATCCAGATAGATATTGCGGTTGTAATCGCTCTGCTGCTTATCATCTATAGCCGAATAAACCAGGCAGAGTCTTTCACGTATCGACGCTACGAGGTCGGGTGCCTGCTCTATCGCCTTGTTGTCGTTCAGGGCATGATTCAGGCAGTCGAGCGCCGAAGAATAATCATGGATATCCCAGAAACATTCAGCCAGCGTACGGTTGGCTCCGGCAGTCTGATAAACATCTCCGTAGCTCGAAAAGATGTTGAGGGCACGCTGGGCAAAGTTGCCTGCCAGCAGATTGTTTGGCATCTGCTCGATGTTGAGATACTGGAAGGCAGGCAGGTTGTTGCGTATGAGGAAATCGCTCACCTCTCCTTTTCTGAGGTGCTCGCTAATAGACTGCAGGGCGTTAGCCTGCCAGTAAGGATAAGGATGGGCAGGGTCGCTAGCCAACATGTAGCAGTTGATCAGCCGGTCGAATTCCGCCTGATTAATTTCGTTTTCGGTTTCCTTGACGATAGCTCCGCCCGAACCTATATTATAAAGATAATTGAGATATTGTGCCGAATCCTGTTCCAGCTCATCTGGGTCCAGACGGTTAAGCTCCTGAAACATCGGCTCGTCTAAGCCCACATAATAAAAATAGGTGGCGGCCACAATATAGAATTCTGATTTCGCATAAATCACGCGTTTGCTTTCCCTCGGAGGCATGGAATTCACCTCTTCGCGAATTCTGCGCAAACGCCTCATCGCCTTTTCGCGATAAGCATAAAAATCTTTGTTGTGCGATTCTCTCTGGCAGAGTCGCATATTCTGAACATCGGCAATAGCGAGTTCTATCTGATTATCGCTCTCCTCTTCAACTTTCCTCAGCCATCCCTTGGCACCCTTGTAATCCATCTTGGCTATACAGACGAAGGCAAGGTTATTATAGGCTTCGGCACGGCCTGAGGAATAATCTTCTGAAAGTTTCAAAGCCCTCTCAGCCAGCACTTTAGTAGAATCGAGGTTGCGATAATGATAAGCATAGGATTGCTCGTTCAGCTCATCTACCCTAGCCTTATTCGCAGGAGAACAAGCTGAAAGAAAAAGTGTCGCCACCACCAGAACTGATGATGGCGACATGGAAAAAAAGGATGCTGAAATTTGCATCTCGATGAAAAATAGTCTCTAAATTAAGCGCGAGCCTTCGCGATGTAACCGAGAGCCTCCTGACACTTGGCTGTGATGGCAGCCCAGTCGCCAGCAGCAACTGTCTCCTTAGGGAAGAGCTTAGAGCCCATACCTACGCAGAGAACGCCAGCCTTGATCCAAGGAGTAAGATTCTCCTCTGTTGGCTCTACCGCACCTGTTACCATGATGTTGCTCCAACGCAAAGGTGCCATTACGTTCTTGACGAATGAAGGACCGCCTACGTTACCTGCTGGGAATACCTTGGTTACGTCGCAACCGGCAGCCTGAGCATTATTGATTTCAGTTACAGAACCGCAACCTGGTGAATAAGGAACCAGACGACGGTTGCAAACTGGAGCAATCTCCGGGTTGAAGTTAGGACCTACGATGAAGTTAGCGCCGAGCTGGAGATACAGAGAAGCTGTACCGGCATCAACAACTGTACCTGCACCCAGAATCATCTCAGGGCAAGCCTTGTCGGCCCACTTTACCAACTCTCCGAAAATCTCGTGAGCGAAGTCACCACGGTTAGTAAACTCGAAAACACGTACGCCACCCTCGTAACAAGCCTTGATGACGTTCTTGCAGATTTCAACATCCTTATTGAAGAAAACAGGTACCATACCAGTCTCTTTCATAGCTGCCATAACCTGCATTTTGCTAAACTTTGCCATTATCTTATATGAATTAATAATGAATAGTTTATAGGAGGCTACGCCCGTAAGCAAGACTGCCTATAAACTATCAACTATAAACTTTAAACTATAATTATCTCTGAACTCGACCATTAGCGTTACCGCCAGCCAGGCTCTCTACCTCGTCAGCAGATACCAGGTTGAAGTCGCCTGGGATAGTATGCTTCAAAGCAGAAGCAGCTACCGCAAACTCAAGAGCCTCGCCCTGAGTCTCCTTAGTAAGAAGACCATGGATCAGACCACCAGAGAAAGAGTCGCCACCACCAACGCGGTCGATGATAGGGTTGATGTCATAGTGCTTGCTCTGATAGAACTCCTTACCATCATAGATAAGAGCCTTCCAGCCGTTATGTGTAGCAGAGAGAGATTCGCGGAGAGTAGAAACAACATACTTGAATCCGAACTCCTCCATCATGCCCTTGAAGATTCCGTAGTAACCCTCAGCATCAGTCTTACCGCCCTCTACGTCAGCATCTGGCTTGAAGCCCAGGCAGAGCTGAGCATCTTCCTCATTACCGATACAAACATCAACATACTTCATCAGAGGACGCATAACAGAGATAGCCTTTTCAGAAGTCCAGAGCTTCTTGCGGAAGTTGAGGTCAACAGAAACAGTTACGCCGTGACGCTTGGCAGCCTCACAAGCCAACTTGGTAAGCTCAGCAGCCTTGTCGCTGATAGCTGGAGTAATACCGCTCCAATGGAACCACTGGGCACCCTCCATAATCTTGTCGAAATCGAAATCAGATGGATCTGCCTCAGCAATTGCGCTGTGTGCACGGTCGTAGATTACCTTGGATGGGCGCATAGAAGCACCAGTCTCGGCATAGTAGAGACCTACGCGGTCGCCACCACGAGCGATGAACTCTGTGTTAACGCCGTAACGACGTAGACCGTTGACAGCAATCTGACCGATCTCGTGCTTAGGGAGTTTAGATACGAAGTAAGCATCATGACCATAGTTAGCCAAGCTTACAGCTACGTTAGCCTCACCACCACCAGGGATGATGCGAAGTGATTCACTCTGGATGAAACGATCATTGCCTTCTGGTGATAAACGAAGCATGATCTCGCCTAATGTTACAATTTTTGCCATGTTTGATAGTTTTAATTTTTTTGTTTTTATTTTGTTTGTTATGAGTAACAAATTAAATTCCACTTTTCAGTAGAGAAATGAAGTTCAATTATCAGTTGTCGTTCAATTTCGAGGGCAAAAATAACCATAATTTCTCGAATAACGAAATAAAATCGCATTTTTTTTTGTTTTTCGTGCAAAAAAGTTGCTGTGTCTTCGCACAATTCAAAAAATTGTTGTATATTTGCGGCAAAATTCGCACTTGTGGTCGCACACAACAGAATTGCTTAATACTAATTGTGGTCTGTGCACAGCTAGGAAGTACCTGCGACGTTTATCTATCGTAGCCCCTAGGAGAGGCTCCTTATATAATAAGTACACGCGAGGCAACCAGACCCGTAATGCTAAAAAACAATGGCCGAAAAAATCAGAATCAAGGATATTGCCGAGAGAGCTGGCGTATCCGTTGGAACCGTAGACCGAGTTCTGCACGACCGCCCAAACGTGTCGAAAACTGCACGCGACAAGGTCGAGAAAGCCCTCAAGGAAATGAATTATCAGCCTAATGTGTACGCCAGCGCTCTGGCTTATAACAAATCCTATACCTTCTACCTGCTGATTCCGAAACATGAATCGGAGGCTTACTGGGAGGAGATAGAAGAAGGCGCAAAAAAATGTGAAGATATCCGACGTGACTTCCATATCGATGTAGAGATTCGTTTCTATGAGCGTTCCACCGAGGAATCGTTCCGCGAAGAAGGCAACAAGATTCTTGAGGCCAGTCCGGAAGGAGTTATCGTGGTGCCTTCATCGCTCGACGTGACCCGCGAGTTTACCGAGGCGTTGCATCACAAAGGCATCCCGTTCATCCTGCTCGACTCCTACATGCCCGATCTGCGTCCGCTCTCTTTCTTCGGTCAGGATTCGTTCTGTTCGGGGTTCTTCTCAGCCAAGATGCTGATGATGCTTGCCGCAAAGGAAGATGAAATCATGCTCATGAGGCAAACCAAAGACGGAAGAGTGGTCAGCAAGCAGCAGGACAACCGAGAGGTAGGATTCCGCCATTACATGCACGACCACTTCCCTAACGTGAAGATTACCATGCTCGACCTGCCGTTGAGCGGCACACGTGCAGAATTCGTCAAAATGCTGGAGAAGTTCTTTGCCGAGCATCCGAACATCCACCATTGCATCACCATGACTTCGAAGGCGCACATCGTGGGCGACTTCCTGCTGAAAACCAACCGCCGCGACGTTCAGATCATGGGCTATGATATGGTAGAGAAAAATGCCCGCTGTCTGCGCGAAGGAAGCATCTCCTTCCTCATCGCCCAGCACGCCTACATGCAGGGTTACTCCTGCGTAGACACGCTCTTCCAGGCCATCGTGCTGAAGAAGAAAGTTACGCCGGTAAACTATATGCCTATCGAGCTGCTGATGAAGGAAAATGTAGATTTCTATCGCAGAACCCAGCTCTAAGGCTATCGGGCAGAACAGGGCTTCCGCATGGAAGACAATTCATACAGGAACATTATAAATGATAAACAATAAATAAAAGACAGACTACGTATGGAACAATCAAGTTTTATCAAGATTAACCCTGCCGACTCGGTAGTGGTTTGCTTGCGCCCTATGAAGAAGGGTGAAACGATTGAAGTAGATGGCAAGACCATCACATTATTGCAGGATACTCCTGCAGGACACAAGGTGCTCATCAACGATGCTGCCGAGGGTACAGATATCCTGAAGTATGGCTACCCTATCGGTCATGCAAAGACCGGTCTCAAGGCGGGCGAATGGGTAAACGAGAACAACCTCAAGACCAATCTTGCCGGTACACTCGAATATACCTACAACCCGGTTAACGAGCAGCTGAACATCGCTAAGGAAAACCGCACCTTCAAGGGCTATGTTCGCAAGAATGGCGAAGTAGGCGTAAGAAACGAAATATGGGTAGTTCCTACCGTGGGCTGCGTTAACGGCGTGGCTGAGAAGCTGGTAGAACTCCTCAAGAAAGAAACAGGCTGCGAAGGCATCGACACCATCCACGCATGGCACCACAACTTCGGTTGCTCACAGCTCTCGGGCGACCATGAGAATACCCGCAAGGTGCTTCGCGATATCTGTCTGCATCCAAACGCAGGTGCCGTGCTCGTTCTCTCGCTCGGCTGCGAGAACAACCAGCCAGATGATTTCATGAAGATGCTCGGCGACTATGATCACGACCGCATCAAACTTCTTGTAACACAGAAGGTTGAAGGCGATGAGCTAGAGGAAGGCATGAAGATTCTGCGCAACCTCTATGCCCAGGCTAAGGAAGACAAGCGCGAGGAAGTTCCGGTAAGCAAACTGCGCGTAGGTTTGAAGTGTGGCGGTTCTGACGGCTTCAGCGGAATTACAGCCAACCCATTGGTAGGTGAATTTAGCGACTGGCTCGTAGCTCAGGGCGGTACAAGCATCCTGACAGAGGTACCGGAAATGTTTGGCGCAGAAACCATTCTGATGAACCGTTGCGAGAACAAGGAACTCTTCGACAAGACTGTTCACCTGATTAATGACTTCAAGGAATACTTCCTGAGCCATGGTGAGCCAGTTGGCGAGAACCCTTCTCCAGGTAACAAGGCAGGTGGTATCTCAACCCTCGAAGATAAGGCTTTGGGTTGCACCCAGAAGTGCGGCCGTGCTCCGGTAAGCGGCGTGCTCCAGTATGGCGACCGTCTGGAGACAACCGGTTTGAACCTGCTTTCAGCTCCGGGTAACGACCTTGTAGCAGCCACAGCTCTGGCTTCAGCAGGCTGCCAGCTCGTTCTCTTCACCACAGGTCGCGGAACCCCATTCGGAACCTTCGTGCCAACGATGAAGATTTCTACCAACAGCAATCTGGCAAAGAACAAGCCAAACTGGATTGACTTCAACGCCGGCGCTCTGGTAGAAGGTGTAGAAATGAAAGACTTGGTAAGTAAGTTTATTGATAAGATTATTGCCGTAGCAAGTGGCGAGGAGGCTCGCAACGAGTATAATGGCTATCGTGAAATCTCCATCTTCAAGAATGGAGTAACTCTTTAATTAAGAAGAAAAAAAAGTATGAGTAACAAAAAAGGTTTGCTGGCGTTGTCGCCATTATTTTTGCTGATTGTCCTCATCGTGGCTTTTACCGTATATTCGGTAGACAGCAGCCATCAGGACACCAGCCTCTCGCTCACAGTAGCGTTCATGATTTCGAGCATTTATGCCGTGGCTATTTCCGGCGGAATGCCTGTCAGGAAACGAGTGGACACATACAGCAAGGGTGCCGGCGCCAACAACCTGATGCTCATGCTCTGGATTTACGTGCTGGCTGGCTCGTTTGCCGCATCAGCCAAGGCGATGGGAGCCGTTGATGCAACCGTCAACCTGGCGCTCAGCATCCTGCCAGCCAGCATGATTCTGCCAGGACTCTTCCTGGCTGCCTGCTTTATCTCCGTATCCATCGGAACAAGTGTGGGAACCGTAGTGGCTCTGGTTCCGATAGCCGCCGGACTGGCCCACTCGATGGATGCTAACGTAGGCATGATGACCGCCATCATCGTAGGTGGCGCTTATTTCGGCGACAACCTCTCGTTCATCTCCGATACGACTGTTGTTGCTACGCAGACGCAGAACTGCAAGATGAGCGATAAGTTCAAGGTCAACTCCATGATTGTGGTTCCGGCCGCCGTACTCGTACTCATCGCCTATTCTGTCATGGGAGTCGGTCTTCAGGCCCCAACCCACATCAACGAGGTAGAATACATGAAAGTATTGCCTTACCTCATCGTCCTCATTACCGCTATTGCCGGCATGAATGTAATGGCTGTTCTCACTCTGGGCACCCTACTCTGTGGCGCCATCGGCATAGGCAGTCATCTTCTGGGTGCCTCCGGAAGCTACGACCTCTTTGGCTGGTTCTCAGCCATGGGCAACGGCATTATCGGCATGGGCGAACTCATTATCATCGCCATGATGGCAGGTGGTATGCTCGAAATCATCCGCGAAAACGGCGGAATCGATTTCATCATCAACAAGATTACAGCCCACGTAAACAGCAAGCGTGGAGCCGAACTTTCTATCGCCGCCCTCGTTTCGATGGTAAACATCTGTACAGCAAATAATACGGTAGCGATTCTGACAGTAGGAAATATATCGAAAAAGATAGGCGACCGGTTTGGCGTAGACAACCGCAAGGCAGCCAGTATTCTCGACACCTTCTCATGCATGGTTCAGGGATTGATTCCTTATGGCGTGCAGATGCTCTTGGCAGCCGGCCTGGCCAATCTCAGTCCGATGGACATTCTTCCTTATCTCTACTATCCGCTGGCGATAGGTGTGGCAGCCCTGCTGGCCATCCTCTTGCGCTATCCTAAGAGATACAGTTAGGAAGACTTCTCAAATCAGAGGAGGGTCTCCTTCTGCGTTAGAGATTTCTTGACAGGAAGAACAAAACTTTATTATTGACTATTAATAAGAACAAGGCATATGAATTTTCTTCAGCGCAACCTTTTTACCAAGCTCCGTGCCGACAACTTCGGCATCAAGGAAGAAATGGAACCGATGACTACCTTTAAGAAGAAAAAGATAGCTCAGATGCTCAAGAACGTGAATGATGTTCCTGCCGGAGAGGTGAAGATGAACAACAGTTTTCTGAACCGACGGCTCAGCAAGATTCAGGAAGATGAACGCCACGCCATCGATACCTCTATCGAGACCATTTATCTGCTGCGCATCATCGTGGCAAACGTAAATGGAATGCTGGCTAACGGAATCAATCTCAGAGGAATCATCCAGTTGGGAGACTACCTGAGAACCCGAGGCGACAAGGTAGATTTCGTGAAACTGGAGAAGTGGCTTGCCAAGCTCCGCATCCAGCGCATCGCCCAGCTGGAAGGAAGCGTGCTCATCACCTTCTTCGATTTTGAGCAGGACGAAATCCCGTTCGTTCATCACATAGAAAGAGGCGCCTACAAGCTGACGCTCCGTTCGCTCTACTATAATATCATGGACCAGCAGGCCATTCAGTTTGAGCAGACCAGCAGCGGCTTTGTACGCACCACGGGGGGAACCATGCGCAAGAATCTGCGCCGCAGCATGCGCTATCTGCAATACGCTCCGATAGAAACCATGAGCAATTTCATGAACAATTTCTTCCGGTCATTATCTGAGATTGAAGAGTAAATTTCAGTAAGGATTGAAGGGGTTAACCTGGGATTCATAAGGACGAAGAGTAAAATATCTATAAAATTAATCTCTTAGTAGTACGATTTTCATCTGATTTTCGTATCTTTGCATCTATGAAAAAGTTATTTATCTCTATTATAGCATCCATTATTGCCTTGGGAGCCCATGCCCAGGTGCAATGCGAAGACACTTGTCGGCACGTTCACGGCATCGACTTGAGTCATTATCAGGGCAACGTGTTCTGGGAAACCGTGGGCGACAACTCTAAGATGGCTTACGTTTATCTGAAAGCTACTGAGGGCGGAACCAACATCGACAGCAAATACAAGAAGAATATCGACCTGGCTCATCGCTACGGAATGAAAGTAGGTTCTTATCATTTCTACAGACCCCGCATCCCACAGCAGACGCAGCTGGAAAATTTCATGGCCCAATGCCGTCCGGGAGATCAGGACCTCTTGCCTATGATTGATGTGGAGACGAAAAGCGGCATGAATACAGAAGAATTCTGCGATTCGCTCTTTAAGTTTCTGCATCTCGTAGAAAAAGCATATAAGCAGAAACCCCTCATCTATACGGGAGCCAATTTCTATGACAACTATCTTCTGGGCAAGCTAGACAGCTACAAGCTGATGATTGCCCAGTATACGAAGCGCATCCCTTTATTGCGCGATGGTAGAGATTTCGAAATGTGGCAATATACGGGTAAGGGCAGACTCAACGGAATAAACGGCTATGTTGACAAAAGCCGTTTCATGGGGCGCCACAAGCTCAGAGAAATCAGATTCAGACATCGATAGTACTTGGAACCTTGAACTTGGAACTTTATGATTAGCTTCAAGGTAAAGAGTGGATAAGGTCTGGAAGTAGAGAAGCATGAATTATATAAGTAAATTAATAAACACAAAATAGAATTATGGCAATTATAAAATGTCCGGAATGCGGACGCCAAATTAGCGATAAAGCACCTACCTGCCCTAGTTGCGGGGTAGAAATAGCAGGCAAAATTACCAAATGCCCAAATTGTGGCGAGATTTATTTCAGCAACCTGGAAATGTGTCCTAACTGCCATGAGCTGAATCCTTCGCTCACAAGAATGACGCCTCCGACAGGAATGAGCCAGCAGACTCCTGCCAGCCAGGCTTCTATGACTCAGCAGCAAGAAGCTGAAAACGCAGCCAGACAGAATGCAATTAGACAAGAAGAAATCCGCCGTCAGGAGGCTCTCAGACAGGAGGCTCTCAGGCAGCAGGCTCGTCCTCAGACACCTGTCAGAACAGCAACACCTCCTACTCCACCCGTTCCTCCGGTTCGCCCACAGCAATCTAATTCTCAGAACGGCGGAAACGGCGAGGGGACCCAGAAAAAGAAAAAAAGCAACCGTGGCGTCATCATCATCTCTCTGATTTTCGCCTTCCTCGTTTGTGGCATCTTCTACTATTTCTATGATAGTGCCAATAAGAATAAGGAACTGGAAGCTTACGAGTATGCGATGCAGAGTAGCGACCCGATGGTTCTGCAGAGTTACCTAGATACTTACAAAGATGCTGACGAGGCGCATCGTGATTCCATCATGGCTCACCTCGAACTTCTGAAACAGACCGATCAGGACTGGACCAACGCCGTAGTAAGCGGTTCGAAAGAGGCCCTGCAGGCTTATCTCGACAAATACCCAAACAGTCCACACAAGCAGGAGGTTTTGAACAAGATAGATTCCATCGACTGGAATGTGGCCAAGAATGCTGATAATGTAGAAGCTTACCAGGCTTATCTCGCCGCTCATGCTGACGGTTCGCATATCGAAGAGGCTGAGAATGCGATGAAGAAAGCCAAGAGCAGAGATTTGCAGCCAGAAGAGAAAGATATGGTAAGCAGTCTGTTCCGCCATTTCTTCCAAAGCATCAATACCCGCGATGCTGATGGTTTGCAGGCTTCATGCGAGGACATTCTCTCTTCGCTTCTGGGTAAGAATTCTGCTACCAAGGCAGATGTTGTTACCTTTATGAATAAGCTTTATAAGGAAGATGTGACCAACCTGAACTGGTTCCTCACAAACGATTATAAGATTAAGAAGCGCGAGGTGGGTGACGAAGATTATGAATATCAAGTTCAGTTCTCAGCACGTGAGGAAGTTCAGCTTACCGACGGTACTAAGAAAACCAACCATTTCAAAATCAACGCAACCGTTTCACCAGACGGCAAGGTTTCTGCGTTCAACATGTCGAAGATTAATGCCGCAGAATAAAAAACGCCCTGCAAGATTAAATAGAATAAAAAAACGCCCTGCAAGATCAGGAACTTCATTTCTGAATGTTCCTTTCTTGCAGGGCGTTTCTTTTTACCTTCATGTTTCGGGAAAGTTCTCATGTCCGAGAACCCGTTCCCTTCTTTTAGAAATTACTTTGCATCCTTCATCTGACGGAGCAAATCTTTCTGCTTATCATTCAACCCGGTTGGCAACTTCACGTTGTAAGTAATCATCAGGTCGCCAAAGGTTCCATCACCTCGGTCGTATCCTTTTCCGCGAACACGAACCTTCGTGCCATTCTGCGTTTCCGGCTTAATCTTCAGTTTGATTTTAGAACCATTACTCAATTTAATGATTCCTTCGCCGCCCAGCAGAGCCGTATAAAGGTCGATATTCACATTCATGTTCATTTCGCCGTTATTGGCACGACCATTCTGACCGCAACCTCCGCCACAACCACCAGTACCGAAATCAGCACCAGCTCCGTAGCCAGCCCCATTAAAGCCGCTACCATAACCGGCAGAACCATTAAAACCGCCAAAATTGCCGGAACCGAATCCTTCTGCAGACTGCTGGCTTCTGCCACGACCTCCGAAGAGATTTTCGAAGAAGCTGGAGAAACCTCCGCCTCCGCCAAACTGGCTGAAGTCGAAACCCTCGAATGGATTTCCACCTGCTCCACCATAGCTTCCGGAACCGCCTGCACCACCAGCTCCGCCGAAACCGCCGAATGCATCAGCATTCTTCCATTGTTCGCCATACTGGTCGTATTTAGCACGCTTATCTGGGTCAGAAATCACCTCATACGCCTCGTTCAGCGCCTGGAACTTAGCCTTCGCCTTCGGGTCGTTAGGGTGCAAATCTGGGTGAAACTGTTTTGCACGTTTACGATACGCAGCTCTCACATCCTTCTGCGGAATGTTCTTGTCTACGCCGAGAATCTTGTAATAATCAACAAATGCCATATTATAAAACCTCCTATTTTTTAGTTTTTAAAAAATATCCAACAAAAAGTATGCCTATTTAAGTTCTTTTTTGTACTTTTGCAGAGAAAATAAGAAACAGAGCTCAACTGATGGGCTTTCATTACTCAAAAGATATACATTAATTAATATGAAACAATTATTTGCTGCGCTTCTTCTGGCGCTAACTTTCAATTCACAAGCGATGGCACAACAACGTACCGTAAAACTGAGAGTGATAGAGACTAGCGATGTGCACGGCTCTTTCTTCCCTTACGATTTCATCAACCGTAAGCCAAAAGCAGGAACCTTGGCGCGCGTTTCTTCCTACGTCAATAATTTGCGAAAAGACTACAAGGATAACCTCATCCTCTTGGAGAATGGCGATATTCTGCAGGGACAGCCTACCTGCTATTATTATAATTATGTAAACACAGAGGCTAGAAACGTGGCTGCCGATGTGGTAAACTACATGAAGTATGATGCGCAAGTATTTGGCAATCATGATGTTGAAACGGGTCATCCAGTTTATGACAAATGGATAAAAGAACTCAATTGCCCAGTTCTTGGTTCCAACATCATCAGCACTTCTACAGGCGAACCATACGTTAAGCCTTATCTCATCCTGAACCGCGAGGGCGTGAAGGTGGCTGTCTTGGGAATGATTACTCCTGCCATTCCAAACTGGCTCACGGAGAATCTATGGAGCGGACTGAAATTTGAAAATATGGTAACAAACGCCCGCAAATGGGTGAAGTATCTTCAGGAGAATGAGAAACCGGATGTTATCATCGGCCTCTTCCACAGCGGAAAAGACGGAGGCATTCAGACTGCCGAATATGATGAAGACGCCTCTATCAAGGTGGCAAAAGAAGTGCCGGGCTTCGACCTCGTTCTCTTCGGCCACGACCATACGCGCGACAACGAAACCGTAACCAATACTGATGGAAAGCAGGTGGTTTGCCTGGATCCTGCCAACAACGCCATAAGCGTGGCTGATGCTGAAATAACCCTCACACTCAACAAGAAAAAGGTGAACGGAAAGAAGCAGCTGGTGGTAACTGACAAAAAAGTGACAGGCAAGATTGTAGATGTGACAGATTGTCCTATCGACGAGGATTTCATGAAGACTTTCGAACCTCAGATTGCAGAAGTAAAGAAATATGTGGGCAAGCAGATTGGCAACTTCAAGACGACCATCTACAGCCGCGACCAGTTCTTCGGCAGTTCTGCCTTCAACGATTTCATCCTCAACCTCCAGTTGCAGATTACAAATGCCGACATTTCGTTCAACGCTCCTCTTCAGTTCAACGCGGTTCTGAAAGCCGGCCCAATCTACGTGAGCGACATGTTCAATCTCTATAAATATGAGAACCAGCTCTACGTAATGCGCTTGACGGGCGAAGAAATCAGAAAGCATCTGGAAATGAGTTACGACCTCTGGGTGAACACCATGAAGAGCCCGGACGACCATCTCCTGCTGCTCGATGAGAAGACCGTTGGCGACCAGCAACGCCTCGGTTTCAAGAATCTCTCGTTCAACTTTGATAGTGCTGCGGGAATCGATTACGAAGTTGACGTAACCAAGCCAGATGGCGAGAAGGTGAAGATTCTGCGCATGAGCAACGGCGAACCTTTCGATGAGAAGAAATGGTACAAGGTGGCGGTTAACAGCTATCGTGGAAATGGCGGCGGCGAACTCCTTACCAAGGGTGCCGGAATCCCGAAAGACAGTCTT
The DNA here is from genome assembly GCA_959596915.1 of Segatella copri. Lineage (GTDB taxonomy): Bacteria > Bacteroidota > Bacteroidia > Bacteroidales > Bacteroidaceae > Prevotella > Prevotella copri_N. Next base: position 134,317 of record CAUFXJ010000005.1, read on the forward strand.
GAAAGCCGAATCATCTATCGCAGCAAGCTCGACCAGCGATACTATCTGATGGAAGAAATTGAAAAGATGGGAACGGTTGATGCAAAACCAAACAACAACTGGAAGTTTGTTCCGGAAGCATGGACCAAGCCAGCTGCCCAACGCGATTTCGAATTGCTGTTCGGTAAGAAGAAATAGCTCCTCGAAACGCTTCTGGAAAAGCATATTATAAAGTTCAAAGTAAAAAAGCAAATAAGTTCAAAATAAAGAATGAAGTATTGGTTTATATTTTGCAAGACTGATCTCTTGCTCGAAAAGAAAGAAGACGGAACCTATACGATTCCTTGTTCAGAAGAGAGTCCAATCCCAACAAAGCCTTGGACTCACATTCTCAATATTACCCCGATGGAAGACGGAACAGAGGTGAAGACCTTTACCATTCCTGAGCCCGTTACCGGCAATCCGAAGTACGAAATGTGCGGCTTGCGCCCTAGTTTCTACAAACTCTCTCCTGCCCTTTACCAGAAAGCAGGAAAGTGTCAGGAACTCAACTATTGGGACATGAATACCCAATTCTGCGGCGTGTGCGGAGCTCCGATGAAAATGGCAACCGACATCAGTAAGAAATGTACAGAATGCGGCAAACAGGTCTGGCCTTCGCTTGCCACAGCCATTATCGTTCTGATTAAGAAAGATGATCAGGTCTTGCTGGTACACGCTCGCAATTTCAAGGGAAATTTCGACAGTCTCGTGGCTGGTTTCGTAGAGACTGGCGAGAATCTGGAAGAAGCGGTTCATCGTGAAGTAATGGAAGAAACCGGTCTGACTATCAAGAACTTGAAATATTTCGGTTCCCAGCCTTGGCCTTATCCGAGCGGTCTGATGATTGGCTTCTCGGCAGAATATATAGATGGAGAAATTCATCTTCAGAAAGAAGAACTCTCTCGTGGTAAATGGTTCACGAAAGAGAATCTCCCTATTCTCCCAGAGAAACTTTCCATCGCCCGAAAACTCATCGACGCCTGGCTGGCGGACAAACTCTAATAATGAGAACAAACTCTAAAAGTGAGGATAAACTCTAAAAAATGATGAAAGAGAAACTTTGGAATGCAAACTACATCAAGGTGATGACTACCAACTTTCTGTTGTATTTCGCCTTCTATCTGCTCACACCTTTGCTCCCTCTCTATCTGAGCGAAAATTTTGGAGCCACGAAAGATGTGATTGGAATTGTGCTGAGCGGCTATACGGTTGCCGCCCTCATCATTCGTCCGTTCAGCGGATATGTGGTTGACAGCTTTTCGCGCAAGAAGGTTCTGATGGTCTGTCTCTCGGCCTTCGCCATCTTCTTTGCCGGCTATATTGCAGCCAGCACCATCCTGATGTTTGCCATCTGCAGAACCTTGCACGGAGGTCCGTTCGGAGCCGTAACGGTTGCCAACAGCACCTGCGCCATCGACGTTCTTCCAGCAAGTAGGAGAAATGAAGGAATCGGACTCTACGGACTGAGCAACAATTTTGCCATGGCAATTGCTCCATCCATCGGAATCTATCTCCATAATGCGGTAGACAGTTATATGATTCTCTTCTGGATAGCTTTCATCGTGGCGATAGCCTCAGTAGTGATTGCAGGAACCATCCGCCTCCCCGAAAAGGAAATCGTTAAGAACAAGGAGAAGCTTTCTCTCGACCGCTTCTTCCTGACGCGTGCCTGGCTCCTTGCCATCAACATCGCCATGTTCGGTTTCTGCTGGGGCGTTCTGAGCAATTATCTTGCAATCTACAGCAAGGAGGAACTCGGAATTACGGGTGGAACGGGCACTTATTTCGCCCTTCTTTCCATGGGTCTGTTCCTCTCAAGACTGCAAGGCAGAAAAGCCTTGAGCCAGGGCAAACTTACCCAGAATGCGGCCGAAGGAATGCTGCTTTCGCTTGTTGGTTTCATCATCTTTGTTGCCGTCAAGCACCCGGTAGCCTATTATCTTTCGGCTTGTCTTATCGGCCTGGGCAACGGTCATCTTTACCCAGCCTTTCTCAACATGTTTATTAATGTGGCTCGTCACAACCAGCGTGGAACGGCAAACAGCAGCATTCTTACAGGTTGGGATTTGGGCTTTGGAATCGGCTGTCTCTTAGGCGGAGTTGTGGCAGAACATTTCGGTTACAACGGAACATTCTGGATGGTTGCTATAGAAAATGCAGCTTCCGTTCTCCTCTTCTTTGCCGCTTCGAAACAATTCTTTGAGAAGAGACGCAGAGAATAGAAAACAGTTGATAAAGAGAAATATAAGATTATGAATAAAAAAAGAGCACTTCATCCGAGACTGAAGAAAGTCTCAGGCGAAGTGCTCTTATTTTTATCTTACTTTTCTGTTTTTAGAAAGGAAGATCATCTGCGCTACCACCCTCTGCTGCAGGAGCTGCAGGCTGAACTGGAGGGAATGCTGCAGTTGCGCCATTAGCAGGAGCTGCTGGCTGAGCAGGAGCTACAGGAGCACCTACTGGAGGAAACGCACCTGGCTGCATTCCGCCCATAGCACCAGCTACGGCGTTAGGGTCAACACGCTGGATGTTCCAGGCACGGATGCTGTTGAACCAACGGCCCTGATACTCGTGAGCATCAATATCGAAAGAAACCAGGAGTTCCTCACCACTCTGAATGTTGAACTGAGCCAGACGGTCTGCTCCGAAAACATCAAAGCACAATTTCTTTGGATACTGCTCGTGGGTTTCAATTACGAACGACTGAGCTTTCCACTCTCCTCTTGCAGAGACGCCGCTTCTTTCAGGCAAAACGGCAATAACCTTTCCTTGTAATTCCATATGATAATATTTAAAGTTTTTCCTTTGTTTAAAGGGTGTTTTTTTCTTTCTGACTGCGAAATTACTAAAAATAGTTCAAAAACTAGAACTTTTCTCCAATTATTTTTGCTTATCAGCGATATTTTTTGTATTTTTGTGCTCAATTAGGTGATATTGCCTAATTAAATTAAGGTGAAACAGAAAACAAAATAAAATTTAAATAAAATACTCATGAGATTTACAGTATCAAGTTCTGCATTGAGCAGCAAGCTCAACATGCTCGCAAAAGTGATTGGAAGCAAGAATTCGTTGCCAATCCTCGATTGTTTCCTTTTCCAAGTTGCTAACGGTGAAATGAGCATCACGGCTAGCGATAGTGATAATGTCATCAAGAGTACACTTGCTCTTACCGACCACGATGGAGAAGGTGAGTTTTGTGTGCCTAACCGCGTTATCCTCGATGCGCTGAAGGAACTGCCTGAGCAGCCTCTTCACTTCGATGTGGATGCTACCGGAGAAGCCGTTGCCATCAAGATTGTTTACCAGAATGGTCTTTACAACTTCACAGGTCAGAGCGCAGAGGAATATCCTCGCACACAGAGCATGAACGATGCTTGCACCACCGTTTCTTTGCCTACAGAAATGCTGATCAACAACATTTCACGCTCGCTCTTCGCTACAGCCAACGATGAGTTGCGCCCTGTCATGAACGGTATTTACTTCGACCTGACAGCAGATGCTCTCGCTATCGTAGCAAGCGATGGTCACAAGCTGGTTCGCAGCAAGAACTTCACTATCAAGAGCGAATCTCCTTCAGCATTCAACTTGCCTAAGAAGCCAGCTTCTCTGCTGAAGAACATTCTGAGCAAAGACGGCGACGACGCTATCATCAAGTTTGATGACCGAAGCGCAGAAATCCAGTTTACTGACGGCGTTATGAGATGCAGACTGATTGATGGTCGCTACCCTAACTACAACTCTGTCATTCCAAACAACCCTAACGAGGTTACAGTAGACCGCAGAGGCTTGCAGAGTGCTTTGCGCCGCGTATTGCCATTTGCAAGCGAGAGCAGCCAGCTCATCCGTTTCCACATCGAGTCAGGTCGATTCGAGGTTTCTTCTGAGGATATTGACTTCTCAACATCTGCAAAGGAACAGTTGTCTTGCGAATACAACGGCTCACCTATCAGCATCGGCTTCAAGGGAAGCAGTCTGATGGAAATCCTGAGCAATCTTACCAGCGACAACATCATCATCCAGCTGGCAGACCCAAGCCGTGCCGGAATCATCGTACCAGCAGAACAGCCTGAGAACGAAGATATTCTGATGCTCATCATGCCTATGCTCCTTAACGACTAAAGGAGCACGGGCTTTCTCTGAAACAACAAAAAGAAAAGTATTTCTACAAAAATGAAACTCAATTTGACAAAGCCTCTGATCGTGTTCGACCTGGAGACAACGGGTCTTGACATGATCAAGGATCGTATTATACAGATTTCTTACATCAAGGTAATGCCTGATGGAACTGAAGACCGCAAGAACCTCTTCGTAAATCCTTGCAAGGAGATTCCTGCCGAAGTAGTTGCCCTTACAGGCATCAGCAACGAAGATGTAAAAGATGCGCCAACCTTCAAGCAGCTGGCTGCCACATTAGAGAAGGAATTTACAGGTTGCGATTTCGCAGGCTACAATTCCAACCACTTCGATGTACCGATGCTCGCAGAAGAATTCCTGCGTGCTGGAATCGACTTCGATTTCAACAAGTGCCGTCTCATCGATGCGCAGACCATCTTCATGAAGATGGAACGCCGTAACCTGGCTGCTGCCTACAAGTTCTATTGCGGCAGAAAGATGGAGGAAGATTTCGAAGCTCATCGTGCAGATCAGGATACAGAGGCTACTTACCGCGTGCTCATGGGCGAGCTCGACAAGTATGCTCCAGGCGTGCAGGATGAACCTGAGCGCGTGCTCAACAACAACATGGATGAACTTGCCGATTTCTCTAAGCAGAAGGATAATGTAGATTTCGCCGGACGCATCGTTTGGGAAGAAGTAAAAGACGCCCAGGGCAACGTTGTAAACGATGAAAACGGAAATCCTTTGAAGCACGAAGTATTCAACTTCGGCAAATACAAAGGATGGGATGTAGCTGAAATTCTGACCAAAGATCCGGGTTATTTCACATGGGTCTTGGGAAGCGATTTCACCAACAATACCAAGCAGGTACTTACCCGCATCCGCCTTCGTGAATTCAACAAGAGAATGGGAAAATAATTGTTACCGGACTTTCGCAAGCAGTTGAAGAACAAACCTTGCGAAATTCGGATTTATTTCTTAACAGTTAGAAAAATTCATGTTAAAAGGAAAGAAAATCGTATTGGGCATTACGGGCTCTATTGCAGCCTACAAGTCTTGCCTCATCATACGAGGTCTCATCAAGCGCGGAGCCGAAGTGCAGGTGGTCATTACGCCTGCAGGAAAGGAGTTCATCACTCCCATCACCCTTTCGGCTCTTACGCATAAGCCTGTGGTAAGCGAATTCTTCTCGCAGCGCGATGGAACCTGGAATTCGCACGTAGACTTAGGTCTGTGGGCGGACGCCATGCTCATCGCTCCTTGCACAGCCTCTACCATGGGAAAGATGGCTCACGGAATTGCTGACAACATGCTAATCACAACCTATCTGTCGATGAAAGCACCTGTTTTCATCGCTCCAGCCATGGACCTCGACATGTATAAGCATCCTTCTACCCAAGCCAACATGAAAACACTTCTGGGCTATGGAAATCACATCATAGAACCCGAAGTGGGATTCCTGGCAAGCGGACTGGAAGGAAAGGGACGCATGGAAGAACCTGATATTATCGTAGAATGCCTCGACAGATTCTTCGATGAACAGGCTCAGCAGAATGCAGAGACCGCTGAAGCTGCATCAGAAAACTGCAAGGAAAAAGAAAGCGATAAGTTCGATTTGAAAGGCAAGAAGATCATGATTACAGCCGGACCAACTTACGAAAAGATTGACCCGGTACGTTTCATCGGCAATTATTCTTCCGGCAAAATGGGCTTTGCCCTTGCTGAAGAGTGCTGCCGTCGTGGTGCTGAGGTTACGCTGGTTGCAGGTCCGGTTTCGCTCAGCTGTTCCGAAGCCATTCGTCGCATCGATGTAGAAAGTTGCGAGGAAATGTATCAGGCAGCCACACAAGCCTTCGCCTCAACCGATGCAGCCATTCTCTGTGCTGCTGTTGCTGATTTCAAGCCAAGCGAGATTGCTGACAGGAAAATCAAGCGCGAGAAAGATGATCTGGAACTACGCCTCGTCCCTACTCACGATATTGCCGCAGCCCTTGGCAAAATGAAACAAAAACATCAGCGAATTGTGGCTTTCGCCTTGGAAACCAACGACGAAGAGGCTAATGCACAGAAAAAGCGCAAAAAGAAAAATGCCGATTTCATCGTGCTTAACTCTACTCGCAATCCGGGAACCACATTCCGTACGGATGACAACCAGATAACGATTATTTCTGAAGAGGGTAAGAAAGAATATGAGAAGAAACCGAAAACTGAAGTGGCTCGCGACATTATCAACGAGCTGGCTCATCTCTTGTAGTCCCATCACATCAGCCGCTCAGGAGTTGCAGGCTAAGATTACCATCAACCATGCCCAGATTCAGGGCACGGAAAACCGGGTATTCGATAATCTGCAGCAAACTCTTGAGCAGTTTGTGAACGACAGGCAATGGACGAATCTTCAATTCAGGAAGAACGAGCGCATCGTGTGCAACTTCAATATCACGGTAAGCAAGTATGATAAAGACCAGAATATCTTTACCTGCAAGGCGCTCATCCAAGCCAACCGTCCCGTCTACAATTCAGCCTATACGTCCACCTTATATAATAATGTGGATGAAAACTTCACGTTCAAGTTTGCCGAGTTCGACCAGCTGGAGTTTACCGAAGAGCGGATTGACAACCAGCTAACGGCTCTGCTCGCCTACTATGCTTACCTCATCATCGGTTTAGATCTTGACAGTTTTGCGCCTAAAGGTGGTGAAGACATTCTGCAACGTTGCATGAACCTCACCAACAACGCCCAGAATCTTGATTTTCCGGGCTGGAAAGCGTTTAGTGATAACAGAAACCGGTTCGCCATCATTTCCGATTATCTCGACGGAGCCATGGAACCTTTCAGAATGCTGCAATACAACTATTACAGAAAAGGGCTCGATGAAATGGCGAATAATGTGGAACGTGGCAGAACTGAAATCACCAACACCCTGCTCCAGGATCTGAAGAAGGCACGTACGGACAGACCGCTCAGTCTGCTGCCACAAATCTGGACCGACTATAAGAAGGACGAGCTTGCTAACATCTATCAGAAACATGGCACTCAGAAAGAGAAAGAAAGCATTTATGAGCTGCTCTTCTCCATCAATCCTTCTCAAAACTCATATTGGGACAAAATCAAGGAATAAGGCTACATGCAGAATGATTCGAGGTAACTTCTCGGATGATAAAGCAAAGATTCTTCCTAGGTAGGTTAAGTTCCTTTAAAATAATAAGATAAGAAATTATGCTCAAGCAATTATACATCAAGAATTTCACGTTGATTGACGAGTTGGACATTCCTCTTTATCCAGGATTCTCAGTCATCACGGGCGAGACGGGTGCCGGAAAGAGCATCATTCTCGGAGCCATCGGACTGCTCCTGGGCAACCGTGCTGACAGCAAGGCCATCAAGGCAGGAAGAGACCGATGCGTGATAGAAGCCCACTTCGACCTGTCAAAATATGGAATGCAGGATTTCTTCGATGCTAACGATATTGATTATGATGCAGAAGACACCATCATCCGCCGCGAACTGACTGCTGCCGGAAAGAGCCGTGCCTTCATCAACGACACGCCCGTCCCCCTGAGCAAGATGAGAGAACTGGGCGAACAGCTCGTCGATATTCATTCGCAGCACCAGAACCTCCTGCTGCAGAAGGAAGACTTCCAGCTCAGCGTGGTCGACATTATTGCCCACGATGAAAAGCAGAAGAAGGCTTATCTTGCCGAATACAAGAACTATAAAAAGGCTAAGCAACAGCTGGAAGACCTGAAAGCGGAAATCGCAAAGAACAGGGAGAACGAGGAATTCATGCGCTTCCAGTTTAAGGAACTGGATGACGCAAACCTGCAGGAAGGCGAACTTGAGCAATTGGAACAGGAAGCAGAAACCCTGAGCCATTCTGAAGACATCAAGACTGCTCTCTATGAAGCAGATAATGCACTCTCGGGCGAAGACGGCAGCATTCTTGACAAACTGAAGAATGCAGCCCAGCAGATTGACAACATCAAGGAGGTTTATCCGGATGTGAAGGAGGTGGCTGAACGAATGCAGAGCAGCTATATAGAACTCAAGGATATTGCCCAGGAAATAAGCGGAAGCGTTGACAATATAGAGTTTGACCCGAACCGGCTTGAAAACATCAATTCCCGGCTTGACCAGCTCTACTCGCTCCAGCAGAAATTCCATGTGGAAAATGTAGAAGAACTCATCGCCACTCGCGAGCGAATCAACGAACAGCTACAGCACATCGATAATGGTGATGAAGACATAGAAGAACAGGAAAAGCAAGTTGGCCTTCTGCTTGCCAAGGCTGAAAAGCTGGCTGGTGATCTGACTGCCATCCGAACGAAATCGGCTAGAAAGATAGAAGAAGAAATGAAGAAACGTCTCATTCCTCTGGGAATTCCAAACGTCCGCTTCGAAATTTCATTCTCTGCCAAGCCGCTCAGTTCTGATGGTGTTGACAAGGTAAATTTCCTGTTCAGCGCCAACAAGAGCACGCTTCTCCAGCCGGTGAGTCAGGTTGCTTCCGGTGGAGAAATCGCCCGCGTCATGCTTTCTCTGAAGGCTATGATCAGCGGCGCCGTAAAACTGCCAACCATCATCTTCGATGAAATCGACACGGGAGTAAGCGGTAAGATTGCTGAAAAGATGGCGGAAATCATGACAGAGATGGGCAACCTGAACCGCCAGGTTATTTCCATCACCCACCTGCCGCAGATTGCTTCCATGGGAACCCATCATTACAAGGTTCTGAAGGAAGAAACCGAAGAGGGAACTCTTTCTCACATGAAGGAACTCAACGAGCAGCAGCGTATAGAAGAAATCGCCCAGATGCTCAGCGGAAGCGACATTACGCCTGCTGCCCTGGCAAATGCTAAGGAGTTGCTCAATAAACACAAGCAACACAAATAAGATTATGAAAAAAATAAATATGATCATGATGGGACTGATGCTCGGAGCATCATCCCTCTATGCCCAGCCGGGTTCGGTCCAGAAACTGGCTAAGAGCGTTTTCACCTTGACTACTTTCAATCAGAAAGGCGACATTATCGCCTCTACACAAGGTGTTTTTATCGACAACAAGGGAACGGCTATCAGCACCTTCAAGCCATTTGTCGGAGCTGTAAAGGCTAGCGTTGTTGACGCTTCCGGAAAATCGATTCCTGTTGAGGCCATCATGGGAGCCGACGAGCTCTACGATGTGGCTAAATTCCGAATCAACGCCTCTACAGTTGCTGCCCCTATCGCAACCAAGGAATCGGCTGCTGGCGACAAGGTCTGGCTGGTTCCTTATTCTATCAAGAAGCCGGCTTACCAGCAGGAGGACATCAGCAGCGTGGAGAAGTTCAAGACTACGTACAACTATTACATCTTCTCAAATAGTGCTCCGGAAAATGCAGTAGGTTGTCCGTTTGCCAACAAGAACGGCCAGGTCATCGGTCTGATGCACAGCAATGGTCAGGTTACGGCCATCGACGCCAACTACGCCAAGCAGCTGAAGGTAACCGGTCTTTCGAGTCTTGACGCAGCCCTTCGCGAAACCACCATCCGTACAGCTCTTCCTGATACAGAGAACGAAGCGATGACGATGATGACTCTGAAGAAAGGCCAGACTACTGCTGATGAGTATGCGAAATATAGCGATGAGTTTATCAGCAAATTCCCTACTTCAGCCTTCGGTTACAAGGAGAAAGCCACTTATCTGACGGATAAGGCCGAATATGATGCAGCTGCCAAACTGATGGAAGAAGGCATTAAGAAATCGGCTGCCAAGGATGAGGCTCATTCCAACTATGCCGACCTGATTTATCAGAAGATTATTTACAAGGGCGATTCTGTTTATAAGGACTGGACGCTTGATAAGGCCATAGCTGAGGCTCAGAAGGCATACGAAATCAAGGCTCAGCCTATTTACCGCCATCAGGAAGCGCAGATTAATTTCGCAAAGGGTGAGTACCAGAAAGCTTACGATACTTTCATGGATTTGACCAATACTTCACTTCTCAGCGGCGAACTCTATTTTGAGGCTGCCCAGGCTAAGAAGAATCTCAAGGCTCCAGCCAAGGAGATTGAAGTTTTGCTCGATAGTGCGGTAAGCGTTGGAAGCAAAACCGGAATGGTTGCGAATTATTATCTGGCACGTGGAGAATTTCTGAAGGAGCAGGGTGAATTCCGCCGCGCTATTCAGGATTATAATATGTACGATTCCATTGCCCGTCCTGTTTCACCAGCCTTCTTCTACACCCGTTACCAATGCGAAACCAAGTTGCGTATGTGGCAGCCAGCCCTGCTTGATATTGCCCGCACCTGTTACCTGGCTCCTAAAGAGCCTACATATTTTGCAGAATGGGCAAGTCTCGACTTGCGTGTAAAGCGTTATGATGAGGGAATCAGCGCAGCCACCCATTGCATAGAGTTAGCTCCTGAATATGCTGACGGCTACCTTCTCTTAGGTCTGCTCCAGAAGGAGAAAGGAAATAAGGAAGAGGCCATCAAAAACCTGAAGAAAGCTCAGGAACTCGGCGATTCCCGCGCTGGAGAATATCTCAAGAAAATGAAGTAATAATTTTAGCAATAAGTAAGAAAGTCCGTAGGCATTTTAACAGAACGCTTACGGACTTTCTTTTACATTTTAGTCATGTGGTAACCCAGCATTTTTAGCTCTACGGCTATTCCCATGAGGAACATCTGGTGAAGGGCGGCAACGAAACCACGGAAGGCTTCCTCGCTTCCAGGCTGCAGATTCAGATGAATCAGCTTGCTGTAAGAGCGCGAAGCACATTCTGCCACTACATTCGTAACAGCCTTATGCGCTTCCTCATTCAGCAGCAGAACCTTTTCGCAGATATAATCATCCATGTGGTCGAAATCTATTCTGTCACGAAGATATTCATAATGATTCTCTACCTTGCTGTAGAGTTCCCAATCCTCATCCCAATACTTGGCAAGCGCCATTCCTACATACATGATCCAACCCAATGAAACCGTAGGATATTTGGCAAACTCGCGAATCGCATCAGGCAGATAACTCTCGCCTACTTTCTGCCACAGCTCTTCCAAATCCGGAGCTTCCGGCAAATGAGCATCTACCTTATCAATACCCAGCAGATATTGATAAAGATCTTCCTTGAAGATCGCTTCAAAATTCTTTTTCTCTTCCATTTATCTTTTCTTTTCTAATATTTTTTTACTGAACTCTGCAAACCCTGATTCCTATCTGCACCGGATGTTTATGCATGTAAGTATAAAGCGTCATCGGTTCATCAATCACCTTCTTGTGAATGCTGCTGGCGTTGAGCAGATGCAATCCGTCTTTGTGCCAGGAAGCAATACCGATGTGGGTCGTGTCGAGCCCCTTCTTGTTGGTAATGATGGCGATAATGTCACCATCGTGAATAGCGTTGCGGAAAACTTCCGTGTTGGCAATCTTGCCCTTCGGAACATAACGGTAACGCTTGCCGTTCACACTCTGTTCCAGTTTTCTGATTCCCGATTTCCATTCCGGATGAGCCTTAAGCATCTTATAGCTCGAAACATGTGTACTCATCCAGTTGATGTTCACGGTCTGAACGGCCGAGAAAGGAGGATTGGGCGCAATATTCTTCACGATTCCCTCGCGCTCGTTTGCATCCATCCAGATCGTGAAATAATGCTGGCGCTTCACATAGGAAATCTCTCCGCCCACATAACGCACATTTCGGAGATGTTCACAGAAAGCCGAGAAAGAAGTCTCGTTCTTCTTGGCGCACAGGGTGAGCGCCGTAACCATCTCTACGTATGTGGTGCAGTCCAGCTCACGGGTGTTCACGATGAGCACCTCTTCCTTCGTCCGGTCCAGCGTGCCGCCCACATAAGGAACGCCCGCCATCTGCTTGCCGAACCAGAGCATCCAACTGGCTGGTTTCTTCTTCATAGCCCTTGCCTGCTGCAGCAGTCCTACAATCCGCAGACTGTCCTGCCGCTGATAAACCACATTCACCCTGGCTTCTCCCGGAACAGCCAGCAGACAAGCCAGCAGAACAGCTGCCATTTTCGTAAATATTTTCATCTCTTCTCTTTTTATATGTTAATGATGACGTTTCCTGCCGAAGTTCACACCCACATAAATATTGAGTGAGCCAAACGAATTGTTGGTAGAAAACTGTTTTTTCTTATAGTTGTAGGAATGGATGATGGTGCTGGCGCCCGCGTACCAATGCGTGTTGTTCCACACAATACCGAAGCGGCCTATTCCATCCAGGTTCACATTCTTGAAACTGAAGTTGGTAATGTCCAGATGTTCCCTTTCATTATCCGATTTCGAGCGGTTGTAAGCCACACCTACCGAGAGCGAAGCGTTGAAGAGCCAGTTCTTGGCGAAAACCCAGTTGTAAGCATAGCCGCAGGTTACGTTCACATCGCTGTATTTCACCTTGCTGAACATCAGCGAACTGTCTATCTTGGCTTCCGGAGTTCCCCCGTTTGTCAGATTTTTGTTCAGCCGTTCATCTACAAGATTGGTCAGTTTATCCCAGTCCACCTCCAGTTCATGCTCCGTGTAACCGATTCCCAGAAGCATGGAGCCGGCACTTCTCCGCTGCACCGTACTCTGCGAATAGGCGGCAGGATAAGAGAAGCGGCGATGGTTGAAGATGTAATAAAGATTGAATCCCTTGATGCTCGATTTGAAACCGTCGAAAGGAGCCTTGCGGATAGGGTTACAATCGATGTGCTCACCCAGATTCATCCGCAGAACATGATAGTCATTTCCCGTCTGTCGCCAGAACAGGTCTATTCCCAGCAGACTACTGTAGAGGCTCAGGTCAAACTCCTTTTTATTAGTGTGGTTATTCCTGAAATTAATGTGCTTCAGGTCGAACGTATAACCCAGAAACACCCATCGCCAGCCCAGATAAGGCCCCAGGCGGTAAGAAGGATCAGGCGAGAAGGAAATGCTCTGTCCTTCGCTGTTCCTGAGCGTATATTCCTCGTAGGTATTGGTGTTCTGCAGCATCACCGTATAATTGTAATGCTGGTCTTCGATATAAGCCGAATCCGTACTGTTGAATTCTCTGAAGAACCGGGTGAACACATCTCCCACCTGATGGAAGAAGGTTTTGCGATGGCGCTCTTTCACGAGGCTGTCCTGGGAATTGGACATGAACATCGTCTTGTTGAAGAGCGTTCCCAGCATGGTAGAATCCACGGGCTCCCCTGCCCTTGCCGAAGTGCAGGCAAGAGAACAGATAAATCCTACTATACAGAAACATCTCTTCATAACTTACGCTCTAATCCTGATGATGATTTTGTAAAAAATCAGTTCTTCCACAATACTCGGTCCAGCACCCAGTTGACAGCCGTAGCCGAAACGCTGGTGCAGTCGCATTTTCCTATTCCCTGCAGATGCTGAATCACACTCTTGATGAGCGGCAGCTGCACATAAGGCGGATTCGGAACCGTAATCAAGTTCTTTCCTTCGCTCGTAATCACTTCTATCGGCTGGTAAGTGAACACCGAGAATGAGAGCGAACCTTTCTCGCCAATCACCTCGATGCAGTCTTCCTTCGCACTCTCATGTCCCACGAAGCACCAGCTTCCGCTGCCCGGAATTCCGCTCTCAAAGAAGAAGCACGCCGAGAGCGTATCTTCAGCCTGATAAAGATGCGCTCTGTTGGCAGGATAGCCGTGCGCACGGGTAATCACACCAAACAGATTCTGGAGCAAATCTATCTGATGAGGAGCCAGGTCGTAGAAATAGCCGCCGCCCGCAATATCCGGCTGCAGTCGCCAAGGCATTTCCTTGCCGCTCTGAAAGTCGAGATCGCGCGGAGGAACCGAGAAGCGCACCTGAACATTCACCACGTTACCGATGGTTCCGCTCTCGATAATTTCCTTTACCTTCTGGAAGTAAGGAAGATAACGGCGATAATAAGCTACAAAGCAGGGGACACCCGTCTGCTCGCTGATGCGGTTGATGCGGATGCAGTCGTTGTAGCTCGCTGCCAGCGGTTTCTCTATGTAGCAGGGTTTGCCCGCACGCATCGCCATAATGGCGAAGGTGGCGTGAGAAGAAGGTGGCGTGGCGATGTAAACAGCATTCACATCGGGATCTTCTATCAATTCCGATGCATCCGTGTACCATTTGCGCACATGATGGCGCTCAGCATAGCTGCGTGCCTTGTTCTCGCTTCGGCTCATCACAGCCACCACCTGCGAACCCTCCACTTCGTTGAAAGCCGGTCCGCTTTTCTTTTCGGTTACTTCTCCGCAGCCGATAAATCCCCAATTAATCTGTTTCATTCTCTGTTGGTTTATTCTCTCCCGAAAGATTATTCTCCGGCAAGCGATTTGTTGATTTCGTCAATATAGTCGAGCACCTCGTCGCGTCCCATCTTCTTTTCACTACTGGTAATGAAATAAGGTGGAAGTGCTTCCCAGCGGTCTTCCAGCGCATGCATCCATTTCTCCGCATTCATGCGAGCCTTGACCGGACCCAACTTGTCGGCCTTGGTAAAAACGATGCAGAAAGGAACGCCGCTCTCGCCCAACCAGTCTACAAACTCGCGGTCTATCTTCTGCTGATCGTGGCGCACGTCGATGAGCACAAAGACATTAGCCAACTGCTGGCGCTGCAGAATATAACTGCTTATCATTTGTTCCAGCTGCTTCTGTACGGTCTTCGAACGCTTGGCGAAACCATAGCCAGGAAGGTCAACCAGATACCATTCGTTGTTGATGATGAAGTGGTTGATAAGCAGCGTCTTACCCGGTGTGGCTGAAGTCTTAGCCAAACCCTTGTGGTTGCAGAGCATATTGATGAGGCTCGATTTTCCCACATTACTTCTGCCGATGAAAGCATATTCAGCCTTCGTATCTTTCGGACACATGCTCACTCGTGGAGCCGATATTGTAAATTCTGATTTCTTAATTTCCATTCTTTCTATTTTCTTTTATAAATGTTTATTATTAACGGCCGCACATCAACTAATCATAAAGTTCAATGTTCAACGCTCAAAGTTCAAAGTCTAGAGCATTTCAGCCAGTTCTAGCCATCTCATTTCCTTCTCATCAAGTTCATCCTTGATTTCAGGCAGGCGCTTGCTTTTCTCCGTCAGTTCCTCAACCGATAGATTTCCGCTGCAGAGTTCCTCTTCCAGCTTCTTCTGTTCCTCGGTCAGCGCATCTATTTCCTGGGTCAGCTGCTCATATTCGCGCTTCTCCTTGTAGCTCATCTTGCGCTTGTTCTCAAAATTGGCGTCGCGCTTGGCCGTGCCTGCTCCGTCGCTTTCTGCCGTTGCATTTCCGCTCTTTGCCGGTTTCGCCTGTTCCGCCTCGTCCTTCGCCTGCATCCGGCTCCATTCCCTGTACTGCGTATAGTTACCTGGGAAATCCTGTATTTCGCCTTCGCCCTTGAAAACCAGCAGATGGTCTACTACCTTGTCCATGAAATAGCGGTCGTGGCTCACCACGATGACGCAACCCGCAAAATCCTGAAGATATTCTTCCAGTACCTGCAGCGTCTGGATGTCGAGGTCGTTGGTCGGCTCGTCCAGCACCAGGAAGTTCGGATTCCTCATCAGCACCATACAGAGGTAAAGCTTGCGCTTCTCGCCGCCGCTCAGCTTGTAAACGTAGTTGTGCTGCTCCTCGGGCGTAAAGAGGAAGAACTGCAGAAACTGCGAAGCCGTCATGTGCCTGCCGCCCAGATCTATGTAATCGGCAATCTCCGTAATCACGTCAATCACCTTCTGGTCTTCACGGAATTTCAGTCCCTCCTGCGAGAAATAGCCGAAGCGAACCGTCTCGCCGATGTCAAACTTGCCGCTGTCGGGCTGAACCTCGCCCAGCAGCATCTTGATAAAGGTCGATTTTCCCGTTCCGTTATTACCCACAATGCCCATCTTCTCGAAGCGGGCAAAGTTGTAATAGAAGTTGTCGAGAATCACCTTCTTCTGTCCCCTGTCGTCGAAAGCCTTGCTCACATACTGGCATTCAAAAATCTTCGAACCTATATAAACGGTAGAAGCCTTCAGCCTTACCTGCCTGTCTTCTATGCGCTGCTTCGCCACCTTCTCCAGCTCGTAGAAAGCATCCTCGCGGTATTTCGCCTTGTGTCCGCGAGCCTGAGGCTGACGGCGCATCCAGTCGAGTTCCCTTCGGTAGAGATTCTTCGAGTGCAGAATTTCGGCTCTCAGATTGTCCATTCTCTCCTGCCTCTTCTCCAGATAATAGGCATAATTGCCGCGGTAGGTGTAGATGGTGCGGTCGTCGAGTTCCAGAATCGTATTGCACACCTTGTCCAGGAAGAATCGGTCGTGCGTAACCATGAAGATGGTCTTGTTGCCGCGATTCAGATAACCTTCCAGCCACTCTATCATCTCCAGGTCCAGGTGGTTGGTCGGCTCGTCCAGCATCAGGAAGTCGGGTTCCGTAATCAGCACATTCGCCAGCGCCACTCGCTTCTGCTGTCCGCCGCTGAGCTGTCCCATCGGCTGTTCCAGGTTGGTAATGTGCAGCTGTGTGAGAATCTGTTTCGCCTTCAGCACCTTCTCCGGATCATCCTCATGATTGAAGCACGCCTGCAGCACACTTTCCTCCGGATCAAACTGCGGCGACTGCTCCAGATAGCCCACCTTCAAGTCGCGTCGGTAGATGATGTCTCCGCTCTCGTGTCCCTCTTTATCCATCAGCACCGACATGAGCGTAGACTTTCCCGTGCCGTTTCTCGCCACGAGTCCCACTTTCTGTCCTTCAGCGATAGAGAAGGAAATATTATCAAAAAGAACCTGTGCACCAAAGCGTTTGGTGAGGTTTTGAACGTCTAAATAGGGTATTTGACTAGCCATTTTTATTTTTTTTGTGCAAAGATAGGCAAAATATTTGGCAGAAACAAATTTTTTAATTATCTTTGCACACGAATTTATCAATCAATACCGTGTTTCCATTCAGAAACGCGACATTTCAGAAAGAAAATCATTAATATACAATATATAATATATGTATAGCAAAGAAGAATTACAAGCAAAGAGTGTCGTTCAGTTGAAGGACATTGCCAAGGAACTTGGAGCCAAGGTAAAGAAGAGCGATAACAAGGGAACTATCGTCTACGCCATTCTCGACGCCCAGGCAGAACAGCCAGCTCCTGAAGCAGCCCCTAAGCGCAAGCGCACCCGCATTGCAACCAAGAAAGAAGACCGTGTTTATTCCGTACACGGCAATGAAGGAGAGAATTTCGACGTGCAGAAGAACCAGGTATTGGGTCCTAACGGCGGCGAGACTGCTCCTCAGGCTATGAGCGAAACTGCCCCAGCCCCAGCGGTTGAGGAAGAAATCCGGTTCAGCCCGGCAGAGCAGAGTTTACAATCATCTGCCCAGAAGCAGACTCTAAACCAATCAGGCGAAGATATCGAGGCTCAGGTACTTGCCAACTTCCCGAAACACCGCGGCAGAAGAAGCAAGGCTGAACTCGAAGCCATTGCAGAAGCCAGAGCAGCTGCCATCAGAAAGCATCAGGCGGTAAAAGCCGAGCTAGAAGCGCAGATGGCGAAAGATGCACAGGAGACGGCTAACCAGCAGGCTGCTACTGAGGCAGAACAGCCGGAAGAGGCAACAGCCGATAACCAGCAGACTGCTCCTGAGCAGGCAGCACCTGAGCAAGCTGCCGTTCCTGAAGAGCAGTTCTCTGCCGGAAACGCTGAGAGCGCTAACATCAGCGGCGATTTGCAGGCGATGCTCCAGGCTAAGATGAATGCACAGAACGCAGCAGCAGCTCCAGCTCCGGCAGCCGCTCCGGCTCCAGCTGAGGAGGCAAAGGAAGAAGCTACTGAAAAAACTGCAACCGATAAGAAACAGGAGTCAGCTCCTATCCACTATACTGAAGGTATGAAGGTAGAACTCGATGCAGACGGAACATGGAAGGGTGATCCGGGCGATGGAACCGATTTCATCCCGGTAGTCGACATTCCTATCGAAGACCAGGCTGCCATTCCTACTGTCGACATCTTCGACCGTCCTACCACTCCACAGACTTCTCACCAGCACACACCTGCTGCTGCCCCTGCAGCCAAGAACAAGCAGGAAGCACCAGCCTACGATTTCAGCAATCTCGTGAAATCCAACGGTGTGCTCGAAGTGATTTCAGAGGGCTACGGATTCCTGCGCAGCAGCGATTACAATTACCTTTCTTCACCGGACGATGTTTATGTAGCATCCAGCTTCGTCAAGAAGTTCGGTCTGAAGACTGGCGATGTCATCGAGTGCAAGGTGCGTCCGCCTCACGAGGGCGAGAAATACTTCCCGCTCACCAGCATCATCAAGATCAATGGCCGTGACCCGTCAGAGGTTCGTGACCGTGTTCCTTTCGAGCACCTCACCCCACTCTTCCCTGATGAGAAGTTCAATCTCTGTGGCGACCGCCGCACCACCAATCTCAGCACCCGCATCGTAGACCTCTTCTCGCCAATCGGTAAGGGTCAGCGTGCGCTCATCGTGGCTCAGCCTAAGACCGGTAAGACCATCCTCATGAAGGATATTGCCAACGCCATCGCAGCCAACCATCCTGAGGCTTATCTCATGATGCTGCTCATCGACGAGCGTCCTGAGGAGGTTACCGACATGGCACGTACCGTGAATGCAGAGGTTATTGCCTCTACCTTCGACGAGCCAGCAGAGCGCCATGTCAAGATTGCCGGAATCGTGCTCGAGAAGGCTAAGAGAATGGTAGAATGCGGACACGATGTTGTCATCTTCCTCGATTCCATCACCCGTCTCGCCCGTGCCTACAACACCACAGCTCCTGCATCTGGTAAGGTGCTCACCGGTGGTGTGGATGCAAACGCCCTCCAGAAGCCTAAGCGTTTCTTCGGTGCTGCGCGTAACATCGAAGGCGGCGGTTCGCTCACCATCATCGCTACTGCCCTCATCGATACAGGTAGTAAGATGGATGAAGTCATCTTCGAGGAGTTCAAGGGAACAGGTAACATGGAGTTGCAGCTCGACCGCTCACTCAGCAACAAGCGCATCTTCCCTGCTGTCAACCTCATTTCTTCGTCTACCCGTCGCGACGATCTCCTGCAGGACAAGACAACGCTCGACCGCATGTGGATTCTGCGCAAGTATCTGTCAGATATGAACGCTATCGAGGCGATGAGCACCATCCACAAGAACATGCAGCATACTCGCAACAACGACGAGTTCCTGCTCTCTATGAATTCATAACCCCTCATCCGGGTTTAACCATACTAGAATATCCGGCAAAAGGCTCCGTTCATCGGCAGTCTCTTTACTAGATATAAAAGAAGAGAGATTTGAAAGAGAAGGGCAAGTTCCATTTCCGGGATTTGCCCTTCGTGCTTTTTTACTGTTTAAAATCATTAAAAAAATATTCCATTTCATTTTTTATTCGTATCTTTGCTAATCTTAAACACAGAGGGGCGCAAAGCCCCAATATAAATAATGTATAACTTAAAATCAAAAGAACCATGAGCAAATATTTTGCAGAATCAGAATTGATTATCAATGAAGACGGAAGCTGCTTCCACCTTCATCTACGCCCGGAACAAGTGGCTGATAAAGTAATCCTCGTTGGCGACCCAGGTCGCGTAGCCCTCGTAGCCTCCCATTTCGATGAGAAGGAATGCGAAGTCTCAAGTCGGGAATTCCACGCCATCACCGGCACATATAAAGGCAAGCGAATCACCGTGCAGAGCACCGGAATAGGATGCGATAATATCGATATCGTAGTCAACGAGCTCGATGCGCTGAAGAACATCGATTTCAAAACCCGCACCGAGAAACCTGAGCACACCAAGCTCACCCTCGTGCGCATCGGAACCTGCGGCGGCCTGCAGCTCAACTGCCCTGCCGGAACCTTCGTAGCCTCGCAGAAGAGCATCGGTTTCGACGGACTCATCAACTTCTATGCCCGTCGCAACGAAATCTGCGACCTCGAAACAGAGGCAGAATTCAAGCGCCAGGTAAAATGGAACGACCAGATTGGCAACCCATACTGTGTAGACAACAATCCGGAACTGCTCAACCAGATAGCCGGCGATGATATGGTACGCGGAATCACCATAGCCTGTGGCGGTTTCTACGGACCTCAGGGCCGCGAACTCCGTGCCCCACTTGCCGACCCGGAACTTAATCAGAAGATTGAAGCATTCGAGTATAACGGTCTGCGCGTCAACAACTTCGAGATGGAGAGTTCAGCCCTCGCCGGTCTTTCCCTTCTCCTCGGTCATAAGGCATTAACCTGCTGCATGGTCATCGCCAACCGCCGTGCCCTCAGCGCCAACACCGGCTACAAGAGCACCATCGACAATCTCATCAAGGTTGTATTAGATAGAATCTAGCTCCATTGCAGCAATACGCCCTGAAAGGGCAGAAGCTCCTAGCCCAGGGCAACACCCTGGGTTAAAACAGCAAACAACCCTGTCGCCCTGAAAGGGCAAAAGCTTTAAAATACGAATCAATAAATGAAGAATCAAGAAGAATGTATCTGCGCCCTGGCAACCCCAGCCGGCGGTGCAATCGGAATCATCCGACTCAGTGGCAACAACGCCATTACCCTCACCGACAAAATCTTCCAGTCTGCCAACGGCAAATCCCTGGAAGAAGCCAAGCCCTACACCCTGCATTATGGCGAAATCAAGGATAAGGATGGCAACACCATCGATGATGTACTGGTGAGCGTGTTCCGTGCACCCCACAGTTATACAGGCGAGAACTCCACCGAGATTTCCTGTCATGGCAGCCGATATATTCTTCAGCAGGTTCTCCATCGCTTTACAGAGGTAGGATGTCGCCAGGCAGAACCGGGCGAATACACCCGTCGTGCCTATCTCAACGGCAAGATGGACCTCTCCCAGGCAGAAGCCGTAGCTGATCTCATCGCCTCTACCAACAAGGCAACCCACAAGATGGCGCTAAGCCAACTGAAGGGGCATTTCAGCAACGAACTCTCCCTCCTTCGCGAAAAATTATTAAAGATGACTTCGCTCCTGGAGTTGGAGCTCGACTTCAGCGACCACGAAGAACTGGAGTTTGCCGACCGCAGCGAACTCCAGGCACTAGCCGAAGAAATCAATAACAAGATTACCACCCTCGCCCACTCCTTCGAAACCGGCAATGCCCTAAAGCAGGGAGTAGCCGTAGCCATCGTAGGCAAGACGAATGTGGGCAAGAGCACCCTGCTCAACCGTCTGCTCCACGAGGAGAAGGCAATCGTGAGCGACATTCACGGAACCACCCGAGATGTAATCGAAGACACCACCCTCATCGACGGAATCACCTTCCGCTTTATTGACA
This sequence comes from Segatella copri, assembly GCA_959596915.1. Lineage (GTDB taxonomy): Bacteria > Bacteroidota > Bacteroidia > Bacteroidales > Bacteroidaceae > Prevotella > Prevotella copri_N. The sequence continues at coordinate 155,720 of CAUFXJ010000005.1, forward strand.
CAGCCGGAATCCGCAAGACGGATGATGTGGTAGAAAACATCGGAATAGAGCGCACTTTCCAGAAGATGGAAGAAGCGAAGATAGTAATCTGGCTATTGGATGAGCAGCCGTCAGCCTCAGAAATCGAGGAGATGAAGCTGAAGAACCAGGGCAAGAAGCTGCTGGTAGTATTTAATAAGATGGATAAACTTGAGAATGATAAACTTGCGTTCGATAAATTCACCCATTCCTGCGGCTCAGATTCCAGCGAAGGAGAATCCAGCGAAGCTGAAGCCCCACTCTTCATCAGTGCCCGCACAGGCGAGAACGTTTCATCCCTGGAGCAGGCATTAGTAAGAGCCGCTGATATTCCTGAGATTACCGAGAACGACGTCATCATAACGAGTGCCCGCCATTACGAGGCCCTTCTCCGTGCCCACAATTCCCTCTCCCGAGTATTGGAGTCGATGGAAATGGGCATGAGCGGCGACATCATCGCCGAAGACCTGAAAATGGTATTGGAAGAATTGGGTGAAATCACTGGCGGACAGATCAGTAGCCAGGAAACGCTAAACAATATCTTCAAGCACTTTTGTATCGGAAAGTAAGTCGTGATAAACAACGATTAATATCGACAACAAATGATAGTTAAGGTGCTCAAAATGAGCACCTTTCTTTTTAGCCTTACTATTGGTTATAATCAATGGTAAGGCTTTTTTAGCACCTTTTTGTACCGCTCTTGTACCTCCACTTTTCAAAAGTAATAATTTGAGACTCCATTTTTGGCAAATGAGTGCAAGATTGCCGAGAGTTTTGGACAATGATGGACGATGATATAAGACTATTGAAAATAAACGGAGTAATGACAGACGACTTTTTCTACAATAAATTAAGTAAAAAAGTATAAAAAGCGTACAAATGACAGCAAGCAAAGAAAGAATTCTAAAAATTTGCGAGTATTGTGGGAAGAGCTTTTATGCATCAAAATCCACAACTCGTTATTGCTCCAAGCAATGCAACAGTTATGCCTATAAGGCAGCAAAACGTGAGGAGAAAGTAAAGATGGCTGAGACAATGATCCACCGAAAAGCTTCCGAGAAATCCATGTCTGAAATCCTCGTGAAAGAATACCTCACTATTCAAGAGGTCGCTATACTTTTAGGACTAAGCAGACAGACCATATATAATATGGTGTATAGTGGTAAGTTGCGAGCATCCAAGATTACTTCTCGTTTATCTTTAATCAGAAAGCGAGATATAGATTATCTTGTTGATAGTTTGCCATACACCACAAAAAAAAGTGCTTCAAAAGAAGCAGTTCATGCAAACCGAGAACTACCTGTTCCAGAATATTACTCTGCCAAGGAAATTGCAGAAGTCCACAACACTTATGAGACCGCCATCTATGAGATAGTCAAGAAAGTCAAGATTTCAAGAATATCCATACAAGGAAGAGTATATTGGAACAAGAAAGAGGTGGATGATTATTTTGCACACCTGTCTCCAGATCCAACCATCAGTGAATGGATGACTGTTATGGACATTCAACAGAAATATTGTATGACGAAAACAGCCGTATATAGTTTCGTTAGTCACAATGCTATTCCAAGAAAAATGGAAGGTAACAATGTTCTGTATTCCAAGCGTCATGTACAATTGGCAAAAGGTGAATCCGTAGAAGACCAACTTTATTATACAATACCGGAGGCCATGAAGTTGTATGGTTTAAGTCAGGACCAGATTTATAAGCGTATCAAGAAATACGCTATTGAAAAGGTGAAGATTGGCAAGTATATCAAGATTTCCAAGCGAGATTTAGAGAAAGCTATCGGCAAGCCTAAGGTTATTTAGCGGTTATCAAAAGGTTAAGTTGTACCCCATTACATAACTCTATTATTTTGCAATCGATTTCAAAGATCTCTTAATACGGGATCATATATGAAACATAAGTATCACATTATAAAAAGTAAACATCATGGTAAATACATGTACAAGAGTTTCACTTCGCCAAAGAGCGATTAAAAACGACCGTATTTCTCTTTATTTGGATTTCTATCCACCAGTACGCAACCCTGAGACTATGCAAATGAGTCGCAGAGAATATTTAGGTATCTATATCTATGCTCATCCAAAGAATGAGATGGAACGTGAGTTTAATACAGATATGCTCAACAAAGCAGAGGCCATCCGTTGTATCAGAACCCAATCACTCATCAATGAAGAATTTGGTTTTTTGGACAAAACACGACAGAAAGCTGATTTTTTGGCATACTTTGAGAAGATGACACATAAGAAAGATGATAAGTGGACATGTGTCTACAAGCATTTCTTCAAATTTGTTCAAGGTCATTGTACATTTGGGGATGTGACAGTGGAACTTTGCAAAAAGTTCAGAGAGTATCTTCTGAATGCAAATCAGTTAAATCGAACAAAACAAAAGGTATCTCTCAACTCTGCAGCAGGTTACTACTCTACTTTCCGTGGTCTCTTAAAAATCGCCTATCGTGACAAGTGGCTGCGTGAGAACATCAATGACTATCTGGACAAGATTGAGCCACAAGATGTAAAGAAGGAGTTTCTTACCCTCGATGAAGTAAAGCAGTTGGCAGCTACTCCTTGCGATATACCTGTACTGAAGTCTGCCTCCCTCTTTGCTTGCCTCACAGGATTGCGAATTAGCGACATCTTAAAATTGCGTTGGGAAGACTTCGAGATAGCTCCCGACCAAGGCTATTGCTTGCGTATTCGTACCCAGAAGACTCAGACCGAGGCAACCTTGCCTATCAGCAACGAGGCATACGAACTATGTGGTGAACCAAGCACGGGTATCGTGTTCAAGGGATTGAAGCGCAGCATGATTAACCATCCCCTTAAAGCATGGTTGAAGAAGGCTGGAATTACCAAGCCATTTTCATTCCATTGCTTCCGGCACTCGTATGCAACAATCCAAATCGCCTTAGGCACAGACATTTACACGGTTTCAAAAATGCTTACCCATAAGAATGTAAGCACAACACAGATATATGCCGACCTCGTGAACGCAAAGAAAAGAGAGACAGCAAATAAGATTTCTCTTAAATAAATCCATTGCATTCATTTCATGGTGCCCGATATTGAAAAAATGTTCAATATCGGGCTTTTTAGTTAAAGGCTCCTAAAAGTTTTACGTGAGTCACGCGTGACTCACGTGTCTGTTTCTGCAGTTTTTCCTATTTTTGCGCCACAAATGATTAATAATACGCAATATGAAACAGTTTAAAAAAGAATTTTTGACACAGCATTTATTGGTTTTGTGTGCAATGTCTATCATTGGTGCACTTGTTCGCAACGAAGCTATGCAATATGGTGTAGACACCTTTAGCTGCAACTTGACGTTCGTTATCTCAACCACCATACTGATGGTTGTTTATCTCCATGCATTAGATAGTATCGTACGATTGCTTGCCCCATGGTTTAAGCATATCTTTTGTAATACAGTAAACAATACAGAAAGAAAGCGTCTGTCTTCTATTGCCATCAATGAAACAAATACATATGACGAGGGGGAAGAGCTAAACCTGGAAGATGTAACTTTCGTCTATGCAGACGAAGCCTCTTCTTGTATTACAAACTATGAACAGTTGAGACAGGAAGCATTGAAAGACAAAGCCAAAAAGGAAAAGGTCTTGTTAAACTCAGCTATCGATTATACCAGAAGAACTTTTGCTGCCTACATAAAAGAGGAGCATCTGAACCAACTTTGTGACAACATCGCTATTTTCCAGTGTTGTGCCTCTACACACATGAGACATCATTCATTGATTGTTGACAAGGCTATTCGTACTATAGACTTAATGCATTATGCTTGGAATATAGGAAATCTCTTCAAGAAGAAAGGCATTGATACAGCAACCTTTATAAAACAAGTTTTTGCTGATGCGCTGGTTGATGTGGAAATATCCACTATTATAAGGAAGTTAAGAATGGAAGGTACCTGCATCATTGAATTACTACCAAGCTTAGATGTTCAAGGCGGAATCAAGACAAATTATTGTTGCAGATAAGCATTGAGCGGTTATTCAGAGGTTATATCTCAGTGATATTTATCCCCATTACATAACTCATTTACTTTGTACCCGAATAATAAAAAATGAACAGATATGATAGATGAAAGTATCACCTTTGATAAGTTACCACAAGCGGTATCTTATTTAACAGAACAAGTTATCGAGTTGAAGCAAATGGTATCAGCACTTCAACCTACATCATCAGTAAATAACCATATATTGGTTGAGATTGATGAGGCTGCTATTATTATAATGAAGTCGAAGCCAACTATTTATCGATTGGTTAACCAAGGCATTCTGCCATCCTATAAAAAAGGTAAGAAGCTATACTTCTATAAGGATGAGCTGCTTGCATGGATTGAGAATGGTCGAAAAGCTACCAAGGAGCAGAACCATTCTGAAATGCTAAAAGCCATGCAAGGAGGAATGAAGCGCAAACCCAAGTCAATGTATAATTTTTAACTCTATGCCAAATGACAGCTTTAAATAACAATAAGGAAACTTCCATCAATCCAATGATTATCATGGATAAGGCTATTGATATGAGTACTCGCCTATCAGGAAGCCAGTTTCCCGTAAGCATCTTTCCTGCCAAGATTCAGAGAATCATCAAGGAGGTACACGAATGCCACAGTTTTCCTACCGACTATATATCAGCAGCCATACTCACTGCATTGGCTGTTGGTATCGGCAACACGCACTTGGCACAGATGAAACAAGGTTGGCTTGAAAGTCCTATCTTATACATGGCTCTTATCGGAAGACCAGGAGCCAACAAGAGCCACCCACTTAGCTTCGCTATGAAGCCATTCCTCGATTACGACTATGAGCAAAACAAGTTGTTCGAGGAGCAATACAGTAAGTTTGAGGAAAAGATGTGCATGTCTCGCAAGGAACGCATTGAAAATGGAGAGGATGGATTCCCGCAAGAACCTGTACGCAAACGTTTCTTGGTCTCTGATGTCACACCAGAAGGCTTGAGCTATATTCATGCACAGAACAAGAGGGGGTTGTGCCTATGGACAGACGAGTTGTCTGCATGGTTCAAGAACTTCAACCGCTATAACAATGGTTCAAGAGGAACAGTTCTGGCTATCAGTCTTTAGCGCCAAGACAACCATATCAGACAGAAGAAGTTCCAAGAGTTCCATTTTCATTAAACGCCCCTATATCTCAGTAATCGGAACCATCCAAAAGAAGATACTTAGTGAGTTGGCGAAAGGCGAACGCTCCAGCAACGGCTTCATCGATCGCATTTTGTTCGTCATGCCTAACCTTCAGCAGAAAGCGAGATGGAGTGACCGAGAGTTGCCCGATAATATAGAGCGAGATTGGCAAGCCATCATTCAACACCTTATTGATATGGAGTGTCCAATAAATGAGCAACAGGAAATCGAGCCTCATGTCTTATCATTCACTGAAGAAGCTAAGGCAAGGCTCTATGAATGGCAGCATCATTTCTCCGAGCAATGCGACAATGAAACAAATGATACCATTGTCAGCATCTATTGCAAGCTGGAGATATACATCATCCGTTTCTGTCTGATTATTCAATTGGCACGATGGACGTGTGGAGAATGTGATAAGGAAGCCATCGACCTGCTGAGTGTAGAGCGAGCCATCCGATTGACAGAGTATTTCAAGAACTCTGCCATATCAGTACAAAATATCCTCAACGAGAATATGCTTACAGCTCAACAACAAGCAATCGTCAACCATCTTCCTGCAACATTCACCACGGCGCAAGCTCATGATGTCGCCAAAGAGAACGACATGAAGTCAAGGACATTGGAAAGATTTCTGAATGATAACATCGGAGTTCTATTTCGCAAAGAGAAGCATGGAGAATATTCAAAGATTAACTCGTGACGGTTTTGTCGCTTTTGTCGCTTTTGACGGTTTTAATACCAAAAGCGACAAAACCGACAGAACCGCCACATAAAAAAAGAAATGAAATGAGTACACATAGATTCATATTAGAGCCATACAAAGGCATCGCTACCCGACATACATGTCCAGAATGTCATAAGAAACGTAGCTTCGCCCGATATATTGACACAGAAGGGAAGATTGAGTTTCCTCCTTACGTGGGTCGCTGCAACCATGAGCAAAGTTGTTGTTATCACTTCACTCCCAAGGATTTTTTCGAGAAGAATCCCGAGAAGAATGAGACATTCACAAAGGATGATACTATTTCATATAAGAAGAGAGAAATGCCGAAGCCATTACCCACTTCTTATATAGACGAGAACATCATGCGAAGTTCTCTGAAATGCTATGAGGCAAACAACCTTTTCTTGTTTCTATCTTCTCAATTCGGTGAAACAGCTACTCTTTCTTTGATGGAGAAATATCATGTCGGAACTTCCAAACACTGGACTGGTGCCACGGTATTTTGGCAAGTTGACAATCAAGGTAAGGTGAGAACTGGTAAGGTAATGCTCTATTATCCCGAGACAGGTAAGCGAGTAAAAGAACCATACAACCATATTTCATGGGTACACTCGCTTGTCCCCCACAAGGATTTCAATCTCTGTCAATGCTTCTTTGGCGAACATCTTATCAATAAAGACAAGACCAAGCCTATAGCATTGGTTGAAAGTGAGAAGACAGCCTTGATAGCCTCCTACTATCTTCCTCAATTCTTATGGATAGCAAGTGGTGGTAAGAATGGTTGCTTTAACACGAAGTCGTTATCTGTTCTGAAAAACAGAGATGTGGTCTTATTCCCTGATTTGGGAGCGACAACAGTTTGGCAAGATAAGCTGCCAATGATGCAAGTTCTCGGCATCCGTGCAACACTTTTCGACTTTTTAGAGCATCAAGCCTGCGAAGAAGATAAAGCGAAAGGCTTGGACATTGCTGATTATTTGCTCAAAATCAAGCCTGCAGAAGCAAAACTTCAAGCCCTCATCAAACAGAATCCTGCCATTCGGAAGTTGATAGATGTCTTCAAACTCGAAATTGTTGACGAGCCTCAACCACGTTTCCGCACTCCTAAAAGGCAACGTGGTTTCAGACTCTGAGATGATTTGAAAAATCGAGGTATCTGACGATAGCAAGTTATGTTTTGAGTTACTCAAAACCTTTCGAGTTACTCTCGAAAGCACTTGCCTATCGGTAGATACCTCTCCAAAGTCGAGTATCTGAATCAACCTATCGGTAAGCAGAGAATTGCATATATGATGACTTACTGTCGTATAGATTCATTGATTTACTGTCGTATATATATGCATGTCATATGATAAAACGTTTTAATGTTTGGCATGAAATTACTTGTCCTATCTTAACATATGTAGAATCCCATTTTTACCGTTTTTCTAAAATTAGTTTAAATTAATATAAAATACGGCATTAAACTATTCGATTATGATAAATTTACATAATAATGTGTTAAATTTGCTTCTTGAAAAGAAGTTGATTCACATCGAGTAACTATAAAAAGAAAATTATGGCAATATTCTATCCTTCACTTGAAAAGATTTCGATGTTCAAAGTTCCTGCGACCGTTGGAGAATGGACACTATTGGAGTTTCTTAAGAATTGCTTAGATGATTCTTTTGAAGTCTATTTCAATCCATTTTTAAATGGAGACAGACCTGATGTGCTCATTATGCGAAAAGGGTATGGGGTTATGATTATAGAAGTGAAAGATTGGAACTTGAACAATTTTCGCTTAAATGAAAAGAAAAAGTGGATATTTATACAAAATGGATCAGTAGTAAAGTCACCAATAGACCAAGTTTTGAAATACAAGAATAATCTTTATGATCTTCATGTCACAGACTTGCTACAAATGAAGATAAAAGATTATCGCCATTTCAATATAGTCGCATGTGCTGTTTACTTCCATTGTGCCAGTCAACATGAACTTGAGGATAGGCTTATAAAACCGTATAAAGATGATAAGAAATATCAAACATTCATTAAATATAACATGGACTTTATCGGGAAAGATGGACTCAACGAAGAGGATTTTATTAATCTTCTTAAAAAGCGACGTATTATAGCCTCAAGCCCTTCTTGGCTATTTACAGATGTTATATATGAAAATTTCAAAAGATTGTTGTCACCAGCAGAACACTTAAAGGCAGAAGGTGAACCATATAGATATTCTGACAAACAAAAAAGCATTATATACTCAACAAATCTTGAGCAAAGAGTACGTGGTGTTTTTGGATCTGGTAAAACTACAGTTTTAGCAGCTAGAGCAGTACAAGCATACAAACGGGCTTTGTCACGTAATAACACCCCACGTATTTTAATTTTGACTTTCAACATTACGCTCAAAAACTTTATTCATGACAAACTTAATCGGGTTGATGAAACATTCCCCTTGGATAGTTTTATCATTATAAACTACCATCAATTTATAAATGCTGAGCTCAACAATCTAAATATTGAGATGGAAATTCCTGAAAGTATGGACAAAGCCCACATATCCGACTATCTGGAAAGAATGTATTATGGGAATGTTCAATTGTTTTACGAGCACAAAAATCAAATTGTTAAATATGATGCTGTTCTCATTGACGAGATACAAGATTACCACAGGTCTTGGATGGAAATAATTAAAAATTTCTTTAGAGACCCTAAAGGTGATTATGTTTTATTTGGTGATGTTAAGCAAAATATTTATGGTCAACCTACTCTACAAAAGGATGTTGTAACAAATGTTCGAGGCGTAAATGAGCTTAAGTATTGTTTCCGTTCTGATTTTAAAGTAAGAGATCTTGCCCAATCATTTCAACAGAATGTATTTGGTGACAAATATGATACTGACGATTTCTCTGAAAACGGCAGCTATGATTTCTTTGGCCAGCAACAGCAAAAAGAGGGCTATATTAATTATATGTATCTTCAAGACAAGAATAATATTGCTTCCTTATATACTATTATAAGAGGGAACATACTTAATAAAGCAGGAAACATATCACCTAACGACATAACAATTTTGGGATATACTACTGGACTACTCAGGACATTTGATGCCTACTACCGATATGCAAGCCGAGAAAAAACAAATAGTATGCTTGAAACGATAGAGACTATGTATATGACTCACCTCAATTATATTGGTAAAAACAATGGAGGCAATCCAAATCTTGCATGGTTCAACAACATTACAGAACATTTCAAGAAGAAATTGTTTCCCAAAAGGACTACGCTCTATGATTATGATCTCATCAAATTAAGACAGCACATTGCTGTTTTATTTACTATCTATGATTTATATGTGTCATTTCCTGATACTTTCAAAGAAAGATTGATTGAAGAATGCGAAAAATGTAGAATCAGCTTTGACGTATTAATTGCTTTTAGGAAGCACTACGAAGAAGTTTTAACTCAATTCAAAAAAGAAGTTTACAGTTCAAATTACAAAAATATTAGAGATAACAAAAAACTACATTTTTGGATGAATAGTGGTACTATAAAAATATCTACTATTAATTCATTCAAAGGATGGGAAAGTGAAGTTGTTTTTCTTGTTTTTGAACCGAAATATGACAAATCAACAACTTTCAACCTATCTTTTGATGAATTATTATATACTGGGATAACTCGGTGTAAACGGAATCTTATTGTTATAAATTTTGGCAACGAAGAATACGACATAAAAATTCGTCCTCTGATAGCCAAATTGAAATAAATTAGAGAGTGTAAACTAAACTCTGTGTCAATTTACCATTTTAGTTTGCACTCTCTAATTAAGAAACACACATTGAATCTCCACAGATTGTTTCTGTCGAAAATCTACGGGGGCAGATACATTAAGTCATGAATATTCGATTAAGTGGGCGATATCCTTTAAAGAGTAATGTGTATTACTCTTTGCTGCAACAAAGCCCTTGAATGCTATATATACAATAAACGAATTTTTAACAGCATCATTTATATCCGTAGTAAAGACATGAGTGTGCCATTGAAAAAACAGCATGGTATCTGAAATTAAAAATACGACATAAGTCAACAAGACCAGCATATTTACCAAACTCTTGTCTATCAGTATTTTTCGTAAGTACATTATTCTCCTATCCCTAAAAGTCGCAGGATATATTTCGTTTTCTGGCTCTCCTAAACCATAGATACAAATAAGAATAAATCTAGTAAAAAAATTATTTGCATAAACGACAGTGAAAGACCCAATAATCAGAGAACAAAAAATCATATTTGCATACGATATAGATGATTGAGTAAAACTTCTCAACCCAATCAATATTGCAAAAGGAACACCACAAGAAACAAATAACGAGACAACATAAGGTAAGACCAACATCAAGGGAATCTTAAAATAAAAATCAAAACAACGCAATAATCTATCACCAATTAGACCATTTTTTAGAAATAAGACACCGACTCCCATACTTCCCCATACAAATGCCATTAAAAGCATTAAGCCATAGATGCCTTTCATATAGCCAACAAAGAGCACCAATATAAGATAGATTAGTCCTAAAGCTATATTTGTCAGCAATTTGAGTACAGAAGCATCTAACTTTGTACCTGTTTTGACAGCATTTAACGTTGGCTTACGGATGTTTTTGTTACATTTCAATGTATCTAAATCTAACAATAGATGTATCTTGTCAGGAAGAACTTTAACGACAACACATTTAAACTCATAAATTCTGCCTTCAGATAAGAATATAGTATAATTCCATCTCATATCAGAAATTTCAATACATGAAGCCACACGGCTGAGTTTCCTTTCAACAACTATGCCTTTTGATATGTTTAGAACTCCTAATATTACTGAATCAGAAAGAATACATCTTAGCTTATTTTTTACATTTCTAGAATATCTACGGATTTCTATAATAAAATAAATTAAGCAAAAACCTATAAAGTCGAAAACACAAGCCATTATGGTAAACCCCAACATTAAATCTGGTAAATAAACCTTAGTTAATGAGTAGATAGTCATCAAAAGTTGGCAAATGCCAATAACTATCAAAGAATAATTGGGCTTAAGTTTGGGTATGTCAAAAAATAAAACATTCTCCATTGTCTCTTACAGATTAATACATTTCATAAAATCAAAAACCTTAGCCTCCCCATGACACACACACCCAAGTTGATTTGAAACACAATGGGTATTACCTATCACCTTATCTATGTTTCGATGGGAATGACCATAAATCCAATAGTCTATGCGACTATAAGCAATGAAGTTTCCAAGTTCCGCAGTGAAGGCTCCATTTATCGGACTTCCTATGAAATCTGGTGATACCAATTCATACGATGGTACATGATGGGTTGCCACCACGATGTGTTTAGCTTGACTTTCGCCAACTGCTTTTTCTATGAAAGCACGGCATTTCTCATGCTCTTGATTAAATCGCTCACTATTTATCACAACACCACCATCCTTGATACGATAGAAGTCATTAACCATGCGCTCTGTCGCAAAAGCATCCTTAGGCTCAATATGTCCCCAGAGCGTTGAGACGATGAGGTCTATATCATCTGAGAGGTGAACAGCAGCATTATAATAACATTTTACATTAGGACGTATGTCCAGGCACCAACCGTCATAGAGCTGTCCGAGGTCATACCCCTTGTAAAACTCATGATTGCCTGGTGTAACTATCACTTGCTTGAAATTCCCTGAAGCCCAATCCCAGAAAGGATGCTTGAGAAAACTTTCATCCCCTAAATAGCCAGTATCACCTGCCAGCACCAAGATGTCTGCTATAGATTGGATTGGGTTGTTCTCCAAGTAGCGAGTATTCGCTACAAACTCCAGATGCAAATCAGAAACATATTGTATTTTTACCATAACTACAACATTGATTTCTTTAGTTGTTCGACAATCTGTTGACTCGTCACATTACCAAGTCCTGCCGACTTGATAAAGTCAGCGTTTGGTAAATCCTGCATGATGGCAGTACAAAAGTTACCAACATCTGCTTTCAATGTGTCGGGCAGCTCATATTTACTTGCTGGAGTAAGCATTGCAGCAAGACGAAAGATGTCTTTCTTATGCTTCGCTATATGCTTGCTGTCCACACTTTCACCTATAGCTTTCCTTTGACTTAAATCCAAGAAAGCTTTGCTTTTCAGACATATAAGGCTCTCAATGTTAGCAATATGCACTTCGTCTTCAAGCAAGCTATGCTCTATCGTAAAGTGATAATAGTCGTTATCCATAAGGATGGCTGACAAACTCGACAAGTCTTCATCCACAGGAATCGGTGTGATACGAGCCTCCTCTGGGAAATTCATCAAGCCAAGGCTTCTGGAAAACAATTCCACTTGATATGGAAAAGCAGAATCGGCAGGCTTCATAAAGCGGAAATACTCATGTTTGGGTTCCACACTTTCATTCACTCCCTTGTTGCGCTGCCCATAATTGCCTTTCTTTACGAACTCCCAAAACTTAGCGACAAACTCAGCAGACAAAGCCTCAACTATCAAGATGATGTCTATATCCTTTGTCGCACGAGGCACTTGGGCATACAAATCCTCATGGATTTCACATGCCGTACCACCGATTATCACATAGTTGTCTTCAAAACCTTTGAAGAACTGCTTGAATGTATCTATACCTCTTACCATGGCATTTCACTTATTAATCGTTCCAACTCTATTTGTATTCTCTCATCTTCATTGTCTTTCAAAGAAAGATAAAGCGATAACTTATCAACTACCCCTGTTGAACTCAGTATTTGTGGATTATACTTCCATACCTGTATCTCGTTTTGACCAAACTGCTTATCCACCGCAACGTTTAAAGCCTTAAAATCTTTTTTCGGCATGGCAAGACATTGCTTGTTTTCTTCGTTAAGCATCGTATAGGAAGCCAAGGCATTCATTCCACTCATCATCTGTCCTTCAAGAAGAGTATCCGTATAATAGACTTTTTCTATCGGAGACACTAACAAAGGCAATGCTTTATCCCAAAGTTCCCTATTGCTGAAATCTATTTGTATGGTCTTCGTCTTAGCTCCCTCCAACCTTATAAGGTCTTTGGATACAAGCCAACGCAACGCCCGATTTACAGAAGCGTATGATACAGCCAACATGTCAGCAAGTTCATAGCTTGTCTTTCCCGAAATTGATTCTATTTCCAAATGATACAGTAACAAACATTGCGTCAAAGGAGTAATGGCATCCTTCTTATCTTCTCCGCCTATTGTATTAATAGACTTCAAATCTAACAATAAAGAAGGAATAAACATCTGCTTATTTGGGACTATAAAATTTACTTTCTGAGCAACCAACCTATTTATATTATAAGAATATAAATGTTCAGATACAAGTATGGCAACCATACCTGTCTTTCGCTGAATAATGTCTAATTGCTTCTTAGTCTGAGCAGGAGCTATCACGTTGCCATCTTCAATAAAAGCAAAAAGAATATCCTTTCCTAATATTCGCCCATTATATAGTTCAAAATTACCAACAACGGATACAGGAAGTATATCCTGCACACTTTTGCACACAGGTTTCGCCACAATATTGTCCTCCAAAACTGAAGCAACATAGTTAGCTGCGTTTTTGATATATTCATTGTTTTTGCTCATAATCATTATATAAAGATTATGTGCAAAAGTAGTGATTATATTCTGAATACCAACAGAAACAATGAAATAAATAAGATTTTTTAAGATATATTCAGTGGAATATTCCAAGATTATATTGTACCTTTGCACCCGAAGATAAGCGTTCTGTAACACAAGAGTTGGAATATTCTCGGATTCAGTGCTTTGCACATGTTTTCAGAGATTTACAATTTGAGGCTAAAAAGAAGCGGTACAACTTTATCGTTAAGGCATTGAGAATAAGCACATTGCATTTGTCGCCCATTTTCTGTGCACTTATAAAAAGGGTAGTTGTACCGTTTAAAAGATAAAAGCTTAACTATCAGCAACATCTACATGTTGCATCGGGAAATAATTTTGCTGTTTTTTAATATATAGCAAATATCAAGAAATGGATTATTATGTTAAGAGATAAACTTGTTGAGATTGCCTTGCAATGGCAATCAAAATATGGTGTTGCGCCACAGATTACTTCTGTTATATCTGAATTTGATGCAGCGATGTTAGTTGGAATGTCAGAAAGTGATTATTCTGATTACATGCAGGATAAAACCGCAGTAAGTAAAGGTGCAGATTTTGTTTTTAATCATCAAAGATACCAGGTAAAAGCAAATAGACCAAGTGGTAAGCCCGGAAGTAAAGTCACAATGGTTCCTAAAGCAACGAATTATCTTTGGGATAAACTCATTTGGATTCTATATGACCAACATTATGTAATGCTAGAAGCTTGGGAATGGGATGTTGAAGACTATAAATTAGAATTTGATGACAAAAAAAGAATTTCTCCCAACGATTATAGAAAAGGGAAATGCCTATTCACAAAGATAGAAGACAAAGTTTAAAGCCGCTACAAGAAATATATGGATTTACATAGGGGGATGCATCTGATAAAAAATGCATCCCACCGTATTTCCATCCTTATCCTTTATTGCCAAATTAATCTTTATTTTAATAAGTTTCTTCCTCCTGTATCTTCAAGAATTTTCATCTGCTGAATGGCAATCTGATTGAGTTTGATAAGTCGCTCAGACTGCGCCATACCATCATTGATAAATACAGCGTTGAGATTCTCCATATTTGAGAGACAGATAAGTTCATTAATACTGGCATAGTCACGAATGTTGCCTTTCTTGTCGGGATTCTGCTCACGCCATTGTTTCGCAGTCATGCCGAACATGGCTATGTTGAGTACATCCGCTTCATCAGCATATTTCATGGCAGCTTGCTCACGAGTCACTTCCGCAGGAATGAGATTTACTTTGATAGCATCCGTGTGAATGCGATAGTTTATCTTTGATAGTTCCCGCTTGGCAGACCATGACAATTGTTTCTGCTCATCAGCTTTAAGACGTTGATACTCTTTTACCAACAAAAGTTGGAAACGAGGACTAATCCACATTCCAAAGTGGTACGCAATGTCTCGATGAGCATAAGTTCCACCATATCGGCCAGCTTTTGCCATGATGCCTATTGCACCTGTTCTTTGAATCCATGCCTTTACAGAAAGTACGAAGTTGTTGCTTCCTGCTGCATTTTTAATTGTATCGAATTCGGTACAATTAAAATTCGGATTATATAGCTTTTCCCATTCACCGAGGTATTCTATTGTACTTTTGAGGCTCATCCATCTGAAAATAATATGCTCTTGCATTTGGCTATGTGCCATATCTGTCAGAGAGATATAATCCTCATTTTGAACATTAACAACAGATATTTCTGTATTTTCAACTTTTATCTTTGCCATAATCCTTAGTTTTTAGATAATACAAATCGGTGGTTACATATTGATAACCAACACGACTTTTATTCGATTAATATCTTTTATCTATTTTAATTGCTATCAGCAAAGATAATTGAAAATTTTGAAAACAGACTTACTTTGCAGCAATTTTATTATTATTTAGCATATCATTTAGCCAAAAATCCAAGAGAGAGCTATACTATCAGCAACATTCACATGTTGCATCGGAAAATAAGTATAAATAGGGAACGCAGCGCGTTCCCTATCTGTTAGCCCCACTCCTTCTTCACATCAAAGCAGGGACAGGCTTTGTTGGCAAATTCATTGTGCCCATGAATCGTGGCTAATGGATATTCCTCATTCAGCTGCTCAATGAGGGCATGAATTAAAGGGCAAAATCGGCTATTCATGGGCTAAAAAACGGGTTTATGTAATCAGAAAACTCTAATTTTTCCGTTTTTCATCGCTGAAAACAGGTATTGGGAGAATGCATAAAAAGCGGATTCAAGCATCTCCAATGTAAATATATATTTCATCCTTAATCCAACATACAGACTTTACTTCATACACGAAATATACAAATTAAATAGTTATATAACAATAAGTTATATCTTTTCATCTTAGTATTGTTATTATGTAGTTTCTAGCTTTCCAGACTATTGCTACGTCAATATTTTGTTAATTGATAGCAAAGATAATAAAAAGTTGGCAAACCAAAGAATTTTATCACGTTATTTAACGGAAAAATGCAAAATATGGGGGTTAGGAAGGTATTTTACCCCCTCTAGTATGGGCAAAAAATGCCCCTCCTCGGACTCTAAATCATGCTCTAAAGGTAGGTATTTTTGAC
>CAUFXJ010000006.1:0-169068 GCA_959596915.1 Segatella copri
GAGAAAAATGCACATTTCGTTTTGAAAAGTTGTACAAATCGTTTTCGCGATTATACCATAAGTCTCTGACTTTTGAACCATAAGTCCTTGGTTTCCGTTTCGGAAGTAACTGGCTTCTGGGTGACAGGGTGACAGGGGTGACAGGGAATTCTGAAGATTTACTCTCGCGCGGGCAGGCAGGAAAAATCAGGCCGAAAGTTCCTGCCTGCCCGCGTGCGAGGCGAAATGTTGAAAAACTCGTGTCACCGTGTCACCCTGTCACCCTGAACCGGATGAACCGATGGCTTGGGAACGGCTAGAAGGGGGCATCATCATCGCATTGCGGCGGGTTGATGCAGACGGATACCTGGTAAGCCTTGATTTCCTCGGCTGTACGGACGATTGCCCTGTAACCACGGCTGTGCTTGGTGCGCATCTTTTCGAATCCGAGATCATTGAAAGCCTTGCCCAGTTTCGAACTGTTCAGCTTCTGTGAGATGTTGCAACTGATGATCTGCATCGCTCTGGCTATGGACACGAATTCCCCTGTCTCCGCCTCCGTTGGCTTTCGGAAGTAGAGATCCACAAGTTCCTGTTCTAGTCTGGGCGCCTCAAAAGCGCGGTTGTGCCGGTTCTGCTGTTCTATCTCCTCATCGGTGAACCAGTAGCGGAAATCACTCTTGTAGAGGGCGTAAGCCTGGGCGTAGATGCCTTCGTAATTGAACGGATGCTCACGGGGCGAGAGGATGCTCTCTATCTCGTAGGGCAGCCAGCGACGGTTACCGGTAGGGTCGCTCAAAAACTCGGGATTGTTGCCCGTGCCGCAGAAGGTGTTGATATGCTTGCGCTGCTCGGCATAATGGCCGTATGCCGCCCTTTCGTTGGTATACTGCATCGTTACCACAGCCTTCAGCTGGTTCAGTTCCGACGGACTCATCGTGTCGAGCTCTTCATAACAGATGAGTGCATACTGCGAAAGGGCGATGATATCATCCTTCGTCATGCGCCTGGCATTCGCCTTCGTATAGAAGTATTGCTTCAGTTCCGGCGGCAGGAGATAGTTGAACCAGGTGGTCTTGTAGGCGCCCTGTCTGCCGATGAATACCAGGATGACATTGTTTACGGCACCTTCGTCTATCCATCCTGCTATCATCGCCACGAGCCATTTCCTGAGGGCTTCACAGAAGGGCATCACGGGGTCTCCCTTCATCTTTACCGTGGCAGCGAGTTCGGCTATATAGTCCTTGTCGCCTTCCTGCCAGGGTGGGAGATTCTCCAGATAATCGGTGAAGGGATTGTAGGGCGGGGTATAGTCGCTCTCGATGACATTGATCATGTCGCTCTTGCTCACCCTTGCGGTTAGCGACATGTTGCTCCATAGCGTATTCAGATTGCGGTCCTGGAGGATTCGCCATTTCTCCTTCAGATACTCGTAGCGCAGGGTGATGAGGTTGAAGCGGAGTTTGATATGCCCGTCGAGGAAGTCTTTGATTTCATCTACGGTGGCATAGGGAATCTTTCCGGTTTCTGCCTTCGCCTTCTGTGGGTGAGTGGTGTTGTCGTAGCACGACTTGAACACCTGTTCTACGTCGTCGTATTCGGGAAACTGCCTGATAGCCCACTGGGTAGCTTCTTTCCTGTCGTACCGTTTCTTAGCCATCATGTAGCCCACCCGCATCACATACTGGTTGTGGTTGCCGGGTTCGTACCTGATTTTTTCGTTTTCCAGCTTGGGTTTGACGATCTGCTCGTAGTAGTCGGCGATGCGTTCCTGTTTCTTTTTCTTCTGGGCGGTCTTGAGCGTAGCTGAATGGAAATGGCTGATTTCCTCGGCGCTGAAGGCTGTGGCTTCAGGATTGAAATAGACTTCGGGGTCGTAGGCGAGTCCGCTGAGCCTTGTGATGTTCTTGCAGAGCGGATCGCTTTCCTTGCCGATGAGATGCGCGTAGTAGTCGTTTCCCATGGCGAAGGCGGCGGGATAATCATCGCCTTCGTAGCGGTAGATGACGCGCAGTCCGTTGCCGCTCATGGTAATGTAGCAGAGCAGGGTGTGGGCATCGTGGCAGATTCTCTCTTTGAGCGAGCGCAGGGTGCCGTCATCCGGTTTTTCTGTGATGTGGTCGAAGTCGACCAGTGACAGATGTGTGAGGCTCCGGATGTTGTCCTTGCCTTTTCCGCCTTCGAAGATGCAGGCTACGGCGAAGAGGGGTGCATCGTGTTTGTACGACTTATTCCCCGTTTTCCGGTAAGACTCGGTGAAAAACCTGAGTTTCTCATCTTCCTTCATGAAGGTTACCAGGCCTTCCAACTGGCCAGGTGAAGGAATCTTGCTGGCCATGTTAATGAATGTACTGATGTTCATCATCTCCTAAAAATTTTATATTGTTATACAATATATGTATCGGTTATTCGTTTTATTATAGGTAAGCAGATTGTTGAATCTGTTTTACACGATGCAAAGATACTAAAAAGAAAATAAAAAAGAGTTCCCGTAGTGGGAACTCGTAAATAAATATATTCAATAATTTAAATGTTTTTAACATGAAAATTAAACAATTTGTAGCAGACAACAACCGTTTCGGTGTTGTTCTGAGTGAAGTGATGAAGAACCATCATGTATCTGGTTCTGATCTGATGTTTTATGCTGAGATGCATAAGGAAAACGTTTTCGCAATCTAAAGGGGTAAGGGCGATTATCGGCTCAGTGTTTATGTGAGGATTGTTTCTGCTCTTCGGTACTTTATCGAAGACTCGGCAGAATATGCCCGAGTGAAGCAACGCCTTATCGAAGCAGCCTTCGATGATAGTTACTTTTTTAACAAATAATACTTTTGAATTGGTTTTTAAAATTAAAAAGTGGAATCCGGCGGTTGTCGGATTCCACTGATATCGTATTTTCACCCTGTGCGGGTGGAATTTCGCAGATACAGGAATAAGGTTAGGCAAACTGATTTTCGGGGGGATTGGCAGATTTATTGCAAATTTCTTGGTGGTTTCGAGAAAAAGCGTATTTTTGTGGCGAAAAGTTAAACGTTTAAATTAAAAGTTATGGAAACAACAATGTTTAATCCGGTTCAACAACATCTATTAAAGATGTTTGCTTTTGATGGTTCTGAAGAAAGGCTTTCTGAGGTGAAAACTGTTTTGAGTGATTACTTTCGTAAGAAAGCTGATACATGTTTGGAGGCACTTTGGGATTCAGGCAAGCTGAATCAGGCAAAGCTTGATGAACTTCGCCATCAGGACTTACATGCAATGCTGAAAAAGTAGTTTTATGGAAAAAATAGTTCTAGATACTAATTGTCTTGTACAGAGTATATCACCAAGAAGTCCATATCGTAGAATTTGGGATAGCTTTTTTGATGGTACTAATCTGTTTTTCAATTCGCAGATGACGCTGATATCTTTTTAGTTCTTTTATGTCCCACATGCCCTGAACCAACGGTCGCCGGCGCGTAGCGGAATTGAAAATGCTGGTCGAAGGGTAAAGCAAAGGTAAAGGGCTAGGCTTCAATGATGTGATGAATGACATATTGGATGATTATCAGGAACAAAGGTATTTTGGACGAAAATAAAGTTGTATATGCAATAGTTTCTTTCCGTTAGGCGTTAGGGAGATACGCAAGTCCGCTAGGCGTTCCTAACGCCTAACGGACTTGCGAGCTGTTGATTTATGACACACCCTCTTGTGGAGATATATGCATGTCATATGACAAAACGTTTTACATGGATAGAGTAGAAAGAGACCTGCATTTCTTTCTACTCTTATTCCTATAAACCTTTATTGGCATTTTACCAAGTGATAACCTTATCTACTATTTCTTGTTGCTCAATGCTGCTTCTTCGCAGATAGATACGTGTCGTTTCGATGCTTTCATGCCCCATAAGGTCTGCAAGCAGGGCAATGTCGTTGAACTTCTCCAAGAAATTCTTGGCATAACGATGGCGGAACGAGTGAGGGTACACCACTTTTTCATTCAAGCCATACTTCACAGCATAGTTCTTCAACTGCTGTGATATGCCTCTTGTCGTGATGCGCTCGCCAAAGCGATTGAGAAAGAGATAGCCACTTGTACGGTTGAGTGCCTGCAACCACTTTTCTGTTTCCGTGCGCAATGTCTTGGGGATATAGATACGCCGTATCTTGCCACCCTTGGTGTAGATGTCGTAATAGCCTACTTGCACGTGCTCAACCTTGATTTGCACAAGTTCGCTCACTCTGGCACCAGTCGCAGCTAAGAAACGCACCACAAAGTACCACTCCAAGTTGTCTTCCTTCTTCAACTTGTTCTTCAAGAAGGTGTAGTCGGCATTGCTGATGACATTCTCCAAGTACGAACGCTGCTGTACCTTGACCGACTTCAAGCGGAGTTTCGTCTTGCCCACAAATACAAGGTACTTGTTCAACGCCTGAATACGGAGATTCACCGTCTTTGGTTTGTAAGTCTCAATCAAGTAGGTCTTGTAAACCAACAAGTTTCTCTTGTTCAACTCTTTGTGTCGAGAGCCAAACTCCTTCACGGCATACAGATATGCCGAAATCGTGTTCTTAGCCATATTGCCTTGGCTTAGGAACTCTTCAAATTTGTCTAATTCCATTTCTATTCGTTTATTAGTGAAACATAAAGTTGTCCTAATAAAATAGACATAAATTTGTTCCAAGAACAGGTACTATGAGAAGATTGGGAAAAAGTGTGTAGATATAACTGAAGAAATACCATTTCCTATTCCTGCAAAATGGCAATGGGTAAGGATTCGTGATGTATTTCAATTAAATCCAAAGAATGAGGCTGATGATGAGACTTTAGCTGCATTTATTCCAATGGAAAAGATAAGCGCAGGTTATAAATCAGATTTCACTTTTGATTTGGTCAAATGGGGAAATATTAAAAAGGGATTTACTCATTTTGCGAATGGTGACGTTGCTTTTGCTAAAATCACGCCATGTTTTCAAAACAGAAAGTCTGCAATTTTCCATGACTTACCCAATGGAATCGGGTCAGGAACAACAGAATTAAAGGTATTGAGACCCTATGGAAATACAATAGACAGGTGGTATCTGTTGTATTTCTTAGAGTCTCCGTATTTCATAGATGAAGCAACGTTTAAGGGAACTGCTAATCAACAACGTATTGTTGTGGGTTACTTGGAAGACAAACTATTTCCATTGCCTACTCAAAAAGAGCAACAACGCATTGTTGCTCAAATAGAAAAACTATTTGAGCAACTGCGTTAATTGCTCTATCTTTTGGACTATTCGTTTCTGTTCTCGTAAAGGAGGTAAAGGAATCAAGTATTCAACCAATTTGACTCTGGAAATATTCGGCTGGGCACCTCCTTCTCCTTTCTTTATGAACGTATCTCTGCTTGCCATCAGAAAATAAAAGAGATACCAATTGAATACGACATAGGGAGTGCAGCCACAACAAGCTTGATTGGTCGTGAGTTCCTTGCCAACAATAGCTAATTTTCCTATAGTGGCGCCATACATGGCAATGAGGACATCTCCTATTTTATTCATACGCAGAGAGCAATCTTGGAAAGCTCTCTGCGTTATCTTTTCTTCTGTATCATATACAATACCATTGTTCAACTCACCTGTCTTAAGCCACAAAATATTGCCACCATAATAATCTTGGTTGCCGCGCTGAGGTGTAGAACCAGCACCCCAATCTCCAATTTGTCCCATTCTTACCCAAGTCCAACTATTAGGAATTTCAAAAGGAATTTGCTCAGTTATATCCAAGCACTTTTTCCCAATCTTCTCATAGTACCTGTTATCGTCACCACGAAAGATAACAGAATCGTTGAGGGCAGACTTCTTAAGCTTGCCCTCTTTGACGAGTTTCAGCTTCTCTGTCTTTATTTGTTCAAGCAGTTTTTGGGCTGTACCTTCTTCGGCAATTTGTTGGACGAGTTTGCCTTGAATTGCTTCCTGCAATACGCTTTTCTTTAATTTATCATAGATGTTTAGATTGAGACAATTCAATTTATCTGCTTCTGACTCATATTTAGCAATTAGAGACAAAAGCAAATTGTATCTTTCAACCAATCTGCTTTGTTCTGATAAAGGAGGAACAGGCACAAGTACTGCTTTTAGATATTCAAACGGGGGAATATTCTTAATAGCAGAACCAGCTCCTTTCATTTGTGCCTCATTTAAAAGCATATAAGCAAAGTACATTTGCCAGTATTCTGCCATGCTCAAATCAAAAAGCGTAACCCTCATCAACGCTTGATTGATAATACCGACAGGAGCATCTAATGGCAGAAGATAGGTCTCACCGATTGTTCCTGCGCAGCTTACAATAATGTCATTTGGTTTGACAATAAAGCTTTGCATTGCTTCAAACTTTTCTTTGCTGATATAATAATCGCCAAGACGAAAGTCTTTTTGTATTGCATTCTTCTGCTCATAAACTTTGACACTTTGATTGCTTTTGGCTACAAACATAGATTTTGTTAAACTACTTCCAAAAGGTCCTTTTCTATACAGAGCCAAGTCATTGAGCCTACACCATTCCCACCCCTTAGGTATCTCAAACGGCACCTCCTCATCAATACACTTCACCTCCCCTGTGACGTGCATCTTCTCATAATAGGAATTATCCTCACCACGGTAAATAATAGATGCGTTCTTGTCACGCTTGATTTTCTTCTCCTTGATCAAGCGTTCTTTCTCCTGACGAATCTTTTCAAGTAATACGCTTGCAGGTTCATCATTAGGGTCTTGCGGTACAAGTTTGCCTTGTATCGCCCATTGTAATATGCTATTCTTTAATTGCTTTCCGTTCATTGTTCTCTTTATACTGTTTAATTCACCACAAGTTGGTGACGAATTTGTGAGACGCTGTCTCACAAATCCTTTTAACCTATATTGTTTTCCTCAAACTCTGCAATCCATTCCTTTACCTTGGCTTGCAGCAAAGCCTTGTCTGGCAAATATAATTGATACGCAGAAGCATATACATGAGAGTCTTTCGGCAAAGTTAACTCTACAAGTGCATCGTTCTTAC
Organism: Segatella copri; assembly: GCA_959596915.1. Classification (GTDB taxonomy): domain Bacteria; phylum Bacteroidota; class Bacteroidia; order Bacteroidales; family Bacteroidaceae; genus Prevotella; species Prevotella copri_N. The sequence goes on from CAUFXJ010000006.1 coordinate 6,996, forward strand.
TCTCACAAAGCAAAATGCCGATGGTTGGTTTCTCGAAGTCTTGCTTCACAAAGCGGTCATAATAGTTGACATACATCTGCATCTGTCCAAGGTCTTGATGAGAAAGCTTATCTGTTTTCAAATCAATAAGGACATAGCATTGCAACAATCTATTATAGAAGACCAAATCTACATAATAATTGTCTTCATCAAAGGTGAAACGCTTCTGGCGTGCCTCGAAGAGGAAGCCTTTGCCTAATTCGAGTAGGAACTGTTGCATCTTACTGATAATGGCATTCTCCAACTTCGACTCAGAGTAAGCGGCATCTGGCTTCAAGCCCAAGAATTCCAAGGTCAAAGGACTTTTGATAACATCAGAAGGTTTCTCTACAGTTTGACCTTCCTTTGCCAAACGCATCACCTCATCTTTTTCACGGCTCAAAGCCAATCGCTCATAGAGGCAACTGCCCACTTGACGACTCAGCTGTCTTTTTGACCATTGCTGTTGGACGCACTCTATTTCATAGAAAGAACGAGCGTCTGGATTTTCCACTCGCATCAGAATCAAATAATGACTCCAAGAAAGCTTAAACATCTGATTATCACTATCTTTCGAATTTGCTAACCACTGGTTAGCATTTTTGTTTTCAAAAGGGAAACCAGTGGTTGACCTTTTTGCATATACAATATAGAATTGCCTAATATTGCGGAGATTTGGATATGACCAACCTGCCCCAAAACGAACAGTCAAACTCTTTGACAATTCTTGCAAGACTTGCTTTCCATATTGCGCACGAACATTCCCTTCCTGTTCATACTCCACTATATACTTGCCTATATAATACTTGGTATAGACCTCAGCAGTATTGACCGAAGTCTTCACGTAAGTCCTTGCCTGTTCTATAAGACCAGACACCTTATCAAGTAGGTCTTCAATATTATCCGAAGTCTTTGTTATTTCGTTTGCCATAATTCTGTATTATTATCAGATTTTGGGGACACGTCCCCAAAATTCCTATTTCAAATAAGTGAGACAATGTCTCACCTTTTTATATCAATCTGAATTTGCGGGACACCGTCCCACATATTACAATTCGTCCACATTCACCTCAATCCCCAATATACGTTGTATCTCCGCCAATGTCTTATCTATTTCATGATCAAGAGCCTTGCGCTTCTTGAAATAGTCGGCAAGCAGTTCGGCAGGAGGCAAGATTTCTTCATCCTCTTTCGGGAACTTGCACAAGTCGAAGTTGCAATCGGTGGCGATAAGGTCTTCAACCGAATAGCAACGAGATTTCTCGTCACCATCAGCAATAATAATCTCCTTACGGTTGTTCCACCACTCACGGATTGGGTTGCAATGTTCCGACTTCATGGACTTTGTCTTGGAGAAATGCTTGTAACCCTCTGGCATATCCAAACGATAGAACCACGTTTCCTTTGTAGAATAACCTTCTGGAGCACCCTCCGCACTGGTATTGTCGAAGAACAAAATGTTCGTGGCAATCGAAGTGTAAGGTGCAAAGATACTGCCAGGCAAACGGATAATGGTGTGCAAGTTGAAATCCCTGAGCAACTTTGTCTTAATGGCAATCTTTGTGTTATCTGCTCCAAAAAGGAAACCATCAGGAACAATGACAGCAGCACGGCCATTTTTCTTCAAGCGATACATGATAAGCACCATGAAGAGGTCGGCAGTCTCGCTACTGCGCATATCAGAAGGAAAGTGAGATTTCACGTCGGCCTTTTCATTACCTCCGTATGGTGGATTCATCAAAACAACATCAAACTTGTCTCCGTCTGTATAGTTGAGAACATCTTTGGTAAGCGAGTTGTCGTGATATACCAATGGCGTGTCGATACCATGCAGCAACAGGTTTGTCACACATAGCATATACGGGAATTGTTTCTTTTCTATGCCAAATACAGACTGATTGTACTCTTTGCGGTCTTCAGCAGTCTTTACCTTCTTGTCCAATTCACCCAACCAACTTGTGATGAAACCTCCTGTACCACAAGCGAAGTCTGCCATTTTCTCACCAATCTGCGGATTGACTATCTCTGCCATAAATTCGGTCAAGGCTCTTGGGGTGTAGAACTCACCTGAGGAACCTGCCGACTGCATTTCTTTGAGGATAGTCTCGTATATCTCTCCGAAAGCATGACTCTCTTCATAGTCACCAAGGTTCAAACCGTCAATCACATTCAGCACCTGTCGGAGCTGAACGCCATCTTTCATATATTGGTTGGCATCCTCAAAAGTTGTCTTTACTATTGCCTGACGAATTGGGGTATCAGGTGTAACCTCTATGTTTTTGAGTTCCACAAACAATGTGTTGTTGACAAACGAAAGCAGCTCGTCACCAGTCAAGGCATTGCCACTTCCATCATCATGTGCCCAGTTGCGCCAACGGCATTCTTCTGGAATAATAGACTTGTAATCATCATCGTCCAACTCCCAATCATTCTCTTTCTCGTCATAGACTTTCAAGAACAGCATCCACGCCATTTGTTCTATGCGTTGCGCATCACCGTTGATACCGGCATCATTGCGCATGATATTGCGTACTCGTTTTACGAAATTAGATAAACTCATTTTATATTGTTTCTTTTTATGCTATATTATATATTGATTGCTCCAACTCTTTTACGGCCTTCAGATACTCTCTCTTGCCACCGAAGAACTTTACTATATTTGCCTTAGAGCCCAATCGGCGGAAAGGATCGTTTTCAAGCACAGTAAGACTTTCAAGTTCTGAAATGCCTTCTTCCATGTACTTCTCCAACAAAGCCTCAAGTACCAGTCGTGCCTGTTCACCATACTTGCTGAATATATCACGCTTTTTCACTTGCTCAGCACGTTCCCGCCTCGTCAGGGTCTTCTTGCCGTATGCGATATGGCAGATGAAATCAAAATCATCCACATTGCTCATTTCCTGTGAAGTTTTTAATTCTGCAAGATCTATGCCTCTTTCTTTCAGCATATCAGCAATGTCTGACTTTTTCTTTATTTCATTCCATTTGGAGGTAAATGTATCAATGGTAGCAAACGAATCAAGGATATTCTTCTTCGTGTAGTCGGTAATACTCTCCGTGCGAAGCAGCTTGCCATCGGCATCGTAAACGGACACTACCTTATTGACAACCATTACCTGGCAGCCATCTTTATCTACAAGAGGCTTTGGACGAGTGATAGGATCACCAACTATTGGCGGTGTATCATCTACAGGCAGAACTGGAGTTTTTGCCTCTCTGGACTTTATAGGATAATCGGGATCCATCTCGATAGGTCCGTCCCAATCTGGGTCAGCAAACAAGCGTGTTACATTTCGAAAGTCCATCACCGTGAAATTGGTCTTTCCCTCATTCTCACGAAGACGGGTTCCGCGTCCTATAATCTGCTTAAACTCCGTCATGGAACCAATCTGTTGGTCAAGCACTATCAGCTTTACCATCTTGCAATCCACACCGGTAGAAAGCAGTTTGCTGGTCGTTGCAATGACTGGATATTCCGAAGATACTGAAATAAAGTAATCCAACTTGCTTTTACCATACTCATCGCTACCTGTTATGCGAACCACATAGTCAGGATTTTTCTTGCACATATCAGCATTGGCATTGGTCAATGCCAGACGCATACGCTCCGCATGTGTTTCATCAGCACAGAACACTATGGTCTTAGCCATGCGGTCAGTGCTTTTCAGATAGTTGGTTATCTCTTGCGCAACTTCCCTTATACGGTCTTCTATAATAATGTTATAATCATAGTCACTGTTGTTATAAATGCGGTCTTCTATCTCGTTGCCGTATATATCCTTTTGTCCCTTTGTCGGTCTCCACTCATCGCCAATGTTGGTTGTGATGTTGATTACCTTGAAAGGAGCTAGGAAACCGTCCTCAATTCCGTTTTTAAGACTATATGTATATATAGGCTCACCAAAGTAGCCAATACTTGACTGGTACTTTGTTTCTTTTGGTGTTGCTGTCATACCTATATGAGTAGCCGAAGAAAAGTATTCCAAGATGTTTCGCCAGTTGCTATCATCCTTTGCGCTACCTCTATGACACTCATCAACGATAACAAGATCAAAATAGTCTGGATTAGGAAACAACTCCTTATAGTTTTTGGCATCATTCTGTCCAATCAACTGTTGATAGAGTGCAAAGAACACTTGATAAGACCCCAATTCTTCCAAGTGGTTCTTGTCTTTTGAGTAGTCTATCTTGTGCGTTACCTTTTCTAATGGTTTGAAGTCTTGCTGTATGGATTGATCAACCAATATATTGCGGTCTGCAAGATACAACACTTTCTTCTTCAAACCACTTTTAAGTAAACGCCATACAATCTGAAATGCAGTATATGTCTTGCCAGTGCCAGTTGCCATGACAAGGAGCACACGGTTTTGTCCTCTCGCAATAGCATTGACAGTGCGGTTTACTGCATTGCGCTGATAATATCGTGGCGGGAATATATTCTGACCAGTGCAAAAAGGCTGCTTTATGATAGCCAGCTCTTGTTCGTTAAGTCCGTTTCCATCGTTAGCCTCATTTTTATATCTTTCGATAAGTTCTTCTTTTGTTGGAAATTCGTCCATAGCAAAAGTGCGTTCCTTACCTGTCAAGAAGTCATGTTCGGCAAACCCTTCACCATTTGAACTGTATGCAAATTTCACATCAAGCATTTGGGCATAGGTCATGGCTTGTTGCAATCCATGTGAAACAGAATGATTGGCATCCTTTGCTTCTACAATAGCAATGGGTGTTGCCTTATTTGCATAAAGTACATAGTCGGCAAACTTCGGTTTCTCTCTATGCACAAGATTACCATGAAGGCTAATTTTACCGTCAGTAAATTTAACCTTCAGTTCCATGAATATACTATCCTTTGACCATCCCTTGCTTGTGATGGCTTCGTTGATATAGCGGAACTTGATGTCCTCTTCTGTTAAATCTTTGCTTATGCCCATATTCAAATAATATTTTATTATCAGAAGTTCTACAACATACTTGCTGAAATCCCCTTGCTGTCTAAGACATCTTTTATCTTGTTTAGTTTCATAAATTCACCGAATTTTGCTGCAAATAGACATTAAAATTTGCGATAATCATTATAAATTAAGCTATTTTATGTAAATTACTGAACCACATGCGAAAGTTCAGTCTCCAGCTCTTAACGCAAGAACTTTCCGGTAAGGCTTGCCTTGCAGGCAGCTACTTCTTCCGGAGTTCCGGCAACAACAAGATTACCGCCTTTATCGCCGCCTTCAGGACCGAGATCGATGATATAGTCGGCACACTTGATGACATCCAGATTGTGCTCTATCACTACCAGCGAATGGCCCCTTTCTATCAGGGCATTGAAGGCATGGAGCAGGCGCTTGATGTCGTGGAAGTGAAGACCCGTGGTAGGCTCGTCGAAGATGAAGAGCGTAGGCTCCTGTTCCTCCTTACCTATGAAGAAGGCGAGCTTTACACGCTGATTCTCACCACCCGAAAGCGAACTTGAATTCTGACCGAGCTTGATATAACCCAGACCTACATCCTGAAGCGGCTTCAGGCGGTTTACGATGATGCGGCAGTTGTCGAAGTCGCCCTCGTTGCGCTGCAACTTTTCATCGCTGAAGAACTCAATGGCCTCGTTTACCGTCATGTTCAGCACATCATTGACGTCTTTTCCGCCATAGCGTACCTCCAGAATGTCGTGCTTAAACCGCTTGCCCTTACAAGCCTCGCAGGTCAGCGTGAGGTCTGCCATAAACTGCATCTCGATGGTAACATATCCCGCACCCTTACATTCCTCGCATCTTCCGCCTTCGGTATTGAAAGAGAAGTACTGCGGCGTGAATCCCATCTGCTTAGCCAGTGGCTGGTTGGCAAAGAGGGCACGTATCGCATCGTACGCCTTCAGATAGGTGGCAGGGTTGCTGCGGGTACTCTTTCCGATAGGGTTCTGGTCAACAAACTCTACATGTCTGATGCTCTTCCAGTCGCCTTCCATCGATGTATATTCGCCTGGGGTATCTGCTGCGAGGTCCAGACGGCGACGCATGGCAGGATAGAGGATTCCCTTGATGAGCGAACTCTTGCCTGAGCCTGATACGCCGGTTACACAGGTGAATACGTTGAGCGGTATCTTAACTTCGATGCCGCGCAGATTGTTCATCCGGGCTCCCTTGATTTCGATATACTGGTTCCAGGCACGGTGGCTCGTTGGCACCTTTATCTCTTCGTTGTGGGTCAGGTACTTGATGGTATAACTCTCCGGATATTCAGCCAGCAGCTTTTCCTGTTCAGCCTTATCGGTGGTAGAATATTCTGATGACGGACCGGCGTAGACCACTCTTCCGCCCAGTCTGCCGGCATCGGGACCGATATCGATGAGATAGTCGGCTGCCCGCATAATCTCTTCGTCGTGTTCTACCACAACCACCGTATTGCCCAGTTGCTGCAGTTCTTTCAGCACCTTAATCAGTCGGGCGGTATCGCGGCTGTGGAGTCCGATACTAGGTTCGTCGAGGATATATACGCTACCCACGAGCGATGAGCCCAGGTTGGTGGTCAGGTTGATGCGCTGACTCTCACCGCCGGAGAGGGTGTTGGAGAGTCGGTTGAGCGTAAGATACCCTAGACCAACATCCAGGAGGAACTGCAGGCGGTGGGTGATTTCGGTGAGCAGACGCTTGCTGATTTCCTTCTCATGCTCCGAGAGTTCCAGTTTCTTGAACCATTCGCTCAGGTTCACAATCGACATCTCAACCAGTTCGGTGATGCTCTTTCCGCCAATCTTCACATAGTTGGCTTCCTTCTTGAGTCGGGTACCATGGCAGTCAGGACAAATTGTCTTTCCACGGAATCGGCTCAGCATCACGCGGTATTGTATCTTGTACTGGTTCTCCTTTACCATTCTGAAGAACTCATCGATGCTCACCCTTTCCTGCTGTTTACGTTTCTTCTCGCCAGGCAGACCGTGCCACAGCCAGTCCTTCTGCTGCTGAGTCAGTTCGAAATAAGGCTTGAAGATAGGGAAGTCGTATTCTGCAGCTCTGCGGATGAATTCCTTGAGCCACATACCCATCTTTTCGCCTCGCCAGCAAACCACACATCCGTCATAGACGCTCATCGAAGTGTTCGGAATGACGAGTTTCTCATCGATGCCTATTATGCTGCCGAAACCTTCGCAGGTAGGGCAGGCTCCGAGAGGAGAGTTGAAGGCAAACATATTGTCGGTAGGCTCTTCAAACTGCATGCCGTCAGCTTCGAACCGGGTAGAGAAGTCGTAGCAGATGTTGCTTGGCAGGAAGACGAGGCGGCAGGCTCCATCGCCCTCATAGAAGGCAGTTTCGGCAGAATCCATCAGTCGGCTGATGTCATCCTTCTCATCGCTTACCGAAGCACGGTCGATGACCAGGAAGATTTCTTCATCCTTCTGCTGCATTCTCTTTCTCAGTTTGTCGCCGCTTACTTCCAGCAGATCCTTATCCGCCTGCTCCATGAAGTCTTCTATGCGCACGAATTCACCTTTTATATATATACGCGCGTAACCTTCCTGGTTGTACATCTCCAGCTGTTTGCCCAGACTGCGCCCTTCGATGACGTGGATAGGGGCGAGGATGACAAACCTGGTGCCCTGGGAATACTGTCGGGTACAGGCGAGTACATCTTCGGTAGTATGGCGTTTTACCTCCTGTCCGCTGATAGGCGAATAGGTTTTTCCGATGCGTGCGTAGAGCAGTCGCAGGTATTCGTAGATTTCGGTGTTGGTGCCCACGGTAGATCGTGGGTTGCGCGAAATCACTTTCTGTTCGATGGCGATGGCCGGTGGCAATCCCTTGATGAAATCACATTCCGGTTTGCTCATACGTCCCAGAAACTGGCGAGCGTATGAAGAGAGCGACTCCACATAGCGGCGCTGGCCCTCAGCATATAAGGTATCAAAAGCCAATGATGATTTTCCCGATCCGGAGACACCCGTAATGGCAACAAACTTGCCCTGAGGTATCTTCACATCGATATTCTTGAGGTTGTTGGCTCTTGCCCCTTTTATTTCTATATATTTATCTTTCCCCATTTTTTTACCTTTTTACTTTTTTACCCTTTTACCTTTATTCATGGTGGTAAGGTTCACCTTTTATAATAGTACATGCGCGATAGAGCGCCTCGGTAAAGATAAGGCGCACCATCTGATGCGAGAAGGTCATCTTGGAGAGGGAGATCTTCTCGTTGGCGCGGTCGTAGACTGACTGTGAAAAGCCGTAAGGACCGCCGATGACAAAGACGAGCCTTCTTGCTGTGGCCTGCTTGCGCTCTATCCATTTGGCAAACTCGATGCTTCGGAATTCCTGTCCATGTTCATCCATCAGCACCACGGTATCCGAAGGCTGGAGGAGTTTCAGAATCAGTTCTCCTTCCCGTTCCTTCTGCTGCTGTTCGCTGAGACTCTTGGTGTTCTTGAGCTCAGGAATGGTTGTTATGTTGAAAGGCATATAATGGGTGATGCGTTCAGCATAATCCTTGATGCCCGCAATGAAATGCTTGTTTACGGTCTTTCCGACCAGAATGAGTTCTGTCTTCATTTCGTTGGCGTTTTCTTGCTATACACTTTACACTTGAATTCTTCACTGAAGTTTCGCAAGTAAGCCCCACACGCCCTGAAAGGGCAGAAGCTCCTAGCCCGTACTTGAACCACATGCGAAACTTCAGTTCTTCACTCTTCGTTCTTCACTTCTTCTCGTCCCTGTAATATCCTGTTCCTATCCTTTTCGGATTCTTCGGGAACCAGCCTTTCTCGCAGCGTTGTCTCTGTTCGAAGAGTTCACCGATGCTCCAAAGGCATGAAGCACCTACTACGCCCAGTATGGCAGAGAAGAGCACGTTGGCAACCAGGAAGGCAGCTCCGATGCAGATGATGCCTGCAACGAGGAAAACCCACCAATAGCGAGTGCCCGTATAATATTCCGTCTTCATGACGATAGGGTGAAAGATACCTATTATTAAAAAGGTGGATACGGCGATGATGACGCCCGTGTAATATACTTCCATATTCTATTGTTTTTATATTTTGTTCATTCAACTTTGCTATCTTACCAATACAATATTGCTAAATAATAGCCTTATTCTATTTTCAATTCCATTTCAAAGTGCAAAAATACAAAAAAAACTTCATTCTTGCTTGGTTTATCAAAATTTTTATATAACTTTGTACGCAAATAGAGAAATTATGCATTGTTTTCGTGCACATCCTTCTCGATAAGAATTAATTAATAACATAATATAATCAAACTATGGCTAATAACGCAGAATTGATCAAGCAGTGTGAAGAAAGAGCACAGCAGTGGCTCACACCTGCTTTTGACGAAGAAACCCGTAAGGAAGTAAAGGCAATGCTCGACGCAGAGGATAAGTCTGCTCTCGTTGATGCATTCTATCAGAACTTGGAGTTCGGTACTGGTGGTTTGCGCGGTATCATGGGCGCAGGTACCAACCGCATGAACAAGTATATCGTTGGTATGGCTACACAGGGCTTTGCTAACTACATCCTCAAGGCTTTCCCAGGTGAGGAGAACCTTTCTGTAGTGGTAGGTCACGACTGCCGTAACAACTCCCGTCTCTTCGCAGAGACCGTAGCTGCCATCTTCTCTGCCAATGGCATCAAGGCATATCTCTTCGAGAGCCTCCGTCCTACACCAGAGATTTCTTTCGCTATCCGTGAGCTCGGTGCCAAGGCTGGTGTCAACGTAACTGCTTCTCACAACCCTAAGGAGTACAACGGTTACAAGGCTTACTGGAGCGACGGTGCTCAGGTTCTGGCTCCACACGATACAGGTATCATCGAGGAAGTGAACAAGGTGACTATCGACCAGGTGAAGTTTGAGGCTAACTGGGATAAGATCAAGATTATCGGTGGTGAGATGGATTACGACTACATGACAGCCGTTCATTCTGCAATGATTGACCAGGATGTCATCAACCGTCAGAAAGACCTCAACATCGTTTATTCAGCTATGCACGGTACAGGTCGTGTCATCGTTCCTCTCTGTCTGCGTTCTTGGGGCTTCCAGAACATCAATGTAGTTCCTGAGCAGATGGTAGTAGATGGCAACTTCCCAACAGTGGTTTCTCCTAACCCAGAGAATGCAGAGGCTATGACCCTCGGTATGAAACTCGGTACTAAGTTGAACGCTGATCTCGTGGTAGCTACCGACCCAGATGCTGACCGCCTGGCTATCGTTTGCCGCGATGACAAGGGCGAGTGGATGATCATCAACGGTAACCAGACAGCCATGATGTTCTGCTACTACATCATCGAGAACAAGAAGAAGTTGGGCAAATTGAAGCCAACAGACTTCCTCGTAAAGACCATCGTAACAACAGAAGTTATCGCTGAGATTGCCAAGAAGAACAACGTAGAGTTGCGCGACTGCTACACTGGTTTCAAGTGGATTGCACGCGAGATTGCTATCTCTGAGGGCAAGCAGCAGTACATCGGTGGTGGTGAGGAAAGCTTCGGCTTCTTGCCATACGATAAGGTACGCGATAAGGATGCTCCTGCATCTATCTGTCTGATTTGTGAGATTGCAGCATGGGCTAAGGATCAGGGCAAGACTCTCTACGACCTCCTGATGCAGATTTATGCAGAGTATGGCTTCAGCAAGGAGTTTACTGTAAACGTAGTTCGCCCAGGTAAGACCGGTGCTGACGAGATTAAGCAGATGATGGCAGACTTCCGTGCCAACCCTCCACAGGAGTTGGGTGGCAGCAAGGTGGTAACCTGGAAGGACTATCAGTCTTTGGAGGCTAAGCATGCTGACGGCAGCGTAGAGAAGCTCGATATGCCTGCTACAAGCAATGTACTCCAGTGGTTCTGCGATGACAACACCAAGGTAAGTGTCCGTCCATCAGGTACAGAGCCTAAGATTAAGTTCTATATTGAGGTTAAGGATCCTTCATTCAAGTGTGCTGGCTGCTACAACCGCTGCACAGCTGCTGCGATGGATAAGATCGAGGCTATCAAGAAGAGCCTGAAGTTGGATTAATTTCATAGGAAATCATATCATGGCGCTCCGGTAATTATTGCCGGAGCGCTTTTCGTTTCAGTAGCCGTTTATTCTTCTCGAAATAGGGTAGCAAGTTACCCTCATTATCATGTTTTTACAGAAAAAAAGCAAAAAGACTTGCATATTTTCTGATTTTTATTTACCTTTGCACCCATATTACAAAATTATAACATATAATTATACTCTTATGGGAGGCATTTTCGGAACTATTTCCAAGAAAAGCTGTGTCGCTGATCTCTTTTACGGCACAGATTACAACTCACATCTCGGCACACGCCGGGGCGGTTTGGCAACCTACAGTAGTGAGAAGGGCTTCGTGCGCTCTATCCACAATCTGGAAAGTTCATACTTCAGAACGAAGTTTGAACCTACACTCAACAAGTTTGAAGGAGCTACATCGGGCATCGGCGTGATTAGCGATACAGATGCCCAGCCACTCATCATGAACTCTCATCTTGGTCGCTTTGCCATTTGCACTGTAGCTAAGATAGTAAACAAGGATGAACTTACTCAGCTTCTGCTCGAAAAGAACATGCACTTTGCAGAGATGTCTTCGGGTAGTACCAATCCAACTGAGTTGGTGGCTCTGCTTATTATTCAGGGTAAAACCTTCAGAGAAGGTATCGAAAACGTTTTCCATCACATCAAAGGTTCCTGCACCATGATGATCCTTACCGAGGATGGCATCATCTGTGCGCGTGACAGTTGGGGACGTACTCCAATCATCATCGGCAAGAAGGAAGGTGCCTATGCGGCTTCCAGCGAAACCACCTCGTTTCCTAACCTTGATTATGAAACAGCATATGAGGTAGGACCAGGCGAAATCGTGAAGATTAAAGCTGATGGCATGGAGCAGATCCGACCTGCCAACAAGAAGATGCAGGTTTGCTCTTTCCTCTGGGTTTACTATGGATTCCCTACATCTACCTACGAGGGCAAGAATGTAGAGGAGGCGCGTTTTACCAACGGCTTTAATCTCGCCAAGACCGATGATGTGGAGGTAGACTGCTGCAGCGGTATTCCTGATTCGGGTACGGGTATGGCGATGGGTTATGCTGCCGGCAAGGGTGTGCCTTACCAGCGTTGTATTGCCAAGTATACGCCTACATGGCCTCGCAGTTTTACTCCAAGCAACCAGAGCATGCGTTCGCTGGTAGCCAAGATGAAGCTGATTCCTAACAAGGCGATGCTGAAGGGCAAGCGTGTGTTGTTCTGCGATGACAGTATCGTTCGTGGTACCCAGCTTCGCGACAACGTGAAGGTGCTTTTCGACCAGGCAGGCTTGAAGGAGTGCCATATGCGTATTGCATGTCCTCCATTGGTATACGGTTGTCCGTTCATCAACTTCACTTCTTCAAAGAGTGATATGGAGTTGATTACCCGTCGTATCATCGAGAAGTTTGAGGGCGATGCCAACAAGAATCTTGAGAAATACGCTACCACCGGTTCTCCTGAGTATCAGAAGATGGTAGATGAGATTGCCAGCCAGTTGGGCTTGACTTCCCTGAAGTTCAACACCATCGAGCAGCTGGTAGAGGCTATCGGTCTTCCAAAGTGCCAGGTATGTACCCATTGTTTCGATGGCAGCAGTGCATATACTCTGAATGAGTTTGCTGATGAAGACTAAAATAAGAATATAAGTTCTTGATAGATAATAAGATAGGTCTAGCGACCCCGCAAAACGCGGTGTAGCTAGACCTATTTTATTTTCCTTTTATATGATATCGTAATACCCCCTGCGAAATAAAACTGTCACAACTGTCATGTAACGCTTCTGGGTAGGAAGCGTGAGGGCTAAATATATAGCTTTCAATCACTTGTGATATGATACGAATACAGACAGAATCGGAAAATAATGTGGTTTATATTGTTTTCTTCTCGAAAAATTTGGTAGTTACGAAAAAGCAACGTATCTTTGCAGTACATGTTTAGTAAAAAGAAAAAAGTATGAGTGAAGTAAAGCCATATAAATTACCGGAAGAAAAAACAAGTATAGTTTCTGATTCCATGGCAGTCCGTATTACTCCTGATACGGATATTGTTACCTTGCGCCATAATGTGATGGATGCGGTGTATGCTACAACAGATCAGAATGCTTTGTATAGTTGTTTGGTTTTCTTGTCAAGTCAAAAGCAAACTTTACAATCTTCAGTAAAGAAAGAACTTTTGAATCGTTTAGATGAATTGTCAAAGCTTCCAGATGGTTGGGATGGTGAAGGTAGTCTTGCCCTCTCAAGAAATATCGTGGATTTTGTGAAGCGAATTATTCTGCTTGCTACTGATACTAGTCTGCAAAATTGGGTAGCTTTTCCTGATGCACGAGGTTGTATATATTTAGATTACACGGAAGACAATAATATAGCAGGTGTTACTATAACCAATCATCAGGTTGTAGCATTTATCAAACGGGATGGTCATTTGTCAAAATTCAGTTTTGATAAGTTGGATGAAAAGGAAGTATTGTCATTATTAGAAAAAGCTCATGGATAAACTGATTTCTGAAATAGCAGACGATGAAAAGGTTGCAAGAATCCTGTTCTCGCCTTCTCATATCTATAAAGGGCGTGTTTCGCCGAAGGCTTTTAAACTTGAAAAGTTGAAGAGTGGTGCTGAAGACTATATTTCAGTATTAAGATATAATGCAGATCAATTAGATTCTGTATCAGCTGTTTTTCGTCCTAGAACGAAAGGAGACTCTCGATATGGATTTACATTTTTAAATGTTTTGGATGTTCGAAACCTGGATTATGAATTTAACAACAGAAGGGTGGAGCTATTGCCAAAACCAAGCAAGCGATTACCGTTACATGCTGGAATCTTTTTATCAATTGATGGAAGATTGCAGACTGCCGATGATGTTTCTCCTGATATAGATTTTTTCCAAAAAGAACTTGCCATGCTTTGTGATGGGGTGCATAAATTTTAATCTGCCCCGAACGTTGGAAAAGTAGCCTAGTTTTTCATCCGGGTGAAATCTTTACATCTTCGCCTTTTGAGGCTATCGGTCTTCCAAAGTGCCGGGTATGTACCCTTTGTTTCGATGGCAGCAGCGCTTATACTCTTGATGAGTTTGCTGATGAAGACTAATTCATCTTTTTGCGAGATAAATAAATATGTAAGTGGCGAAATGAGTAGGCTGACAGTCTGCTGGTTTCGCCATTCTTTGTTTGTCCTCTTCTGTTAAGCAAATACTTTGTGATACATTTTTGTGTTAAAATTTCGAATATTCTTTGAATTATCAGATAATTACCGTATTTTTGCAGAAAGGTTTTAAAATAGAGATGATTATGAAACTATCAGATTATAGCAATATAACATCGACTCCTGTTTGGAATGAAGTGAAAAACTGGAGTGACGATGACAAGAATGAGCTTATCACATTGCTTTATACAACAATGGATAAGGTAAATCCTTATGACGTTCCTGAGTCTGATGAGATAGAAGCTTTTGTGAACGAGATTCCTCGTGAAGCCTTGGCAGCTAGTGTGGAGATGGCATTAAAGGATCATGAAAATGGTAATACTATTTCCCATTCAGAATTAATGAGTCGTATAAAAGCTGAACGAGGATGGAAATAGAATGGTCACTGCTTGCTTCAAGACAATTGAACGATGTTTTAGATTTTGTAGCAACAGAATATGGTTCTATAACAGCAAGAAAAGTGTTTGATAAGTTCGATGCTAATGTTAATAGTTTACTGAGAAATCCAAATCGTGGCATATTAGATTCTGATTTGTCAGATTCTCAATTTACAGTTAGACATTTGCAGCTATTCCCTAATGTGCTCTATTATGTAGTGAAAGGTGATTCCATAATAATTTCAGCCGTAATGCATTATAAGCAGTCTCCTCAAACTGTGTATAAAACAGTTATGCAATCATTAGAAAGGTATAGATAGAGCTGAGGGTGTATTCTTATTAGAGAAAGCTCATGTAAAATCAACTATATGTGGCTGAGCCACAGAAAGGAGAATAATAATGGATAAAGAAAAACAAGGCAAGGCTGTATTTGTGTCATTCTGCATAGAACAATATGCTAAGGCAAAGAATATGTCTACAGAAGATGTAGTGAATTTGTTTGAACAGTATGGCATAGCTGAGCATTTCTGTGAATTCTATGAAGTGCTTCATACACAAGGTGGTCAGTGGCTGATAGAAGAAATTGACAAAATGATAAACGAAAGAAGAAAATGAGCAAAATATATCATGGAAGTATTGAGGAAGTTAAAAATCCGGAAATACGTCAACCTAACCGTTCTCTTGACTATGGGTTCGGTTTCTATACAACTACTTCTTACGAACAGGCAAAGAAATGGGTAGAAAGAAGAATGAAAGATAAGGGAGTAGCTGTCGGATACATAAATATCTACGAGTTGGATGATAACGCTCTAAAGAATATGAAATCACTCTTCTTCGAAAAACCAACAGAAGAATGGGTGAATTTTGTTATGAGGAATCGTACAGATAGACAATTTATCCACGATTATGATGTTGTGTTTGGGCCTGTAGCAAACGATAGCGTTTACACCCAATTCGCACTCTATGAAGGCGGCATCATCAGTTTGCCTACTCTCATTAAAGAGTTGAAAACTTATAAATTAGTTGACCAGTATCTTTTCCATACAGAGAAGTCACTGCTTGCCATTAAATTTGTTGAATCAGAAATCATACAGTTATGAGTGCAAAAATAACACAAGATAATCTTTATATGTTGTTGCCATTGAAGATTGGATGGCTTGCTCCTTGGCTCTCGCAAGACAAGGGTATAAGTCTTACAGATGCCATCAATCGTATATATCATTCACAACTATATAAAAAGCTGTCTACAGAAAGTACCAAATATTGGCATTTAGGTCCTGTGGACTTGTATAATGAACTGAAGAAAGAACTATAAGAAGATAGGTCTAGCGACCCCGCTTAGCGCGGTGTAGCTAGACCTATTTTTATATTATTTCTCGGCAAAATCTTCTTTTGCATAAAATGTATTATTTTGCATAGAACGTAAACTTGTTCTTGTAATCTCTGTTCACGCAGATGGTTGCCTTGCGCTGGGAGAGATTGTATACCACCGACCACTGGGTATGGCTCGTTGGATTGCCTGGAGTTTCTGCCTGACTCACACCATTGAGCAGATTCATGGCTCCTTCCTCTGACAACTGGTTACTGTTCTGCTTGATGACGAATTCCATCATGTCGTAGCGGGTCTTGCCGTGGTTCGAGAGTTTCGGACCTTTATCTGAACATGCCATGGTTTCAGATACATAGAAGTTGCTGGCATAGCGCTTTTCTATCACCTCGCGGGTGTTTGGCAATACGTCAGGATATTTGAAATGAGTCTTTCCGTCTTCACCCGTATATTCATCGTCGATGTAAATCTTGCTTTGGTGATCCTTGTCATATACGAATTCTACGATGGCATAACGGCCCGTGGCATCTGCCATATAGAAATGATAGTTGCCGTCATTATCCGGTATCCAGAGGTCATATCCGTCCAGAATCTTGAGAGCTTCATCTACAGTTCTTGCATGATCCAGCATCATGCGTAAGGCCAGGGTTGTAGTCAGTTTCTTGCCCGTGCTTGCCTGCTGGGTTGGCTTGCCGTCAAGATGAAGAACGGAAACGGCAAAGCCTGCCTCGTTCATGCCGTCCATCAGAAGATATGGGAATGCCATGATATAGGAAAGGTCTTGTGTCTTATACTTCTCAAACTGTTCCTTGTTATATAGAATGTAATGCCAGAGATCCTGCCGGTAACCTATCCAGTAGGCATCCACCATGCTGATGGATTTCAGTCCACCTTCTGGAGCCGTGCGAACCAGGGCTGCTGCAATCGGTTCATTATCGTGAGAGTAGTCAAAGTTGCGCCCCATCAGATAATCACCAGTATCAGGTGTCGTAACAGCAAAGGCACTGCAGCCGGCATCCAGCTTGACTCTTGCCTTGAGCCAGGATGGTGTTTTGTCGCAGAGGGTTTTCAATACGGCACCAATCAGTTGGGTGTTGTCGGTAAGATTATAGCCTGATATGGTAGAGAGTTTGTAATCCTCCGTATAGTCAAGATAGAAGAATCTTCCGTCTTTCAAGTCCTGGATGGACCGGACCATCTCCAGTTTCTTGGCATCGGTCAGCAGACTGGCTGGTACGTCCTGATAGTGTGCCTGATAGTTTACTTCTTCATGGTCATCATCGCTGCATGAAGATAGCAGAAACATACAGAATGTGATGCTGAAACTTAAGCATAAAAACAGAAACCATTGTATGGGCTTGCTGTTGAAAGTGATATTCTTTTTCATACGTAATTAGTATTAAATGATTGATAAATGATTTGAATTTTCAAATGCAAAAGTAATGGAAAACCATTCTCGGTAGGGAGAAAAGTACACTGAAAAATGCTGATTTTTCTGGAATTATAAAAAAAATACCTCAAAATACATCAAAACCAATCTTTTTTATTATTTTTGCAAGAAGAAAAAGCGATTCGTCTGTCTGTGCAAAATGATTCGTCAGTCAGGGCAAACCTGCCTCATCTGTCAATACGAAATAATTTATCTATCCATTATGAATATGAAAGAAAAGAACGCAAAGAAATCTAAGATACATCAGTTAGGGTTCTCTTTCCTGAAGAGAGAATCTAATTACTTGGACCGCCAACGTCAAGCTATCCTTGTGTGTTTCTCCGTGATGCTCTCTTTGGGCATCCTGTCAAATATCCTGGGCTTGTCTGGAGCCTTTGATTCGTTTTTTACCGTGTCTAACATCGTTTTTCTTATTGTCGTGTTATCCTCCTTCATGGCTTATCTCTTCGGGAAAATCCCAATGGTGAGGGCAATCGTTTGTATCGCTATCGCCACCCAGTGCTTTATCGGAGCTGATATCCTCTACAGTGCCTTTATGCCTACGCTGAAAGATAACAGAATGGTGATTCTCATCAATATGCTTATCCTTTCAGGCAACATGTTTTTCTCGCTGGCGGCTTATCAGGCGCGTCTCACACGCTGGCTGGTGGGAATAGCTTTTGGGGTTTATATATTGAGTGTGATTGTAACGGGGGATGAATCGCTCATGGATTATTTCTTCATGATGATGCTCATATTGCTTTTTATCAGCGTGCTGAGTCTGGCTGTTGCCAGAAACGGTGAGTATCTTGTCAATGCGAACAGAACGTTGCAGCGTGATGAGGAAGAACTGCTCCAGGTGCTGAAGATAAACAAAAAGCAGATTAAGGCATACGTGGCTCTGGCGAAGGAAAGGCATGATGTTAAACTTACCGCGCATTTGCTGGATCTTCTGGGTGAGGCTTCGCAGAAGAATGTCATAGACAATGTGATGCAATATCTCCAAACCCGCGAATTGAGCAAACAGAACATAGAACGCGTCTTTCCCGAGTTGAGTGCCTCTGAACAGGAAATCTGTTACCTTATCCTGCAGAACAGAAAGCTGAGTGAGATTTGCACGCTGCTCAACAAGTCGGAATCGAACATCACTACCCAGCGGGCCAACATCAGAAAGAAGTTGGGAATGGGCTCTGCTGATAACCTGAAGAAGGTTCTGGAGAAGCGCATAGCTGAAAGCCAGTAGGCCGATGAGGCTGATACTGAACCATATCCTGTTATTTTCGGAAATTTTGAACATATTGTGATAAGATGTGAATAGTCATTTATCACCGAAAAGCCGTACCTTTGCACCCAGATAATGAATGAAACGTAAATCAATAGAAATCATTAAGAAGAAATGAAGAAAATAATCATCTTATGTTTCGCGCTCGGAGCTTTCCATACACTTGGCGCACAGGAGACGCTTACGCTCAGCCAGTGCCTGCAGATGGCAGTGGATAATAACCTGTCGCTCCAGAGCAGCCGAAACGAAATAGCTAAGGGAAAGTACGCTATCAGCGAAAATCAGGCTAAACTCTATCCGCAGATCAATGCGGTGGCACAGCTCAACGACAACTTTACGCCGCCTGTTTCGGTTACCGACGGCTCGGCTTACGGCAAGCCTTATAATGTAACCAAGACGTTGCAGTATAATGCTTCGGCGGGTGTACAATTGCAGATGCCACTGTATAACCAGATGATTCTTACCGCCATCGATATCACCAAGATTGCCGATAAGCTCAATCAGCTCTCTTATGAGAAGGCGCGTGAAGACCTCATCGTGCAGACTGCCAAGATGTATTACATGGCGCAGAACACATCTGAGCAGATTCGTCTGACGGATGACAATATCAAGCGACTGGTAGAACTCAGAAACATCACCCAGGCTTTCTATGATAACCAGATGAGTCTGGAGGTAGATCTGAAGCGAGTGAATCTCAATATCGAGAACCTCACCGTGCAGCGCGATAACGCCATCGCCATGCTCGAACAGCAGTATACCATGCTCAAGTATGTGATAGATTATCCTGCCGAGAAGGAGATGAAGGTGACTGCCGTAGATCCGGGAAAGATAGAGATGGTGAAGGCTGACGGACTGGATACGGGACTCTACGAACTCCAGTTGCTGGAACAGAAGAAACTGCTCACCCAGAAGCAGACCAAACTAGCCAAGGACGGTTATCTGCCATCGCTCTCGCTGACCGGAAACCTGATGTATTCTGCCTTTACCGATAGGATTGATCACTGGATTCATTCGGGCGAGTCAAACCACTGGTATGGTTCCAATGGTCTGGGCATCCAGCTGAGAGTGCCTGTATTCGATGGTTTTGAAAAGCGTTCTAAAATCAGAAAGGCGAAGATAGAGGAGGAGAATGCACGCATCGGTTACGAGGACGCCCTGAAGGGACTGCAGGCAAACTATATGAATGCGGTGAGCGAGGTGAACAACAGTCAGCGCAACTACAAGAAACAGTTTGATAATTATACCATGGCGCAGGATGTTTACAACGTAACAGCCGACCAGTATAAGGAGGGTGTGGCTTCGATGACAGCGGTGCTGCAGGACGAGATGCGCATGAGTGAGGCGATGAACAATTATCTCACAGCCTACTATCGCTACAAGGTTGCCAATCTCTCGCTGCTCAAGCTGACTGGACAGCTCAACCAGATTTCGGTTGCTAAATAACGGAGAAGAATAAATCATTAAAAAATATAATATAAACAGGAAAACGGGATGTAAACAACTTTACTTCATATTCCCAGATTCCAAATTACAATAAAACTATGGAACAGAACGAAAATAAAAATGTAGAAACAGCAGAGGCTACACAGGTATCTCACGAAGAAACCAGGAAGAAACTCAAGAAGCAGCGCGTAAGACAGATTATCGCCAGTCTGATAGGTGTTGCTATTCTGGCTTTCGGACTCTGGAAGATTTTATGCCTCTTCCTCGATTATAGCTCTAACGAAACGAGCAATGATGCTCAGATAGAGCAATATATCTCACCGGTTAATCTCCGTGCATCCGGCTATATAGCCAAGGTATGCTTCAGAGAACATCAGGAAGTACACAAGGGAGATACCCTCCTTGTGCTCGACGACCGGGAGTATCGTATCCGTCTGATGGAGGCTGAAGCAGCCCTCAAGGATGCCAAGGCAGGAGCCAATGTCATCAACGCTACAGAGCAGACCACCGAGACATCCGCTTCTATCTATCAGGCATCTATCGATGAAATAAATGTACGACTTGCCAAACTTGCCAAGGACTGCGAACGCTATCGCAACCTGGTAGAAAAGAAGGCGGCTACTCCTATCCAGCTCGAACAGCTGGAGGTGGAATATGCAGCCACCAAGAAGAAACTCGAAGGGGTAAAGAAGCAGCAGGCTGCTGCCTATAAGGGAGTAAACGAGGTAACTACCCGCAAGCAGAATGTGGCTGCCTCCATCGAGCGTGCCGAGGCTGCCGTAGAGATGGCAAAGCTGAATCTCTCTTACTGTGTGGTTGTGGCCCCTTGCGATGGTAAACTGGGTCGCCGCTCTATCGAGGAGGGACAGATGGTGAATGCAGGAACCACCATTACCTACATCATTCCAACCAACAACAAATGGGTGATTGCCAACTATAAGGAAACCCAGATAGAGAATCTCTATGTAGGACAGAAGGTGCGTATGACCGTAGATGCCATCAGTAACAAGGAGTTTGAGGGTACGGTGACCGCCATTTCTGGTGCTACCGGTTCGAAATATTCGCTGGTACCTACAGACAATTCTGCTGGCAACTTTGTCAAGATTCAGCAGCGTGTGCCTGTAAGAATCGATTTCAACAACCTCAGCAAAGAGGATAATGAGCATCTTGCTGCCGGCATGATGGTGGTTGTCAAGGCTGAGAGAAAGTAAAAAACAGCTAGATGGAAAAGAAGTAATATATGGAAGAAGAATATAAGAATTATCCGTTTTATGATTGGGTACCCAAACCGCTCGGCATCATCTTCATGATCATCCTCTTCGTGCCGATGATTACGATGAGTGGCGTCTATTCTGCCAACAGCGGCGAGATGATGAGCGGGCTCGGCATCCAGTCGGAATACATCGCCTTTGCGGGCTTCTGCACCTCGATAGGAATGGCGGCTTTCTCGCCGTTCTTCTATGATCTGGTGTGCATCCGTAGAGAGAAGATGATGTGTATCGTGGGCTTCTCCATTCTCTTTATCCTCAGTTTCGTGTGTGCCCAGACCGACTCGCTGTTCATACTCGGACTGTGCAGTCTGCTGATGGGTTTTGTCCGCCAGACGCTGCTGATGGCGCATCTCTTTGTGCTCATCAGATATGGTTTCGGAATAGAGGCTACGAGGAATATCACGCCGGGATGTGAGCCTACTACCGAGGAAGCATGGGATGCGGTAGATTCGGAGAAGATGGTTTCGCAGCCGGTCATCTATCTCTTCTTCATGATTATCGGACAGTTGGGAACCTGGCTAACGGCATGGCTTGCCTATGCCTATGAGTGGCAGTATGTTTATCATTTCATGATGGCATTCATGCTGGCAGGCATCATCATCGTGTTCTTCACCATGCCTTATCATGAGTATCCGATGCCTAAGTTCCCGATAACGATGTCGAAGTTTGGCAATGTTACGGTGTTCAGTATCATGCTCTGTTCGTTTGCTTATGTCATGGTTTTCGGCAAGACGCTCGACTGGTTTGATGATCCAACCATCCGTTTCTCTTCGGTGGTCTGTCTTATCTTTACCGCTCTGTTCATCTATCTGGAGAAGACGCGGCGTTCACCTTATTTCATCATGGAGGTGTTCCAGCTCAGAGTCATCAACTACGGTATCCTGCTCTTCTTCCTGCTGATGGTCTGCAATTCGAGTGCCATGTTTGTCAACGTGTTCACCAATGTGAGCATGAAGATAGATAACTGGCAGAACGCCACGCTAGGCAACTGGGTGATGGTGGGCTACACCGTGGGACTGGTATTCGCCGTCATCGCCCGAGCCAAGAATGTTCACCTGAAGTGGATGTACTGTCTGGGCTTCCTCTTTATCGGAGCCTATGCGCTGTACATGTATTTCGAGGTACAGAACGACGGTATGTATGAGCGTATGAAATGGCCTATCATCATCCGTTCTACGGGAATGATGCTGCTCTATTCGCTCATCTCCACGATAGCCAACCAGCGCATGCCTTACCGCTTCATGTCAACCTGGGTGTGCATCATGCTTACCGTTCGTATGGTCATTGCCCCTTGCATCGGCTCGGCGCTCTATACCAATGTGCTGCAGCACAGACAGCAGTATTATGTAACCCGCTTTGCCCAGGAATACGACCGCACGAACATCGAGACGGCGAAGACTTACGACCAAACGGTGAGAGGCATGCAATATCAGGGCAAGAGTGTAACCGAGGCACAGAACATGGCTGCCATGAGTACGAAGGGAAAGGTACAGGTACAGGCCACGCTGGTGAGTATCAAGGAGATGGCCGGCTGGACCTTCTACGGCTGCCTGCTGTGTGCCGGACTGATGCTCGTTCTCCCTTGGCGCAAGCGCAATATCAGGGAACTGACGCGCGAATATCTGCTGAAGAATGTAGATGTGAAATCCCTGGGAAGAAGGTAGGGGAGTGCTAAAATATCATAAAAGATACAGGCTGCTCATCTGATGAATGGATATTTTTGTTATCTTCGCAGTTAAATCTGAAGATAACAGACCCATATTCATCATGAAAATAACAGATAATATCATCATATATGAGGCTCATGAGTTTCCTCAGCTGTTGATGCAGCCTTTCTACTCCGACTATGTCGGAATCGTAATCTGTCATCAGGGGATGTTCCGTTTCTGTGTAGACGGAACATCCTTTGTTGCATCTGAGGGTGAAACCGTTTTCCTCTCCAAAGGAGTGATGTTTCATGTGCAGGAAACGGGCAAGAACCTTAAATATACCCTTCTTTTTTACCGTGCTGAACAGATTCGTCATATGTTGGGCAATACCGTGGTTACCATGCGTCTTTATGCTACGATTTATCCCAAACCCTGCCATGTAAGGACGACGGGCTATGAGGATATGCTCACTTCCTATGCCCTGATGCTGAGGAAACTGGAGCTGGAAAAAGAGAAGAGTGGTGAACTGGATGCCTATTGTGTGCATGAGCAGAAACTGTTGCTGATGGCTGTTACGTATCGGTTGTGCAGCATCTTCTCGGCATCGTTCAAGGCTGCCGGCAAGGAGATGGAACGGAAGATTGCCATCTTTGAGTCGCTGGTGCTGCTGATAGAGAAGAACTATATGCGTGAGCGCAGTGTGGCTTTCTATGCAGACGAACTCTGTCTTACACCGAAATATCTGTCGGTACTGGTCAAGTCAGTTTGCGGTCAGACGGTCCAGCAGTTGCTTTTCAAGGCGATGATCCGTCGCAGTATCTATCTGATGAAGAACACCACGAAGACGATACAGCAGATAGCCAATGAACTCAGTTTTCCCAATGCTTCAGCCTTCGGAACCTTCTTCAAGAAACATACCGGTCTGTCGCCTAAGCATTACCGTAATTGGGAAGAGGGGAATGAACCGCCTTCTTTCAAATAAAGATTTCATCCTATACCTATAAAATAAAAAAGGGACAGAGGAATTGTGCTGTCCCCTGTCCCGAAACTGTGATATAACTAAAACAACTGAGCGAAAGCTTCGGCTGTCTTTCCTGTATAGGTCTTCATCTCTGTAACCGGCTTGTAACCGAAATCCTTGAAGGCAAGGAGCTGTGTGGCAACAAACTGGTGGTCGTCAGAGATGCAAGCCTGTAACTTCATATTACCCATGCTGATGGCAGAAACAGGGAAGTTGCTGATCGCTGTTTCTACATCCTTTGGGGCTGCGCTGAGGATGTTCTCAAGTTTTCTTCCATCCTCTGCAGAATATTCCTTCTCTTTTATCTTAATCACACTGTTGGTAGGTTGATAGATGAGCTTGACAGTCAAACCCATGAAACCTTTCTTTACCTGTACATCCTGGAGTGCCAAAACATCAGCACCCATCTCTAAATGATTAATCTTTGCCATAATTTTATACTGTTATTTGCTTATTCTTAATTCTTGAAAAATAATATATATTGAACTGTTTTTTGTTTTGAATAGGGGTGTAACCAGTCTTATCGCAAATCTTAGAAAAGATGCGATAAACCTATATGAAATTTTAAAAAGAGAAAAGAATAAGCACTAACAGAGCAGATGTCGCAGGCAAATGACATAATACTTGCTGGCGACATCAAAGTGGATTGGGGCAGTTTCCTGTCGGAAAGGCTCCATGCCACCTTCTATAGCTGATAAAAGGGATGATAAATAACGGATTCTATTTGTAAGCAATCTACTGGCAGTCTGACTGTTGTGCATGTTGCCACTTGGCAATAAGCGCTGCGGACGGCTGCTACAGATGCGGTAAGCAAGCTGTGAGGCGTTTTCAAGTTGTGCCTCAGGCTGGCTCTTGTCATACTCAACCTTCGCCAAGCCATCTTTCTTATGGTTTGCCTCTTCGGTATAAGAATCCTCGGGAGTAAAAGAAATAGAGGCAGCAGATACCTCTCCATAGCCTGAGAAGACCATGGACACCAGAAAAAGGATGTATAGTATCAACTGCCTCATATTAAATATATTATGGTGTCAGGATGAACGCCCGACACCGGGAATGATTAATAGCTTCTTGCGATGATGACACGGGCTACGGCAGGCTTGCCGCTTACCATGTCGACACCTGGAGTCTGCTCGTAAGCGAAAGGCACGCAGCGGATGGTAGCCTGAGTCTCTTCCTTAATCTTAGCCTCGGTCTCGGCTGTACCGTCCCAATGGCAGAGGAAGAAACCACCGTCCTTCACACGCTCCTTGAACTCCTCGTAGTTGTCGCACTCGTAAACGTGAGCATCACGGTAAGCACGAGCCTTCTCGAAGATATTCTTCTGGATGTCTTCCAACATATCCTTTACGCGCTCAACGATACCATCGAAGCTTACGTTCTCCTTCTCCAAGGTATCACGACGCATAATCTCGATGGTGTTGTTCTCCAAGTCACGACCACCCATAGCGAGACGTACAGGAACACCCTTCAACTCATAGTCAGCGAACTTGAAGCCAGGACGCTTGGCAGGGTTGTCATCATACTTCACGGTGATGCCCAACTCACGGAGCTGGTCGATGACAGGTTGCAACTTAGCAGTAATCTGAGCCAACTGCTCCTCGCCCTTGTTGATAGGAACGATAACCACCTGGATAGGAGCCAGCTTTGGAGGCAATACCAGACCGTTATCATCGCTGTGAACCATGATGAGGGCACCCATCAGTCGGGTAGAAACACCCCATGAAGTAGCCCATACGTACTCAGGCTTGTTCTCCTTGTTCAAGTAGGTTACATCGAAGCTCTTGGCGAAGTTCTGACCCAGGAAGTGAGAAGTACCGCTCTGGAGAGCCTTTCCATCCTGCATCATTGCCTCGATGGTATAAGTGTTCAGGGCACCTGCGAAACGCTCAGTCTCACTCTTCACACCCTGCAATACAGGAACGCCCATGTAGTTCTCTGCAAAATCAGCGTAAACCTTGAGCATCTCCTGAGCCTTTGCTTCAGCCTCTTCCTTAGTGGCATGAGCGGTATGACCCTCCTGCCAGAGGAACTCAGAAGTACGGAGGAACGGACGGGTACGCATCTCCCAACGCATTACGTTACACCACTGGTTGCAGAGGATAGGGAGATCACGCCATGAATGGATCCAGTTCTTATAGGTGTTCCAGATGATGGTCTCAGAAGTAGGACGGATGATGAGCTCCTCATCGAGCTTTGCGTTAGGATCAACCTCAACCTCTTTGCCATCCTCTGTAGAACGGAGGCGGTAGTGGGTAACTACGGCACACTCCTTGGCGAAACCTGCCACGTGCTCAGCCTCACGAGAGAAGAAACTCTTCGGGATGAGGAGAGGGAAGTATGCGTTCTGTACACCTGTCTGCTTAAACATCTTGTCGAGCTGCTGCTGCATCTTCTCCCAGATAGCGTAACCGTATGGTTTGATAATCATACAACCACGAACTGGTGACAACTCAGCGAGATCAGCCTTTACTACCAAATCATTGTACCACTGACTGTAGTTGTCAGCGCGCTTGGTTAAATTCTTGAGTTCTTTAGCCATATTGCTTTATTCTATTTATTTTGTTTTTTATTTCTTCTGTTACTTATATATTAAGGTATAAGCATGAGCCCCTTCATCATGTGCTGCCGGCAGTTCATCTGTCTGCAGGTGTCTGAAATCCTACTTTTAGGGATTTTCCACCCCCAAATAGGTGATTTCCTAGCTCTATTTCGACAAATACCCTTAAATTTGCATGCAAAAATACAAAAAAATATTAGAAAACTCTCCATTATGGAGAAAAAAGAGTTATCTTTGCAATTAAATAACATAAATATAGGAGATTTTAAAATGAAAAAGACTAATTTTGCAGTTGCAGGCCTCTCTTTGTGCTTGCTTTTCTCAAGTTGTGGAACCAATCAGAAGACTGGTACAGCAGTAGGTGCCGGTTCTGGTGCAGCTCTGGGTGCTCTCGTTGGTGGATTGCTCAACAATAGCCATCGTGGTACAGGTGCTCTCGTAGGTGCTGCTATCGGTGCAGCAGTTGGTGGCGGTGCTGGTAACCTCATCGGAAAACACATGGATAAGGTAAAGGCTGAGGCTGAACGGGTGAAGAATGCACAGGTTGAGACTGTAACAGATGCCAATGGCTTGTCTGCCGTTAAGGTAACATTTGCTTCAGGTATCCTCTTCCCAACTAACGGTTCTACTCTCAGCAGCAGCGCAAAGACTGATTTGGCTCAGTTTGCCGGTGTATTGAAGAACAATACCGACTGCGAGGTTTCTATCCAGGGTTATACCGATGCTACAGGAAATGATGGTATCAACTTGCCTTTGAGCCAGAAGCGTGCTGAGGCAGTTTACAACTATCTCGCTTCTTGCGGTGTTACCAGTCGTCAGGTAAAGAATGTTCAGGGTTTTGGTTCTGCTAACCCTGTTGTTAATACTACTGCTGCTTGTGCCCAGAACCGTCGTGTAGAGGTTTACATGTATGCTAGCCAGGCTATGGTTAACGCAGCCAACAACGGTACATTGAAGTAATAACTTTCATGCTCCCGGAAGGGAAAAACTAAATAGATGATTTTGAAGAAAATCAAGAATATAGTAAAATGGGTGGTGGTGCTGTTTTTCAGTACCACCATTCTTGCTGTAGTGGCATATAGGTTCATTCCTGTGTATGTCACTCCTCTGATGTTTATCCGATGCTTCCAGCAAGTAGCTGATGGAGAGAGTATTACCCTGCATCATCATTGGGTTCCGATGGATAAAATTTCGCCTCACATGCCTGTGGCGGTAATGGCGAGCGAAGATGCGAGATTCCTGAAGCATCATGGTTTCGACTTCAATGCCATCGAGAGTGCGGCGAAGAATAATGCACGTGGTGGAAAGGTGCATGGAGCCAGTACCATCAGTCAGCAGACCGCTAAGAATGTCTTCCTGTGGCCTGGCCGTTCATGGACCCGCAAGGGATTTGAAGTCTACTTTACCTTCCTCATCGAAATGATGTGGAGCAAGCAGCGCATCATGGAGGTTTATCTCAACAGCATTGAGATGGGACCGGGTATCTATGGTGTGGATGCGGTTGCAGAATATCATTTCGACAAGAAAGCGAAAGATCTGTTTCGTGGCGAGTGTGCGCTGATAGCAGCTACACTTCCTAATCCGCGCAAATTCAGTTCGCTGCATCCTAGCGCTTATATGAAAAAGCGCCAGCGACAGATAGAACATCAGATGAGATTTATCCCTACCTTCCCTCGTGAGGGCGAAGATTTCGACCCGGGCACGGCTGTGGGCGGATATAGGGGAAAGTAATACTTAGTTTATAGTTTATAGTTGATAGGGGTGACCTTAAAATAGTTTTTTGCCTCAAATATTGATTCATGGATTTACTGAAAGACTTGAACGAAGCGCAGCGTGCTGCGGTAGAATATATTGACGGACCTTCACTGGTGATAGCCGGTGCAGGTTCGGGTAAAACGCGTGTGCTTACTTATAAGATAGCTTATCTCCTGAGCCAGGGCATGAAACCCTGGAGCATCATGGCGCTCACCTTTACCAATAAGGCGGCAAGGGAGATGAAGGAACGTATCGGAAAACTGGTGGGAAATGATCTCGCCCAGCATCTCTATATGGGTACCTTCCACAGCATCTTCTCCCGAATCCTGAGAGCGGAGGCTGAGCATATCGGCTTCAACAACAACTTTACCATTTATGATGAAAGTGACTCGCGCTCGCTGATCAAGGCGATAGTGAAGGAGATGGGGCTGGATGATAAGAAGTATAAGCCTGCTGCCGTTCATGCCAAGATTTCGATGGCGAAGAACAACCTGATGAGTGCTGCGGCTTATGAGAGCGATGCGGCTATCTTCGAGCAGAACAAGCGTGCGCAGATGCCTGAGGTTGGTAAGATTTTCGTGGCTTACGTGCAGCGCTGCAAGCAGGCCAATGCCATGGATTTCGATGATTTGCTGACGCTTACCTATCAGCTCTTCAGGGAACATGAGGATATTCGCCACAAATATGCCGCCCGCTTCGATTATGTCCTGGTGGATGAGTATCAGGATACCAACCACGTTCAGATGTCTATCGTCATGCAACTCTGTCAGGAGAAGCAGCGTGTTTGTGCCGTGGGTGATGACTCGCAGAGTATCTATAGTTTCCGTGGTGCCAATATCGATAATATTCTCAACTTTCAGCGCCAGTTTCAGGGCACGCGTCTCTTCAAACTGGAGCAGAACTACCGCTCTACCCAGACCATCGTTGAGGCGGCTAACAGTCTGATCAAGCATAACCGCAACCAGATTCCTAAGGATGTGTTCAGCGAGAATGCGAAGGGTGAGAAGATTCAGTATAAGCCTGCTTACAGCGACAAGGAAGAGGCGGCGATTGTGGCGAAGGATGTGAAGCGTATCCGGCGCGAGGATGGCTGCCAGTATAGTGATTTTGCCATTCTCTACCGCACCAATGCCCAGAGCCGCAGCTTCGAGGAGGAGTTCAGAAAGCAGGGTATTCCTTATCGCATTTATGGCGGACTGAGTTTCTACCAGCGTAAGGAAATTAAGGATATTATTGCATATTTCCGTCTGGTGGCGAATCCGGATGATGAAGAGGCTATCAAGCGTATCATCAACTATCCTGCACGTGGAATAGGTGCTACTACGGTGCTGAAGATTGCTGACTGTGCCCATCAGAACCAGGTGAGTTTCTGGGAGGTAATCGGCGCCCCTGAGCGGTATGGACTGGCGGTAAACAAGGGCACGATGAACAAGCTGGAAACCTTCAGATTGCTCATTTCTTCGTTTATCGAACGGGCTCAAACTACGGATGTCTATGAATTGGGTGATGCCATTATCAAGGAGAGTGGTATCAGTCAGGATATCATGTCGGGCAAGGATGCCGATGATCTGGCACGTCAGGAGAACCTGGAGGAATTCTTGAGCGGTATGTCGGCTTTTGTGGAGGAACGCCGTGAAGAGGGTAGGTTTGATGAACTCTTCCTGCAGGATTATCTGCAGGATGTGGCGCTGCTTACCGATGCTGACAGCGATGGTGATAAGGATGAACCTCGTGTTTCTCTGATGACGGTTCATGCTGCCAAGGGTCTGGAGTTTCCTACGGTATTCGTGGTTGGTTTGGAAGAGAATATCTTCCCAAGTCCGCTTTCTGCTGCTTCGCTCCGAGAACTGGAGGAGGAACGGAGATTGCTTTACGTTGCCATTACGCGAGCTGAGAAACATTGTATCCTGACGAACGCCAAGAACCGCTGGCGATATGGCAAGATGGAGTTTGATAATCCGAGTCGGTTTATCGATGAGATTGACGGCAAGTTGATTGATTGCCAGGATGAGGCTGGTGGAAGCTTGTTTGGCTCTATGTCTGACCAGCCGGAGTGGGCGAGAGCGCAACGTCCTCGCAGACCGTGGGAGGATGCTGAGCTGCCTAGATACAGTAGCAGGTATCAGAATTCCAAACCGGTAGCATCGCAGTTTGTAGCAGATCCTAAGCCTTCTCTCTTTGATGATGAACCAGAGACTTCACGTACTTCCGGACGCTCGTCTGTTTCCGGACGCTCATCTCTCTCTGAAGGCAATTTCAAGTCTGTTAGAGCGCTGAATGCAGCGAAGCGTTACATGGAGACGCATTCTTCTCATCCTGCTTCTCGCGGTACTGGATCTTCTGCAGCATCAGTTTCTTCTTCTACAGCTTCATCTGCTGGCAGTTCTTCTTGCGGTTTGCAGGAGGGAATGAAGATTGAACATCAGCGTTTTGGACGGGGAACAGTATTGAAGATTGAAGGTACTGGTGAGAATACGAAGGCTACGGTTGAGTTCGTTCATTCTGGCACCAAACAGCTTCTGCTGAAATATGCCAAGTTTACGGTAGTAGATTAAGTTCTGTAGTCTGATGTTTATATTTATAGGTTTATCCTGTTTTGAAGTTCTCTCTTACAGGTAGAATCTTATAATATTGATAAAGAGTTATAAAAATAGATTGGGCAAGACCATCTCTGGTCTTGCCCTTTTTGTTTCTATATACTATAAATTGAAAAAGCGTCCCCGCAGTAGCCTCACGGTCACTACGGGGACTTATATTACTAACATCTAACTTTAGCATTTTTGTTTAAACTTAAAAACAAATTCTTTATGAGAGTAATTTCTCTTTTATCTATAAACATAAACCAAGTATCTCATATATTGCAAGTAACTTGTATCCTGCAAATATCTTGTATCCTTAAATGCAAGTTCTTAGAAAAGTTAAACCCATAGACCAGTATCTCTACTAATATCTTGATTATTTTTATTTTATTGCTTTTTGTCTATTTAATATTTAATACTTTTAAGTTCACAATGCAAAGATATAAAAAAAATGGGTAAACTCCAAATTAATTTTGCTTTATTTTGTATTAAATGGCTTTTATTGTACTTATGCGGCGGTTTTTAAGGATTAACCGGCAAAGTTAAAGAGGGTGTATCATAAACAATCAAATGCTTTATGATACACCCTCTTTCTCAGGATTCTGAATATTGTCGTGTTTATAACGCTTCGTCTTCAGGACGTGGCATCTGTGTCTGGGGCTTCTGTTTCTTGCCTGACTTCATGAATAGTTTCTTCTTCTTGAGCCATGCAGCCTTGCGTATCTCGTATTCTTCGCGATGACGCTCCAAAAAATTATCTGCCATGTTTCGTTTCCTTTTTTACTTTGCGTTATGAATGCTTATTCTTCTTTAAACTTACTGTAAATCACCTTGATTCGGATCGGACCAGATGCCACCTTCTTACCAGTCTTCTCGTCTGTGGTATAATCCTTGTTAGGATCATCCGTACCCACGATGAGTCGGGTAGAAGCGAGTGACATATCGTGATTAATCTTGGAGATGACGGTAGTATAGCCCTGTGTGGTTGTGATGACGTTTACAGGAACCAGTACTACTTTATTCCAGTTTTCCCCCTTGCCCTTGTTCTTATACATGGCAGAAACCAGATTGGCGATATTCTGGAATGTATAGGCATTCTTGTAGGTGCCGGTACTGCTGTAGCTTGCCGTATAAGAAGTACGGTTGTCAGCCAACTTGCTCTTTTCGAAGAACGACTGCAAACTGTCTTTCTGCACCATCAGGATGGTGCTTGGTGTAGCAAAGTTGTATGGGTTGTCTTCGTCTGCATTGTTGAGTCGTGGGAAGGAGATGGTAGCTGTGTTGAGCGTATCCTTCTCATGACCCTTCATGATGTCATCGATAGGAAGAGTAACCTCGGTGAAGATACCGGCAGGCGACTTGAGGTAAGTCCAGTCCTCCTGACTTGCCAACTTCTTCAAGTTCTCGGTATCATTCTCAATCTTGTTGAGCTGCAATACCTCTTCTGTACCATCAAAACGGTTGTATCCGATTCCAGTACTGTCAGTAACGCCGTCCTTTGCCTTGATGGTCTTTTTCCAGTAGAAGATAAGCTCTGTATTCCAGATCTTAGCCATGTTACCCGTACCGCCTACGTTCTTGATATAGAAGCCAGGGCAGACGTTGTGCAGGAACTTGTAGTTGGTCTTGAAGTACTCAGGATGTTCAGCGTATGTTTGCATGATGTAAGAACCATAGTTCTTGTATGTCTTACCATCTTTCTTATATTCCTTATTCAAGTAAATCTTGAAGTTCTTGACATCTGATGTATTGCTCAAGTTGTAATTACTGCTCCAATGCTGGTTGTCTTCGCTTACCCAGCCTTTCTTGAAGGCATCATAATCAGAGTAATACTCCTGATCTTCTGCCATCGGCTTTGTCATCTCATAGGCTGTCACCTTCATTGGGGCGATGGTATCGCCGTAGCTGGCATTGTATGAAACCAGGAGGTAGCATGAGTCTGCCTCGATAGAACCTTTGTTTGCCTGCTTGATGTAATCGAGTGTATCTACAGAGAAAGTAGGCAATACGCTCAACTGGGTCATGTAGTCGCCCTTTACATAGTTGCCGGTTTCCGGGTCTTTCATCTTTCCGATGAGTCCCGTGTTGTTGCGGCTCAATACGGCACCTGCTACTATAGACTTTGTGGTAACATTGAACGCTGAGTCAGAAATGTTAATGTTGTCTATCTTATTAGTGATGCTACCACCGATTCCCTCGGTGGTATCATCACATGCAGCGAAAGTAAGCGCTGCTATTACTAATACTGTTAAGAGTCTTAAAATTTTCATTATCCTTGTATGTATGTGTCTCTGTTGTCGGAATTTTATTCTGCGTCAGGACAAACCTTGTTGATGAAGTCTGCGTATGGCTCCTGGATATCTTCTCCCGGATAAGTCAGTACAGGCTTGTTCTTCTCCTTCGCATAATCAAAGAGAATCTGGGTAGCTTCTTCTTCACCTTCTACCACACCGTCGCTATAGTCGATGGCGAGTTTGCCGAGCTCAATGAAGTCGAAGTCGTCCTGATAACTGTCGAGCAGTTCAGGCTTGGCATCGCGGAAGGCAACGCAACGTTTGAAGTTGGTACCCAGTTCACCCTTGAGTTCGTTGGTATAGAGAGCGGTAATTACCTTTGATTCAGCAAATGAAGGCTCTTCGCTGTAGGCTGTCTTTACATAGAATGGTACTACTGCGCTAGCCCAACCCTGGCAGACGATTACGTCAGGCTGCCAGCGGAGCTTCTTGACGGTTTCCAATACACCACGTGCAAAGAAGATAGCTCTTTCGCCGTTGTCGGCATATTCCTTTCCGTTTTCATCGGTGCCCATCTGGCGGCTCTTGAAATAGTCGTCATTATCGATGAAATAAATCTGCTGTCGTGTTGTTGGTATAGATGCAACCTTGATGATCAGCGGATGGTCTGTATCATCTATGATAAGGTTCATACCAGACAGGCGAATGACCTCGTGCAATTGTCCGCGACGCTCGTTGATGGTGCCCCACTTAGGCATGAAGGTGCGGATCTCAAAACCTGCTTCCTGCATCTTCTGAGGCAGTTCGCGTCCCATGATTGACATGTGAGACTCGGCTACGTATGGGTCGATCTCCTGATTGATAAATAATACTTTTTTTGCCATAAAATTTAAATTTTATTCTTACGAATTACGTGCAAAGGTACAAAAAAAACTTCAAATAGGGGCATTTTTTCTCCGAAATTCATTATTTTCGGCAATAATTCGCATATTTTTAGGTTTTTTCTTTCTCATTTGAGAAAAAAGTTGTTATTTTGCACCCGAAAACAGATTATGACGATGAAAGTATTCAATAAGATTGTTGACCTCCAGAACGAACTCTTCATGTGTCGTAAGGAGGGAAAGGAAATCGGCCTTGTGCCAACTATGGGTGCGCTGCATGAGGGTCACGCCTCTCTTGTTAAGCGCAGTGTGAAGGAAAATGGCGTGACTGTGGTTTCTGTGTTCCTGAATCCTACACAGTTTAATGATCAGGGTGACTTGGATCGCTATCCTCGTACCCTCGATGCTGACTGCAAACTCTTGGAGGCTTGTGGTGCAGACTATGTGTTTGCACCATCGGTGAAGGAGATGTATCCTACACCAGATACACGCCACTTTGAGTTTCCACCTGTTTCTACCGTGATGGAGGGTGCCAAGCGCCCGGGTCATTTCAATGGTGTATGTCAGGTAGTGAGCCGTCTTTTCTATATCGTTCGACCAACCCGTGCTTATTTCGGTGAGAAGGATTGGCAGCAGATTGCTGTCATCAAGCAGCTCGTGAAGTACATCAACAGCAATGTGCAGATTGTGGAGTGTCCTATCATCCGTGATGAGGATGGTTTGGCTAAGAGCAGCCGTAATACTTTGCTGGCTCCTGATGAGCGTGCCATTGCGCCAAACATCTATAAGGCCCTGAAGGAGAGTGTGGAGTATGCCAAGACTCATACCGTACAGGAAACTCACGATAAGGTGGTTGCCGACATCAATGCTGTAGAGGGTCTGGAGGTAGAGTATTTCCAGATTGTGGATGGCGACAGCCTGCAGGATGTTTCTTCATGGGAGGATAGTGCATACGTGGTAGGTTGCATCACCGTTTATTGCGGTAAGACTCCTATCCGTCTCATCGACCATATCAAGTATAAGGGATAATTCCTCGATAGATATTCTTTATTAAGTTTAATCCGTAACAGATCAAGTAATAACAGAACAATGCAGATAGAAGTATTGAAGAGTAAGCTCCATTGTGTGACCGTAACTGAGGCTAACCTGAATTATATGGGTAGCATCACCATCGATGAGGACTTGATGGACGCTGCTAATCTGATAGCAGGCGAGAAGGTTCAGATTGTAGATAACAACAATGGTGAGCGCTTGGAGACCTATATTATCAAGGGGGAGCGTGGCAGCGGTTGTATCTGCCTGAACGGTGCTGCAGCCCGCAAGGTGCAGGTGGGAGATACCGTTATCATCATCGCTTATGCCCTGATGGACTTTGAGGAGGCTAAGACCTTCAAGCCAACTGTGGTTTTCCCAAAAGAGGGAAATAAGGTTTAAAAATCAAAGGAAATAGAAAAGGAGAGGGTGTGTCATAGACAAATGACACACCCTCTTCTGTTTTATATTTTATTCTTCGAGAAATGACTCATGATGAACCTGCCTCCGAAACTCAACACCAATACGATGATGGTGAGTACCACAGCAGCGGCGTAGGCTCTGTTCTGAACATCTTCCTGCGGGGCGCTTAACTGGAAGAACACGCTCAATGGGAGGGTGGCTGCCTGCTGGTTCAGTCCATGAGGAATATGATCGGAGAATCCTGCCGTAAACATCACTCCGGCACAATCGCCGATGGCTCTACCGATACTTAATAAGGTGGCAGTGGCGATGGCTGGGGCTATCTGTCTCAGTACCACACCGATGGTTTCTATCCTCGTGGCTCCCAGACTGTAGGAGGAATCGAGTATCTCCTGCGGAATCGTCTTTGCCACTTCGTCCATCGAACGGATGAGTATCGGAACGATGAGCAGGGTGGTGACGAGAATACCTCCGCCCAGCGATGCCCTGATGCCCAGCCAAACCATCACCGTAAAGGCAAAGGAGCCATATACGATGCTCGGAATTCCGAAGAGGGTATCATAAGCCAGACGGGCGATGTATCCGAATTTTGAGTTGGGTTTGAGATATACATTCATATAGAACACTACGGGCAGCGAGATAAGCAGACCGAGCAAGGTAGAGCCGCCCACGATATAAAGGCTGCCCACGATGGCATTGAGGAAGCCGCCCTTGCCGCCCAGATAGAAGCCGCCGCTAGGCAACTGGCTTACCATCTCCCAGGAGAGCACAGGAAATCCTCGCTTGAAGATAGTCCAGAGAACGCTCAACACGAAGAAGCCCACAATGCCTATCGACCCGAGCATCAAGATTTTCACGATTCTTTCTTCCAAGTATTTCATAAGCCTTTTTTTACTCTTTTACCTTTAACAGCACGATTCTCGACCCGAGATTCAATATCACTACCACGAAAAACAGCAGGAAGGCGGCAAACATCAGGGCGCTGTCATAAAGCGGAACTGAAAGCATTTCACCATAATTGTTAGCGATGAGTGCCGGTATCGGATAGCAGGCATCGAGCACGTTTCCCGGAACGATGGCGAGGTTTCCGCACACCATCAGTACAGCTATCGTTTCTCCCAGCGTTCGGCTCAGCGCCAAGACTACAGCGGCAATCATTCCCGGTCGTGCCTTTCTCAGCACAACATGCTTGATGGTTTGCCATTGCGTAGCGCCCAGCGAGAGCGAAGCTTCTCTCAAATCTGTTGATATGTTATCGAATATCTCCATAAACAGGCTCACCAGAAGCGGGATGATCATCACGCTCAATACGATGCCGCCCGCCAGAACCGTGTATCCCGAAGAAAATTCCACGAAGAGGGGAGCAACATGTTTCGAAACCCAAGGCACGATGAGCAGGCTCCCCCATACGCCATAGATGACGGAAGGAAGTCCGGCTAGAATATCGAGCAGCGGATATACGTATTTCCGGATGTTGCGGTGGGCGTATTCCGTGAGATAGATGGCCATGAGCAGGGAGATGGGGAGGGCGATGAGAATGGCGAGTGCCGTGCACCAGAAGGTGCCGGCGAGGAAGGGCAGGAATCCGAACTTGCCTTCCATCGGTCGCCAGTTGCTCTCCGTGAGGAGTTCCCACAGATTATACTGGCTCAATATCGGTTCCGACTTGATAAACAGTCCCACCGCCATGATGATTACCAGAAATATGGAGGCGATGGTCAAGAGAAACATCACCTGTCCTGCTATCTTATCCTTTGCTATTCTATAATCCATACTTGTATTTTATTATCCAAGCAGGCTAACGCCCAATCCCAGCAGCAGAAAGGCTGCTGCTTCCAATATATTGATGATTAAATTCTTCATGCTTATCTTTGATGTAGTCCACACTCTCGATGTTCCGGCGATTCCCACCACCATCTTCCGGCTCGGATATCCTCGCCTGGCTTGATGGCCCTTGTACAAGGTTGGCAACCGATGCTCGGATATCCCTTGTCCTGCAGCTTGTTATAAGGAACATGATGCTTCTTTACATACTGCTCCACATCCTCTTCGCTCCAGTTGATGAGCGGGTTCACCTTAATCAGGTTATGAATGTCGTCCCATTCCACTACCTGCATATCCTTGCGGGTTACGCTCTGCTGCTTTCTCAATCCGCAGATCCATACATCCAGTCCCTGCATTGCCCGCTTCAGCGGTTCCAGTTTTCTTACCTGGCAGCAGCGGTGTCGGCTTTCTATCGAATTATAGAAGAGGTTGATGCCCTCTTCCTTCACCATCTGCTGCACAGCCTCGTAATTAGGGAAGAACACTTCCAGGTTGATGCCGTAGGTCATGTTGGTCTTGTCGATGAGCTGGTAGGTCTCCGGGAAGAGTCTGCCTGTATCGAGTGTGAAGATGCGGGCAGATTTATCCGTCTTCACGATGATGTCGGTAAGCGTCTGGTCCTCGATGCTGAGGGAAGAAGAAAGAGCGATGCGCCCTTTGAATGCCTGAAGGAAATAACCGACAATATCCTCGGCAGGCGCATCGCTGAATTTCTTATTGAGTTCCGGAACCAAATCCTTTATATTACTTTGAACTTTGATCATTGAACTTTGAACTTTATGATTACTCTATATTACTTTGAACATTCAACATTCAACATTATTTAATAAGTCCCGCTCCCACGGTCTCATTCGTATCCGGGTCGATGAAGATGAGGCTTCCCGTTACTTTATTCTCCGTGTATTTATCGAATACCAATGGGTTGGCGGTGTGGATGGTGATCTCGGCGATATCGTTCATCTTCAATTCCGATACACCCTCTTCCTTCTCCAAGGTGTTGATATTGCGGCGATAGTTGATGCTGCGAATCAAGCCCTGGGTTTCGAAGGTCGCCTGACGGATTACGTATTTGTTTCTTACGGCAGCAGGGCGCTCGTTGAACCAGCATACATCCAGCGTGATATCCTGTTCGATGCTAGGCTGCTTCTCATCTGCCTTCACGAGGGTATCGCCACGCGAAATGTCGATGTCATCGTTCAGCGTCAGAGTAATGCTCATAGGGGCATAAGCCTCCTCCAAGTGCTTCTCCACGAAGTCGATGCTCTTCACGGTGCTCTCCGTGCCCGATGGCAATACTCTTATCTTATCGCCCGGACGGATGATGCCGCCGCTCACTCTGCCCGCATAACCGCGGTAGTCAGGGAACTGGCTGCTGATAGGACGAATCACATACTGTACAGGGAAGCGGAAGAAATCGCTCACCATCTTATGACCTACCGGAACCGTCTCCAGATAGTTCAGCAGAGTAGGTCCCTCATACCAAGGAGTCTTATCGCTCTTGTTCACCACGTTGTCGCCATCCTTGGCGCTGATAGGGATAAATACCACGTTCTTGATATCCAGCGCCTCCGACATCTTCTTGTAGTCGGCAACAATCTTGTCGTATACATCTTTACTGAAATCAACCAGGTCCATCTTGTTGATAGCCACCAGGATATGTGGTATACCGAGCAGCGAAGAAATATAGCTGTGGCGCACGGTCTGCTCCAGTACACCATGACGTGCATCAATCAGAATGATGCTCAGGTCGGCAGTACTAGCACCCGTTACCATGTTGCGGGTATACTGAATATGTCCCGGAGTATCGGCGATGATAAACTTGCGTTTCGGTGTGGCGAAATAGCGGTAAGCCACATCGATGGTGATGCCCTGTTCGCGCTCAGCACGGAGACCATCCGTGAGCAAAGCCAGGTTCACTTCCTCATTACCGCGGCTCTTGCTAGCAGCCTCCACCGCCTCCAACTGGTCTTCGAAAATCGACTTGCTGTCATAAAGCAATCTTCCTATCAAAGTACTCTTTCCATCGTCCACGCTGCCCGCAGTAGAGAAGCGGAGCAGCTCCATATCTAAATAACCTCTATCCATGTTTCTTTTAATGTTAAGTGTTAAATGTTTAATGTTTAATGTTAAGTGTTAAATGTTAAGTTGTTTGCTGTATATGACTGCTATGCTAATTCAACATTCAACATTTAACATTCAACATTGAAAATTAGAAGTATCCCGCCTTCTTGCGGTCTTCCATTGCCGTTTCGCTTCGCTTGTCATCGGCTCTTCCTCCACGTTCAGTAACGCGTGTAGAAGCAATCTCGTCGATGATATCCGCTACGGTAGTCGCCTTCGATTCCGTGAGTCCGGTGCAGGTAATGTCACCGATGGTGCGGCAGCGAACCAGCTTTTTTACCACTTCTTCTGTAGGCTTGCGCTTGATGCAAGGCAGGGCTGCGAGCCACTGTCCGTCACGGTTGAATACCTCTCTTTCGTGGGTGAAGTAGAGCGAAGGCATCGGAATGTTCTCCAGGAAGACATACTGCCATACATCCATCTCGGTCCAGTTGGAGATAGGGAACACACGGAAGTGTTCGCCCATGTTCTTTCTGCCGTTGAAGATGTTCCAGAGCTCTGGGCGCTGGTTCTTCGGATTCCATTGTCCGAATTCGTCACGATGACTGAAGAAGCGTTCCTTGGCACGTGCCTTCTCCTCATCTCTTCGTGCGCCACCGATGGCTGCATCGAATTTGTATTCCTCCAGGGTGTCGAGCAGGGTAGTGGTCTGCAGTTTGTTGCGGGAAGCATAATAACCCGTTTCTTCCTTCACTCGTCCCTTGTCGATGCTTTCCTGCACGCTGCCCACGATGAGTTCGGCTCCGAGTTTCTTCGCCAGTTCATCACGATACTGGATGGTTTCCTCGAAGTTATGTCCTGTGTCGATGTGCAACAGCGGGAATGGAATCTTCGCCGGATAGAAAGCCTTGTAGGCGA
Source organism: Segatella copri (assembly GCA_959596915.1). GTDB lineage: Bacteria > Bacteroidota > Bacteroidia > Bacteroidales > Bacteroidaceae > Prevotella > Prevotella copri_N. Next base: position 47,296 of record CAUFXJ010000006.1, read on the forward strand.
GATATGTTATCACGATAGAATCCTTGCCACCCGAAAAGAGGATGACTGGACGTTCGAACTGGGCAGCTACTTCGCGGAGCACGTAGATAGATTCTGCCTCCAGTTCCTTGAGATGTTTGATAGTCTTATAGTCCATAATCTATGTCTTTTTTATTAATTATTTTCTGGGTGCAAAGGTACTGCGATTTCCCCACTTGGGCAATACCACATGGGGTGTAAAAAGACTACCATACAGGGAGTAAAGAACATACCATACATTTGGTATAAGGCTGCCAAACGTATGGTATGTATGATGTATAAGGATATGTGTCCTATATATAATAAGGTGTAATTGGTATAGACCAATTAAAATAGTATCTTCATTTTATTGCTAAATAATTATAAAGAAGTTGTTAGTATCAAATAAAAAGAGTATATTTGTACGATATAAAATTAATAAATCATGGCATTACCGATAAATATAGAAAGCCTTCTTAGTGGAAGTGCAGTAGAAAGCAACCAGCTTGAATACAAGGAAGGTTGGAATCCAGATACAATATATCGTAGCATCTGTGCCTTTGCCAATGATTTTGAAGACACTGGTGGTGGGTATATCATTGTTGGTGTAAAGGAAGAACGCGGTCATGCTGTTCGTCCTGTTTTAGGTGTTAATCCTAATTTGATAGAACAGATAGAGAAGGATATGGTTGGTTACAATAATCTTATCCGTCCATACTATCAACCTCGTCTTTTCATTGAAGAGGTTGATGGCAAGACTATTCTTGTAATCAAAGTGACGGCAGGAGAACGCCGTCCATATAAGGTGCCTGATCGTATTACTGCAAAGCAGAAGGACTTCAACTATTATATCCGCTATAATAGTAGTAGCATTGTGCCGAAAGATGAGTATGAACGTGAGCTGATAAATTTGGCTAATCGTACTCCTTTTGACGACCGTGGCAATGATCAGATAAGTCTTAGGGATATTTCGGCTACTTTGTTGAGAGACTTTCTTGTTGAAGTAGGTAGTGATTTGGCTGATCAAGATCTATCGGGTGAAAACTTGAAAATAGTTCTTGACCAAATGGACTTGTTGGAAACTACACCAGAAGGCTTCAAGGTCAAGAATGTTGCTGCGATGATGTTCTGTGAGCATCCTGAGAAATTCTTCAAAATGACCCAGGTTGAAATCGTGATATTCCCTAAGGGGAGATTACAAGATCCTGATAATATGATAGAGGTTGCACCGATAAGGGGTTGTGTGCCTAAGATGATTCGTGATACGATGAATTATCTCAAGACAAATATTATTCAGAAGACAATTCATAAGCCAGAGAATACAGAACGTTCCGTTGTTACATATAATTATCCTTATCAAGCTTTGGAAGAAGCTGTCGTAAACAGCCTTTATCATCGCAGTTATATTGAAAGAGAACCTGTTGAGATAACTATCGAACCAGATAAGATTAGTATTCTCAATTTTGGAGGACCTAATCACACAATATCTATGCAGGCTATAAAAGAAGCTCGTATGCTTCGTTCTCGTCGATACACAAACCGCCGATTGGGAGAGTTCTTAAAGGAATTGAATTTGACAGAGGGTAGAGCTACGGGGATTCCTACTATTCAGCAGAAGTTGCAGGAAAACGGTTCGCCTCGTGCAATAATTGAGACCGATGAGGAACGTACATATTTCTTAATAGATATACCATGTAATTTAGACTATATCGGTGTGCCTATTGGTAAAGAATGCAAGAAAGAATGCAAGAAAGAATGCAAGAAAGAACTGTCTGAATTACAGATGCTTATCATGGGGGCGTTGTCTGAGAATGCTAAGTTAACAATACCAGAATTAGCAAGAAAGATGGGCATATCTGCAAGAAAGATTTCTCAGGAACTAAAGTCTTTACAGGAAGAATTTCAGGTCTTGAAACGTGAAGGAGGTCGCAAGAATGGTTATTGGGTAGTATTGGATAATGACGTGTAAAACGTATTATAAAATACATATATTTCTGTACGATAGCAAGTGCTTTCTAAAGTAACTCGAATGGTTTGGAGTTATTCAGAGCATAACTTGCTATCGTCAGAAATTTCGTTCTGTTACGGATAGATTTCGATATGGCTGCTGCCGGAGTTGCCATTCTTGATAATCCTTATCTGGGTGGTGATGCGCTCGCTCATCGTGTCGGTATGACTGATGACGCCCACCTTCTTGCCTTGCGAACTTTGCAGCATGGCGAGGGAGTCGATGACGGTGGCTAGGGTATCGGGGTCGAGGGTTCCGAAGCCTTCGTCGATGAACAGGTTCTCGAAGGAGATGTTGCGGGAGGATAACGCCGACAGGCCCAGGGCAAGACCGAGACTCACGATGAAGGTTTCGCCACCTGATAGGGAGGTGGTGTCTCGGATATCGTCGGCACGGTCGTGGTCGATGACTCGGATGCCCAGCGAATGCTTTACCTGCTGCAGTTCGTAACGGCTGTTGAACTTTCTGATTTCCTGGTTGGCGTGCGCTATCAGGAAACTGAGCGTATAGCATTGGGCTATCTTGCGAAGCGTCTTACCGTCTGCTCCTATAGCATCCGTAATGGCTGTCCAGTCGTCCTTTTCCTGTGTTACGAGCTTCAGAGCCTCAGCCTTGTCGCCCAACTGTTTTAGGGCTTCCTGATGGTTCTGCATCCTGGCGTTGGCAGCAATCAGTTCGTTGCGCTGGCTTCTTTCCTGATACTCCTGCTGAATGGCTAGGAGAGCATCACGGCTTTGGGTAGGCTGATGTTCCAAGTGCTGCTGATGCGCCTTTTCTGCGCTCTGGTAAAGGGCGGTAGTTGAAGCCACGGCTTTCTCCTTTTCGTCCTTTTCCCGTCGGATAGCATTCCAGTCTTCGGCAGAATGAAGCATCTCCCGGATGGTATTTCGGTCGATAAGGCTTGGTTCGATACTTCTTTCCTCGATGCCTTCCTCTTCGGAGTCTTTTCCTTCGATGCTCTTTTCTTCAAGCTGCTTGTTATATTCCTCAATCCAAAGGTTGAGTTCCTTTTCCTTCGTTTGCAGATTCTCTTTCATCGTCTTGTTCTGAGACAGCATGGTTTGATGCGAACCTTTACTGTTGGCGAGTTCAGCCTTCAGTTTGTTGATATTCTCGTTCTGGTTATCTGCTGCTTTCGTAGCCTCATCCTTTGCTGCTGTCAGTCTTTGTTCAGCCGCATCAGGTTCTTCTCCATTCAGAATCTGCTTGTATTTCTCCTGCCATTCCTCCATTTCCTTCTTGGCGCTATTCCATGTCTGAAGGGCTTTCCCGTAAGCCTCCTCCTTGCTCTTCTGCTGTGAGATGAAGTTGGTTGTAAGTGCTTTTTGCTCAGCTAGTTTTGTGACGCAGGTTGAAGTGTTTTCTTGAGCTTTGTTCAGTATAGTAGAAGCCTTGCTTTCATACGCAGCTTCATCCTTCACAGCCTTATCCTTGAGTTGGGTCAGCCGTTCTATCTCTTTCTGAATCTTGTTAAACAAGCTCAGTTTGCTGCTCGCATCTTTCGCCTTGTTTTCATAGATAGGCAAAAGCGATTTCAGTTCTGCCTCTGCCTTTGGAATCTTTGGATACTGGGCGATGAGCGCCTTCCATTCCTCTTCGTAAGTTGCGATTTCACCCGACAGCTTTTCCTGTTGTTTCTGGAGCGTCTGTACTTCGCCGTCGTTCTGTTTTCTCTCGCCGGAAAGATCCTTCTCCTCTTTCTGCTGCAGTTTCAGCAGATTCTCCTTGGCTTTCAGAAGTTGCGAGAGTTCTGTGGTGGCTTCCTCAAACTGTCTGTTGTCGGTATGATAAGGATGGGTTGTGCTGCCGCAGAGCGGACAAGGTTTGCCTTCGGTCAGGTTGGCACGATGAATCTCCCATTTCTCACTCACCATGAGGGTATAGGCATTTCTCAGCGTCAGGGTCTCTTGGGTCAGCGCCTCGATGGTCAACTTGCCCAGCGCTTCATCTATCTCTGCGTTTCTCTTGCCCAAGACCTGGATTCGCTCCTCATTCTTCTGCTTTTCTGTTGTGGCAGTATCGAGATGAGCCACAACCTTGATGGCTTGCTGGACATCCTGCAGTTTCTTTTCGGCTGCCGATTTATGGCTCTGCAGTTCCTCTATATTCTGTCCGGCAGTCTTATTTCTTTCCTTCTCCCAAGCCTGTTCAGCGGCTTGCGTCGCTTCGTGCAGAACCTGTTTCTGCTTGGCAATCTCTTCCTTTGTCGTTTTGAGGGCAAGGTTCGCTTTCTCCGTTTCGGCTTCCCATTTTTGGATGTTTCGGGCGTTTTCCTCCACGTCTTTCTGGGCAGTTAGATTCTCTTTCTGAGCCAACTCCAATGCCTCTTTCTTTTCTTTCAGATTCGGCATCGCCGCTTCCATTTTTGTTTTCAGCGCCCTTGCTTCAGCGATGACCGGCAGCGCCTTTTCCAGCTGTTCCTGTGCCTTGCTTACTGCTTCCTTCAGACTGGCGAGAGTTTTCTCGCTTTCGCTGATGGCAGACTCTTGACTTTTGATATTTCCTTCCGCTTTCAGGATGTTTCCTTCCTGCTCTTGGATGCTTTGCGTCTGTCGCTCTACTTCCTGCAGTAGGTTGACGGCAGGCTGTACTTCATCGTGCAACTGCAGACGGAGAATCTGGGCTTGCATCGCTTTAATGGCATCTGATGCTTGCTCCATATCAGTCTGGCAGATAGTGATTTGCTTGATTTGCTTATCGTTTTCCTCAAACCATTGCAGGTCTTTCGAGATGGCTTGCAACTGGCTGTCGAGTTCCTTCTCAGCCTTTTCCAACCGGGCGATTTCCTCCTTCAGTTGGGCGAGTTCTTCATCGTTCAGCAGGTTCTGTTTAACGGCTTCCACCGATGCTGCCATCTGGTTGTAGGCATCCGTCGCCTGGTCTTTCGCCTTCTTGATTTCAGTAGCGATGTTCGTATAGGTTTCTTCGCATCCGATGAGTTTTTCCAGGAGTTCGTACCGCTCGTTTTCCTTCGCCGTCAGGAAGTTGGCAAACGAGCCTTGGGCGATGAGTACGGTACGGAGAAACTGGTCGTAGTCGAGTCCGATGATGTTTGGCAGCTCGTTCCTGTCGGCAGTTTCCTCCGTTATCTCTTCTCCGTTTCTCGTGATTTTATAAAGTGCAGTCTTGGCGTTCTCGTAGCGCACTCTCTGGAATCTGACGTGCCATTCTGCGCGGTAGATGCTTCCGTTGTTGGCAAGGAAGGTAAGCTTGCTGTAGCCTTCCTTCTTGCCACGTGTCAGGATGTTTCTACTGTCGGTAGGCGCCAGACGGTTACTTTCGCTGGCATCGGCAGCTCCGAAAATCTCGATGTTCTGGTTCTTGTCGCCTTTCTTCCTGGGATAGCGAGGGGCGCGGTTGTAGAGAGCCAGACAGATAGCATCGAGTAGGGTAGACTTGCCACTTCCCGTCGGACCTACGATGCTGAAGATGGTACTCTCGCCTAAGGCACCTTCTTCAAAGTTGATGACCTCGCCTCCCTGTTTGTCAAGCGAAGCGAGGTTGAGTATTTCGAGTTGTAGGAATTTCATAATGATGATGTCGTTAATAAATCGGATAACATTTTCTCCTGTCTTTCGTTCATCGGAGCGTTGTGTCTGATGGCGAAGGCTTCTTTCAGCGTATCGAGCGGAGGACGGTTAATGATGTCTTCTATGCTGGTGATGTGCTGGGAACCCTGGATGGTGGAGAGGTCCAGTTGCGGGATGATGCGCTGGATTTTGCAGAGCACGGCATCCTTTTCGTTGACGAGTTTCTCCAGTTCCTTGATGTCATCGCTCGATAGTTTCTCCTGTTTCACCTTCAGCATCACGTAGTCGAAGTGGTCGCTCAGTTTGCCGTCTGTTCTCTCCGAGAGTTCAGAATTGATGAGCTTCTGCCATTTCTTGAAGGTCAGCTCTTCCTCATCTTCGGGCAGTATGCGGAGGGAATGCTGAGGCTTGTATTCCAGGAAATCTACTTTCCATTCCTTGCTCTTGCCGGTTTCCTTTCCCTCCTCCTCTTCTCCGTGTTCTATGGTGATGAGGTCGATGCCGTGGGTGTAGTCTTTCTCGGCGAACGACATCGGGAGGATACTTCCCGTGTATCTTGCCCAGTCGGTATTCCAGATATGTTGCCGTTTGTGGATGTGTCCGCAAGTCATATAGTCGGGATGGTCGTGCCATCCTTCCAAGTCCACTTCCTCCTGTCCGCCGATGATGATTTTCTCGCTCGCATCCTTCTTGGCGATATCCGAACCCTTGGCGTACATGTGTGCCATCATGATGCACTTCCTGCCCGGGTATTTCTGTCGAGCCTCAGCCGTCAGTTCTCTCAGAAAGTCGTTGACTCCCTGCGAGTAACTGGCGTTCTGCACCACATCGCTTCTTAGGAAAGGTACGGCGAGAATGATGACTTCTTCTCCTGCCTCGTTGGTTACGGGGATGATGAGGTCATCGAAGGAATAGATCCAATGTCCGCCGGTTTTATCATCGTCCCCGTTTTCTCCCTGCTTCCAGATTTTCCTTACGTTTCCTCTTATTTCCACGTGGTATCGGGTGAGTAGCGGACGGGGAGCCTCCAGTCGGCTGGCGGAATCGTGGTTGCCGGCGGTAATGATGACCTGCATGTTAGGGCACAGTTGGGTAGCATCGGCAAGAAACTCGTAATAAACGGTCTGTGCCGCTGCCGATGGATTTCCGTTATCAAAGATGTCTCCTGCTATGAGGAGAGCATCGGGTTTTTGTCCAGCTATCTGCTCCAGGAGCCATTTCAGGAAATGCTTATGTTCCGGCAGACGGTCGTTGCCGTGAAACAGGTTGCCCAGGTGCCAGTCGCTGGTTGCTAATATCTTCATACTCATAAGAATGTCTAATCTTAGTCTTTTTCTTTTTCTTTGTCTTGCAATCCTTTAGCCTTTGGCTTGCAATCCTTTGGCCTTTGGTTTGCAATCTGACTACAAAGTTAACACAATTATTTGGGATACGCAAAGAAATAAGCTCAAAAAACGAAGAATTATGGCCGGAAAAGTAAAGATATTCAGGAAAAGTCTTGTTTTATATCTGATAAAGTTGTATCTTTGCAAGGTAGAAATCTTCGTTCACCGACGTTGAACCGCCATTCACCGACGTTGAACCGCCGTTCATCGACGTTGAACGGACATTCAGCGTCGGTGAATGGAGATTTCTCCTAGGATTAAATACTTTTCTTCCTAGGTTTGTGGTCTTTTCTTCTTAGGTATGATCATAAATACTGTAGGATGCAAAGGCTGCTGCAATAAGGAGTGATAACAATCTTAATAAGAAAGGAAACTGATATGGCTAAGTACAAGTTGCAAGAGTTGAATGATTTGCGTGATGAAGGCAAGCGCAGAGTTTATCCCAAGATGGTGACCAACCGTACTCTATCCCGAAAAGAGTTCGTCAAGATGATGCAGAACTACCATCGCGGTATTTCGGAAAGTACCACGGAGGCTGTGTTGACCGATGTGGTTGATATGCTGACAGATATGCTCTCCATGGGGTACAACGTGAATCTGGAAGGTTTCGGCACCTTCTCCCTCTCCCTCGCTTTCGAGGATGAGAAGCCTAGGGAAATTCTGAATCCAGATGATAAGATGACGTACCGAAAGGTGGGCGTGAAAGACATCAACTTCAAGGCGTCTCCAGAGTTTGTCAAGGATGTGAAGCGTGAAACCGACCGTGACCTGGAGCGTGATATGGGTGGTGTAAAGGTTATCCGTAAGCAGCTCTATTCCAAGGAAGAGCGCATCGCCCGTGCCCTGGAGGTGATAGAGAAGAACGGAGTCCTCACCCTAGGCGATTATGCCTCCATCAACAACCTGAGCCGTACTGCTGCCTCTATGGAACTGAAGGAGCTGACAAATGACAAGACTTCGCCGATAGATTCACTAGGCCGCGGCAGCCATAAGGTTTGGGTGAAGAGGAAAGAATAAAAAACAGGAGTGTGGCAATAGGTGATAATAAAAAATGCGGTCACTGGCGCGTAGCGGAAAGGTAAAGGGTAGAAGCTCCTAGCCCAGGGCAACACCCTTGGGTATTAGGGTGTTGTAACCTTGCGCCCCTGTAAGGGCAAAAGCCTTGAATATATGCTGCTTTATAACCAATTATATTTGGGATTTGCAAGAAACTATTTCTCTTTTAAATCATTTGCCGACTTTTCGAAATCAGCTTTGATTTCATCTAATAGTGGATTTCTGTTTTAGCATAAATGTCAATGCCATCATATTGTTTTTCTATCACCTCTATGGCTTGACCTATGATGAAGTCTTGATTGTTGCCCCGGATACTCCAATCTCTCGTGAGGAGTATGAGGCATATAAATGAGGAGTATGAGGCATATAAAGAGGAGTAAAGACATTGACTTGTAAGCGGGTTTAGTTTATATATAATTGAACTTCTGTTACAAGTATGGATAAACAACTTCGGGCTGCTTCCATTATGGAGGCAGCCCGAAATGTTTTTTGTATATTTCGATAGTCTATTTTCATCCTCGAAGTGCATTATAAGTTAAATTCCATTCTTTGTCAAGAACAGCGATTTCAGCTTGTAGCTTTTCTCTATTAGCTTTTCGCTGTTCTGTTGTTAAACTCTCTACACGCTTCATTTCTTCAACAAAGCGTTCGGCGTCTTTGCCATATAATATTGGCGTTTCTCTAATTGGTCTTGCCATAATTTTATCCTCCTATTAATTATATTGTTATTTATGTCGCTGCAAAAATAGTGCAAGGAATACGGGAGAAAAGTTACGGAAAAAGCTTATTCAGTTTATTCTTGCAGTTCTTTCTAAAATCTTCTATACTGATAGAACGTTTCCAATCTTCTAGCCACGGGTCTTGTGCCGTTAGTTCTTTTTCAAAGTCATCTGCATTTGACCATGTTCGTTCTTCATTTAGTTTATTGAAAAACTCTTCTTCATTATAGCTAACACCTGTCCTTTCATACTCCGCTTCAATGGCTTCAATCCTAGCCACGGCTTCTTCTTCATTAGCCGGATGCCAGCCAATAGGAGTCGGCTGCTCTTCTTGTAATGTATATCTTTTCTCCTTCATAAGCTTTTTCCTTTATAGTTTTCTTTTGAATTGTCTGATCAAATATCTAGGACTTCTTCTCATATCCCATAAGTCTACGAAAATGACGAGGTCGTTGACTTCGTCGTAGCGATAGATAATCTTCCAATTCTCCTTGATAATCGCACTATGGTAAGGGCGGTGGAATCGCTTAAGCAATGGCTCTCTGGGTGAAGAAAGAGGATGAAGCATCAGGCGATGCTTGATGTCATCAAGCTCTTTATTAAACCGTTTTACTGAAGTAGCTCCAAATTCGGCTAGTGTGTAAACCACCATATCTCGAAGTTCCTTCTTGAAAGGGTCTAGTAATTTTATATGAGCCATAATCCTTCAGATTTAAGTTCTGCTATAAAATCATCAAAATCTGTAGCCTTGCCTGTCCTTTCATACTCTTCCTCAATAGCTTCTATCCTAGCCACGGCTTCTTCTTCATTAGCCGGATGCCAGCCAACAGGAATCTTATTCCAGTCAATATCTTCTTCTGCACATTCATCCTTGGGAAGTGCTATGGCGGCATTTCCGTGATAGGCTGGTGCAGGCTCTGCTGCGAATGCTGCATCTTTCTGCTCTTCTGGCAATGTATATCTTTTCTCTTTCATAAGCTTGCGTATTTTATCTGCTGCAAATTTACGATTATTATCTGAATCATGCAAGAAAAATGGGTGAAATGTTTTATAAAGTATCTTATAATCAAGGTTTTTGTTCTTTGTTGGGCTTGGGGACGGTTCTGAAAAAAAAGTCACAATACCTAGCTGATAGAGTTGGGTATTGTGACTTTGCTTTTTGTTATATGTGTTTATTCGATACTCTCTTCTATCGACTTCAATACGTAGTCGAGAATCTCATCGGTGTGGCAGAGGGAGATGAAATTACCCTCAAACTGCGATGGGCTGACGTAGATGCCACGGTCCAGCATGTTGCGGAAGTAGCGGGCGAAACGTTCCTGGTCGCTCTTCTTCGTATCCTGGAAGTTGCGCACAGGCTGGTCGTTGAAGAACATCGTGAACATCGTGCCTACGTGGTTCACCTGGATGCCCTTGCCTTCTACTATTTTCTCAAGACGGGAGAGGAAGCGGTTGCTGCGCTCTTCGAGGAGTTCGTAAACGCCCGGTTCGCCCAACTGCTTCAAGGTTTCATAACCGGCTGCCATCGCTACCGGGTTGCCACTCAGGGTGCCTGCCTGATAAACTGGACCTTCTGGAGCCAGAACACTCATGATGTCGGCTCTACCTCCGAAGGCTGCGGCAGGGAAGCCGCCACCAACAATCTTTCCTACGGTAGTCATATCCGGAGTGATGCCGAATCGCTTTTGGGCACCGCCATAAGAGAGACGGAAACCGGTGATAACTTCATCGAATATCAGGATGGCGCCATGCTCCCGGGTAACCTTGCGGGTAGCCTCGATAAACTCACGGGTTGGAGGAACCACACCCATGTTGCAGGCTACCGGTTCGATGATGAGCGCAGCTACCTTGTCGCCATTCTCGGCGAAATACTTCTCCAAAGCCTCGGTATCATTGTAGGGCAGTACCACGGTATATTGGGTGAAACCGGCTGGTACTCCGGCTGATGATGCATTGTTGAGTTTGGCTACGGCAGAACCGGCACTTACCAGAAGATGGTCGGCATGACCATGATAGCAGCCCTCGAACTTAACGAGGATGTCGCGACCGGTGAACCCACGAGCCACACGGATGGCTGACATGGTAGCCTCGGTTCCGCTGTTAACGAAGCGCAGGCGCTCCATCGATGGGAACGATTCTCTTACCTTCTCGGCAAGGGTGGTTTCGGCAAGGGTAGGGATGCCGAAGCTGCTTCCGTGGAAGATGGCATCGGATGCTGCCTTGCTCACCTTGTCGTTGTTGTGACCTAGAATAAAGACGCCCCATGACATGCAGAAATCGATAAACTTGTTGTCATCGATATCGTAGATGTATGGACCCTTGGCGTCACGGACGAAGAGCGGGGTGGTTCCTACGCTCTTCAGGGCTCTTACTGGCGAATTTACTCCGCCAGGTATTATCTGTTTTGCCTGCTCGAAAGCGGCGGCTGAGTTTTTTCTTTCTTTCATATTAACCTATCTTAATATTCCACTCTTCTGCTTTTTCTATAATCTCCTTGGCATAATAGGTGATGATGTACTGGGCGCCGGCACGCTTGATGGCGATGAGGCTCTCGAATGCTACACGGCTCTCATCGAGATAACCGAGCTTGGCGGCTGCCTTCAGCATCGAGTATTCACCGCTCACCTGATAGGCTACCATCGGGATGTTAGGGAACTTCTCTACGCCGCGGGCTATCATGTCGAGATATGGCATCGCTGGCTTCACCATCGTCCAGTCGGCTCCTTCTTCTATATCGGCAGCAATCTCATCAAGACCCTGGTCGTGAGTGCGGAAGTCCATCTGGTAGCTCTTTCTGTCTCCGAAACTTGGAGCTGAATCGGCTGCATCTCGGAATGGGCCGTAGAAGGCAGAGGCGTACTTGGCAGAATATGCCAATACCTTGCATTGCTTGTCGAGACCACCTTCGCGAAGACGGTTCTTGATGGCTTCTACCTGTCCGTCCATCATGGCTGATGGTGCTACGAAGTCGGCGCCTGCCTTGGCATGAACGTAGGCTTCCTCGGCGAGCAATGGGAGGGTAGAATCGTTATCTACATCGTGATGATGCAGGAGTCCGCAATGACCATGACTGGTGTATTCGCAGAGGCAGACGTCGGTGAAGACGATGATTTCCTTGCCAAACTCAGCCTTGATGGCTTTTACGGCACGGGCGATGAGGGCATCATCGGCATAGGCAGCGCTGCCTCGTTCATCCTTCTGCTCATCTGGAATCACTCCGAAGAGGAGCACCTTGTTGATGCCGAGGTTCTTGATTTCCTCGATGTCCTTCAGAAGGGTATCGATGCTGAAGCGATAGACGCCTGGCATGGTGGAAATCTCCTCCTTCTGGTTTTCGCCCTCTACTACGAAGTAAGGGTAGATGAAGTCTGTGGCACTCAATGATACATCGGCATACTTGTCGCGAGTAGCCTGGTCTTTACGTAATTCTCTAAATCTTTTCATATCTATGTCTGTTTTATATTATTTATTCAATACTTCTTCCAGATGCGCCTGGGTGATAGGACCACGGGTGATGAACTCGGTGTTCTCAGGCAACTTGCCATACAACTTGATGAAGTTGTCGATGGTAGAAGGCGATGTGAAGACGATGCGCTTGAAATGGTTGAGATTCACACGGCGCGGATTCTTCGGGAGTTCATTGTTGTAAACAACGGCGCTTAGCACGTTGAAACCTAATTCCTGCAAAGCCAAAGGAATATCTTCTGGTGATAGGGATGAATGAGGATAGAAAACTAATCTATTTTCATACCGATACACGAAGTCTGCTAACTCGTGATCATAATTATCTAAATCCATCTTTTCAAACAATTCAAAGGAATGCTCGTATTGTGGTCTTGCAGCATCAAGTCTTTCTTTCTCTTTTTTGAACCATTCTATCACCCCATAGCGATTGTCTTGCTCTACCTGTATAACATCTTTGACGCCAGCTTTATGTAAAGCCTCTGTCGTAGTGTCACCAATGGAGATAAACACATGCTCTTCTTGCTCATCGAGTATCAAATCGTAGTAATCAAGTGTTGCTTGAACGCCATATTGGCTTGTAAAGATATAATATAAAGCTTGACTTTCATCCCACTCACAATACTCGGTAAAACTTTTTCCATCGTAATGCTCACAATAATTATCTTCGAGGATTTTCGTAAAATAACTTGGGTGATAACTAATCTCTATCAGCGGCGTATAGGTGTAATCTGCCTTGCGCTTCTCTATGGCAGGAAGAGTACCTGTATAGAGCGTTGGCTTGATATCCGATGCCTGATGATGCTTCAATCCTGCCACGTAGCCGATGAGGGCGATGAGAGGGGTCGGGAGATTCTGCATCTCGCCGTTTCTCAGATTCCAGAGGGTGGTCTCGAAGGTCTGCTCATCAGGGCGGCTCACGTTGTAGGTGAGGAGAACAGGAGTATTGAATGCCCAGCCTTCCTTGTCGATGAGCTGGGTAGCGATGGTCTGCAGCTGTTTGGCACCCATATAATACACCAATGTTTCTGCATCGGGAGTTACGGGTTGCGGAGTATGACCGCTGACCAGGGCTACGCTTGATGAGAAGTCGCGATGGGTGAGACTGATTTTCTGGGATGCGGCAAGGGCTGAGGCTGTGGTGATGCCTGGGATGACATTCACTTTTATCAGATTACTTTCCAGGTATTCGATTTCCTCGCTGCCGTGAGCGAAGATCATTGGGTCGCCACCTTTCAGACGAACCACGTTCTTTCCCTCTCGTGCTGCTTCGAGCAGAAGACGGTTGATGTCTGCCTGCTCCTTGTGATGATAGCCGGCACGCTTGCCCACGTAGATCTTCTCTGCTTTCTTATCTGCCAGATAGGAATCGTCGATGAGGTCATCGTAGAAGATGATGTCGGCGGCATCAATGGCTTTCGCTGCCTTGATGGTAAGAAGGTCCGGGTCGCCAGGACCGAAGCCGACGAGGGATACGGAACCTTGCTTATCGAGGATGCTCTTAGAAGCGAATGCCTGCTTCAAGTCTTGGCTTCCTTTCTTAGCTGTGACGGCAAGGAATCCTTGAAGAGGATGGGTTGGGAAAGGGAGCACTTCGGCGATTTCATCCTCCATGCCGAGTCGCTTCAGAGCACAGGTGGCAACGATGGCAGCATCGTATTTGCCATCTTTCACCTGCTGAACTCTTTCTTCAATACAACCACGTATTCCTTTGATTGTCAGGTTAGGACGTAATTCGTTTAAACCTTTCTTGCGGAGCGGACTGCTGGTTCCGATGATACTTCCGGCAGGGAGTTCTGCCAGTTTCTTGTGGTCTCTGCTTACGAGCGAATCGGTGGTGTCGAAAGCAGGGAAGAGGGCGATGACTTCGATATCCTCAGGCAGAGGATAAGGCAGGTCTTTCGCCGAATGGATGGCGATGTCGGCATCTCCCTGACGGATGGCATCGTCGAGTTCTCTCGTAAAGATATCAGCAGGAGCTTCACCATTCAGGAGTGAAATCTGCTGGTTCTTGTCGCCGTAAGATTCCAAGTATTTGATCTCGTAGGCGAGTTCCGGGAAGTTCTTGAAAACCTCCTCTACTTGCAGTCGGGAGAGACGACTGCCTCTTGCAATAACTCTAATCTTTTTATTCATCTTTTAAAAATGTCGGTTAAGTTTATGAATAAAATTATTATGAAATATATTTCTTTCTCCTTTCCAAAGCCTCCTGCATCTCCAGAATTTCTTCTTCGATAATGGCTTCGGCTTTTTCTACTTCGGCTCCTCTCACTTCGATGTTCTCACGCACTTTCTTCTCCACGTCTCTGATGTTGTAGAGCTGGACGTTGGGGAGTTCGCTGAGGCGGGAATCGATGTCGCGGGGGAAGGCGAGGTCGATGGCGAGCAACTGCTTCTGCTCTGGGATGTCTTCCTTGCGGATGATGAGATGAGGGGCTGAGGTGGCGCTGATGAGGATATCGGTCTGTTCCAGGAACTCCTGCTTCTCATCCAGCGTATATACCTTGATACCGAGCGGATCGGCAAGGTAATGTGCCTTGATCTGACTGCGGTTGGCGAGGAACACCATCTTGGCTCCCTTGTTCTGGAGAAACTTCAGAATGTCGGCAGTCAGTTTGTTGACACCGATAATCGTGATTCTCGCGTTCCTTAAATCTACATTCCCGAAAGATTCGATAATCTCGAGGGCTGCAAGACTATGGGATACGGCACCGTGCGAAATCTCGGTTTCGTTGCGAACCCGCTTGCCAACCTGCAATGCGCTTTGGAAAAGGCGATGGAGTTCGGCGGTCAACGGGCGCTGAGCCTTGGCGGTATAATATGCTTCCTTCACCTGTCCCTGAACGGCTCTTTCGCCAACGATGGCTGATTCCAAGCCCGATACCACACGGAAGAGATGGCGGGCTACCTCATCGGGAACTTCGCCTTCGCCGTAGTATATCTCGCTGCGGTTGCATGTCTTCAGGAAGATATAAGGAACTTCCTCATCGGGCTGGTTGCTGATATGAACATTATGGGGAATTCTGTTTGTCTTGTTGATATGACTTCCTTGTATTTCCAAGAGTGTATCTTGTAGAAAATCATCGAAGACTCTTTCCTGCTCCTTGATGTCGGTTCCTTCAGCGAACTGGCTTTGGTCAATCGATTTGTAATGTATCATTTTCTATCAACTCTTTTATTCTGTTTCTTACTCGGATGCTTCGTTTCACATCCCTCGAATCGCTTCCCACGGCAATGGTGAGATTGTCGTTGCGATAGATGGCGGGCGAGATGAAATCGCACTGTGCCGGATCATCGCAGACACTGGTCAGGATATGCCGCTGGGCTGCGAGCTGTTTGATCTGATGGTTCAACTCATGGTCGCCCGTACAGACGAAGAGGAGTTGCACGCCATCCAGGTCGCTAGGCTCGAAAGCTTTCTCTTTCGTTTGGAAGGGTAGTGCCTTGAGCTCATCTGTAATCTCTGGTGCCACCACCGTAGCTTGGTCGGTGAAGCGGGCGAGAATCTGAGCCTTGTGGGTCGCTACCTTCCCTCCGCCAACGATAAGTATGTTGGCGGAGACGATTTTAATCGTTATTGGAAGATAGTCCATTTAGACATAGATTGAATTTTATTTCTTTTTGATGAGAACCTTCCAGTAGTTTTCTACTTTCTCGGTAGAGAGGATGGTATGGCCCTCGTTCTTCACGCTTCCCGGTACGTTCTCGATAGGAGCACCGTCGTCGAGGAGAATCTCCAGAATCTGTCCGCTCTGCATTGGGGTGAGAGCAATCTTCGTCTTCACGAAGTTCATCGGACACATCACGCCTCGGAAATCCTTCTTCACATCCGGAACAATGGTTTCTGTTTCTTCTGCAGCTGAGGCTTTCTCTGCTGGAGCTTTTTCTTCAGAAACCTGTTCTGCAGGAGCTTTTTCTTCAGCGGTTTTTTCTTCAGCAACCTGCTCTACTGGAGTCTTTTCTGCAGGAAGTTTGAACTGGAGCGAATCGTCCATGTTCTGATAGAGATCGTTGAGCAAATCAGCGAGTTCATCGATCAATGGCTTTTGCTCAATCAATGATTCGTTGTTTCTTGCCTTATCGGTCAATACCTTGAACTTCTGAGGGATGATGCCGGCAGCGATGAATTCCTTCTCAAATCCATTATATACATCTTCATCGGTACGAGGGTCGAGACCACGGGTAACGAGAAGCATTCGGTTCTCGGAGAAAACGATGTCGTGGAGAAGTTTCTCTATCTTGCCGGTATTCTGCTTGCCGTCGGACAGTAGCTGTTCCACTTCCTTTCGCTTCTCTCTGATGGTATCCTGGTCAATTTCGATGATATCGAAGAGTCCGGCTGAACACTCTGCTTTTCCGTATTTGATGAGTGAGAACTTCTCGTCGTCACCGAAATCGAAGAAGGTATCAGGCTCTTCTGAATAAGGAGCCACCTCCTTGTATTTCGCAATCAGGTCCTTCACGATGTTCACGCCTCTCTTTGCCACATAGTCGTAATAATCGGCATAGTTGGCTTGTTCGGCTATCACATCACGGAGATAATCCTCTACAAATGCCGGAATCTTCTTGGCGGCGATATAACCCTGCTGCAGGTCAATCTCGTGCTTGCCCTTTACCGGAAGCCAGATGGTGTAGGCTGGATATGGGTCATCGCCCACGCGTCCTACACGCCCGCTGAATCCTAAATCTCCCCAGGTGGCTAGCGCACAGATGTTGGTACAGCCGTTCATGCGGAGTTCGAAGTCAGGAATGGCATCGAGGTTCAGATTGCTATTGAGAAGTTGCTTGGCGATACCGTCGATGGCACCCTTTGGCAAACAGATGCCGAGGCGGCAGGTATCGGCTCCCGTACAGCAGGTGAGGTTGGTAACCACCACAGGATAATCTATCTGATAGACGCCCAGTTTCTTGAAGAAGGCGTAGATGTTGGTGAGATATTCCTCTGGGATATTGCGCACCTGAATCTGCTCTTTCTTGGTGAAGCGGATTACATCGTTGCCATAGTTGCCCAGGTATTCGGCTACTTCTGCGAAGAAATCCGTGGAGTTGTTGCCGTGGCGCAATGGGATGTAGGCATACCAGAGGTTTTCTTTCAAACCCTCGGCATTGGTCTGCTTATGGGCGTAACGGCGCTTCCAGGTTTCAAAATCGGTTGGAGCTTTAAGTGCTGGGAAGTTGGGCTTGTGATGTTCCAATGGCAATTCCGAAGCCTCGAAATCGATTGAACCATCTTTCTTAAGTTCCTCAAACTCTTCGAGATACAATCGCTTGGCTTCTTCTGTTCCGTATTTGTAGAACACGTATCTCATGCGTGCCTTGTGGCGGTTTCTTCTGTTTCCGTATTTATGGAACCAGTTTTTCAGAGCCTTGGCTGCACGGTAGAGGTCCTTCTCTGGAAGGAAGTCGAATACTTCCCAACCGGTGTGGGCGTTGCTGGCGGCACTACCGGCGATGAGCACTCTGAATCCTCGCTGTCCGTCCTTGATACGTGCCTGCAGACCCAGGTCGGCGATGTAGGAGTAGTTGGCCGTAGCCACACTGGTATCTATTGCCACCTTGTATTTTCTAGGCATCGTGAACGAATCTTTCTCGGCGATGAGTCGGGAGGTGAGTTCCTCCACGTATGGATAGACATCGAATTCCTCATCGGCAGTAAGTCCGCTCCGGTCATCCACCATCATGTTTCTTACGGTGTTTCCACCGCCACCTGCGCTGGAGATGCCCACCTTTTCCAGTTTTTTCAGAGCCGGAATGGCATCTTCGATATCAACATTGTGAATCTGAATCTCCTGTCGGGTGGTAACGTGGAGATGCGAAGTGGAGAGCTGGTGACCCACAAAGGCAATCTTGGCAAGCTGCTCTGGGGTGACGAGACCGCCGGCACAGCGAAGACGCAACATATAGTGCTGGTTCTTGCGTTGCTCGTAGATGCCCATAGGTACACGGTTCGACTTCAACTGACCTGCCTGAATCTCGCCCGCCTTGAATTGGTCGATGAGTGACTGGGTATAGTCCAAGTCTCCATTTAATGTAGAAGGTATTCTGTACATGTTCTTGTATCGTTTTAATTTTGTTCGAAGTGAACTTCCTTATCCACCACTTCTCCATTCAGAACCTTGAATGAATTGAGGTGAATCTTTCCGTCGAGCAATGAGAGGATGGCATAACGGATGTTGGGATCCTTTGCCAGCCGAAGGTCTTCCTGCGAAGGGCGGGAAGGCGATGCTGGGTGACTGTGCCAGTTGGCGAGAATCTTCAAGCCCTTGCTTCGGGCGTATTTCAGAGCCGCAAACTGGTCTTTCGGAGCAAAGGCAAAATGCTCCTCGCTATGGTCGATGTTCTCCATCCAGTAGCTTTCCGTCACCACATCATCCTTGCCTAACAGAAGTCCGCAACTCTCGATGGGCGCGTCCTTCTTAGCTTGCTCGATAATAACCTTGATTACGTCGTCGTTAATCTTCATAAGCTATAGCAAAAATAATCACTAATAAATAATCACTAAATCTTAGTGGTGCTTCAAATCGCAGGCTGCCTGCTCGTAATCGATGAGATGATCGATGGTAGGGTGGTCGCCGCAGATTTCGCAGGATGCACGCTTCTTCACCTTGATGGTGCGGAAGTTCATCGTCTTGGCATCGAAGGTGAGCAATCGGTCGGTGAGCAAATCGCCTACACCGAGTAAGTACTTCAAAGCCTCTGCTGCCTGAATGGTTCCGAGCATACCGGCGATGGCTCCCAGAACGCCAGCCTGACTACAGGTAGGAACTGCGCCTGCTGGAGGTGGTTCCTTGAAGAAGCAACGGTAACATGCCGTGCCTGGCAAGTGGGTAAAGGTTTGTCCCTGGAATCTCAGGATGCCGCCATGCGAGAAGGCTTTGCCCAGACGTACGCAGGCATCATTGATAAGGAACTTTACCGGGAAGTTGTCTGTTCCGTCGATGACGAAATCCCATGGCTTGATGATTTCCTCGGCATTGTGAGAATCGAGGAAGTCGTGATAAGTGGTCACTTCCACATCCGGATTGATGGCAATCATCTTCTCCTTGGCGCTCTCCACCTTTGGAGTGCCCAGGTCCTTGGTCTGATGAATCACCTGGCGCTGCAGGTTACTGAGGTCTACCACGTCAGCATCCACGATACCGATATGTCCCACACCTGCTGCAGCGAGGTAGAGGGCAACTGGAGAGCCCAAGCCACCGGCACCTACGATGAGTACCTTGGCATTGAGAAGTTTCTCCTGACCTTCGAGTCCTACATCCTGAAGGAGGATGTGGCGGCTGTATCTCTCTATCTGTTCTTCTGTTAAATCTATCATCTTGTTTCTGATTTCTTTTATGGATGAATACTGTAACTTATTAAATGCGTCAACGATACAAAAAACGTACATTAACGACCGACGTAATCTTATATATAAGAACTGCCTAATAAGCCTTTTATTGTACTACTTGTTTACTTTTTTAGCAGGCACCGCCTCCCATGAAGTAGAGAAAATCTACACGGTCGCCGTCCTTGAGCTGAATCTTCTCATAGTCTTCTTTCTCAGCAAAGTCCTCGTTCACCTGGATAGTTACCATCTCTGGCTGGAACACCTTGTTGATCTTAATGAGTTCTGCCAATGTCAAAGGAAGAGATACTTCCTGCTTTTCGTCGTTTACAATAATCTGTGCCATATTCTTATCAATTTTATGTTGTTATTTTCATTTTAACTGTATGCCCCGTCTCCTTAGCTGAAAGCGCCGTTGAGATATTCCTGTGTCAGTTCGTGCTTAGGATGATGGAACACTTCCTCAGCGCTTCCTTCTTCAATCACCTCACCCAGATACATGAAGATGACGTGGTCGGCGATACGGAGAGCCTGGCGAAGGGTGTGGGTTACCATCACGATGCTGTAATCCTTCTTCAGTTCGGTGAAGAGCTGCTCCACCTTCTTGCTGCTGATAGGGTCGAGGGCAGAAGTGCTCTCATCTGCAAGGAGATAGCTTGGTTCAACGGCAAGGCTGCGTGCCAGACAGAGGCGCTGCTGCTGACCGCCGCTCAACTTGGAAGCCGGACTCTTCAGTCTATCCTTCACTTCCTCCCAGAGACCTACTGCCTTGAGATAATGCTCTACGATGCTGTCCAGTTTCTTCTTGTTGCGGATACCATGGATGCGGCAACCGTAAGCCACATTGTCGTAGATGCTCATAGGGAGAGGGCATGGACGCTGAGGAACAAGACCGATGTTGCGGCGCACTTCAGAGAGTTTGCTGCTGCTGGCCTCAAGAATGTTGTTGTCTCCGAGATTCACCTCTCCATTCATCTTCAAACCTTCCACGCGGTCGTTCAATCGGTTGAAGGTACGGAGAAGCGTAGACTTGCCGCAGCCTGAAGGACCGATGATGCAAGTAATCTTTCCCTTAGGAATACTTACATTTACATCTTTCAAGATTTGTGCACCATTGATATATACATTCAAGTTCTTGGTGTCGAGCTGTGCATGATTGTTGTGAACAAACTTTGTAGTCATATCTAAATCTCCTATATTTTAAGATTCATACTCCCTATATATAATAAGGTGTAATCCTCAGCGTTTATACTTCTTGTTTTCGTTTGCAAAGGTACGACGATTTTGCTTATTGGGCAATACCTTATATGGGGTAATTTCATACCCTATATGTGGTATATGGGAATGGTACGATTGTGGTATTGCCCCATCTGCATAATCTTTATACCTTTGCAGCCAGTTAGTATTATATATAATAAGGTATAGATATGAGAAAGAAAATCATAGGAATTTTAGTAGTAGGAACCTCCTTACTGTTAGCGAGTTGCGGGAGTAGAGGAGAGGTGAAACGTAGTGCTGACGGCAAGCAGGTGCTGAGTGGTTACATTACGTTGTCGGGTGCTTTCGCCCTTTATCCGCTGGCGATACAGTGGGCAGATGAGTTTCATCGCCTTCACCCCGATGTGGATATTGATATCTCGGCTGGTGGAGCAGGAAAGGGAATTACCGATGTTCTTGCCGACCAGGTAGATATTGCGATGGTGAGCCGAGAACTAAAGCCGCAGGAGAAGGAGAAAGGTGCCCTGGCGTATGCTGTGGCAAAGGATGCGGTAGTGGCAACCATCAACGCCAGCAATCCGGTATATCGGGAATTATTGAAGACGGGATTGAGCCAGAAGCAGGCACTGGCGATATGGGAGGGAAAGACCCGACTGAATGTCTACACCCGAAGCGATGCCTGTGGTGCTGCCGAGACCTGGGCTGCGTTTCTGGGAAAGAAGCAGGAAGACCTGAAGGGAACGGGAGTCTTTGGAGATCCGGGCGTTGCCGAGACTCTGCAGAAGGACGTGAACGGTATCGGATTCAACAACATCGGTTACGCCTACAACGACAAGACGCATAAGCCTACGAAGGGTATCGCCATCGTTCCGATAGATGTAAACGGGAATGGAAAACTGGATGCAGATGAGAAATTCTATGATACGCTGGATGAACTGATGGATGCCATCGCCAAAGGAAAATATCCTGCACCGCCAGCCCGGAATCTCTATCTCGTAACTGCCGGTAAGCCCAAGAACCCTGTGGTGGTTGAGTTTCTGAAATATGTGAGAACCAAAGGACAGAGACTGAATGGTCCTGCGGGATTTGTACATATATAGAAAAAGGCCGCAAGCAATCATAGCTTGCGACCTTTGATATTCTTTATATGAATTTCCGAATTATAATCCCGAATCTGGAAGTATAATTCTCTAATTCTTGATTTACTCGATAACCACGAGTGCATCCTCTTCGAGCACTGCCTGTCCAGGTTTTACGCAGATAGCTGTAACCTTGCCATCCTTCTCAGTCTCGATGTTGTTCTGCATCTTCATAGCCTCGAGAACGACAACAGTATCACCTGCCTTCACCTCCTGACCAACAGCTACCTCGATGCTGGTGATAGTACCAGGGAGAGGAGCCTTTACAGCATTGGCTGTATTTACGTTGGCAGCTGGAGTAGCCTCAGCATCATCAGATGCAGCAGCTGGCTGACCAAGCACAACCTTCTTCTTCTCTGGCTCAGCCTCCTGTTCCATCTCAACCTTGTAAGCTTCGCCATTCACGTTCACGCTTGCGATGTTACCCTCAACAGCGTCAATCTGAACCTTGTATTCTTTTCCGTCAATTGTATATTTAAACTCTTTCATTTCTATTACATTATGGTTTAGCTGTTAAACTCAAGAACTTGGCGTTCCACATCGTCTGACGTGGCTTGATAGTGATGATGCCAGGCTCCTTGTCGTGTACGTTATTGCCCTGATACTCATAGAGTGCCATGGCAATCGCAGCATAAATATTCTTATCCATTCGTTTTTACTTTAATTTTGAGTGTTGATTGTTGAGTGTTGAATTAGGCTTGCGCCCTTCTGTTATGTTGAGTCTGTATATAACTCAACATTCTACACTCAACATTCAACATTTCTATATTACATAGGCATACAGCCATGCTTCTTAGCTGGTAAGCTCTGACGCTTGGTAGCGAGCTGAGCCAAACCACGGCAGATGCGGAAACGGGTGTTACGTGGCTCGATGACATCATCGATGTAACCATACTGAGCTGCCTGATATGGATTAGCAAACTTGTCAGTATACTCCTGCTCCTTCTCAGCCAGGAATGCCTTTACATCCTCGCCAGCTTCCTTCTTAGCCTTAGCTTCCTTACCACAGAGAACGGCAACGGCACCGCTGGCACCCATTACGGCAATCTCTGAAGATGGCCAAGCGAAGTTCAAGTCAGCACGCAACTGCTTGCAACCCATCACGATGTGGCTACCACCATAGCTCTTACGCAATGTGATAGTGATCTTTGGCACGGTAGCCTCGCCGTAAGCGTAGAGCAACTGTGCACCGTGGAGGATGACAGCGTTGTACTCCTGACCTGTACCTGGCAAGAATCCTGGTACGTCAACGAGAGATACGATAGGAATATTGAAGGCATCGCAGAAACGAACGAAGCGGGCTGCCTTGCGGCTAGCGTTTACATCGAGTACGCCTGCGTAAGCTGCTGGCTGGTTGGCTACGATACCAACACTCTGACCATTGAAGCGGGCGAAACCTGTAATGATGTTCTTGGCGAACTTAGGCTGAACCTCGAAGAACTCTCCGTTATCGGTTACAGCACCAATCACCTTATACATATCGTATGCCTGGTTAGGATCCTCAGGGATAATCTCGTTCAGAGTATCGTCCATGCGGTCGATAGGGTCTGTGCACTCTACGCGTGGAGCCTCTTCTGTATTGTTGCTTGGGATGTAAGAGAGCAGGCTCTTGATCATCTCGATAGCCTCTTCCTCAGTCTTAGCAGCGAAGTGGGTTACACCACTCTTGGTTGCGTGAACAGATGCACCACCAAGGTGCTCTGCATCGATGTCCTCACCAGTTACGGTCTTGACAACCTTAGGACCGGTCAGGAACATGTAAGAAGTCTGCTCCTTCATGATGATGAAGTCGGTCAGAGCTGGAGAGTAAACGGCACCACCTGCGCAAGGGCCCATGATAGCAGAAATCTGTGGGATGACACCAGAAGCGAGGATGTTGCGCTCGAAAATCTCACCATAACCAGCGAGGGCGCAGATACCTTCCTGAATACGAGCACCACCTGAGTCGTTCATGCAGATAACAGGTGCACCCATAGTCATAGCCATATCCATTACCTTGCAGATCTTCTGTGCCATAGTCTCAGAGAGTGAACCACCATTTACGGTGAAGTCCTGAGCATATACGTAAACCAGACGGCCGGCTATAGTAGCGCTACCAGCTACAACACCATCACCGAGGTACTGCTTCTTCTCCATGCCAAAGTTAGTGCAACGATGCAACTTGAACATATCATACTCCTCGAAACTGCCGGCATCTACCAACATTTCGATACGCTCACGAGCGGTATATTTGCCACGTGCATGCTGCTTCTCGATGGCCTTCTCGCCACCGCCAAGACGAGCCTGTTCGCGCTTAGCGATCAGCTCCTTAATCTTTTCTACTTGTTTGCTCATAATTGATTATTATGTATTATTTCTTTATTCTTTATAGAATGGTTTCCTGAATCCATGAAATGAGCGGACGAACCGTCATCGCATAATCCGGGCGCAAAGATACGAAAAAAACCGCAGATAGCGAACTATCTACGGTTAAATATTTAGAATAATGTGAAAAATCACTATTATTTGGTCCTAAAATTCCAAAAGAATGCGGGCATTGAGCTGTCTGCCGGTAAGATAATTAGGTACGGCATATTGCTGGCTGGTAACATCTGTCACCCAGTAATAGCTGTTTACGTTGTCTATGCCGAGGAGGTTGAGACAATCTACCCCCAGCATCACATTCTTCAGGAATGTCTTCTTCTCACGGCGGCTGTTGTCGAGCAACTGATAGCTCATACCGATATCTGCACGGCGATAGGCGGTGGCACGGAAACTGTTGGTCTCCAGCTCTCTGTGGGGTGCTGCAAAAGGAAGACCATCGGCAAAGGCGAGTTTCAAAGACATGCGCCATTTCTTGCTGCCCGGGAAATAATCGGTGAAGAAGAGGTTTACGGCATAGCGCTGGTCGGTAGGCAAAGGGATGCTCTTGCCACCCAGTTTCATCTTTGTATCCATGAGCGAAAGACTGAGCCAGGAATCGGTACCCGGAACAAATTCTCCGTAGAGCTTGAAGTCGAGTCCTGCTGCATGACCGCTGCATTCGTTCTGTCCGTAATAAACTACCTTCACGTTACTTACAGAATAAGGAACCAGATTGCTCAAAGCCTTGTAATAGGCTTCGGCAGAGAATTTATAGCGTTGGTCTCCTATCTTGAACCTATAGTCGTAGCCGGCGATGAAGTGGATACTTCGCTGACTCTTGATTTTCTCGTTCAGCGATGCGATGGTTATGCCGTTCACCGTAGATGTATCTCTCAATTCCTTGAAGAATGGAGCCTGATAATACAGACCTGCCGCAAAACGGAGAGTGGTATTCTCGTGGTTGGCTGGTATGATGGCGAGCGACAGACGAGGACTCACGATAGTTTCTCTGTTGAAGTTCCAATGACTCATTCTGATACCATAGTTCAGGGTGTAATGTGTCTGTCCCTTACCGGTACTGTCGGCTGTTCCTCCCGAAAAACGGTAGGTGTCCTGGATGTAAGCTTCCATTCGGTTGGCATTTAGTTCGTTGCGAGCCTTCAGTGAATAAACCATATAGAGGTCTTTGCCATTGTGAGGAATACTGTATCCTGCAGAATCGCGCATCTCATATTCTACTGAATTCTCCTCGATATGTTCACGCTTCAGACTTACTGCGGCCTCCATCTGATGTTTCTTCACCTTGTGCTTGAGCATCAGTTTGGCACTCATCACGCGAGCCGTAAGATAGTTTCGGGCATGTTCGAAATAGGTACCTACACCCAGGTTTTCTGAAGTCTCGGTTTCGTCGAGCCAGTATTGTCCCTGAATGTCATATTTCTCCTGTTCCTTGGTATAGAAAGCACTGCCCAGAAGCGAGAGACTGGTGTTGGCTGTAAACTGGCGGGTAATGCCGAGTGTACCGAAGTAGGTGAGGAAACGGTCTTTTTCCTGACCGTCAAAATATACTCTGAAGCTCTTTACGTTTTCCATTGTTCCGAACTTCGTTTCTCGGTCTTCCGGTTCGAAGTTGTAGTGATTATCAGAGATGTAGCCTATGAAGTCGAGTTTCCAGCGTTTGTTGGGCTGGTAACTCAGATAGGTCTGATAGTCCAGATAGTTTGGCTTGTATTCGCCTTTGGTTTCCATCGAACCGAGCAGGTAAGAGGTAGTTTTGTAGCGCACGCTGTTGAGCCATGAAAGTTTCTGGGTTCCCAGACCGATGTATGCGTCAGCACCTAGCAGACTGGCAGCCAGGCTGCCTTCAACCATAGGCTTCTTGCTTTTTGCTTTCAGGGTTTTGTAGGTGATGTCGAGAGCCGAACTCATCTTGTCTCCGTATTTGGCAGCATATCCTCCGGTTGAGAAACCGATTTTATCTACCATATAAGGGTTGATGACGGAGAGGCCTTCCTGCTGTCCGCTGCGAACCAGGAATGGGCGGAATACTTCTACGTTGTTGATGTATACGGAGTTCTCATCGAAGGCACCGCCACGCACATTGTATTGCGAAGAGAGTTCGTTGTGGGTACTTACGCCAGCCTGTTGCTGAACCAGACTTTCCACCCCATTTCCGTTGGCAGATGGCGTCATCTTCATGTCCTTAGTCTTCAGCTCCTGTATCTGGTCCGACTGTATTTTCTCTCCCTTGATATTCACCTCATCGAGGGTGGTGGATGCTTCGCGAAGTACCACCTGCAGGGTTTGTTTTCCTCGCGGTCTTCTCAGCACTTTTGTTTTTGTCTTGAAGCCGATATATGAGAATTTGACTACCACGCTGTCTGCTGAATGCAGTTTGAGGCTATAATCTCCCTTGAGCGAAGTAACGGCAGTTTTTCCCTGGCTAGCCACCGAAACGATGGCAAACTCCAGTGGCTGGTTGTTCTCGTCTACCACTTTGCCGTGAAGGGTAAACTCCTGCGCCATCATCTTAATGGTTGCGATGAGGCATATTGTGAGTATCAATAATCTATTTTTCATACTTTTATTAACGAGAAAAACTAAAAAATATTGTAGATGGTTGCAAGTTTTGATGAATGTCACTGGTTGTAATGCATTTGCGTCAGCCCGATTTGGCAGTCATGACGAGACCATATCTGCATCAACCTTTATGATTGATGCTGCAAAGATACATTCTTTTCTGTTTCATAGCTATGCGATTTGTGACAATTGTGTGGATTCGGGAAATAAAGTTGGCGAAAATTATATTTTTATGCCTTATCTTGAAATTCGAAGAAATATTTCCGAAGAATAGAAAATTATCTCCGAAGGATAAAATAATATCTCCGATAAATAGGAAAATATCTCCGAAGGATAAAATGATATCTCTGAAAGAGAATTGTCTCCTGATTATATATTCCGGCACAGATTGCTGCAGATGATTTTCTGTTGCATGCAGAACAGGATTTTGGATGTGATTTTTGTGAGGTGAAGGTGAAGGGTGTATTTTTAATCTTTATATTATATTCTTTATTTTAGGGTTTTTCCGATTTTTGACCCTAGGGTCTTTTTTCGGTTTTTACCCTAACCCTTCACGCGTATATATAAAAAGGTGTTTTCAAACCTTCACCCTTCACCTTTTTGGCGATTCTTTTGATGGTCAGAGAGTTACGGGTGAAGGGTGGTGAAGGTGCTTTCTTGTTTTGTATTAAACACTTTTTTACATTCTAAGGAGAACTTGCCGTTTGGTTGGGAACGGAGAAATATGAACTTGCTTAGGAAAAGAGAAAGGGGAGCATAAAAAAAGCCCGATAAAAGAGACTCTTATCGGGCTGGAATTGTTATGGTTACTTACTTGTTGAATGCATAGAACAAACCATCATTCATAGCCATGCGAACCTGGTATAAACCATTGGCATCTGCTGGGACGTTGATCTTCTCGCCACTTGGCAAGCAAGCCTGGATGCTGCCATCCTCGTTGAAGCTGAAAAGCTCACGGATATCGCCATCCTTGCTGTATGACCAACTCTTGTGCTTCTTGTCGAACACAAAGTATGATTTCTCACCATCTGGGTCGGTAATCTCGTAGCCATTCTTCAATGTCTTGATGGCATACATGCGACCATCCTTACCCATTACGTCCTTAGTAGTTCCTACCTGGCCAATCACCTTGTTGCCTGTCCAGAACTCGATAGAGTTGAGAACGAGAAGGTCTGCAAATGAACATACTGCGTAAGCAGGAGAGATGAGCACGAAGATAATTTCGTTTACAAACTTGTTGTCTGTTGCTCTCTTGTTCCAGTCGAGTACGGAATTTGTCAGGCCAAATGAGCCGATGCAAGAACTGAATGTCAAGGCGCCCAACAGGACTGCGATGACAGGTTTAGTTAAATTTTTCTTCATAGTCATAAATTAATTTATATGTTGAGAATCTTTTACTTCGCAGACTCAAACTCGCGCAAGAAACGAGTATCGTTCTCAGAGAAGAGACGAAGGTCGCTCACGCGATATTTCAAGTTGGTGATACGCTCAACGCCCATACCGAAGGCATAACCCGTATAGACATTGCTGTCGATACCGCAAGCCTCAAGATCATGAGGGTCAACCATACCGCAACCTAAAATCTCAACCCATCCGGTATGCTTGCAGAAGTTGCAACCCTTACCGCCACAGATGTTGCAGGAGATATCCATCTCGGCACTAGGCTCTGTGAATGGGAAGTAGCTAGGACGGAGACGAATCTTGGTATCTGCACCAAACATCTCACGGGCAAAGGTAAGGAGCACCTGTTTGAGGTCGGTGAAACTTACGTTCTTATCTACATAGAGACCTTCTACCTGATGGAAGAAGCAGTGAGCGCGGGCGCTGATAGCTTCGTTACGGTAAACGCGGCCTGGGCAGAGCACACGGATAGGTGGCTCATGAGTTTCCATATAGTGAGCCTCGTCGCCAGAAGTATGGCTGCGGAGGAGCACATTCTTGGTAACATCGTCAGAGTTGGTCTTCTCTATAAAGAAGGTGTCCTGCATATCGCGGGCCGGGTGGTCGGCAGCAAAGTTGAGCATCGTAAATACGTGCTTGTCGTCATCTACCTCAGGACCCTGGAAAAGGGTAAAGCCCATGCGAGCGAAAATGTCGATAATCTGATTCTTCACTACGGTGAGTGGATGGCGGGTACCGAGTGCTACAGGGTAGGCGGTACGGGTCAAGTCGATATCATCGCTTGATGCCTCGGCTTCTTCCATCTGCTCCTTCAGTCCGTTGATCTTATCAAGGGCTGCGTTCTTCAGCTCGTTGATTTTTACACCAACCTCTTTCTTTTGGTCGGCTGGCACAGTGCGGAAGTCGGCCATGAGGGCGTTAATCTCGCCCTTCTTGCTCAGATACTTGATTCGAAGCTGCTCTACTTCTTCTGCGTTTTGGGCAGTCAAAGTGCTCACTTCTTTCAAGAGTTCGTCTATTTTTTCTAATAACATATCTATATTTTTATCTTTTTTGACTGCAAAGATAACATTTTTTGCTTAAAAGATGAAATAATTCAAAAGAAAGTTGTACTTTTGCATGGAAAATTTGAGAAATTTAATAGGTTTATGAAAAAACTCTGTTTATTAACGGTGTTGATGGCGGTGCTTACCATCGTTTGTTTCACGTCTGTGGGATGCACAGACAAGAAGCCTGCGCCTGCCATTGATTCGGCTTCATCTGATACGGTGATTGCCGACACCCAAGCGATGGACTCTACAGAACAGCTGATAGAGGAGACTCCGATGCCAAAGGCGGCTGACGAGCTTTTTGATGATTTCGTGTTTAATTTTGCAGCTAACAGAAAGTTGCAGAAAAGTCGTATTGTCTTCCCACTGCCGGTATATCACGGTAAGAAACTGACCAAGAAGATAGAAAAAAAACATTGGAAGATGGAGCATTTCTTCATGCGCCAGGATTATTACACGCTGATTTTTGATAATCAGAAACAGATGAAACTGATGAAGGATACTACTATCGATCATGTAGTAATAGAAAAGGTGTTCTATAGTAGAAAGACAGTTCAGCAGTTTGTGTTTAATCGCATCAATGGTCTGTGGATGATGACTAGCATTTGCTACAAGTCTATGTATCAGAATAATAATGCCAGTTTCCTGAAGTTTTACGGCCATTTTGCTACTGATACCGCTTTCCAGGCTCGCCACATCCATAATCCGGTGAAGTTTACCGGTCCTGATCCTGATGATGATTTCAGTACGATGACAGGCGATATAGAACCGGAAACATGGCCTGCCTTTGCGCCTCAACTGCCTCACGGCATGATTTACAATATAATCTATGGTCAGAAATATACCGAAAGCAACCAGAAAATCTTCGTGATTCGTGGTATTGCCAATGGTATGGAAACCTCTCTTACTTTCAAAAAGATTGGAGGAAAATGGGAACTGATCAAACTGGATATGTAGCTTTTTAGTTAGTAGTAATAGTTTAACCAGATATGAAGGATATTCGTAATTATAGCCTTTTGGCTCACAATACATTCGGGATTGATGCTAAATGCAGCAGATTTCTAGAGTATGAATCGGTTGAGGAAGCCCGACAGATAGTGGGCTTGCTGACAGAGGCTGATCAGCCACTGCTCATTTTGGGCGGTGGTAGTAATCTCTTGCTGACCGGTGATTATGCAGGTACAGTACTCCATTCGGCTATTATGGGTATTGAGGTTCTAGACAACAAGACTTTGGCAGCTGCAGAGGGGGATGATGCTTTGTGCAATCCGGATTGGGTATTCCTTTCCTGTGGTAGTGGCGAGGTGTTTGATGATGTGGTAGCTTATGCCGTAGAGCATGGTTATCATGGAGCGGAGAATCTGAGTATTATTCCGGGTGAAGTAGGTGCCAGTGCGGTTCAGAATATCGGTGCCTATGGTGTGGAAGCTAAGAATATTATATATAAGGTGGAAGCGGTTGAGATTGCTACGGGCAGAGTAGTGGTGTTTGATAATGCTGACTGCGAGTATAGTTACCGTCAGAGTAAATTTAAGCATGAGTGGAAGGATAAGTATCTGGTGACGCATGTGATTTACCGTTTGCAGAAGACCTTCCGTCCGGATCTGGATTATGGTAATATCCGTTCTGCGCTCGAGGCTAAGCGTATTGCTGAGCCTACAGCCCAGCAGCTTCGTGATGTCATCATAGAAATTAGAGAGGCAAAATTGCCTGATCCTAAGGTGTTGGGTAATGCAGGCAGTTTCTTTATGAATCCTATTGTAGAGAAGGCTAAGTACGAAGAACTGGCTGCTCTTTATCCGGGTATGCCTCATTATACAATCGATGATTCTCATGAAAAGATTCCGGCTGGCTGGATGATTGATCAGTGTGGCTGGAAGGGAAAGAGTCTGGGACGGGCCGGTGTGCATGATAAGCAGGCACTGGTGCTAGTGAATCGTGGTGGCGCTACGGGCGAGGAAATCGTAAAACTCTGTGAGACCATCCAGGAGGATGTGAAGCAGAAGTTTGGCATAGAGATTCATCCGGAGGTGAATGTGAAGTGAAGAATTCGTTTGTTTTCAGAAAAATATTTGATAATTAATGAAGGTAACTTTATTAGGTACAGGCACATCGGGCGGTGTTCCTTCGTTGGGATGTAACTGTGAAGTGTGCCGGAGTACCGATCCGCATGATAAAAGATTGCGCAGTGCAGCAATGATAGAAACGGAGAATACCCGTATTCTGATAGATGCCGGACCTGATATCCGACAGCAGTTGTTACGTGTGCCTTTCAGGAAGATAGATGGCGTCCTGGTTACGCATATCCATTACGACCATGTTGGTGGTATAGATGATTTGCGCCCTTTCTGTATCTTTGGTGATATCAATATCTATGGCGATGAAATCGTTACTGCGGGGCTGCCTCATACGATGCCTTACTGCTTTCCGAAGAATGCAGAAAAACTCTATCCGGGAGCTCCTAAACTCAAATTGCATACCATTCATCCGCATGAGCATTATCAGATAGGGGATATTGAGTTTGTTCCTATCCGTGTGATGCACGATAAGATGCCTATTCTCGGCTATCGGTTTGGTAAGTTTGCCTATATTACTGATATGAAATCTATGGGTGATGAAGAATATGCTTATTTGGATGGTGTGGAAACACTCGTAATTAACGCACTCAGATTTGAGAAAACACATCACAGCCATCAGCTTGTATCTGATGCTATTGAGGTGTCGCGCAGGATAGGAGCAAAACATACTTATTTTATCCATGTGACTCATCAGATAGGTTTTCACGATGAGGCGAATAAAAGGCTGCCCGAAGGCTTTGAATTTGGCTTCGATGGAATGGAGATATATGTAGAAAATAGATGAACTTTTATTGAAAAAGGCTTAAAAACAGGTCGGTAAAAGTTAATTAAATTAAAATAACAGATCTTTTACTAAGAAAAATTTGCGAGTATCATAGATTATTTCTATATTTGCATGTGTGTTTTTCATAGTATTAGATTTAAGGTTAACAAGGTATTGGGGTCGCAGCGGCGACCCTTTTTTGTTTTTATCCCCTTTTGAGTGACTAAAAAATGCCTTTTCCAAGGCATCTTTCCTTTCTCCAAAACGGTATATGATTCATCTCTTCCGAGGTTTGAATCTCCGGTAAAGTTTCCAAGCCAACAGTGCACCGTCGAATGCTCCTGCTCCCACCTGCAGCAAACTCTGCAGTCGCTTGCTAGGACTCGCATTGCGTGACAGGATTTCAGGTTTTGTGAAAAGCGAGTTCCATAAAGTCTGAATCTTGGCATCATCGGCATCAATTTCCTTGCGTATCGCCTCTTTTTTGAGTCGGATATCGTTTAAGGAATTATATTCTGTGATTTCTGAATGATTTGTCATGTTGCGAAAAGGAGGTTATTTTCCCATTAAGAGGCTGGCCAGAAATCTGACCAATGGTCTCTCGATCCACTTATGGCGGAAAATTACAAATAATATTAATATAAATAGGTATACTGCAGCAACAATGCAGAATCCGAAAGTCAGACTACCTATTAAGTCTGCCAATGCAAAAGCAGCGCCAAAGGATAGGTAAATGAGGGTAAGCGTAAGTAAGCCCAGGAGTACCACGGTCATGGTAATGACGGTAAGCAGGCGTACCACCTTATCCACAACATCGAGCTTCAGATATTCGCTCTGAAGCCCGATGTAATGTTTAAGCACCTCAATGAGCTGCCCGATAGTTTCTACATTTTTATCGTTAGAGAACATCATGATAGGTGATGATTAAACCTCAGGAGCTGCGTCCTTGATATCGTCAACCAGATCATCAACGTCCTTACGGCTCAACTTGATGTCGTGCTTCTTGCAGAAATCGTCTACTGCACCTGCAATCTTACTACGTGTATCCTCACCCTTCTCAGGAGCGAAAATCAAACCGAGTGCTGTACCAGCGATAGCACCGCCGAGGAAAGCACCAATGTAACCTAATGTTTTCATATGCTATAAATTTTAAACGTTAAACGATTATCTTCTTGTCATTTTCATTTGACAATGCAAATATACTAAATTCTCTTTAAAAAACAAGCCTTTTAGCCTTAATTTTTCATTAAAAATGTTTTAATAGCCTTATTTAACAAACTTTAGGCGGCATATTCTTCGTTTTTCGGGCATTTTTTTGTATTTTCGCAGAGTAAAAAACGCATAACGCGAAATTTATATTGAATGAACAACAATAATAAACAATAAAACGAATAAGAATTATGAAGAAAATTACAGTATTAAGCATGGGAATGTGCGCAGTTTTGGCGCTCGCAAGTTGTGGTACATCTAAGGAAAGTGCATACAAGAAGGCATATGAGAAGGCTCAGCAGCAGGAACAGCAGGCAGCTCAGGCTCCTGTTGCTCAGGAACCAGTTGTAGCTCCTCTCGAGACTCAGGCTCCTTCTGATGAGCAGACAGAGGTTGATAATGCTACTGTTCGTTCTGAGGATGTTTCTCTCATCTCTGGTTCTGGCTTGTCAAGCTATAGCGTAGTAGTTGGTTCTTTCTCTCTCAAGGCTAACGCTGAGGGATTGGCTAGTACATTGAAGAGCGCTGGCTACGATGCTCAGATTGCCCTGAACACAGAGCGTCACATGTATCGCGTGGTAGCTTCTACATTTGCTGATAAGGCTGCTGCTGTCAAGAGCCGCAATCAGCTTCGCGCTGGTAAGTATCCTGATGCTTGGTTACTCCTTAAGAAGTAATCTGATATTATATAAGGATAAGATATCCGTAGATTAATGCGAATTTTATCAATAGATTACGGTAAAAAACGTACCGGACTGGCTGTGACCGACCCATTGCAGATTATTGCCAATGGGTTGGCCACAGTTTCTACACATGAACTTTTCACTTATATCGAAACTTATATTCAGAAAGAACAGGTGGAGCGCATTGTTATCGGAAAACCGATGCAACCTAACGGGCAGCCAAGTGAAAACCTGGCAAGAGTAGAAAACTTCTACAACCGTTGGCGAAAGGCTCATCCTGAAATCCCAATTGAATATTATGACGAGAGATTTACATCTGTCCTGGCACATAGAGCCATGATAGATGGAGGTGTAAAGAAGAAAGTGAGAAAAGAAAATAAAGGATTGGTAGACGAGATAAGTGCTACCATCATATTACAGGATTATTTGCAATCAAGAAGATAATGATTTTACCGATTTATATTTATGGTCAGCCAGTGCTGAGAAAAGTGGCTGAAGATATTACACCTGATTATCCAGATCTCAAGGTGTTGATTAATAATATGTATGAAACCCTTGATTTCAGCAACGGCATCGGACTGGCTGCACCTCAGATTGGCTTGCCTATCCGCCTCGTTGTTATCGACCTGGATGTGCTCAGCGAGGATTTCCCTGAGTATAAAGGATTCCGTCATGCTTTCATCAATGCCCATATCCTAGAGCGCGATGAGGAAAATACCGACTCTTCTGAAGAGGGATGTCTTTCTATTCCTGGTATCAATGAGAAGGTGGTTCGTCCTACACGCATCCATGTAAAGTATATGGATGAGGATTTTAATGAACATGATGAGTGGATAGGGGGATATCTGGCTCGCGTGATGCAGCATGAATTCGACCATTTGGAGGGTACAATGTTTGTTGACCGTGTGTCTCCTCTTCGCAAGAACATGATAGCAGGAAAGCTCAAGAGTATCATCAAGGGCAATTTCCGTGCTGCCTATCGTACTAAGATACGTCGATAGTTCTTCCGAAAATATAGTAAGCTTCATGATAATCGTGACGATTGGGCTTACTATATTTTTTTATTCTACATTCAATAGGTTTTATTTCAGAGAGTTACGAACAGATGAAGAAGATTCTCTTAGTTCTTTTTATGGTAATGGGCGCCATGTCGACTTCTGCCCAATATCGTGTAGACCGACTTGTTACGGCCGGTCGGAGTGCATTGTATTATGAGGATTTCGTCCTTTCAATCAAGTATTTTAATCTGGCTATCGGTGCCAAGCCTTATCTGTATGAGCCTTGGTATTACCGCAGTGTGGCAAAATTTAATCTGGATGACTTTACGGGTGCCGAAAGTGATGCCAGCGAGGCGTTGCATCTCAATCCCTATATCAATGATATTTATGACTTGAGAGCCATCTGTCGCATCAGACAAAACAGGTTTGATGATGCGATAGCTGACTATAACGAGGCTATCAGACTGGAACCGCGCAACCGAAATTACTGGTTCAACCGGGCTATCTGCCAGATGGAAAACAAAAAGTATGAGGCGGCGCAGCAGGAACTGGATACCATCGTGGGAAAATGGAAAGACTGGTCGAATGCTTATTCGCTCAAGGCTGAAGTGTATCTGCATCAGAAAGATACCGTGCAGGCTGAGAAATGGCTAGACAAGAGTCTGCAGCTCAATCCGTATGATGGGGATGCCTGGACTACGCGTGCCTATATGGCGCTGGCTAGAAAGGAATGGAAAACGGCTGATGAGGCGCTGACCAAGAGTCTGCATTTCAAACCTAACAATGTGAACAGTTACATCAACCGTGCTTTGGCGCGTATCAATCTGAATAACCTCAGGGGGGCGATGAGCGATTATGACAATGCCCTTGAGCTGGATCCGAATAATTTCCTGGCTCATTATAATAGAGGACTGATGCGTGTACAGTTGGGTGATGATAACCGGGCTATCACCGATTTCGACTTCATTATCAAGATGGAACCCCAGAACTTCATGGCTATCTTCAACCGAGCTCTATTGCATGACAAGACCGGTAATCTGAGAGCAGCCATCAGGGATTATACTATGGTTATCAATCAGTTCCCTAACTTCTGGACCGGTTTGTCTAATCGTGCCAGCTGTTACCGACGCCTGGGTATGACAGCCAAGGCAGAGATGGATGAATTCCGTATCTTCAAGGCGCAGATGAACAAGCATATCGGAATCCAGCCGAGATGGAGCGCAAAGACCAAGAAGGAGATGCGTAAGCGTTCTGAGGTTGACCCGAATAAGTTTGCTTCGCTTGTAGTAGATGACGAACCGAAGTATGAACACAACTATAAGAGCGAGTATCGTGGTAAGGTTCAGAACCGTCAGGTAGAAACCGCCTTCCTGCCGATGTATCAGCTCTCTTATTTCCCAAACAATCAGAATGTAAATGGAGTTCAGGCTTATGACAAGGAGGTTGATGCGCTCAATCAGCATACCAAGGCAGACAAGGTTTATATCGTTTGCAGTAAGGAGCAGCTCGATGAGAATGGTTCTATGAAGATATTCTCGATGATTGATAAACTTTCGGCGGAGTTGAGTGTGGCGAGCGATAATGAAACCAGAAAACGTCTCCTGATGCGCAGGGCCATCGCTCATAGTGTACTTCGTGATTTTGAGGCTGCCATCAGTGATTTCACCTATTATATCTCGCTCGATGACAAGAACTCTTTGGCTTACTGGCAGCGTGCTGTCTGCCAGGCAGAGATGGATGAATTTAACAAGGCTGAGGGCAAGGGTGTTCTGAACATCCATTCTGCCGAGGCTGATTTCAGTGATGCCATCCGCCAGAACAGCAACAATGCTTACATCTATTATAATAGAGGTAATCTTCATGCAGGCAGAAACGAACTTTCAAAGGCAATAGATGATTATACCATTGCCTTGAGAATTGATAACCGCCTTGCAGAGGCTTATTATAATAGAGGTATAGCACGAGCCAAGAGTGGCAACAAGCAGACTGCCATCCAGGATCTTTCAAAGGCAGGAGAACTTGGTTTGTATGATGCTTATTCTGTGATCAAGCGCTTGAATAAGTCGAAATAATAAAAAATCCCGCAGATTTTCTCTGCGGGATTTTTTCTGTATTTCTGTATTCCGGTTTTATATTCTCGTTACCTGCTTAACGCCCTTCACGGCGCTCAGTTTCTTGATGAGTGCATCAGTTTTGCCGGCATCATCAATCATTACGGTAACATTGCCAGAGAAGAGACCATCCTTGGAAGAGATGTTGATGCCTCGCATGATGAGTTTGTCTTCCTTGGAAATGATGTTGGTGATGTTGCTCACGATACCGATATCGTCGTTTCCGATGATGCGGAGCGTGATGGCATACTTGGAGGTTCCCTTGCCGCTCCATTTCGCCTTCACGATGCGGTAACCGAAACGGCGGCGCAGTTCCTTGGCGTTAGGACAATCCATGCGATGTACCTTGATGCCCTTACTGATGGTAACAAATCCGAAGATTGGGTCACCGTAGATAGGGTGGCAGCAATGAGCCAGTTCGAAATCGATGCCCTTGAGGTGCTCATCGATAACCAGCACATCGTCGCTCTGCTTCATCAGTTCCTCGGTAGGATTCTCAAACTCAAAATTCTCTGCACTTTCTGCAGGCTTGTTGGTATTGGCGAGGTTCAGGTCGTGGTCGCGCTCCTCTATGTATCTCTCGATGATGCTGTTCACGTCGATTTTCTCCTCGGCTACATCCTTATAGAAGTCTGAGTTCTCCTTATATCCCATTTTCTTGATGATGCGCGCCATGATGCTCTCATCAATATCCAGTTTCCTGTTCTTGAATCGGCGCTCCAGAAGTTCCTTGGCATAGAGGCCGTCCTTCTTCTGGGTTTCCTTCAGCGCTAGACGAATCTTGGCTTTAGCCTTGGATGTCTGCACGATGTTGAGCCATTCTCGGCGTGGCTTCTGGTTGCTCTGTGTGAGGATTTCTACCTGATCTCCCGAATGGAGTTCCTGTCGGAAGGTGACGGCTCTTCCGTTAATCTTTCCGCCCACACAGGTATTGCCGATGCGGGAGTGGATATAGTAGGCAAAGTCGAGTACCGTAGCTCCCTTCTGGAAGTTCAGCAGGTCGCCCTTTGGAGTGAACACGTATACTTCGTCTTCCTTCAGGTCGGTGGTAAACTGGTCCATCAGCTGCAGATCATCGTTGCTTTCCAGGGCAGCACGGATATTGGCAAGCCATTCGTCGATACCGCCTTCTCCCTGCTTGATACCCTTGTAGCGCCAGTGGGCAGCGAGTCCGTGCTCTGCAATATCGTCCATGCGCTCGGTTCTGATCTGTACCTCTACCCATTTGTTTTCAGGACCCAGTACGGTGGTATGCAGACTTTCATAACCGTTGCTCTTAGGCACGCTGAGCCAGTCGCGCATACGCTTTGGGTTTGGCTGATACATGTCGGTGATGAGGGCAAAGGTCTGCCAGCACTGCATATACTCTTTCTCTCTTGGTGCATCGAGGATAATACGGATGGCAAAGAGATCGTATACACCCTCGAAGGCGCACTTCTGCTTCTTCATCTTCTGCCAGATGGAGTGGATACTCTTGGTGCGGCCTTTCATGTGATATTTCAGACCGGCAGCATCGAGCTTTTCCTGGATTGGCTGGATGAAGCGGGCAATATAGGCATCGCGCGAAGCCTTGGTGGCGTTCAGTTTGTCCTTTATCATATAGTAGGCATCGTGCTCGAGATACTTCAGACTGAGGTCTTCCAGTTCGCTCTTCAGTTTGTAGAGTCCCAGTTTGTGGGCGAGTGGGGCATAGAGGTAGCTTGCCTCTTCGCTTACTTCATGCTTTGCCTCTTCCTGTTTGGTATCGCGTATCTGTCTCATCACATTCACGCGGTCGGCAATCATGATGAGGATGACGCGCATATCCTCAGAGAATGAGATAAGCAGATTCCTGAAGTTTTCGCTCTCTATGATAGGGTTGCGCTTATATAAATCGTGGATGCGAAGCAGACCACTGATAATGTGGGCTACGCTATCTCCGTATTTCTTCTGTATCTCTTCGATGGTCTGATAGCCATCGATGACGCTGGTCTGCATCAGAATGGCGATGATGCCATCTCGTTTCAGACCTATCTCGTTTACTGCGATTTCTGCGGTTTGCAGGGCAGCGAGTATTGGATTCATTCCGAAGACATTGCGCTTAATCTGATGGTTGATGAAGGCATGCTGTATGTCTTCACGCAGATGCTGCTCGTCGCCTGGCTTGAATGTGTCGCCCACGGCGGTTCTCAGGCGCTCCAGGATTTGGAGTGTCTGTTCCTTTTCTTCGGATGTGAATTTAAAAGGTGTTTCGTTCATTGTCGTTCCCTCCTGCTGATGATATATTTATTGAGTTGTTATAACTCGTCTATCCATTTCTGTCCAGATTTGGTGTAGCTCCAAATGGCTAAGCTCATACCAATAACAGCTCCTATACACATTACTAAAGCAAATCCTTCCATAATACTTATACTATATGTTATAAACTGTCTATCCACTTCTGACCTGATTTTGTGTTGAGCCAGATGGCGAAGCTGGCGCTAATTACGGCACTCAGCCCCATAAATATTGTTATTAACTCCATAATTATTATTTTTTATCGTTATACTTCATCACTCTGTTAGCACTATAGGCAAGGAAGAGTGCTGAGGCAATGCCCAGTACTAAGAAGAGGATATTGTAAATGCCAATAGTTTCGCCGGTAACCAAGGGGGAAAACCTCCAATTCCGGTTCCACTAATGAATAAGTTTGATACTCCGTACAGATACGTTGATAGCAACGTTCTTCTGTCGTGCTCTTTTGCTAATTTACTAACCATGTCGCAATATTCCATTTTAAATTTGACAAACAATGGCGATTCGGCGTTAAAAAACGCCTACTTCGTTAAATTTTCAATGCAAAGGTACAAAAAAAAGCGGAAATATTTCTGATTATCAGAAAAAACTATTATCTTTGTAGCACATATAGTGTAAATTTAACATAAATATGGTATTATGAATCAGCAAGATCTAAACCAAATCTCTGCTCGCGGTATCTCCGAGCAGCAGATTGAACACCAGTTGGAACAAATCAAGAATGGCTTCCCATTCCTCAAGCTCGAGGGTGCGGCTGCCATCGGTAAGGGTATCATGGCTCCTACAGCTCAGGAAGTAGAGAACTACGAGAAGGCGTGGAACGACTACAAGGCTGAGGGTCACAAGATTGTGAAGTTTGTACCTGCTTCAGGTGCGGCAAGCCGCATGTTCAAGAACATGTTTGCATTCCTCGATGCTCCATACGATGTTCCTACTACTGACTTCGAAAAACAATTCTTCGAGAATATCAAGAAGTTTGCTTTCCGCAAGGCACTCTGTGATAAGTGCCATGTAAACAACGAGAAGGGCATTATGTGCCTTATCAAGAAGGGCGATTACAAGGCTGTTGTGGCTAATCTCCTCAAGCCAGAGGGATTGAACTACGGACAGTTGCCTAAGGGATTGCTCCAGTTCCACGAGTATGAGGACGAGGTTCGCACCCCAATGGAGGAGCACCTGGTTGAGGCTGCGCTCTATGCAAGCAGCAACGGCGAGGCAAACGTTCATTTCACCGTTTCTCACGACCACCTGGAACTCTTCAAGCAGATGGTAGCCGAGAAGGCAGATAAGTATGCACAGCGCTACGGTATCAAGTACAACATCTCATTCTCAGAGCAGAAGCCTAGCACCGATACCATCGCTGCCAATCCAGACAATACTCCATTCCGTAACGAGGATGGCTCTTTGCTGTTCCGTCCGGGCGGTCATGGCGCACTCATCGAGAACCTCAACGAGATTGATGCTGATGTGGTATTCATCAAGAATATAGACAATGTGGTTCCTGATCGCCTGAAGGCTGAGACTGTTACCTGGAAGCAGGTGATTGCAGGTGTATTGGTTACTCTGCAGAAGCAGGCTTTCGATTATCTGAAGGTTTTGGATTCTGGTCAGTACAACCATAAGAAGCTGGAGGAGATTATCCGCTTCGTTCAGCGCGACCTCTGCTGCCGCAAGGCTGATATCAAGGAGCTGGAGGATGCCGAACTGGTTATCTATCTGCGTAAGAAGTTGAACCGCCCTATGCGTGTCTGCGGTGTCGTTAAGAACGTAGGCGAGCCTGGTGGTGGTCCATTCCTTACTTATAACCAGGATGGTACCGTAAGTCTTCAGATTCTGGAGAGCTCTCAGATTGACAAGAATAACGAGGAGTATATGAAGATGTTTACCGAGGGTACTCACTTCAACCCGGTAGACCTCGTCTGCGCTACCAAGAATTACCAGGGCAATGCCTTCGATCTTCCTAAGTTCGTTGATCCATCTACCGGTTTCATCTCCAGCAAGAGCAAAAATGGTAAGGATTTGAAGGCACTCGAGTTGCCAGGTCTCTGGAATGGTGCGATGAGTGACTGGAATACAGTATTCGTAGAGGTTCCTCTCGGTACCTTCAACCCAGTGAAGACCGTGAACGATCTGCTCCGCGACCAGCATCAGGCTGTAGAGGGTGGCATCAAGCACGAGCATCATCACGGAGAGGGCGGTTGCTGCGGTAAGCACTAATCTCCGATTCCGTATATCTCGATGATAAGATATAAACACAATAAAGGCTCAGTTCCCGATTTTATTCGAGGATTGAGCCTTTATCATTGATCTAGTAATGTGTCAGCTAAAAATTATAAGATGTTCTGAATCAAATAAAATATAGCCTTTTGCTTCTGTTCTGCTAAAGGAAAACTATCTGATACAAAGGATAGGAATCCTTAGCAGGAAGTTCTTAGTTGTACCAAATTTCTCCACCTAATACTGTTGGATACTCTTCAGCTGTTGTTCTTTCTACAGGAGCCGTAATTTCTACGAACTCACCATACTTCTTTACCTTGTTAATGTTCATAATTTGTAGGGTTTGTTGATTTATTAATTTATATTACGGATTGGTATCTATTAAGGATACTGATCTTTTACTTTTTTTTTCTACGCTGCAAAGTTACACAAAAAATGATATGCAACAAGTTTTTTGGCTAAAAATCTGTCGATGTTTAACCTTCTTTAAAGGTTTTCTGCATATTTCCTGCAATACTATTCAGTTTTAGTAGAATATTTTTGTTTGTTTCGCTAAATGACTCATAATGAGTGAGTAAATGACAGTTTGCCAATCTGTAGTTTAATCGTATACACTATCGGGAGACTGTCATTTACTTCATTGCTTCATTATATGGATGAAGATTTCACCTTATACTATATAGAGATTTCGCCCGCCAGAGATTCAGTCAGTTTTTCTCTTACCTTTTTATTGTCTGCATATCTTCCCTGC
Source organism: Segatella copri (assembly GCA_959596915.1). Classification (GTDB taxonomy): domain Bacteria; phylum Bacteroidota; class Bacteroidia; order Bacteroidales; family Bacteroidaceae; genus Prevotella; species Prevotella copri_N. The sequence goes on from CAUFXJ010000006.1 coordinate 89,591, forward strand.
AGATACATCATCTTGGTGACCATAGCCTCTACCGTAGAATCGTATCCGCTTATCACATGAGCAGCTTTCAACTGGAAGCCGGCTCCGTAGCGTTCCATCTCTACACTGCCCGTAAGACATTGGCTGATATTCACGATGTTTACTCCGCGATGGGCAGCCTGATCCAGAAGACGTATGATCCATGGCGTGTGAGGAGCATTGCCTGAACCGAAAGTTCGCATCACGATGCCGCGGAGGTCTGGCGATTCCATCACGTGGCGCACAATGTTATCCTGGATACCCGGGAAGAGACTGAACACGATGACGTTCGGATCGAGCTTCAGATGTGGAACCATTGGCTTTCTGTAATCCGGCGTAAGAATGTGATGGTCGTGATATTGGAAATTGATTCCTACATCGCAGAGGTGAGGGTAATTGAATGATTCGAAAGCATGAAATCCCTCGGCATTGATCTTGATGGCACGGTTACCGCGAATCAGCTTGCCGTTGAAAAAGATGCATACCTCGGGCACCATAGGGCGTCCTTCGGCATTCTTGGCAGAAGCAATCTCTATGGCTGTCATCAGATTCTCCTTGCCGTCGGTTCGCAATTCACCGATAGGCAACTGGCTACCCGTCAATATTACAGGCTTGGTCAGATTCTCAAGCATGAAAGATAGGGCAGACGAAGTGTAAGCCATTGTATCGGTGCCATGAAGGATTACGAATCCGTCATAGTCGTTGTAGTTGTTGGATATCATGCTTACGATTTCTGCCCAGCGCATTGGATCCATGTCGCTGGAATCGATAGGTGGGTCGAATTTTCGCACATCGATTTCTGCCTGAATGAGCTTGAATTCGGGCATGGAAGAAACGAGGTGATTGAAATCAAGAGGTTCCAGTACACCTGTCATCGGGTCCTTTCCCATACCGATGGTACCACCGGTATAGATGATGAGAATCTTTGGTTTTGCCATTTTCTATGTTTCTTTACATTTTGTCACGTTATCGGATGCAAAGATAATGAAAATATTTGTTTCTCCAAAACATATTGGCTAAAAATGTATCTGAATTTTACAAAGTGTTACGAAATATTGGTAGAAAAGCAGATGAAAACTTCAATATGTCAGCATTTTCGGTCTTAAAAGCCCTTAATATAAAGAGGTATTAGCAAAGTTTAGCAAAATAAATGCATTTTTATTCGCTTGTTACAAAAAGAAATCGTACTTTTGCAGGCGATTTAATAAAAATACTAAGTTGTTATGGTAAAAATCACATTCCCAGACGGATCTGTTCGTGAGTATGAACAGGGCGTAACTGGCTTACAAATCGCCGAGAGCATCTCACCGGCTCTCGCTCGCAACGTTGTATCTTGCGGTGTTAATGGTGAGACAGTAGAGTTGAACCGTCCTATCAATGAGGATGCAAATGTAGAACTCTACAAGTTTGAGGATGAGCAGGGTAAGCACACATTCTGGCATACATCTGCCCACTTGTTGGCTGAGGCTCTTCAGGAGCTTTACCCAGGCATCCAGTTCGGTTTCGGTCCAGCCGTAGAGAGTGGTTTCTTCTACGACGTGATGCCAGCCGAGGGTCAGGTGATCTCAGAGAATGATTTCGCCAAGATTGAGGCTAAGATGATGGAACTTGCCAAGAAGAACGAACCTGTGGTTCGCAAGGAGGTGGCTAAGGCTGATGCTCTCGCTGAGTTCAAGGCTGACGGTCAGACTTACAAGTGCGAGCATATTGAGCAGGACTTGGAGGATGGTACCATCACCACATATACCCAGGGCAATTTCACCGACCTTTGCCGTGGTCCTCATTTGATGAACACTGGCCTTATCAAGGCTGTGAAGATTACAAGTGTGGCAGGTGCTTTCTGGCGCGGTGATGCCAAACGCGAGCAGATGACCCGTATCTACGGTATCAGCTTCCCTAAGAAGAAGATGCTCGATGAATACTTGGTAATTCTCGAAGAGGCTAAGAAGCGTGACCACCGTAAGATTGGTAAGGAGATGGAACTCTTCATGTTCTCAGAGCGTGTAGGTAAGGGTCTTCCTATCTGGTTGCCAAAGGGTACACAGCTCCGCCTGCGTCTGCAGGAGTTGCTCCGTTCTCTCCTGAAACCTTACAATTACCAGGAGGTTATCTGCCCAGGTATCGGCGGCAAGAGCCTCTATGTTACATCTGGTCACTATGCTCACTATGGCAAGGATGCATTCCAGCCTATCCAGACTCCTGAGGAGGATGAGGAGTATATGCTCAAGCCAATGAACTGTCCTCACCACTGCGAGGTCTACGCTCGTAAGCCTCGTTCTTACAAGGATCTTCCTTTGCGTATTGCAGAGTTCGGTACTGTATTCCGCTATGAGAAGAGCGGTGAGCTTCATGGTTTGACTCGTGTTCGTACATTTACTCAGGATGATGCTCACATCTTCGTCCGTTCAGATCAGGTGAAGTCTGAGTTCGAGAATGTAATCGACGTAATCCTGAAGGTATTCAAGATCTTCGGTTTCGAGAACTACGAGGCACAGATTTCTCTCCGCGATCCTAAGGATACAGAGAAGTATATCGGTTCTGATGAGATTTGGGAAGAGAGCGAGAATGCTATCCGCGAGGCTTGCAAGGAGAAGGGTCTTGAGACTCGTGAGGAGATTGGCGAGGCTGCCTTCTATGGTCCTAAGCTCGACTTCATGGTAAAGGATGCCATCGGTCGTCGTTGGCAGTTGGGTACCATCCAGGTGGATTACAACTTGCCTGAGCGTTTCAAGTTGGAGTATACAGCCGAGGATAACTCAAAGAAGACTCCTGTGATGATTCACCGTGCACCATTCGGTTCACTGGAGCGATTCACAGCCGTTCTCATCGAGCATACCGCCGGTCACTTCCCATTGTGGTTGACTCCAGACCAGGTTGCTATTCTTCCTATCTCTGAGAAGTTCAACGATTATGCTCAGAAGGTACGTCAGTATCTTGACAAGCAGGGTGTTCGTGCTTTGGTTGATGACCGTAACGAGAAGATTGGTCGCAAGATTCGCGATAACGAGTTAAAGCGTGTTCCTTACATGGTCATCGTAGGTGAGAAGGAGAGTGCCGAGGGCCTCGTTTCTATGCGTAAGCAGGGTGGTGGCGAACAGGCTACCATGAGCATGGAAGAGTTCGCTCAGCGCATCAATGCCGAGGTTGCAGAGCAATTGAAGGCCGCTGAAGAGTAGAAATGAGATATAAATCCGCAGGTTTCTTTGGAAATCTGCGGATTTTTTTTAAATAACCCACTGAAAATTTGGTGGTTTCACAAAATAATCGTAACTTTGCAGCCGTTTAATCAAAAAGACAAAAAAGAATATATCGAATAGTTAATGAAAAATGACAAAATGAAAAATCAGTACCGCGTAAACGAACAGATTCGTGCACGCGACGTGAGAGTAGTGAGTGATGGTGGAGCAGAAGTGATGCCAGCACGTAAGGCGTTGGAGTTGGCACGTCAGCAAGAGCTTGACTTAGTCGAGATATCTCCTAATGCGCAACCACCAGTTTGCCGTATAGTTGACTATTCTAAATTCCTTTACCAGCAGAAGAAGCATGCAAAGGAAATGAAGCAGAAGCAGGTAAAGGTGGAGACCAAGGAAATCCGTTTCGGACCTCAGACCGATGAGCACGACTATCAGTTCAAGCTCAAGCACGCTATGGAGTTCCTCAACGAGGGCAACAAGGTTCGTGCATACGTTTTCTTCCGTGGTCGTTCTATTCTCTTCAAGGAGCAGGGTGAGGTTCTTCTTCTCCGTTTCGCCAATGATTTGGAAGAGTACGGAAAGGTGGAGCAGATGCCAAAGCTTGAAGGTAAGAAGATGTTCCTCTACATGAGTCCTAAGAAGGCTGGTACTGCAAAGAAGAGCCAGCAGAAGATGGACCGTGAGAAACGAGAGGCTGAAGCTAAGGCTGCTGCAGATGCAGAGCGCGCTGCTAATGCTGAGAAGAATGGCTTGCTCGCCAATGCTAAAGGCGGCGATGCCCTGAAGAAACTCGCAGAAGGAACAGAGGATTAAGAAAAAAGATGCGTAACGCCCTGGTATATGCGTTGCCATCGCTATAATAAATAACAATTTAAAATTAAAAGTAAAAATGCCAAAAGTAAAGACTAATTCCGGCGCAAAGAAGAGATTCCGTTTCACCGGTACAGGTAAGATTAAGCGTCATCACGCTTTTCACAGTCACATCTTGACTAAGAAGACAAAGAAGCAGAAGAGAAATCTCCTTGGTGAGACTCTCGTAGACCGTTCAAACTTGAAGCAGGTTCGCGACTTGCTCTGCCTCCGTTAATTATTAACTTTTTAGTCGAACTTTTAAAGAAAAAAAATTATGCCAAGATCAGTAAATCACGTTGCATCAAAAGCAAAAAGAACAAGAATCTTGAAGCTCACTAAGGGTTACTATGGAGCTCGCAAGAATGTATGGACAGTAGCTAAGAACACTTGGGAGAAGGGTCTTACCTACGCTTATCGCGATCGTCGTAACAAGAAGCGCACATTCCGCGCATTGTGGATTCAGCGTATCAACGCTGCTGCTCGCCTCGATGGTATGAGCTACAGCCAGTTGATGGGTGCTCTTCACAAGGCTGGTATCGAGATCAACCGTAAGGTTCTCGCTGACCTCGCTGTTAACAACCCTGAGGCTTTCAAGGCTATCGTTGCAAAGGTGAAGTAAATCCGACGCTAGGCTCTTTTCTTTCGTGAATTTTTCTCGTAAGAAAGTGTTTAGCCTCTAGATTAAAGAAAACTGAAGATTGCATTGGTTGGAAGTATTTCCGCTGATGCAATCTTTTTTTTTTGTGCCATAAAAATCCAGACGTTCTCGCTTGTAAGAACGTCTGAAGCGCTACCTAATCAGACTTGAGTAGGCGAAGTAATATGGTTGAGCAAGCGAAATGAGACTGCTGGACAAGCAGAACGAGATTACTGAGTAAGCGAAGTGAGACGTTTAGTCTGGTTCAAAGATATAGAATATGAAGTGAAAGGAGATTGGTTCTAAGGTATAAGAAGACTGCTTCTAGAAGATTCCCACTAGGCTCGGCAGAGCTGCTGAGCCTAGTCAGCAGCTCTGCTGACTGCAGTCGGCAGGTCTGCCGAGCCTAGTGACAACATCTTTTAGTTGTACGACCCTACACTTTTTAGTTATACAACCTTACACTCTTTAGTTGTACGACTTTACGCTCTTTAGTTGTACAACTGTTGATTTTTAGTTGTACAGCTATAGAAATAACAATTTTGTTTTACGTATATTTAATATTATTCGTCTGAATTCCAATATATTATAGCATTCTTCTATTTCTTGCTACTAATGTTGGGTAGTAAAAGTATGGTGTATATCAACAAAAAGGGTGCGTCATTATCTTGTGACGCACCCTCATTTATACTTATTTTTACTTAATCAATTCAAGACCCAACTCGAATTTTGTAGTCTTGTTCATGATTTCTGGAAGTTGAACCATAATGCCCTTGAGCATGTTGAATGACTGCAAATCGTTTGCATCCATATCTGTGGTAGGAACCTTCTCGAGCATTGCAACCAAATTTGCAATCATTGGCTGAACAAATGCCTTGTCTACAAAGAAATATGGCTTGGTACCGTTCCAACGGATGTTTACAGGAATCTTGTTATACTGCTGGAGGATACCCTTAATCTGGGCTTTCTCTTCTGCATCATCAATGTCTTTTGTAGCCTTATCTGCATCAATCGTAACATAGATAAGATTGTCATTGGCTACTGTATAGCTGGCATATCCTTCTGCTGTCTTCCACTCAGAAGTTTCTCCCTCATCAGGAAGTTCACTGTAGGTAGCGTTAATCTTACCATCCTTTGTGAAGGTGACGTTCTTCAAAATCTGTGGAAGATATTGGTTAGAAACGTTGTTGATCATTGGAATAATCATCTGGTTTACATCCATCGGCATCTCATAGTCACCCATTTTTATGTTAAGTGTTGTGCCTTCCGGACAATCCCATGTCAGCTTGACCGAACCACTGAGCAGATAGCTGCCGTTGTCCAAGTCTGTTTTCTCAACCTTTTGCAAGTTCCAGGTACCCTCAATCTTCTCATTGCGTACAAATTCTTTCTCATCATTGTCATCATCGCTGCTACAAGCAGTGAAGAAGCCAAGGGTGCAAACCATGGCCATTAAATAAATAAACTTTTTCATTTTTCTTTTCTTTTTTGTGTATTAATAAAAAATTATTGTATTGTTTCTATTTATTTATATAATAATGTACGCGTACATTTTATTATATATTACTTCAGCTGATACGTGATACCTACGCTGCCGTAGATAGGATACATCGTCTGCTCGATGGTCTCGAAATCTTTCTTAAAGATACCATTTAAGCCCCAGCTCAGATCAGCACAGATGCCCCAACGGTTGTTCAAGCGCCAGTCTATTCCGAAATCTACGCCCACCTGCCAGTTGCGCATGTCATCGCTGAAATCGTAATCACCACGCTCGCCTTCGTCATGACCCAACTTTACCTTCTGTCCGGTAGGATCGCCCTTAGGATGACCTTCCTCTTGGCGGCGCAAGTAACCATCGTATGCCCAGCCCTCAAACTTCTTAGATGTTACATAGCTGACATACGGACCCAACTTGAAACGGAGGTTGTTGCAAATGTCGTATGTTGCCTGCAATGGTACTGTGATAAGACTCATGTCAACCTTCGTAACCACGTTGCCTGTAAATATACCTTTCAGCTCATCGCCTCCACGAACTATCCTCATATAATAGTTTTTTACGCCTGCATCAATCTTCATGCCCTTGTTTTCGAAGTGGAGTCCTCCAACGAATCCCCATTTGCCTGAAAGTGGGTGATAGGCATCGATACCCAGACTGAAGTTAGGTTGCAGGGTATAGCTGTGCAGTGTACGGATGGTAGCAGGAAGACCGATAGGGGCTGTGCCTCCAATATTATACGCCACGCGAGCCTGATACTGGTAGCCGTGAAGATATTTGTTCCATGGAGTGCGCTTGCTTTCTTCTACCTGCTTGTGCTCCTCAGTCTTCTGATTCTCATTTTCTCCTGCCCATGAGGCAGTGCCCCATGTCAGCAGGAGAGCTAATATTGTTATCTTCTTCATTATATAGTTTCCTCCTTAGCTTATTTGCAAATCAACTTGAAACTGTCTATCCAAAGGGTACTGCCTACGGCACCCAGGAAGTTAGCTCCATCGGAACTGGATGAACTGACTATAGTGAGACTGTAGCCACCATTCTTCAACTTGATTGGGTCTATGGCTTTCTTATACTCGAAATCTACGCTGAAGTGATGCCATTCCGGTGTGTTTCCAATAGCAACTTTTCCGTTGTCATCATGGGTTTCACCTACCAGAGCAAGTGCCACTATCTGTTTGCTGGTCTGTACATTATCTCCGTAGAGCAATACGGCATTTCCCTTTTCATCGATGTTCTCATAGAGTACAGCATAGATGGTTCCGTAGTCATGGCGGTCAAGTTCTTTCTTATTCTTATCGGTGAATTTTTCGCCAGCCTGATACTTATACCAGCCTTCCAACTTTACCGGTTTGGCACTAAAACTGAATGGGCGACCGAACTTTGTTGCCTTCATTGCATCGCGCAGGGCATCGGTGGCATCAAACTGTCCGATGAAGAGGTTGCCGGCAGCGATAGGCTTGTGTACCATATAAGCGATCTTGCCTGTGCGCTGAGTAGTGAGCTTCACGCCCTTTCCCTTGTGCCCGTCTTCTATCATCACGGTAGGATATTCTTCCGGTTTAGATGAACTGTTACTCATTTGGAATCCTGAGTTTCCGGTAGCCCAGATGTCGAGTTTATTGCCGTTCCAGTTCTCTTGCCAGTTGTAGTATCCCTTGCTGAGGTATGCGTTTTCAAATTCGAATTCAATCTCGTTTGGCATGGTGGTCTGTCCCTTCTTGATGCTTACCTGATAGGTGCGGCTCCATTGCTTGTCTTCAGAAGTAACTGTATATGTTACAGGTCCTTTTGAGAAATCCTGAAGGCTTCCACTTTCAGGTGAGATGGTCGCTCCAGGTGTGAGGCGGAATATTGGCGCCTGTTTGGTAAGGGCGGCAAATGGTCTCATTGTGAACTCGATGTTTGTCTGATCACTCTGCACATTGACCAATGTATCAGATGGATTAGTAAACAATAAGTTCAATAAATTCTTGTTGTCTGCATGTATGTATGCCTGCTCGATGTCGCATTCGGCATTGAGTGGTTCTTCCTTGAAGCAGGAGGAGAGGGTAGTGATGCAACTCATTGATAGAGCGGCTACTATAAATCTAGACTGTTTCATATCTTGAACTTTTATTCCTTTTGTAATCTGGAGAATCGCTTCTCTTTCTTTTCAGATAATTCTTGAGAGAATGATTTCTCTAGTTCATATAATTTATTGCTTTATCGGTTGCAAAGATAAACAGAAAACCTGAAACTACCAAATGTTTTTGTGTTTTTCGACATGTTTTGCTAGAAAAATGCCATGAATTAGCGGTTTTAGAACATGAATTAATGGAGTAGAGTTACTGGAGTTGGTAGGTATCACTTGATAGTTTTTTAAAAAAACACATAATAAAAAAGGGGACTGAAATCTCATTACTGAAATTTCAGTCCCCTGAATGTTTATTTAGCTAATGAATAGCAAATGCTTGATCTGTTTAAGATTAAGCCTTGCCCTCCATCTGAGCCTTCAACTTAGCGAGTGCATCGATATCACCGAGTGATGTGCTAGCAGCAACGTTGTTGATCATAGCTGTCTCGTTGTTGTTCTTGCGACCGCCGTTTGCACGCTTGTGAGCTGGCTTAGCAACTGGCTCGTTACCCTCCTCGAATGTACGAGAGTGAGAGAGGATGATGCGCTTTGTCTCCTTAACGAACTCGATAACCTTGAAGTCGAGAGTCTCGCCCTTCTTAGCCATTGTGCCGTCCTCCTTAGTGAGGTGCTTAGGAGTAGCGAAACCTTCACCACCCTCAGCGAGAGCTACAACAGCACCCTTGTCCATCAACTCAGTGATAGTACCCTGGTGAACAGAACCTGGAGTGTAGATTGCCTCATACTCATCCCATGGGTTCTTCTCCAACTGCTTGTGGCCGAGGCTCAAGCGACGGTTCTCCTTATCGATTTCGAGAACTACTACATCGATAGAAGCGCCTACAGAAGTGAACTCAGATGGGTGCTTAACCTTCTTAGTCCAAGAGAGGTCAGAGATGTGGATCAAACCATCAACACCTTCCTCGAGTTCTACGAAGATACCGAAGTTAGTGAAGTTGCGAACCTTAGCTGTGTGCTTGCTGCCAACAGGATACTTAGTCTCGATAGCCTCCCATGGATCTTCCTTGAGCTGCTTGATACCAAGGCTCATCTTGCGCTCAGCGCGGTCGAGAGTCAGGATAACTGCCTCTACCTCGTCACCTACCTTCATGAAGTCCTGAGCAGAACGCAAGTGCTGGCTCCAAGACATCTCAGATACGTGGATCAAGCCCTCTACACCTGGAGCAATCTCAACGAATGCACCGTAGTCAGCCATAACCACTACCTTACCCTTTACGTGGTCACCTACCTTGAGGTTTGGATCAAGTGCATCCCATGGATGTGGAGTGAGCTGCTTCAAACCGAGAGCGATACGCTTCTTCTCCTCATCGAAGTCGAGGATAACAACGTTGATCTTCTGGTCGAGAGATACAACCTCGTGTGGATCGCTTACGCGGCCCCAAGAGAGGTCTGTGATGTGGATCAAACCGTCAACACCGCCGAGGTCAACGAATACACCGTAAGTAGTGATGTTCTTAACGGTACCCTCAAGGATCTGACCCTTCTCGAGCTTGCCGATGATCTCCTTACGCTGCTGCTCGAGCTCCTGCTCGATGAGAGCCTTGTGAGATACAACGACATTGCGGAACTCCTGGTTGATCTTTACAACCTTGAACTCCATTGTCTTGCCTACGAATACGTCGTAGTCGCGTATAGGGTGAACGTCGATCTGGCTTCCTGGCAAGAAAGCTTCGATACCGAAAACGTCAACGATCATACCGCCCTTAGTGCGGCACTTGATGTAACCCTGGATAACTTCCTCGTTCTCGAGAGCTGCATTAACACGCTCCCAAGACTTGCTGAGGCGAGCCTTCTTGTGAGAGAGTACCAACTGACCCTTTACGTCCTCCTGGTTCTCTACATAAACCTCAACCTTGTCGCCTACCTTGAGGTCTGGGTTGTAACGGAATTCAGAAGCAGGGATAATACCATCGCTCTTGTAACCGATGTTTACGATAACCTCTTTCTTGTCTACAGAGATTACTGTACCCTCTACAACCTGGTGTTCTGTTACCTTGTTAAGAGTTTCGTCATAGGCCTTCTCGAGGTCTGTTTTGCTGACGTTTGCGCTTGTGCCATTCTCAAACTCATCCCAATTGAAGTCGTCCAATGGCTTTACGTTCTTTAAATCTGACATAAAAAATAATTAAAAAATTAAAATTAATAAAGTTTGACTTTATGTGAATTGTATAAATCGGGCGCAAAATTACTCATTTTCTTTGAGTTACAGGCATTTACTCTTGATTTTCTTCTTTTTGTTAGTAATATTTAACTAAAATCGCTGTTTTTGGTGGGTTCCTTCGGGGAAATACATAATATATATACGCATAACCTTTCAATATTCTGATAACTTCCTCCTCGATATTTCTTCCTGTGATGTTCTTCTCTGTTATCCGTGTTTTCATCTGATTCTATGATGAAAATGAAGAGGGAAGAAAAATAATGGCGAAAGAAAAAACGGGCGAAATTTTCATTTGTATGAAAAATGAGTTAAATTCATTAAAAAAAGACATCGAAATGTTGGCGATTACAAAATAATTGTTACCTTTGCGCTCAAAATGTAATGAATATAATAAAATAATGATATGACACTAGTCATCCTTGCCATACTGATACTGGCATATATTCTCATTGCAACCGAGAATATTACCAAGGTGAACCGTGCTGCCGTAGCCATCTTTGCTGGAACGGTAGGATGGGTTCTCTATATCTGTTTCGGTATGGACTTCGTGACCAGTGAACACTCTTCTGATTATTCACGCTATCTGAATCTCGGAATGTGGAACGAGATAGAATCCACCAGTACAACGGTGAAGTATTTTATTGCCCGTAACATCTTCCTTCCTTATGTGGGTAGAGCTGCAGAAATCGTACTCTTCCTGCTTGCTACTATGACGATAGTTGAAATTCTCAATAACAACGGATGCTTCGATTTCATACGCCAGTTGTTACGTACCCGAAGCGCCAAGAAAATGCTATGGATTCTCGCTGCCGTGACCTTTGTTATTTCGGCAAATCTCGATAATCTTACTACAACAGTGATGATGCTTACGATGATGCATGGGGTAATTCCAAACCGTCGTCAGCGCATGGTGTATGGAGGTGCCATTCTTCTTTCTGCCAACTGTGGCGGAGCTCTTACCGTTATCGGAAATCCGGAAGGACTGGTGATGTGGAATATGGGTGCAGTAACGGCTACTCATTATTTCCTGTCGCTTCTGCTGCCATGTCTTGCAGCCTGGCTCATTCCGTTGTTGATGATGCAGCGCATGCTGCCTGAAAGAGTAGAGACAGAATGGATTGCTATGCCATACCGCGGGGATGATACCCGTCTCAATGTATGGCAGCGCTTGCTGATGCTCTTTGTGGGCATCGGTGGATTGTGGTTTATCCCTACCTTCCATAATATTACGAAATTAAGTCCTTTCCTCGGTGCGCTCTGCGTATTGGGTGTACTCTGGATTGTGAACGAGATATTCAACCGTAAACTCATGAATATGGATGCGATGGCTGACCGTCGCACCCCTAGAGTCTTCCAATACGGAGTCGTCCAGATGATTCTTTTCGTGATGGGTATCATGCTTGCCATCGGAGTGGTGAAGGAGACTGGTGCTTTTGACGATTTTTCTACTCTTCTCAACTCTGTCGGTATGGATGATAAGCGTCCTGGCGTGCTGTTGCATGGCGTCTTGGCTGGTATCATCAGTACTGTACTTGACAACTTTGCTACAGCCATGAACTTTTTCTCCCTTCATGATCTGGCAAATGTGAATGATCCTTCATTCAGCATGCTTACTGATTATCATACCAATGGTATCTACTGGCAGATGATTGCATATTGCGTAATGGCTGGTGGTAACGTTCTTGGTATCGGTACAATCAGCGGTCTTGCCCTGATGAAGATGGAACGTATGCACATGGGATGGTATTTCCGCAATATTGGCTGGAAAGCTTTGATGGGTGGCGTCATCGGACTTGCTATCCTTTGGCTCTCTCATATCCTGGTGGCTGGTGCCGCAAACCTAATTATTTAAATCGATAAGCCCAAACAAAGCAAGGGGTATACCCTTGGATACCTACTGTATATGTAGGGGTAATGGATGAAAAACATCATCCTGAGAGGATAATAAACTAACATTAAAAAAATATATATAATATAATAAGGTATAGTTATGGCAAAGATTAAGACTATTGGAATTTTAACATCTGGAGGAGATGCTCCAGGTATGAATGCTGCTATCCGTGCGGTTACCCGTTCGGCTATCTACAACGGTTTCACTGTGAAAGGTATCTATCGTGGTTACGATGGTCTCATCAATGATGAAATTAAAACCTTTTCTACAGAGAACGTAAGCGGTATCATCGGTACTGGTGGTACGATGCTGAAGACAGCCCGTTCTAAGGAATTCATGACCGAGGAAGGTCGCCAGAAAGCATTTGAAACGATTCAGAAAGAGGAAATAGATGCGCTTGTCGTGATTGGCGGTAACGGTTCGCTGACAGGTGCGATGAATTTCGCACGTGAGTTTGATGTATGCTGCATCGGATTGCCAGGAACAATTGATAATGACCTTTATGGTACAGACAATACAATCGGTTATGATACTACGATGAATACCATCGTAGAATGTGTAGACCGCATCCGTGATACTGCGCAGAGCCACGAGCGTATCTTCTTTATCGAGGTGATGGGCCGTGATGCCGGTTTCCTGGCGCAGAATTCAGCTATCGCCAGTGGAGCAGAGGCAGCTATCATTCCAGAGGATTCTACCGACGTAGACCAGTTGGCTCAATTCATGGAGCGTGGTATCCGTAAGTCTAAGAAGAGTTGTATCGTCATCGTGTCAGAGAGTCCTAAGTGCGGTGCTCTTTATTATGCCGACCGTGTGCGCAAGGAGTTCCCTGAGTTTGATGTACGTGTATCTATCTTGGGTCACTTGCAGCGTGGCGGCCGTCCATCAGCCCGTGACCGTATTCTTGCGAGCCGTACCGGTTGTGGTGCCATCGAGGCTATCATGCAGGGACAGCGCAATGTGATGATTGGTGTACGCAATAACGAGGTGGTATACGTTCCGCTTTCTGAAGCCATCCGCTCAGATAAGCCATTCGACCGTAAACTCATCAAGGTTTTGGACGAGTTGAGTATCTAATTTATAGAGATTGGAGTAAGAAGAGAGGAGTTTGGACTCCTGACTTCTTGCTTTTGCATAGGAAAATGGTTAAAAGGGAACTAAAAATGGTTTAATAAGGTATAAAAGCCGAATAAAACTTTTAATTAATTTGTGGTTTCCATAAATTGTTGTTACTTTTGCAGCCAAGAATAATATAAATATATATAACATTTAAACTAATAAGCTTATGTCACAAATTAACGGACGTATCTCTCAGATTATCGGTCCTGTTATCGACGTTTACTTCGATACAAAGGGCGAGAATCCAGAGAAGGTGCTTCCTAAAATTTATGAAGCTCTGAAGGTAAAACGTCCAGACGGTCGCGAGCTTGTCATCGAGGTGCAGCAGCACATCGGTGAGGATACAGTTCGCTGTGTCGCTATGGATAATACTGACGGTTTGCAGCGCGGCTTGGAGGTTATCCCTACAGGTAACCCAATCCAGATGCCAGCCGGAGAGCAGATCAAGGGCCGTATGATGAATGTCATCGGACAGCCTATTGATGGTATGAATGAATTGGACATGAAGGGCGCTTATCCTATCCACCGTGAGGCTCCGAAGTTTGACGAACTTTCTACTCACAAGGAGATGCTTGCTACCGGTATTAAGGTGATCGACCTGCTCGAACCTTACATGAAGGGTGGTAAGATTGGTCTTTTCGGTGGTGCCGGTGTAGGTAAGACGGTGCTTATCATGGAGTTGATCAACAACATTGCCAAGGGACACAACGGCTACTCTGTATTTGCCGGAGTAGGTGAGCGTACCCGTGAGGGTAACGACTTGATTCGAGACATGCTCGAGTCTGGTGTTATCAAGTATGGCGAGAAGTTCCGTAAAGCTATGGAAGAAGGTAAGTGGGATCTCTCACTTGTCGATCCTGAGGAACTTGCCAAGAGTCAGGCTACCCTGGTATATGGTCAGATGAATGAGCCACCTGGGGCACGTGCTTCAGTAGCACTCTCTGGTTTGACCGTAGCTGAGGAGTTCCGTGATCACGGAGGTAAGAATGGTGAGGCAGCGGATATCATGTTCTTCATCGATAACATCTTCCGTTTCACCCAGGCTGGTTCTGAGGTATCTGCGCTGTTGGGTCGTATGCCATCAGCCGTAGGTTATCAGCCAACGCTGGCTTCTGAGATGGGTGCCATGCAGGAGCGAATCACTTCTACCAAGAATGGTTCCATCACCTCTGTACAGGCCGTTTATGTGCCTGCCGATGACTTGACCGACCCTGCTCCAGCTACCACCTTTACTCACCTGGATGCTACCACAGAGCTTTCCCGTAAGATAGCATCTCTCGGTATCTATCCTGCCGTAGACCCGCTGGGTTCTACCTCTCGTATCCTCGACCCGCTGATTGTGGGCAAGGCACACTACGATTGTGCACAGCGAGTAAAGCAGTTGTTGCAGCGTTATAACGAGTTGCAGGATATCATCGCCATCCTCGGTATGGATGAGCTCTCAGATGAGGATAAGTTGACCGTGAACCGTGCACGCCGTGTACAGCGTTTCCTGAGTCAGCCATTCACCGTAGCAGAGCAGTTCACCGGTTTGAAGGGTGTGATGGTTCCTATCGAAGAGACTATCAAGGGCTTCAACGCCATCCTCGACGGTGAGGTAGATGACCTGCCAGAGCAGGCATTCCTCAACGTAGGTACTATCGAGGATGCCAAGGAGAAGGCTAAGCAGTTGCTCGCAGCAGCACAGGCGTAATCTTTAAATCCACGGCTTATGTTACAGCTAAAGATAGTATCTCCTGAGAAAGTAGTCTTCCAGGGTGAGGTAGAGAGCGTACTGGTTCCGGGAACCCTCGGCTCGTTCGAGATTCTCAAGGATCACGCGCCTATCATCTCTTCGCTCGAAGTGGGCAAGGTGGAATACACTACCAGGGAAGGCAAGCAGGTAATGAACATCAAGGGCGGATTCGTGGAATGTAAGAAAAACGAAGTAAGCCTTTGCGTAGAAGTTTAGATAAGTGATTAATTTTTAGTGATTAATTATTAGATAATGGAAAAAGACGAAAAGTTGCGCTTGCAGACTATCAGACAGGCGAGTATCAGGTATAAGCAGATTTCTTTGTGGCTTACAGCAGCAGTGGCTCTTGCCGTGCTCTTTGCCTGCAGATTATCTGCTCAATGCGATGATATGATAGCCCAGGTTGTTAACCCGCTGGTAGTGAGTGCGATATTCTCACTCGTTGCAAGTACTGCTTATGGTGAAGCATGGAAGGCTGTTGCAAAGTCATCGCCAGCCAATCTCGCCAAGTTCTACCTGGCAGCACTGGTCTTGAAGCTGATGGCAGGCACGCTGGTGTTCCTCATCTATGTGCTGGTATGCGACAAGCAGAACATTCTGGGCTTTACCGCCATCTTTGCCCTTTTCTATGTCGTACTTCTCGTGTTCGACTGCATCTACTTCGCTCGGGTAGAGAAAAAGAACCGTCTTTCATAAGCGGTTCTGAAACAAATAATTAATAAACAAAAGTAAGAATTAAAGAATATGAAACATCTCAAGCAATTCCTCTTGATGGCGATGCTGCTCTTCACGCTGGCACCTCTGCAGGTATCGGCTAAGGAGAACATCGATGTGAAAGAGATATTGTGGGGTCATATCAAGGATTCTTATGAATGGCATATCACCAAGGTGGGAGATCATCCCGTAGTGATTCATCTGCCAATCATCGTTAACACCACTTCGGGTTGGCACGTGTTCTGCAGCAGCGAATTCTCGGAAGAGAAGGATGCCAATGGAGACCGTCCAGGACCTTTCAACCTGGTGATCAAGAACGCTGATGCGCAGGCGAATCCCAACAAGATAGTAGAGAAGGTGGGAGGCCAGGAGGTTCGTCCGCTTGACATCTCCATCACGAAGACCGTTTGCGTGCTCTTCATCGATGCTATCATCCTGTTGCTCTGTGTCCTGATACCAGCCCGCTGGTGCAGGAAGCACAAGGTGGATGACCCTGCACCAAAGGGATTTGTGGGACTGATGCACATGTTCATCATGTCGGTATATACCGATGTAATTGAGGCCACTCTGGGTAAGGAGGCGCCAAAGTACGCACCATGGTTGCTTACTTGCTTCTTCTTTATCTTCGTGGCGAACATCATGGGTATCGTACCATTCCCTCCAGGTGGTGGTAACCTGACGGGTAATATCGCCTGCACCGTATTCTTCGGTGTAACGACATTCCTCATCACCAACTTCACCGGTACCAAGGAATACTGGAAGGATATCTTCTGGCCGGAGGTACCAACCTGGTTGAAGGTCCCTGTGCCACTGATGCCATTCATCGAGCTCTTCGGAATCTTTACGAAACCGCTGGCTCTGATTATCCGACTCTTCGCCAACATGATGGCGGGTCACGCCATCGCACTTTCGTTTGCGGCTATCATTTTCATCATGTTCAACATCAGTGAGAATGCTATCGCCAACTATGTGGCAGGTACGGGTATGACAATAGTAAGTGTTGCGATGAGCGCCTTTATGATGCTCCTCGAAGTATTGGTAAGCTACATTCAGGCATTGGTATTCACCATGCTGAGTGCAGTATTCATCTCGCTGGCTCATGTAAAGTCTCATGAGGCTGAGCCAGAGGTAGTGAAGTAGTTTATAGATTATAGATTACGGATCTAATTTCATTCAGATAATAAACAAAGAAAATATAAACAACTTAAATTATTAAGATTATGTTATCACTTTTATTAGCAGCAGAGATTGCAAAGTTGGGTGCCGCAGTAGGTGCAGGTTTGGCCGCTATTGGCGCAGGTATTGGTATCGGTCGCATTGGTGGCCAGGCTATGGACGCTATGGCTCGTCAGCCAGAGAAGATGGGCGACCTCCGTTCTTCTATGATTATCGCAGCTGCGTTGGTTGAGGGTGTTGCGTTCTTCGCTGTCATCATCGCCATCCTGGCAATCGTTATGTAATCATCTCATCTGTCACTATCATCTGCCCCGATAAAAGGAAGTCTCAGGCATCAGCCTGATGGCTTTCCGGGGCATGATAGAGATGATTCTAGAGTTAGTTAAAATAAAACGTTTAAGTAAAACTTTAACCAGTATATATGGATTTATTAATTCCTGATAGCGGTTTGCTCTTCTGGATGACGCTGGTCTTCATCATCGTCTTCATCATTCTTTGGAAGGCTGGATTCCCAGCCATCATTAAGATGGTGAACGAGCGCAAGGCTTTCATTGATGATAGTCTGAAGAAGGCTCACGAAGCCAACGAGAAGCTTGCCAATATCCAAAAAGAAGGTGAATCCATCTTGCAGGAAGCTCGCGAGAAGCAGGCTGCCCTCCTCAAGGAGGCTGCCGAGACCCGCGATGCCATTGTAGAGAAAGCACAGGACAAAGCACGCGAAGAAGGCGCACGTCTCCTCTCTGATGCCAAGAAGCAGATTGAGACCGAGAAGCAGAACGCCATTCGTGAAATCCGAGGCCAGGTAGCCGAACTCTCTGTTCAGATTGCAGAGAAGGTGCTCAAGGCTAAGCTCTCTGACGACAAGGCACAGATGGATATGATAAATCGACTGCTGGACGAGGTTTCTTCTGACAACAAATAGTAAAGCTTATGGATATAGGTGTAATATCGGTGCGTTATGCCCGTGCCCTCATCAAGGCTGCACTCGGCATGAAGCTCGAAGATCAGGTCTACCAGGAGATGCAGACGCTCTTTAAGAGCTACATCGACGTGCCTGAACTGAGATTTACGATAGACAACCCTATGCTTTCCAAAGACAAGAAAGAGGCACTTCTCATCACAGCCCTGGGCAAAGAGCCTACGGAACTGAGCAAGAAGTTTATCGCTCTCGTCTTGAAAGAGGATAGGGAGAGCACCCTGCAATTCATGGCTGCTTCGTATATCACTCTTTACAGGAAACAGAAGAACATCATCCGCGGTAAGCTGATCACCGCCACTGCCGTTGACGCCTCTACTGAGGATAAGATGCGCAAGATGGTGGAGCAGAGAACGAAAGGTACTGTGGAGTTCAAGACCGAGGTGAACCCTGAACTGATTGGCGGTTTCATCCTTGAGTATGATACTTACAGAATGGATGCGAGCGTAAAGACTAAGCTCAACAACATTCTGACACAGCTCAAAAAGTAAAATTAATTAAAGTAAATAACAAAATGTCAGATAAAATTAAACCAAGTGAGGTGTCTGAGGTTCTTCAGCAGCAACTCCAGGAGGTTAATGGCTCTCAGCAGTTTGACGAGGTGGGTACCGTGCTTACCGTCAGCGATGGCGTGGCTCGTATCTATGGTCTGCGTAATGCCGAGGCTAATGAACTTCTTGAGTTTGAGAACGGAACCATGGCTATCGTCATGAACTTGGAGGAAGACAATGTAGGTTGTGTCCTCTTAGGTCCTACAGCTGGCATCAAGGAGGGACAGAGCGTGAAGCGTACACACCGTATCGCTTCTATTCGCGTAAACGACAACTTCCTCGGACGTGTCGTAAACCCTCTGGGTCAGGCTATTGATGGTCTGGGTGACATCGACCTCACCGATTCTTTCGAGATGCCTTTGGATCGTAAGGCACCTGGTGTAATCTATCGTCAGCCAGTAAAGGAACCTCTTCAGACTGGTTTGAAGGCGGTAGACTCTATGATTCCTATCGGTCGTGGACAGCGTGAGTTGATCATCGGTGACCGTCAGACCGGTAAGACTGCCATCGCAGTGGATACCATCATCAACCAGAAGAGTTTCTATGAGGCTGGCAAGCCAGTATATTGTATCTATGTAGCTATCGGTCAGAAAGCATCTACCGTTGCAGCATTGGTACAGAACCTCAAGGAGCATGGAGCCCTGCCATATACCATCATCGTAAGTGCTACCGCTGCCGATCCTGCAGCCATGCAGTATTACGCACCATTTGCCGGTGCAGCTATCGGTGAGTACTTCCGCGACCGTGGTTACTCTGCTCTCGTAGTATACGATGACTTGAGTAAGCAGGCTGTGGCTTATCGTGAGGTATCTCTGATCCTCCGCCGTCCATCCGGACGTGAGGCTTACCCTGGTGATGTCTTCTATCTCCATTCTCGTCTGTTGGAGCGTGCCGCTCGTATCAACGACCAGCAGGAGGTAGCCGAGCAGATGAACGACCTTCCAGAGTGCATGAAGGGTCACGTTAAGGGTGGTGGTTCTTTGACAGCCCTTCCTATCATCGAAACACAGGCTGGTGACGTATCAGCATACATCCCAACCAACGTGATTTCCATCACCGATGGTCAGATCTTCCTTGAGACCGACCTCTTCAACCAGGGCTTCCGTCCAGCTATCAACGTAGGTATCTCCGTATCTCGTGTAGGTGGTTCTGCCCAGATCAAGAGTATGAAGAAGGTGGCTGGTACACTGAAGATTGATATGGCTCAGTATCGTGAGCTGGAGGCTTTCTCAAAGTTCTCTAGCGATATGGATGCCGTAACAGCGATGACTCTGGACCGTGGCCGTAAGAACGACCAGTTGCTGGTTCAGCCTCAGTACCGCCCAATGCCGGTAGGCGAGCAGGTAGCTATTCTCTACTGTGGTGTTCACGGATTGATGCACGACGTGCCAATGAATAAGGTTCGCGACTGTCAGGATCTGTTCCTCGATGCAATGCGCAGCCAGCACGCTGATGTGATTGAGACTTTGGGCGATGGTAAACTCACCGACGATGCCATTAAGGCAGTCGAGGAGACCATGGCTAATGTTGCAGGACAATATAAAGCGTAATAGCCTATGCCGTCATTAAAAGAGATTAAAACTCGCATAGCCAGCGTTAACAGTACCCGTAAGATTACGAGTGCGATGAAGATGGTGGCTTCCAGTAAGTTGCATCATGCTCAGGTAGCTATCCAGAATATGCTGCCTTATGGAAATATGCTGGAACATATCCTCAAGAGTTTCCTGGTAAGTACTCCGAATGTCGACCATCCGTTGCAGTTGGAGCACAAGGAAACCAAGCGTGTAGCTCTTGTGGTATACAGTTCTAACAGCAGCTTGTGTGGTGGATTCAATTCCAACGTTATCAAGATGATGATGCATGCGGTGGACGAGTATAAGGCTCAAGGCATTGACGACATCACGGTATATCCTATCGGACGAAAAGTGGCAGAGAAGGCACAGAAACTGGGTTTGAAGATTGGCGGTAACTTTAATGATCTTGCCGATCATCCTCATGCCAGCGCCTGTGCAGATATCGCCCATTCACTTGCCAAGCAGTATGCTGCTGGTGAGCTCGATAAGGTGGAGATGATTTATCATCACTTTAAGAGTGCCGGCTCACAGATTCTGACCCGCAAGACTTTCTTGCCTATTGACCTCAGCACTGAGGCGATAGGAGTGGACAACGATCGTGACCTTACCTCTAATGTGGCTACGGCAAAGGCTCAGGAATATCTGCGCCAAAAGCAGGCTGAAGCTGACGGACGGCAGAGTTCTGAGGCAAAACCTCTGAATGATGACTTCATTGTAGAGCCAGACTTGGAGACTGTTTTGGGAGTCTTGATTCCTAAGCAGCTTCGTCTGATGATTTATACAGCGTTGCTGGATAGCCAGGCGAGTGAGCATGCTGCCAGAATGGTGGCCATGCAGACCGCTACGGATAATGCCGATGAACTCTTGCGCGAACTCAACTTGCAGTACAACAAGAGTCGTCAACAGGCCATTACCAATGAATTGCTTGATATTGTGGGAGGTAGCGTAAACAACTAAGTTGCGCATCTCTTCAATCTATAAAATTAAATCGGGATGTTTGCAGTTCTGAACTTGCAGACATCCCGATTTTTTTATCTCCCTTAGTTACGAATGCTATCTCCCTTAGTTACGGGTATTATCTCCCTTAGTTATGAAAATATCTCCCTTAGTTATGAAATTATCTCCGAAGGTTATGAAATTATCTCCGAAGGTTATGAAAATATCTTTCGGAGATATTCTCCTGTTATAGTCCTGTATATTTCCTGATAGCCTTGATGAAGGTATCGCCATATTTATTGAGCTTGAATTCTCCGATACCACTGATCAGGCTCATGGCATTCTTGGTGGTAGGTTTCATTCTTGCGAGTTCATGAAGGCTCTTGTCGCTGAGTACGATATATGGAGGATAACCCTGTTCGTCGGCAAGGTTCTTGCGTATCTTTCTGAGGTGTTCGAAGAGCCCTTTGTCTTCCACGCCTTTCGAGTCTTCCTGGAAGATGACACGTTCGGCATGCACCTCAGGAATGAGATTTCCCGGCTGGGCGATGGCGCCCTTCCTGTTGCGTACCGTTCTCTTTGGGCGGGTGGCTTTATCATCTTCTTCGATATAAGCCAGCGAAACATGATGTTCTCCCTTCAGTACCTTCCAGCCTAAATCGGTAACCTTCATGTAGTTGTGGTTGTTGTAGGCAATCTCGAAGAATCCCATCTGCAGCATCTGTAGCAGATAAGCATTCCAGTCCTTAGATGTTGTATCCCTGCCCACACCGAAGGTTTTCATCTCGTTGTATTTGTTTTTCACAACTGCAGAAGAATGCATGCCTCTCAGAATCTCGATGCAGGTACCTACTGCAATATGCTCACCCGAACGGACCACGGCACTCAGGGCTTTCTGGGCTCTGATGGTGCCGTCGAAGGTGCGTGGAGGATTCTTGCAAACATCACAGTTGCCGCAGTTGCAGGATGATGTCTCGCCAAAATAATTCAGCAGAATGCGTCGTCGGCATACTCTCGATTCGGCATATTCCTCCATGCGGCGCAGTTTCTCCATGTTCACATCACGCTGTCCGCTTTCTTCACAGAAAGAACGGAGGGTGATGATGTCGGCCATCGAATAGAACAGCACGGTATCTGATGGTGCTCCATCTCTTCCGGCTCTACCTATTTCCTGATAGAAACTCTCGATGCTTTTAGGCATATTATAGTGGATTACCCAGCGCACATTACTCTTGTCGATGCCCATTCCGAAAGCGATGGTAGCACATACCACCTGAATCTGGTCCATCTTGAACCGCTCCTGTACTGATGCTCTGGTCTGGGCAGTCATTCCGGCGTGATAGGCTGCGGCATTGATACCTAGATCGATAAGTTCCTGAGCTACCATTTCGGTGTTCTTGCGGGAGAGACAGTAGATGATGCCTGCTTCTTCCTGATGATTACTGATGAAGCGGGTGATGTATTGGAGCTTTGCCTTTTTGGTGCTCTCCTGTCTTACGGTGAGGGAGAGGTTGGGGCGGTCGAAACTGCTTACGAACGTCTGCCCATTGAGATGAAGCTGGCGTATGATATCTTCGCGCGTTATCTTGTCTGCTGTGGCTGTGAGCGCCATCACCGGGACATTGCGGAAATTCTCGTGCAGCATACCGAGTTGCGAATACTCCGGACGGAAATCGTGTCCCCACTGGCTGATGCAGTGGGCCTCGTCAACGGCAAAGAGCGAAATCTTGATGTTGCTGAATAAATAAGGTATCTCGCTGATGAGTTTTTCGGGCGAAACATAAAGAAGTTTCAGTTCTCCCTTCTCGCATCGGCGGCGGATGATGAGTTCATCGGTCGTGTCGTTTCCGCTGTTCAGTGCTTCTGCTGGGATACCGTTTGCCTTGAGTGCCTCCACCTGGTCGTGCATCAGACTGATGAGCGGTGAAATGACCACAGCGGTACCTTCCATTGCTAATGCGGGAACCTGGTAGCACAGACTCTTTCCACCACCAGTCGGCATGAGAACCAGACAGTCGTGTCCCTGCATTACCTCTCTGATAATCGCTTCCTGGTTGGGGCGGAAGGAATCGTATCCAAAATAGCTTTTTAATATCTCGTTTATCTGCATGATTGCCGTTTTATGTTTTCTGCCTTTACCGGCATGTTTTTGTTTTGATTTTCATGCAAAGGTAATGAATAATCTGCATAAATAAAAGTTTTCTCCAAGAAAAAGTGCTTATTTCAAGTAAAAAACTTTGCAAAGAGCGAAAAACAGGAGGAAAAGTTTGGTATGTGGAAAAAATGTATTACTTTTGCATGGTAAAAACAGATAAAAATGGCAAAATGTAATGTAAACACTCAAGAGCGATTTGCCGATATCCAGATGCTCCGTTATGAGCTGAAGGGTTTCGAAAACCTGTCGCTCACACAGAAAATTTATATTTATTGCTTGTCGAAGGCAACCCTCTTGGGACGTGATATCACCTTCGACCAGCAGGGCAAATACAACCTGCGCATCCGTAAAACCCTGGAGGCTGTATACCGTCATTACGAGGGTAATCGGGAAAGCGAAGATTTCAAGGCTTTCGAAGTTTATCTGAAGCGTGTCTGGTTTGCCAGCGGCATCCATCATCACTATGGATGTGAAAAGTTTGTGCCAGGATTTTCAGAGGAATCTTTCTATGAGATGGTTGGGGCGATAGCCGATGAATATCTGCCTCTTTCCAAGGGTCAGAGCAAGGAAGACCTGTTGGGCATTCTGGTGCCTGTCATCTTCAATCCGGAAGTCATGCCTAAGCGCGTGAATCAGACGGATGGCGAGGATCTGGTGCAGACTTCTGCCTGCAATTTCTATGAGAATGTTTCTCAGGCAGAAGTAGAACGTTTCTATGCCAGGATGAAGGAAGATGGCAACGAACAGGCACCTTCGTATGGACTGAACTCTAAACTGACCAAGCGTAATGGTGAACTGGTGGAGCTGAAATGGACAGAAGACGGCCTCTATGGCGCAGCTATCAAGGAGATTGTTTCCTGGTTGCTCCGTGCTCAGAAATATGCAGAAAATGAGGAACAGAAACATCTCATCGATCTCCTGGTGAAGTATTACCGTACAGGCGATCTCAAGGATTTCGACCGTTACAGCATCGCCTGGGTGCAGCAGCACGAGGGAATGATTGATTTCATCAACGGATTTATCGAAGTATATGGCGATCCGCTCGGACTGAAAGGTACTTGGGAAGGCATCGTAGAATATAAGGATCTTGAAGCAACGAAGCGCACCCAGACCATCAGTCAGAATGCCCAGTGGTTTGAAGACCATTCACCTGTAGACCCACGTTTCCGCAAGCCGGAGGTGAAGGGTGTTACAGCCAATGTCATCTGTGCTGCGATGTTGGGTGGCGAAGAGTATCCTGCTTCTGCCATCGGCATCAATCTTCCGAATGCCAACTGGATTCGTCAGGAATATGGTTCTAAGAGTGTGACCATCGGTAATCTGACCGAGGCATATAACAAGGCTGCTCAGGGCAATGGTTTCCGCGATGAATTCGTTATTGACGAGGATACCATCAGTCTGATGAATCAGTACGAAGATATTACAGATGATTTGCATACCGACCTGCATGAGTGTCTGGGACATGGTAGCGGACAGCTCTTGCCTGGTACCGACCCTGATGCACTGAAGGCGTATGGCAGTACGATAGAAGAGGCGAGAGCCGATCTTTTCGGACTCTATTATGTAGCCGACCATAAATTGGTAGAACTGGGTCTGACTCCGAATGATGAGGCATACAAGGCTCAGTATTATGGTTATCTGATGAACGGTCTGCTCACCCAGACCATCCGCATCAAGGAAGGCGACAAGATAGAGGAAGCCCACATGCGCAACCGTGCGCTGATAGCCTGGTGGGTGATGGAACATGCCGAGGGGGCTGTGGAACTGGTGAAGATGGATATGAACTATGCTTCTGCCGAGGATGCTTTGAAGGACAGTGAGGGCAATATCATTACGACGAAGACTTATGTGAAGATTAATGATTATGCCAAGCTCCGCCATCTTTTCGGTGAGTTGCTTGCTGAAATTCAGCGCATCAAGAGCGAGGGCGATTTCGAGGCAGCCCGTCTGTTGGTTGAGAAGTATGCCGTGAATATTGATCCGGAATTGCATCGCGAGATACTGGCGAGATACAAGAAACTGAATCTCGCTCCATACAAGGGATTCATCAATCCGAAGATGACGCTGGAGATGGATGAAGAAGGCGAAATTACAGACGTGGTATTGGATTACGAGGAGAGCTATGTCGACCAGATGTTGCGCTACTCTGATGAATACGGAACGCTTTAGAAAGTTAATCGTTAAGAGTTGATAGTTTATAGGGCAATCTTGCTATACGGCGAAGCCGCTATAAACTGTTAACTATAAACTTTTAAAACGATGATAGATAATAAGAACGAGGAATTTCCGATAGTAGATGAAATGGGCAACATCCTGGGCGCTGTTACCCGCGGTCATGCCCATGACGGAAGCAAGATATTGCATCCGGTAGTTCATCTGCATGTATTCAACAGCCGGGGTGATCTGTATCTGCAGCATCGTCCAGCCTGGAAGGATATCCAGCCGGATAAATGGGATACAGCCTGCGGCGGTCATGTTGATTTAGGCGAAAGTGTGAGTCAGGCATTGCATCGCGAGGTAAGGGAAGAATTGGGTATCACCGATTTTGAACCGGATTCTCTAGGGCATTATGTCTTTGAGAGTCAGCGGGAAAAGGAACTGGTTTATGTACATCGCTGTGTATATGATGGCGAGGTGAAACCGAGCCAGGAAGAATTGGCCGGTGGCAGATTCTGGACCAAGGATGAAATCAGCGAAAACATCGGCAAGGGTGTTTTCACTCCGAACTTCGAAAACGAATACCAGAAATATTTCATGTAATGCTGAAATTAGCTATAAAAATACGTCCCGACGTAGCATTTGCTGCATCGGGACGTATTTTTTTGTATGTCGGGACGTAGCAAATGTTACGTCGGGACGTAATTTCAGCAGGGTCGTGGTCTTCTTCTGACTGCGTCAGCAGAGCCATTATATCTCGTAGATACCCTTGAGTGCGCCTCTTGCAATTTTCTCGAAATCTTCACCGAAGTCGCAGAAACGGAGAACCGCATTAGAGGCAGCATGTTTTATTCCCATGTTGTCACCCTGCAATGCAGTGGCAGCCTGATCCAGGAATTCGTTGATGCCACGCTCGTTAGGCTCTTTCCCATTGGCAAAGAGACGGGCAAGGAGCTGGAAACCGGCAATCTCATAGAGCGGCTTGTCACTCGCTATCCACTGGTAGGCGATGACAGGCGCATAATCTACGTGCTGCAAAAGGTTGAAGGCAAGCATCTCTGCCATCTCCTGGCTCTGTACCTGTTCCATCCATAAATCTGTGATTTCCGGAAGCATCTTATCGGCAGGCATGATGAGTGTAGCCAGAATCTTGCATTCCCGGATATCTTCCTTCCACAGTTCGATGGCGAGGTCATAGTCTTTACCATATTCCTCAGCCATCTTTTTCAGTTCATAGAATGGTACGCCCCAATTCAGTTTATATCCCAGTCCCTTATCGCGCATAGATTGCGATCCCGGACCGTTCATCAGCAAGCGAAAGCTTCGCTTGATAGTCATCAGTTTCTGATGTGTTTCTTCGTTCATTATATTTTGAGTAAACTATTAACTAAATTAAAGTTTCATTATTTTACAGAACATTCCTTCGAACTGTTCCTCTATATTTGCAGGTTTATGCTTGAAGATACCGAAGATGGCACTTCCGCTACCACTCATCGCTGCATATACGGCACCCAGATTGTACAGCTTCTGTTTGATTTCTGCCAGTTCCGGGTGCATCTTGAAGATAGGTGCCTCAAAATCGTTGACAAGTTCCTCTTTCCAAGTCTCGATAGGCTGGCGTACAATGTCGCGGCAACATTTGGCTGGTGCCTGTGGGGTGATGGCTGCATAAGCCTCTTTGGTGCTGACGGCAATATCATCGCGCTTCACCACAACCAGATGATAGCCCCTCAGATTATCGCCAGGACCACTTACCGGCATCAGTTCTTCGCCGATGCCTTCTGCATAGCAAGCAGTATCGCCATCCTCGGGGTCAGCAGAAATGAAGTAGGCACAGTCTGCGCCCAGTTTGGCAGCGTATCTTTCCATCTCCGGATTACCGATATTGAGGCGGAAACGCTCGTCAAGCAAACGGATCATGAAGGCTGCATCGGCAGAACCGCCACCCAAACCAGCCTGCGAAGGAATACGCTTCACCAGGTGAGCATGGATGCGTGGAATCCTGAAGTCGGCAGCCAGGAGATTATAAGCCTTTACAACGAGATTGTTCTGTTCGTCGCAATCCACTGCGTTACCTGTAATCTTCAGATCACAAGGAACATCGCTAGGGAATTCATCGCCCATGAGCTTGATTTCAAGTGCATCGGTCAGCGGAATAGGGTAGAACACCGTTTCAAGATTGTGGTATCCATCTTTCCGCTTGCTAACTATATTTAAACCAAGATTGATCTTGGCGCAAGGAAATGTAATCATAACTTTTCAGTTTAAAGGGTTCGTTACTATTTCTTTTTCTTTGCAAAGATACGGAAAAATATCTAACATGGTGCATCTTTTACAGGATTATTTTTATCAGTAGCATTAAAAATATTAAAATAAGCCCTGTTTTGCAATATCTTTTGTATCTTTGCAATTACAAATTATTAATAGATTATGAAAAAAGGAGATAAAGTCAGATTCTTGAGCGAAGTGGGTGGCGGAAAGGTTGCCGGCTTCCAAGGTAAAAATATTGTGCTCGTTGAGGATGAGGATGGTTTTGAGATTCCGATGCCTATCAACGAGGTGGTTGTGGTGGAGCAGGATGAATACTCCATGGGCAAGATGATTTCGGCTAAGATGGATGCGCAGCAGAAGGCTGAGGAGCATGCCAATACCGAACTGCATCAGGACAGCCGGAGTATCAAGGCCATCTTGAATGATCACGATGACGTGGATATGAATGTAGAGGAATATGATGCTGCCGACCGTGAGATAACCTTTGTAAAACCGGTTGAGGAACGTACGGGTGGCAACAAACTCAGTGCTTATCTCGCCTTTGTACCTATCAACATCAAGGACGTAACCAATACCCGTTTCGAGACCTATATGGTGAATGACAGCAACTACTATCTCCGCTATACCTATCTCGTGGCTGAGGGAAATGCATGGACTCTGAAAGCAGAGGGAGAAATAGAACCGAACACCAAACTCTTCATCGAGGAATTCGGTCGTGAGGCTCTGAACGAGATGGAGCATATCGCCATCCAGATGATAGCTTACAAGAAGGACAAGCCATTTCTCCTGAAGCCGGCAACAGATGTTCAGTTCCGTCTCGATCCCGTGAAATTCTACAAACTTCATCTTTTCGAGGAGAATGATTTCTTCGAGACTCCAGCCTATCTCTTTACGATTGTAGAGAACGATGAAATAGCCCGTCCGTTGGTTATCGATTCCAAGCGTCTGAAAGAGCAGATGTATAAGGATGAGAAGGTTGTCGCCAACACCAGCAAGAAGAAGAGCAAGAAGGATGATGGTACCCTTGTGATAGATCTTCATGCGGATGAAGTGCTTGAAACAACTGCTGGAATGAATTCTGCAGATATTCTTCATTATCAGATGGATATCTTCAAGAAGACCATGGAGGAATATAAGAAAAAGAAGGGACAGAAAATTATCTTTATTCATGGAAAGGGCGAAGGTGTGTTGCGCCAGACTCTCATTCATGAGTTGAATTATCGCTATAAGAGTTGCACCTATCAGGATGCTTCTTTCCAGGAGTATGGCTATGGTGCTACACAGGTAACAATTAAGTAATTTATTATGAAGTACGGATTTATTAAGGTAGCTAGTGCCATCCCTGCCGTAAAGGTGGGTGATGTCATTTTTAATACCCAGCAGATAGAGGAACAGATAGCGCTGGCTGAGGGAAAGGGTGTAGAGATCATTACATTTCCGGAACTCTCTGTTACGGGCTATTCCTGTCAGGATCTCTTCCGTCAGCAGATGCTTCTCGAATCATCTGAGCAGGCGGTGATGATGTTGCTCGATTTCACACGCAAACTCGATGTCATCTCTATCGTGGGTGCGCCGGTGATAGCGGGCGACTTGTTGCTCAATTGTGGTATCGTTATCCAGCATGGACAGATTCTCGGTATTGTACCGAAGACATATCTTCCAAACTACAGCGAGTTTTATGAGAAACGCTGGTTTGCCTCGGCGCAGGACCTGAGAGATTGCGAAGTCCGTTATGCCGGACATAAGGTGAAACTGACGCCTGATGTTCAGATTTTTCAAACTTTCGATGGCGTACAGTTTGGTGTGGAAATCTGCGAAGATGTATGGGCTCCGGCTCCTCCTAGCAACAAACTGGCGCTAGCAGGAGCAGACCTGATTTTCAATCTTTCTGCAAGCGATGAACTCATCGGAAAACATCATTATCTGAAGAGTCTGCTCAGTCAGCAGAGTGCCCGTACCATGACCGGATATATCTACAGCTCCTGCGGATTCGGTGAGAGTACGCAGGATGTGGTTTATGGTGGAAATGCCCTGATTTATGAGAATGGAGTTTTACTTTCACAGAGTGAACGTTTCTCTATTGAACCGCAGATGGTTATCTCACAGATAGATGTAGAAAAACTCCGCTCTGAGCGTCGTACGAATTCTACTTATGTAAATGCCCAGCGCAACATTAAATATTCTGTTCTCGGCGGTCAGTTCAATATCCGTAAT
This sequence comes from Segatella copri, assembly GCA_959596915.1. Lineage (GTDB taxonomy): Bacteria > Bacteroidota > Bacteroidia > Bacteroidales > Bacteroidaceae > Prevotella > Prevotella copri_N. The sequence continues at coordinate 119,551 of CAUFXJ010000006.1, forward strand.
ATCGAAGCCGAACCAACCGAGAATGAACGCGATTTTGTGTTGGAGCGTGAGGTGAATCCTCATCCGTTTATTCCTACCAGCAGCGATATGAATGCCTCTTGCGAGGAGATTTTCAATATCCAGCTCATGGGACTAGCCAAGCGTATCGTTCATACCCATGCCAAGACCGTAGTAATCGGTATTAGCGGCGGTTTGGATTCTACGCTGGCCTTACTCGTTTGTGTAAAAGCTTTTGATAAACTCAAAATGAACCGAAAGGGTATCGTAGGTGTCACTATGCCGGGATTCGGAACCACAGACAGAACCTACAATAATGCTATTTCGCTGATGCAGAGTCTTGGTATTACCATTAAGGAAATCAGCATCGCCAAGGCTGTAACCCAGCACTTTGAGGACATCGGTCAGGATGCCAGTGTGCATGATGTGACTTACGAGAATTCCCAGGCTCGTGAACGTACCCAGATCCTGATGGATTTAGCCAATAAGATGGGTGGTATGGTTATCGGTACCGGCGACCTTTCAGAGTTGGCATTAGGATGGGCTACCTATAATGGTGACCACATGAGCATGTATGGCGTGAATGCCAGCATTCCTAAAACCCTGATCCGACATCTCGTAAATCATGTAGCAGAGAGTGGGGTAGACGAACAGAGCCGCATCACGCTTCGTGATATCATCGATACTCCTATCAGTCCAGAGTTGATTCCGGCAGATGAGAATGGAAATATCAAGCAGAAGACGGAAGATTTGGTGGGACCATACGAACTGCATGATTTCTTCCTCTACTATTTCCTGCGTTTCGGTTTCCGTCCTGCCAAGATTTACATGTTGGCAAAGAAGGCATTTATTGATTCTGAACTGGAGCGTGTAAAGATCAGTGATAATGATCCTGACAGCTATGATGAGGAAACCATTAAGAAGTGGCTGAAGACCTTCGTGCGCCGTTTCTTCAATCAGCAGTTCAAGCGCAGCTGTCTGCCAGACGGCCCGAAAGTAGGTAGCGTAAGCCTCAGTCCTCGTGGCGACTGGCGTATGCCTAGTGATGCTGCATCTGCCATCTGGTTGCAAGAGGCTGAAAACCTCTGAATTTGATTTCGGACAAGCCAAAAGTACAATATTTTTTCTATTTTCTGGCGCGCCCGTTATATAATTATATACTCTTAAAGGGGCTGGATTTTGTAAATATTTGGTTTACAGAATTCAGCCCCTTTTTCTTAATATTTGTGAAATCGATTGCATAAAAATATCAGCAGAAAAGTGAAATATCTTGTTGGGCGGATAGAAATAGTTTGTAATTTTGCGGTGTAATTATTCAACTATTCAATTTTAAACTTAACAATTTCATTATGAAAAAACTTGCCGCAAAATTATGGGCGGTTTTAATGCTCATGTTGGTCTCCATGCAGACGATGGCTACAGACACGTTTACTAGCAATCGTACTGACTTCCGAGACGAAAGTATCTATTTTATGATGACCACGCGTTTCTACGATGGTGACACAGGAAACAATGTGCTCTGCTGGGATAACCAGTCAGAGCAGATCAAAACAAAAGACCCTTGCTGGCGAGGCGACTTCCAGGGTGTCATCGACAAACTCGACTACATCAAGGCATTGGGTTTTACAGCTATCTGGATTACACCAGTAGTGCAGAACGCATCCGGTTACGACTACCACGGTTATCATGCCATGGATTTCCAGCATGTAGACTGCCGTTATCAGAGCAGCGATGGTAGCAAGGACGGTGACGCCATGTTCCAGGAACTCATTGACAAGGCTCACGAAAAGGGTATCAAGATTATCCTCGACATCGTGCTCAACCACACCGGTAACTTCGGTGAGCAGACACTCTGCAAGGAGTTTGACCGTAATACCGACTTGGAAACTCAGGCACTCATCAATGCTTGTATGATTCCTAACGAGGAGAAGTTGGGTTCCGACTACCTTACAAGTGTCCCTTATGAGCAGTATCAGCGTCGTCTTGGCTTGTTGAAGAATGTTCGTGGTAAGAACGAGGATGTTCACAACTACTGGCACCATTTTGGTGACTTCAACTGGGACTTTCCTAATCGCTGGTGGGCTCAGATTGCAGGCGACTGTGTTGACCTGAATACCGAGAACGACTACGTAGCAGATTATCTCGTAAAGTGCTACGGCAGTTTCATCAAGATGGGTGTGGATGGATTCCGTATCGATACATCCGGTCATATCTCACGTTTGACATTCTGCAAGCAGTTTATTCCTCAGTTTACAGCCCTCGGTAAGAAGTATGAGGACAAGCGATTGAACAAGGCACCTTTCTTCATGTATGGTGAGGTTTGCGCTCGTTACAGTGATGTCACATACCGTGGTCAGGATAACCTCTCTTGCTATTATTACACATGGGAGGCTCCAAAGAATTTGCTCGACAAATGGGATGGTAGCCAGAAATACTGGGATACACAGGTACTCTTTGATAAAGCCAATGGCGGTACTGGTGTGGATGATCATCAGATGGCTCTCTGTGAGTCAGACAAGGACCCAACACCAACAAGCGACAATACCTTTATGGTGAATGGTAAGTGGCATGAGCCAGACTATTCTCAGGCAAGTGGTTTCCATGTGATCGACTTCCCATTGCACTACAACTTCGGTAATGCTGCCGCCGCATACGGTTTGGCAAAGTCAGGTGACAAGAGATATAATGATGCTACCTATAATGTGGTATATGTTGATAGCCACGACTACGGTCCTCAGCAAACCAACGACCAATTCCGTTTCTCTGGTGATGATGCTCAGTGGGCAGAGAATCTCTCTCTGATGTTTACCTTCCGTGGTATTCCATGTCTCTATTATGGTTCTGAGGTAGGTTTCCGTCGCGGTGCTCCGATTGACAGAGGTCCTCACGGTCCTCTTTCAGAAACTGGTCGTGCTTACTTCGGTGGTTACCTCACTGGTGATGTAGAAGCATCTGATTTTGGTGACTACAAGGCAACAGGTAATGTGGCTGCAACATTGAATCATGATGTCGCTCAGCACCTCATCCGTCTGAACAAGATTCGTCAGGCTGTTCCTGCTTTGCGTAAGGGTCAGTGGACCGACGATGGTTGTACTCCTGCCAAGGGTGGTATCGCCTTCAAGCGTGCTTATAAGAATGACAGCTATGCACTCGTAGCCATCAATGGTGGTGCAACATTCACAGATTGCCCTGATGGTACTTATACCGACGTGGTAACAGGCAAAACATACACTGGTTCTACTATCACCGTTGACGCTCCTGCTACTCAGGGTCAGCTCCGTGTTCTCGTGAAGGACTGGAAGGGCGGTCAGATAGGTGAGGATGGTCCTTTCATCTATAATGAGGCTCCTAAGTCTAAGTCAGAGGCTGATCAGGCTTATGATGGTCATGAGGAAGATGGTACAACATGGGTTGAGCCACAGACTAATGAGTTTGGTTTGAAGTTCTCTCAGAATGGTGGTACTTTCCGCACCAATACTGTTACTGTAGAGGTAAGCCTTAGCGGTAAGGCTACTGAAGGCTGGTTCCAGGTAGAAGGTCAGGACAAGGTTAAGTTGGCTCCTGGCGAGACCAAGACATTCACTATCGGTGAAGGTATGAACTTCAAGCAGACCAAGACTGTAACATGGTATGCTAAGAACGACAAGAGTGAGAAGAATGGTTCTGTATCCTTCACCAAGGTGGATCCTAACGCATCTATCACCGTATATGTAAAGGCAGACAATGCTCCAACTATCTATGCTTGGGTTCCTGGCACTCCAAAAAAGGAGTTGACAGGTGCATGGCACGGTAAGACCATGGATGGTCCTGAAGAGATTGGTGGTGTCAACTACTGGTACAAGACTTTCGATGGAGTAGAGAGCTTCAATGTGGTTCTGAATAATGGTAATGACAAGCAGTCAAGTGATATCACTGGTATCACAGGCGATATCTACTTGGAGTATGACGGTGGTTCAAATGTCAAGACGCTCGATGCTCCTGTCAACACAACAGCCAAGGTTACTCTGAGCCCTAATGGTGGTGACTTCGAGAAGACTATTTCTGTAACAGCTACCCTCAGCGACAATGCCAAGAGCGGTTGGTATAAGATTGGCGATGGCGAGCAGGTGGCTCTTACTCCTGGTAAGCCAGTTACCTTCACTCTCGGTGCTGACATGATGGATGGCGAGAGCAAGACTGTAACTTGGAGCGCAACTAATGCAGAGGATAAGGCTAAGACTGGTACTGCTACCTTCAACAAGAAGGCTGAGGTTGTTATTCCTGCTCCAACTGGTATCTTCGCTTACTTCCTCGCTCCTTCAGACTGGAGCTTAGTTGACTGCTGGGCTTGGAATGATGCAGATAACTTTACTGGTGGTAACTGGCCAGGTGTAGCATGTACCAAGACAGACATTAAGAAGAATGGTTTGGATGTCTGGATGTGGAAGTATGATGGTGATTTGGCAGGTGTTCCTACACAGATTATCTTCAACAACGGCGGTGGTACGCAGACAAAGGATTTGAAATTCGAAAACGGTGCAGTTTATAACCTTGCCGGTAAGACCAATGAGTCTGTCTCAACAGGCATCAACCAGGTAGGTAGCAAGAAGGCTCCTGCTAAGTTGAAGATTTACTCTATCAATGGTGTGAAGGTAGCTGAGGTAGGTAGCATGGCAGATGCTGAGTACATCCTCGCTCCTGGTGTCTATGTTTGCAGTGGCAAGAAGTACGTCATCAAGTAATAAATTTCTTTTCTCTTTTAGATACGCAAGTTTTCAGATGAAAACTTGCGTATTTTTTTCGTATAATCGTTTGTGTTTGTTTATTTTACTTATTAATGCAATCGATTGTACGAAAAAATGAGCGGAAGTTGCTTTATTTATTTGTTACCCTCATTTATTATGATTAAATTTGCAAGTGGAACAAAATATTAACTAAATATCTTAACTTAATTCAAAAATTTTTTATGAGAAAGTTCAAGAAGAAGCTCTTTGCAGCGATGCTGCTGCTTCTTGCCTCGTCTAATGCGATGGCGACTGACAACTTCACGGATAATCGTACAGATTTCCGAGATGAAAGTATTTACTTCATGATCACCACTCGTTTCTACGATGGAGATCCTAAAAACAATGTGCTCTGCTGGGACAACCAGGAAGCACAGATGAGTACCAAGGACCCTTGTTGGCGAGGTGACTTCCAGGGTGTCATCGACAAGCTCGACTACATCAAGGCGTTAGGTTTCACTGCCATCTGGATTACTCCTGTCGTACAGAATGCGTCCGGTTATGACTACCACGGCTATCATGCTTCGGATTTCTCCAAGGTAGATTGCCGTTATCAGAGTGGTGACGGCAAAAAGAGTGGTGACGTGATGTTCCAGGAACTCATCGACAAGGCTCACGAAAAGGGTATCAAGATTATCCTCGATATCGTGCTCAACCACTCCGGTAACTTCGGTGAGGAGCATTTTTGCAAGGAGTTCGACCGTGATACTCGTCTTCGTAACCAGGCTGACATCAATGCTTGTATGATTCCTAATTTGGAAACACTGGGTAGTGACTATCCAAGTCTTTTGCCTGCGGCACAGTATCAGCGTCGTCTTGCCCTGATGAAGAATACAGATGGCAATAACCACGATATCCACAACTATTGGCATCATTTCGGTAGCTTCAACTGGGACTTTCCTAATCGTTGGTGGGCTCAGATTGCAGGTGACTGTGTGGACCTCAATACTGAGAATAATACAGTGGCTGAATATCTTGTCAACTGCTATGGCAATTTTATCAAGATGGGTGTCGATGGTTTCCGTATTGATACATCCGGTCACATCTCACGTCTTACCTTCTGCAAGCAGTTCATTCCTCAGTTTGCTGCCCTCGGTAAGAAGTATGAGGACAAGCGATTGAACAAGGCTCCATTCTTCATGTATGGTGAGGTTTGTTCCCGTTACAGTGGTGTGCAGTACCGTGGTCAGGACAATCTTTCACCTTATTATTATACATGGCAGGCTCCACAGAACTTGATGGATCAGTTTGATGGCAACCAGGCATATTGGGACACTCAGGAAATTTATGACAGAGGTACAGGTTATGATGATAAGCTGATGCCTCTCTGCGAGAAGGATAATGCGAATTCTCCTGAAAGCAACAATACCTTTATGCTGAATGGCGCATGGCATGAGCCAGATTATTCTCAGTCAAGCGGTTTCAATGTGATCGACTTCCCATTGCACTACAACTTCGGTAATGCTGCCACCGCATACCGTTTGGCTAAGACTGGTGATATGAAATATAATGACGCTACCTATAATGTGGTATATGTTGACAGTCACGACTATGGTCCTGGGTCAGGGTCTCGTTTTGGCGGCTCAGACGCTCAGTGGGCAGAGAATCTCTCTCTGATGTTCACCTTCCGTGGAATCCCATGTCTCTATTATGGTTCTGAGGTAGGTTTCCGTCGCGATGTTGTGATTGACAGAGGTCCTAATGGTCCTCTTTCTGAAACTGGTCGTGCTTACTTCGGTGGTTATATCACAGGTGATGTAGAAGCATCAGACTTCGGTGAATACAAGGCTTCTGGTAATGTGGCTGCCTCATTGAATCATGATGTCGCTCAGCACCTCATCCGTCTGAACAAGATTCGTCAGGCTGTTCCTGCTCTCCGTAAGGGTCAGTGGACTGACGATGGTTGTACTCCTGTCAAGGGTGGTTTCGCCTTCAAGCGTGCTTATAAGGACAGTTATGCACTCGTAGCCCTCAATGGTGGTGCTACATTCACAGATTGCCCAGCTGGTACTTATACAGACTTGGTAACAGGCAAGACTTACACAGGTTCTACTATCACTGTTGATGCTCCTAATACTCAGGGTCAGGTTCGCGTACTCGTGAAAGACTGGATTGGCGGAAAGCTCATTGATGATGGTGCTTTCATCTACGATACTGCAGCTCAGCATAAGGGTGATCAGACCTATGATGGCAATGAAGAGGCTGGTACAACTTGGGTTGACGAGGCTCCTCTTATGCCAGTAAGCGTTTCTCTTTCTCCAGCTGGCGGAAATTTCCGCACCAATACGGTAACTGTTACCGCTGAGGTCTCAGAAGATGCTACATCAGCATGGTATCAGATAGAGGGACAGGACAAGGTAGATTTGACCCCTGGTAAGCCTGTTACCTTCACTATCGGTGAAGACATGAACTTCAAGGACACCAAGACAGTGACTTGGAGTGTAACAAGCTCTGAAGGCAAGGAGAAGACTGGTAAGGTTACATATACTAAGGTTGATCCTAACGCATCTATCGTGGTCATGGTGAAGGCTGACAAGGCTCCTTACATCCACGCTTGGACAACAGGTGTTGACGGTAAGAATTTGACAGGTGCATGGCCTGGTAAGGTGATGAAGGGTCCTGAGGAGATTGATGGTGCTAAATACTGGACTTATGATGTCGATAACGTTGAGAGCTTCAATGTAATATTGAATAATGGTAGCGGTGCTCAGTCTGGTGACATCACTGGTATTACAAGTGATATCTACTTGGAGTATGATGGTGGTAAAAGTGCCAAGAAGATTTCTGCTCCAGCAAATTTGACAACTGCTGCTAAGGTGGCTTTCAGCCCTAACGGTGGTGAATTTGAGAAGTCAATCACAGTAACTGCAACGCTGAGCAGCAATGCTAAGAGCGGTTGGTATAAGATTGGTAATGGTGCGCAGGTAAATCTGACTCCTGGTAAGGCTGCTACATTCACACTCGGTGCTGACATGATGGAAGGCGAGAGCAAGACTGTAACTTGGAGCGCTACTAATGCTGATGGTACAACCAAGACAGGTTCTTCAACCTTCAACAAGATTAAAGAGGTAGTTATTCCTACTCCAACAGGTATCTTCGCTTACTTCCTCGCTCCTTCAGATTGGAATCAGGTAGATTGCTGGGCTTGGACTGATTCAGACAACTTTACTGGTGGTAACTGGCCAGGTGTAGCATGTACCAAGACCGGTGTGAAGAAGAATGGTCTGGATGTCTGGATGTGGAAGTATGATGGCGATTTGACAACTGCTCCTACCATGATCATCTTCAACAACGGCGGTGGTACGCAGACAAAGGATTTGAAATTCGAAAACGGTGCAGTTTATAACCTTGCCGGTAAGACCAATGAGTCTGTCTCAACAGGCATCAACCAGGTAGGTAGCAAGAAGGCTCCTGCTAAGTTGAAGATTTACTCTATCAATGGTGTGAAGGTAGCTGAGGTAGGTAGCATGGCAGATGCTGAGTACATCCTCGCTCCAGGTGTCTATGTTTGCAGTGGCAAGAAGTACGTTATCAAGTAATCATCTAATACTCTCTTTTGAATACGCAAGTTTTCGGCTGAAAACTTGCGTATTTTTGTATGCAATCGTTTGTATGAATTTATTTTACTTGTAAATGCAATCGTTTGCATATAAAAAAGAGCGAATATAGGCTTGTTTGTTTGCAATTCCAACGTTTTCTGATTAATTTTGCACACAAATAATTTTCAACTAAATATCTTAACTTAATATTTTTTTTATGAGAAAGTTTAAGAAGAAGCTCTTTGCAGCGATGCTGCTGCTTCTTGCCTCGTCTAATGCGATGGCGACTGACAACTTCACGGTTAATCGTACAGATTTCCGAGATGAAAGTATCTATTTCATGATGACCACTCGTTTCTACGATGGTGATCCAAGTAACAATGTGCTCTGCTGGGACAACCAGGAAGCACAGAAGAGTACCAAGGACCCTTGTTGGCGAGGTGACTTCCAGGGTGTCATTGACAAGCTCGACTATATCAAGGCGCTTGGTTTCACTGCCATCTGGATTACTCCTGTCGTACAGAATGCATCCGGTTATGACTACCACGGCTATCATGCTTCGGATTTCTCTAAAGTAGACTGCCGCTATCAGAGTGGTGACGGCAAAAAGAGTGGTGACGTGATGTTCCAGGAGCTCATCGACAAAGCTCACGCCAAGGGTATCAAGATTATCCTCGATATCGTGCTCAACCACACCGGTAACTTCGGTGAGGAGCATTTTTGCAAGGAGTTCGACCGTGATACTCGTCTTCGTAACCAGGCTGACATCAATGCTTGTATGATTCCTAATTTGGAAACACTGGGTAGTGACTATCCAAGTCTTTTGCCTGCGGCACAGTATCAGCGTCGTCTTGCCCTGATGAAGAATACAGATGGCAATAACCACGATATCCACAACTATTGGCATCATTTCGGTAGCTTCAACTGGGACTTTCCTAATCGTTGGTGGGCTCAGATTGCAGGTGACTGTGTGGACCTCAATACTGAGAATAATACAGTGGCTGAATATCTTGTCAACTGCTATGGCAATTTTATCAAGATGGGTGTCGATGGTTTCCGTATTGATACATCCGGTCACATCTCACGTCTTACCTTCTGCAAGCAGTTCATTCCTCAGTTTGCTGCCCTCGGTAAGCAGTACGAGGACAAGCGATTGAACAAGGCTCCATTCTTCATGTATGGTGAGGTTTGTGCCCGTTTCGGTAGTGTGCAGTACCGTGGTCAAGACAACCTTTCACCTTATTATTATACATGGAAGGCTCCAAAGGATCTGATGGATGGCTTTGATGGCAGCCAGTCATACTGGGATACTCAGGAAATCTATGACAGTGGTACAGGTTATGACGCTAAGCTGATGCCTCTCTGCGAGAAAGATAATGCTGATTCTCCTGAAAGCAACAATACCTTTATGCTGAATGGTGCATGGCATGAGCCAGACTATTCTCAGTCAAGTGGATTCAATGTAATCGACTTCCCATTGCACTACAACTTCTCTAATGCAGGAAGTGCATACGGCTTGGCTAAGTCTGGTGATATGAAATACAATGATGCTACTTTCAATGTGGTATATGTAGATAGTCATGACTACGGTCCTCAGCCAAGTGATGGTATCCGTTTCTCTGGTAGTGATGCTCAGTGGGCTGAGAATCTCTCTCTGATGTTTACCTTCCGTGGAATCCCATGTCTCTATTATGGTTCCGAGGTAGGTTTCCGTCGTGGTTCTGTGATTGACAAAGGTCCTAATGGTCCTCTTTCTAACACAGGTCGTGCTTACTTCGGTGGTTATATCACAGGTGATGTAGAAGCATCAGACTTCGGTGAATACAAGGCTTCTGGTAACGTGGATGCTACATTGAATCATGATTTGGCTCAGCACCTCATCCGTCTGAACAAGATTCGTCAGGCAGTTCCTGCTCTCCGTAAGGGTCAGTGGACTGACGATGGTTGTACTCCTGCCAAGGGCGGTATCGCCTTCAAGCGTGCTTATAAGGACAGTTATGCACTCGTAGCCCTCAATGGTGGTGCTACTTTCACAGATTGCCCAGCTGGTACTTATACAGATTTGGTAACAGGCAAGACTTACACAGGTTCTACTATCACCGTTGATGCTCCTAATACTCAGGGTCAGGTTCGCGTACTCGTGAAAGACTGGACTGGTGGTAAGCTCATTGATGATGGTGCTTTCATCTACGAAACAGCTGCTCAGCATAAGGGTGGTCAGACCTATGATGGCAATGAAGAGGCTGGTACGACTTGGGTTGACGAGGCTCCACTTCAGCCTGTAAGTGTTTCTCTTTCTCCAGCTGGTGGTACTTTCCGTACCAATACGGTAACTGTTACCGCTACACTCTCTGAAGATGCTGCGTCTGGTTGGTACCAGATAGAGGGACAGGACAAGGTAGATTTGACTCCTGGTCAGGCTGCCACCTTCACTATCGGTGATGGCATGAACTTCAAGGACAGCAAGACTGTGACTTGGAGTGCTACAAGCTCTGAAGGCAAGGAGAAGACAGAAAAGGTTACTTATACCAAGGTTGATCCTAACGCATCTATCGTGGTCATGGTGAAGGCTGATAAGGCTCCTTACATCCACGCTTGGACAACAGGTGCAGACGCTAAGATTTTGACAGGTGCATGGCCTGGTAAGGTAATGAACGGTCCTGAGGAGATTGATGGTGCTAAATACTGGACTTATGATGTCGATAACGTTGAGAGCTTCAATATAGTATTGAATAATGGTAGCGGTGCTCAGTCTGGTGACATCACTGGTATTACAGGCGATATCTACTTGGAATACGATGGTGGTTCAAGTGCCAAGAAGATTTCTGCTCCAGCAAATTCGACAACTGCTGCTAAGGTGGCTTTCAGCCCTAACGGTGGTGAATTTGAGAAGACAATCACTGTAACTGCAACGCTGAGCAGCAATGCTAAGAGCGGTTGGTATAAGATCGGTGATGGCGAGCAGGTGGCTCTTACTCCTGGTAAGGCTGCTACATTCACACTCGGTGCTGACATGATGGAAGGCGAGAGCAAGACTGTAACTTGGAGCGCTACTAATGCTGATGGTACAACCAAGACAGGTTCTTCAACCTTCAACAAGATTAAAGAGGTAGTTATTCCTACTCCAACAGGTATCTTCGCTTACTTCCTCGCTCCTTCAGATTGGAATCAGGTAGATTGCTGGGCTTGGACTGATTCAGACAACTTTACTGGTGGTAACTGGCCAGGTGTAGCATGTACCAAGACCGGTGTGAAGAAGAATGGTCTGGATGTCTGGATGTGGAAGTATGATGGCGATTTGACAACTGCTCCTACCATGATCATCTTCAACAACGGCGGTGGTACGCAGACAAAGGATTTGAAATTCGAAAACGGTGCAGTTTATAACCTTGCCGGTAAGACCAATGAGTCTGTCTCAACAGGCATCAACCAGGTAGGTAGCAAGAAGGCTCCTGCTAAGTTGAAGATTTACTCTATCAATGGTGTGAAGGTAGCCGAAGTAAACAAGGTTTCTGATGCAGAATACGTTCTGGCTCCAGGTATGTATATCTGCAATGGCAAGAAGTTTGTTATCAAATAAACTTACCGCTACTTTGGGACTTAAACAAGCACTTCGCCTGCTCTGTAAGCGGGTAGTGTGAGTTTGTCCCCGTGCGGTTAGCAGTTTATGTACATAATATCCTCTGAATGAGGCTGAATTTTGCAAATATCCGTATTGCGAAATTCAGCCTCTTTTTCTTTGTTGTTGCGAAATCGATTGCACAGAAGAAACAATAGAAAAGTGAATTATCTTATAGTATTTATAAAAAGAATTCGTAATTTTGCGGTGTAATTATTCAACTATTCAATTTTAAACTTAACAATTTCATTATGAAAAAACTTGCCGCAAAATTATGGGCGGTTCTTATGCTCATGTTAGTCTCTATGCAGACGATGGCTACGGACACGTTTACCAGCGATCGTACTGACTTCCGAGACGAAAGTATCTATTTCATGATCACCACCCGTTTCTACGATGGAGATCCTAAAAACAATGTGCTCTGCTGGGACAACCAGGCAGCGCAGATTGAAACAAAAGACCCTTGCTGGCGAGGCGACTTCCAGGGTGTCATTGACAAGCTCGACTACATCAAGGCGCTTGGTTTCACTGCCATCTGGATTACTCCTGTCGTACAGAACGCATCCGGTTATGACTACCACGGCTATCATGCTATGGATTTCCAGCATGTTGACTGCCGCTATCAGAGCAGTGATGGTAAGAGTGGTGACGTGATGTTCCAGGAACTCATCGATAAGGCTCATGCCAAGGGTATCAAAATTATCCTCGATATCGTGCTCAACCACACCGGTAACTTCGGTGAGGAGAAGCTCTGCAAGCTGTTCGATCGTGACACACAACTTCGCAACCAAGCTTACATCGATGCTTGTATGACCCCTACAGAAACTTTGGGTAGTGACTACCTGACCATACTTCCAAAAGATCAATACCACCGTCGTCTTACCATGATGAAGAATATGGATGGTCAGAACCACGATATTCACAACTACTGGCATCATTATGGCCAGTTCGGTTGGGATGATCCATCCCGTTGGTGGGGTCAGATTGCTGGTGACTGTGTTGACCTCAATACAGAGAACGACGAGGTAGCTAAGTATCTCGTAGATTGCTATGGTCAGTTCATCAAGATGGGTGTGGATGGTTTCCGTATCGATACATCTGGTCACATCTCACGACTCACTTTCAACCATCAGTTCGTTCCTCTGTTTGCTGCCCTCGGTAAGCAGTACGAGAATAAGCGATTGAACAAGGCTCCTTTCTTTATGTATGGTGAGGTTTGTACCCGTGGTCACGAAGCAACCTATAGAGGTCAGGCTAATCTTTCTTGCTACTTCTATACATGGAAGTCGGATGAGTCTTTGATGAATCAGTGGGATGGAAGCCAAAGCTTCTGGGACAGTCAGGTATTGCCAGAGGGTTCTGGTCCTATCGGTCCTCAAGCACTCTGCGGTAAGGAATCATTTGGTGACAAGAAGAGCGAAAATGCCAAGATGATCAATGGTGCATGGCATGAGCCAGACTATTCTGAGGCAAGTGGTTTCAATGTAATCGACTTCCCAATGCACTATAGCTACAATACAGCTAATGATGCATTCCGTGTCGCTAAAGAAGATGAACTCTATAATGATGCTACATATAATGTAGTATATGTTGACAGCCATGACTACAGTCCAGGTCCAAACGATACTAACCGTTTCGGTGGTACAGATGCTCAGTGGGCTGAGAACCTCTCTCTCATGTTTACCTTCCGTGGTATTCCATGTATTTACTATGGTTCTGAGGTTGGTTTCCGTCGTGGTGTAAGAATCGACCCAGGTCCTAACGGCCCTCTTTCTAACACTGGTCGTGCTTACTTCGGTGGTTATATCACAGGTGATGTAACAGCAACAGACTTCGGTGAGTATAAGGCTACAGGTAACGTAGCTGCTACTTTGAATCACGATGTAGCTCAGCACCTCATCCGTCTGAACAAGATCCGTCAGGCTGTGCCTGCTCTCCGTAAGGGTCAGTGGACAACAGATGGTTGTAAGGCAACAGGTAAGAATGGTATCGCTTTCAAGCGTGCTACTAAGGATTGCTATGCGCTCGTAGCCCTCAATGGTGGTGCTACCTTCACAGATTGCCCAGCTGGTACTTATACCGACGTGGTAACTGGTAAGACTTATGAAGGTTCTACTATCACCGTAGAAGCTCCTTCTACTCAGGGTCAGCTCCGTGTTCTCGTAAAGGACTGGAAGGATGGCAAGATCGGTGAGGATGGTGCTTTCATCTACGATACTACAGCTAAGTCTCTGGACGGTCAAGACTATGATGGTAATGAGGAGGCTGGTACAATTTGGAACGAGCAGGGCCCTATTCAGCCAGCAAGCGTTTTATTCTCACAGGCTGGTGGATCATTCCGTACTGAGACTATTAACCTGACAGCTACTCTCTCTGAAGACGCTAAGTCTGGTTGGTATCAGATACAAGGTCAGGATAAGGTGAACTTGACTCCTGGTGTGAGTGAGAACCTTACCATTGGCGACGGTATGAACTTTGGCGACACCAAGACTATTGAGTGGAGCGCAGAGGCCCAGGACGGTAAAGTAAAGAGCGGTAGCTTGACCTTCAAGAAGGTGGACCCTAATGCTACTATCATGGTTTACGTACAGGCAGAAAATGCTCCTTATATCTATGCTTGGTCAAAAGGTTCTTCTGTTAAGAAATTGACAGGCGATTGGCCTGGTACAAAGATGACAGAGTCTGAAGAAATCAATGGCGAAAAGTACTGGACTTGCGCTTTTGATGGCGTAGATAACTTCAATGTCATCTTGAATAATAATAGCGGTGCACAGTCTGGTGACATCACTGGTATCTCAGGTGATATCTACCTGAAGTATGACGGCGGTGCAAATGCTCAGAAGATTGACGCTCCTGTCAATACTGCAGCCAAGGTTACTTTGAGTCCTAATGGTGGTGACTTCGAGAAGACTGTTACCGTAGCAGCCACACTGAGCAGCAATGCCAAGAGCGGTTGGTATAAGATTGGTAATGGCGAGCAGGTAGCTCTTACTCCTGGTAAGGCTGCTACATTCACTCTCGGTGAAGATATGCTGGAAGGCGAAAGCAAGACTGTAACTTGGAGCGCAACTAATGCAGAAGGTGTAACCAAGACAGGTTCTGCAACCTTCAACAAGATTAAAGAGGTAGTTATTCCTACTCCAACAGGTATCTTCGCTTACTTCCTCGCTCCTTCAGATTGGAATCAGGTAGATTGCTGGGCTTGGACTGATTCAGACAACTTTACTGGTGGTAACTGGCCAGGTGTAGCATGTACCAAGACCGGTGTGAAGAAGAATGGTCTGGATGTCTGGATGTGGAAGTATGATGGCGATTTGACAACTGCTCCTACCATGATCATCTTCAACAACGGCGGTGGTACGCAGACAAAGGATTTGAAATTCGAAAACGGTGCAGTTTATAACCTTGCCGGTAAGACCAATGAGTCTGTCTCAACAGGCATCAACCAGGTAGGTAGCAAGAAGGCTCCTGCTAAGTTGAAGATTTACTCTATCAATGGTGTGAAGGTAGCTGAAGTAAACAAGGTTTCTGATGCAGAATACGTTCTGGCTCCAGGTATGTACATCTGCAATGGCAAGAAGTTTGTTATCAAGTAGTCAATGGTTAGCCGCCATTACTTTTAGAAACATTTAGTTTATCATATTTCATTTATTTTAGGTTTAAGTACTCCTAAATGACTTGGAAAGAGCAATTTTTCAGTCATTTAGGAGTCTTTTTTGTATATATAAGTAGAAAATATATTAAAGATTTTGGGTAAACCCTTTTTTTTTTGTAACTTTGCGCCCAAAAGTAAAAACAATATAAAAATAAAATAGATAATATGGCTAAGAAATTTGCCGAGCACAACGGTCTGAATTTGACTCAGACAAACAATGACGTACTAGCAGCGTGGGAGAAAAATGATATCTTCCACAAGTCTATCGACGAGCGTGAAGGCTGCCCTCAGTTTATCTTCTTCGAGGGACCTCCATCAGCTAATGGCCACCCGGGTATTCACCACGTGTTGGCACGTAGTATCAAGGATACATTCAACAGATACAAGACCATGAAGGGATTCCAGGTTCACCGCAAGGCCGGATGGGATACCCACGGACTCCCTGTTGAACTCGGTGTCGAGAAGGAACTCGGCATCACCAAGAAGGATATCGACAACAAGGCTT
Organism: Segatella copri; assembly: GCA_959596915.1. Taxonomy (GTDB): domain Bacteria; phylum Bacteroidota; class Bacteroidia; order Bacteroidales; family Bacteroidaceae; genus Prevotella; species Prevotella copri_N. Next base: position 135,629 of record CAUFXJ010000006.1, read on the forward strand.
CTGAGAAGTATATCTCTACCGAGGATTACAACCACAAGTGCCGCGAGAACGTGATGAAGTTCACCGCTGAGTGGCGTGAGTTGACCGAGAAGATGGGTTACTTCGTAGATCTCGATCATCCTTATATCACCTACGATAACAAGTATATCGAGACACTCTGGTGGCTCCTCAAGCAGCTCTACAACAAGGGCCTGCTCTACAAGGGTTACACCATCCAGCCATATTCTCCAGGCGCAGGTACAGGCTTGAGCTCTCACGAGTTGAACCAGCCTGGATGCTATCGCGATGTTAAGGACCTCACCACCACAGCCCAGTTCCTCATCAAGGATCCTAAGGCTGAGTGGACCAAGTGGGGCAAGCCATACTTCATCGCATGGACCACTACACCTTGGACTCTGCCATCAAACGTGGCTCTCTGTGTAGGTCCTAAGATTGACTATGTAGCCATCGAGACCTACAACCTCTACAATGGCGAGCCTATGACACTCGTGATGGCTGAGGCGCTGGTAGGTTCATATCTGAAGGCAGACCAGGAGTGCAAGGAAGGCGATCTCCTGCCATTCGACAAGGAGAAGAAGCAGTGCCCTTGGCGCATTATCGACCACATGAAGGGTACCGACCTCGAAGGCATGCACTACGAGCAGCTCCTGCCATGGGTAAAGCCATGCGAGAAGGTTGATCTCTTCGCACCGGCTTTCGTAACAGAGTATGCTGCAGCTCATCCTGAGAAGGTATTCGCTTCTGAGGATGGCCGCGATCAGTTCGTTGAGATGGATAGCGAGGCTTTCCGCGTAATCCTCGGCGACTACGTTACTACCGATGACGGTACAGGTATCGTGCACATCGCTCCAACATTCGGTGCCGATGATGCAAAGGTGGCTAAGGATGCCAACATCCCTGCCCTCTACCTTATTAATAAGAAGGGTGAGACCCGCCCAATGGTTGACCTCCAGGGTAAGTTCTATCTCATCGAAGACCTCGATGACAACTTCGTAAGCGCCTGCGTCAACAAGGAGGCATACGCTCATCACGCAGGTGACTACGTGAAGAATGCCTACGACCCACAGTTTAATGTGGATGGTGTTTGGGACAAGAAGGCTTCTGAGAAGGCTGAAGACCTGAACATCGTACTCTGCTACGAGTTGAAGCAGGAGGGCAAGGCTTTCAAGAGCGAGAAGCACGTGCACAACTATCCTCACTGCTGGCGTACCGACAAGCCTATCCTCTATTATCCATTGGATAGCTGGTTTATCAAGGATACAGCCCGCAAGGAGCGCATGGTAGAACTCAACAAGACCATCAACTGGCAGCCTGAGAGCACCGGTACAGGCCGTTTCGGCAACTGGCTCGAGAACCTGAATGACTGGAACCTTTCACGTTCCCGCTTCTGGGGTACTCCATTGCCAATCTGGCGTGACGAGAACCGTGGCGAGAAGTGTATCGGCAGTCTTGAGGAACTCTATGCTGAAATCGAGAAGTCTGTGGCTGCTGGCATCATGCAGAGCAACCCACTGAAGGAGAATGGTTTCGTGCCTGGCGACTACAGTCAGGAGAACTATGATAAGATTGACCTCCACCGTCCATACGTTGACAAGATTGTATTGGTTAACGAGGAGGGCAAGCCAATGTATCGTGAGAGCGACCTCATCGACGTTTGGTTCGATTCAGGTTCAATGCCTTACGCTCAGCTCCACTACCCATTCGAGGGTGAGATGGCACGTGGCACAGAGGCAGACCGCGATGAACTCATCCACAGCACCTACGAAGGATATGCTATTCCTCCTAAGTTCTATCCAGCCGACTTCATCAACGAGGGCGTGGATCAGACCCGTGGATGGTTCTTCACTCTGCACGCCATCGCTACCATGGTATTTGATAGCGTAGCCTTCAAGAACGTAATCTCTTCTGGTCTCGTTCTCGATGCCAAGGGTAACAAGATGAGTAAGCACGTGGGTAACGTGACTAACCCATTCGAGATGATTGACAAGTATGGTGCCGATCCTGTTCGTTTCTATATGATGACCAACAGCGAGCCTTGGGACAACCTCAAGTTCGACCCTAATGGTGTGGACGAGACCCGTCGTAAGTTCTTCGGTACCTTATATAATACCTACAGCTTCTTCGCCCTCTATGCTAATGTAGATGGTTTCGATGCTGAGGCTGCTCAGGTGCCATTCGAGAAGCGCCCAGAGATTGACCGCTGGATTCTCTCTTCACTCAATACCCTCATCAAGGGCGTTGACAGAGAGTTGGCTGGCTATGATCCAACTCGCGCAGGTCGTCTCATCGATGCATTCGTAAACGATGACCTCTCTAACTGGTACGTTCGTCTGAACCGTAAACGTTTCTGGGGTAAGGAGATGAGCGAGGATAAGCTGAGTGCTTACCAGACTCTCTATACCTGCCTGATGACAGTGGCTAAGCTGCTGGCACCATTCGCTCCATTCTATGCAGACGAGTTGTATCACGACTTGGGCGGTGAGTTGGAGAGCGTACATCTCGATAAGTTCCCTGTAGCTGATGAGGCTGCTATCGATGCCGACCTGGAGGAGCGTATGGCCATCGCGCAGAAGATTACTTCTATGGTATTGGCATTGCGCCGCAAGGTGAACATCAAGGTGCGTCAGCCACTCCAGCAGATCATGATTCCTGCGGTAGATGATGTACAGAAGGCACACATCGAGGCAGTAGCAGGACTGTTGAAGAACGAGGTGAACGTGAAGGAGGTTAACTTCATTGAGGGTCAGGGCATTCTCGTAAAGAAGGTGAAGTGTAACTTCAGAGTGATGGGTAAGAAGTTCGGCAAGCTGATGAAGGGTGTTGCAGCCCAGATGTCAGCTCTTGATCAGGACCAGATTGCAGCCTTTGAGAAGGCAGGCTACATCACATTGAATATCGACGGACAGGAAGCCGTGGTAGAGGTAGCCGACGTGGAGATTATCTCAGAGGATATCCCAGGATGGCTCGTATCTAACGAGGGCAATCTGACCGTAGCGCTTGAGGTAGAGTTGACCCCTGAATTGAAGAAGGAGGGTATGGCTCGTGAGTTGATCAACCGTATCCAGAACCTCCGCAAGGAGACCGGTCTGGAGATTACCGACCGCATCAACGTAACTGTGGCTCCTAATGAGGAGACTGACGCAGCCATCGAGGCATTCGCCGACTACATCAAGGGTCAGGTATTGGCAGACAGCATCGAAATCGGCGACAACGCAGGTGTTGAGACCGAGTTTGATGACTTTAAGTTGAACATTCTCGTAGAGAAGAATTAAATAGTTAGGAGTTAGGAGTTAGAAGTTAGGAGCATTTCCAAACTGCTTGCTTCTAACTTTCTAGCCCTTATTCCCTAAAAACATTAACAAATAACATAATAGATAACATCTATGGCTAACGAAAAACTACGTTATAGCGATCAGGAGCTCGAGGAGTTCCGCGCTATCATTGATGAGAAATTGAAGGTGGCAAAGCAGACTTATCATGATTGTATGGCTCAGCTGAACCACTCAGACAGTAATGATGTGGTAGATACATCACCAACCTACAAGGCTCTTGAAGAGGGTAGTGAAGCACAAAGCAAGGAAGAAATCATCCAGATGGCTCAGCGTCAGCAGAAGTTCATTAAGGGATTGGAAGCAGCTTTGGTGCGTATCCAGAACAAGACCTATGGTATTGACCGCGAAACAGGCGAGTTGATTCCTAAGGAGCGTTTGCGTGCTGTACCTCATGCCACTTTGAGTGTAGCTTCTAAGGAGGCTAGAAAGAAGTAATAAATGGAGAAAACAAGTAAAATTAAATACGGATGGCTCGTCACGGCAATGGTGGTTGTGCTTCTTGTTATCGATCAGATTATCAAGGTGTACATCAAGACCCATTTTTGCCTTGGCGAGTCTGTTCGTGTTACTGATTGGTTTTATATCGAATTTGTTGAGAACAACGGAATGGCTTGGGGTATGTCGTTTATCGGCAAGTTCTGGCTAAGTCTGTTGCGCCTGGTAGCCATCTGTGCGTTGAGCATTTATCTGCATCGCATCATTAAGCGTGGTACCTATCGCTTGTTATACATCATTTTGGTGGCGCTGGTTCTGACGGGTGCAATCGGCAATATGATTGATTCCATCTTCTACGGACTTATCTTCACCGGTGCTTCACCTTATTATGTATCTTATCTTGTGCCTTTCGGCGAGGGGTATGCACCCGTGCTCATGGGCAAGGTAGTTGATATGTTCCGCTTTCCATTCTTCACCTATACATGGCCTGAATGGTTCCCTTTCTGGGGTGGACAGCATGGTACATTCTTCGATCCTGTATTCAATTTTGCAGATTCCTGTGTATCAGTCGGCATCATTTCTCTCTTGCTTTTCTGTAGAAAAGAACTGGAAGCTCTCGGAGGTGGTGATAAGGAGAAGAAGGTTAAAGATTCTTCTTTTGTTGAAACTGCTGAAGAAAAGATAAAGTCTCAATCTCAAGAAAATAAGGAGGACAAGTAATCATGAAGAAAGCTTTTCTTTATCTCTGTTGGATAGTAACCTTTTGTGCAGCCTTCGCTTCTTGCAAGCCTTCGCTGCCAAAAGATGTGCTCTCTAAAGGAAAGATGACGGATATTCTCTTCGATTATCACATCGCTCTTGCTATGGCGCAGAGCGAAGACGGTGGTAGTGAGAAGAATAGTCTGGCTTATCGCGAGGCTGTACTGAAGAAACATGATGTCACCTCGGCAGACTTCGACAGTTCGATGGTTTATTATATGCGCCATACAGAATTGCTGCATGATGTGTATAAGGATTTGGCTGAAAGATTGGATAAAGAAGTGGTTGCATTGGGTGGAAACAGTGCAGGAAATAGTGATTTTGACAATCTTACTGCTGTTGGCGATACTGCCAATATCTGGAAGGATGCTACTTCGATGGTATTCTCGCCTGATGAGGGCTTCAACAGTCGCAGTTTTAAAATTGAAGCTGATACTGCTTTCCATAAGGGTGACCGGTTCCGTCTTGATTTCGAATCGCAGTTTATCTTCCAGGATGGTATGCGTGATGGTATCGCTTTGCTGGCTGTTCAGTTCAAGAACGATAGTGTGGCACAGACTGTAATTCATATTCAGAGTGCTCAGCACTATAGTGTAGAACTCGCTGATAATGATAGCCTTGGAGTCAAATGTATAAAGGGGTACTTTATGTTGAGTGAGGGTGGTTTCAGTTCTGATGCCGGTTCTTTGACGACTCTTAAACTGATGTTTGTCAATAAGATTCGTCTCATCCGTATGCATCCTAAAAAGGTGGCACCGGTTTCTTCTTCTGCAGCATCTTCTGATTCGGCAAAAGTAGATACTGCTCGTAAGACCCGTATACCAGGTCCGAGTGTTCCAGCGCGTCCGGATGGAGCTTTGGCGCCTCCGACCAGTGCACCGGTTCCTATGCCTGATAAACCTATTCAGATGACGAGTAATTAGTCTGGATGTTTAAGATATGGCAGAAATGAGAAGATGCGGAGCCCATCAGGTGATATTGCCGGATGGCTCGATATTGCAGCAGGCTGTGGTAGAAATACTAGAGGGCAGGGTGGTAAACTACTTCGAGTTTCGCGAGGAGTTGCCGATGACCGAATGGTTAGGCGGCGAAATCCGGGTGGAACGCGATGAGGAAGGCATCCTCCGTGCCCTGTGGAACGGAAAAGTAATCAATAAACATTAAACATAAACATTAATAATATGTTAAGCGTAGATCAATTAGAAGACAAGTTGATAGACTTGGCATTTGCTGAGGATATCGGTGATGGCGACCACACAACCTTGTGTTGTATCCCAGAAGACGCCATGGGTAAGAGCCACTTGCTTATCAAGGAAGATGGCGTGTTGGCAGGTGTTGAAATGGCAAAGAAGGTATTTGCCCGTTTCGATCCTACCATGAAGGTAGAAGTGTTGCTTCAGGATGGAACCCATGTTAAGAAGGGTGACATTGCAATGATTGTAGAGGGTAAGACCCGTTCTTTGCTCCAGACAGAGCGTTTGATGCTCAATATCATGCAGCGTATGAGTGGCATTGCTACCATGACTGCTAAGTATGTAAAGCGTCTTGAGGGTACAAAGACTCATATCCTTGATACCCGTAAGACAACTCCAGGTCTTCGCATGTTGGAGAAGCAGGCTGTGAAGATTGGTGGTGGTATGAACCATCGCATTGGTCTTTTTGATATGATTCTCTTGAAAGATAACCATATCGATTTCGCCGGTGGCATCGACAATGCCATCGACCGTTGCCATGCTTATCTCAAGGAGAAGGGTCTCGATCTGAAGATTGAAATCGAGGTTCGCAGTTTCGATGAGCTCGACCAGGTATTGAAGCATGGTGGTGTCAACCGTATCATGCTCGATAACTTCTCTGTGCCTGATACTAAGAAGGCAGTAGACATCATCGCAGGTAAGTATGAGACTGAGTCTTCTGGCGGTATCACTTACGATACCATCCGCGATTATGCAGAGCAGGGAGTTGATTTCATCTCAGTTGGTGCCTTGACACATAGTGTGAAGGGCTTGGATATGAGTTTCAAGGCTTGCGAATAAGTGAAGAATGAAGAGGGAAGAGTGAAGAATTCAAATGCTCTTCTCTTTTTGTATATATAAACTTTGTATATATAAATTAAGGTATATTTTATGAATAAGATTTTCGCTTCAGCCATTATGGCTGTAGCTATGATGGGCAGTGTCTCTGAGGCTGAGGCATGTACCAACTTTATAGTAGGAAAAAAAGCATCGGTTGATGGATCTGTGATGTGTTCATATAGTGCCGATGACTATGGTATGTTCCAAAATCTCTGTCATTTTCCTGCCGGTAAGCATGCTAAGGGCGAGATGCGTAAGATTTACGATTGGGATACCAATAAATATCATGGTGAGATTCCGGAGGCTTCCGAGACTTATAATGTGATTGGCAATATCAATGAATGGCAGGTCACCATCGGTGAAACTACTTATGGTGGACGTGAGGAAATGGCTGATTCTACGGGTATTATGGACTATGGTTCACTCATCTATGTTGCCCTGCAGCGTAGTAAGACTGCCCGTGAGGCTATCAAGGTGATGACCACCCTCGCCAATACCTATGGTTATAATTCAGAAGGCGAAACCTTTACCATCTGTGATCCGAACGAAGCTTGGATTATGGAGATGATGGGCAAGGGACCAGGCTCTAAGGGCGTGGTTTGGGTAGCTCTCCGTATTCCTGATAATGCAGTTTGTGCACATGCTAACCAGAGTCGCATCGGCAAGTTCAATATGAAGGACAAGAAGAACGTGATGTATGCCAAGGATGTCGTTTCTTTTGCTCGCAGTAAGGGATGGTATCAGGGCAAGGATGCTGATTTCTCATGGAAAATGGCATATGCTAAGCCTGATTTCTCAGGACGTCGTTTCTGCGATGCACGTGCTTGGGCTCTCTTGAATCATTTCTATGATATGAGTCCTTATCTTGATTGGGCTTTGGGTAAGGATCCTAATGCGAAGGATATGCCTCTCTGGGTGGTTCCAAACAAGAAGGTGAGTGTTGCTGATGTTGAGGCTTGCATGCGTGACCATTATGAGGGTACACCTCTTTCTGTTGCTGATGGCACTGATATCGGAGGTGGTATCTGGCAGATGCCTTACAGGCCAACTCCATTGATGTTTAAGGTGGATGGAAAGCAGTGCTTCAACGAACGTCCGGTCAGCACCCAGCAGACTGGTTTTGTTTTTGTTAGCCAGATGCGTTCATGGATGCCTAGAGAGATTGGCGGTGTTCTTTGGTTTGGTAATGATGATGCCAATATGGTAGCGTTCACACCAATCTACTGTTCTTCTACAGTTCGTCCTGAGTGTTATAACACACCGGGAGCAGATGCTGTAAACTTCAGTTTCAAGAATGCTTACTGGGTGTGCAATATGACCAGCAATATGGTTTATCCTCGTTACAGCAAGATGTTCCCAACTTTGAAGGAGGTTCGTGACAGTCTTGATAACAGCTATTTTGCTGCACAGCCAGGTGTTGAGGCTAAGGCTCAGGAACTGTATGCACAGAATCCACAGGCTGCAGTCAAATATCTCAATGATTATGGTATTGAGAAGGCACAGCAGATGTTGGCGCGTTGGCAACAGCTCTTCCAGTTTATGGTAGTGAAGTATAATGACATGATTATCAAGCCAACCAAAAAAGATGGCAGTTTCGAGAAGACTCCTTATGGATTAGGTGCAACCCCAGTTCGTCCTGGGTATCCTGAGAAATATGCCAAGGAACTTATTAAGCAAACAGGAGATAAGTTCCTGGTTCCTGAAACAAAGTAACAATATTTATCATCACATAAAGAAAGCCGATTCAAGTATATTACTATACAAGAATCGGCTTTCCTGTTTTCTTGACTTACAATACTAAATAACCGTATTATAATTTTTAAAGTTATGTCTTTTAAAATCTATTACTTGAAGTATCTCTTGTAGAGACCTGCAAAACCTGCACAGTGGCGGGCTTCATCCTTAGCCATCTCATGAACGGTATCGTGGATAGCATCTGAACCCTGCTCCTTAGCAAGCTTGGCAATGCGGAACTTATCCTCACAAGCACCCTTCTCTGCTGCAATACGAGCCTCGAGATTGCTCTTGGTATCACCCAAAACCTCACCGAGAAGTTCTGCAAAACGAGAAGCGTGATCAGCCTCCTCATAGGCATAACGTTTGTAAGCCTCTGCAATTTCAGGATAGCCTTCACGATCTGCCTGGCGTGCCATAGCAAGATACATACCTACCTCGCCACACTCACCATTGAAATGGTCCTTCAAACCCTTGATAACGTCTTCATTAACGCCATCCTTATATGCCTGACCGAGAACGTGAACGGTAGCAAATGTCATATCGTCATCTACTGCATCTTCCATCTCTTTGAACTTGCTGGCTGGAGCCTTGCAGATAGGGCACTTCTCTGGTGCTTCTGTACCTTCGTAAATGTAACCGCAAACGGTGCAAATAAATTTTTTCTTCATAATGCTTTTGTTTTAAATGTTGTTGTATAATTATTGTTTTTTGAATTAGTGAACAGTCTCTGTGAGAGGTGACTTTACGCCTTTTTTAGCGCATTCTGCACAGATTCCTCTGTAGTAGAGCTGTTCTTCCAATATGATGTTTCCTTCAATTTCCTTTCCTGGTTCCACTGTTGGAGCAGGTTCCCCGAAAAAGTCAATTACCTTGCCACAATTTCTGCAATAGAAATGAACGTGGCTTTTAATATTTCCATCATAACATACGCGATGTTCATCGATTGTGATCATCTGAGCCGCATTGTGCTCACTCAACATTCTGAGTGTGTTGTAAACGGTTGTCTTGCTCAATGTTGGGATACTCTCGGCTAATCCTTTGTACACATCCTCGATAGTTGGATGAGTGGGATGCTTGATGAGCCAATCCATAATGGCAATACGCTGGAGTGATGGTCGGATACCTTTCTCCACGAGTCTTTGATAGGCTTCTGTCTGTTTCATAATTACTTGTTTTTATATTTTGTTGATGCAAAGATAAGCAATTCTTTTGTATCTGCCAAATATTTTTGCAAATATTCCAAAGTATTTTTGAATATTTTACAATTGCATAGTTGTTTTAAGATTTGTTGTGCAAAAAGGGAGAGTCTATGATTCGCTTTTGGAAATTATTGATACTAAAACCCTTTTGGAAAAAGTAATTCCCCGTCACGCTACCTGAGTGTTGTGGCGGGGAATCTTATTTGAAAATAAACTTTATACGATATTTCAGGAGATTATCTCAGGTCGATGACTTCAGCTCCAGGACATTCCTTGCTGTTGAAATTGAATGTGCTGTTAGAAACGCTCTTGGCTCTGAAGTTACTTACCGTGATGGTACTCCAGGTATTGCCCTGTCGCATCTTGACAACTGATGGAATATGTGTCTTTTTGTTGATGGTGATATACATTTCGGCTACAGAACGTTTCTGGTTATTGGCAACGAGATGTACTACATAGTTACTGCCTGCTGTCTTGAGCGTTGACTTATAACCAGTCTTATATATATTAATAAAGGTATAAGGGTTCATGGACATCTGCTGAGCCTGTGTAGGGTTGCTGACATTCACCTCGTTGGTTTTCTTTAGATAAGTCCACTGGGTCTTGCCGTTGAACCAGACGATGGCTTGCGGGGTACGGGCGTTAAACTTGTTGCCTTTGATGGCAATACTGCCGCTTGCTGATCCATACTTAGAACTGCTCATCTTGAAGTTGGCGCTAGCTCCACCTTTGTTGCCAATAACGGCAGCGGTCTTATCAAGTACCTGTTGCGCAGTCTGCGCCATGGCTCCGATGCTCATCATTGCAACGAAAGCCAATGCTAAAATCTTTTTCATTTTTATCTTTTCCTTTCTTTTAAAATTCTATGTTATATTATATCTTCTAAAATTTCATACTCTATCATAAAGCCGTAAAAACGTCTTTTCTCTCTTAGACGTTTTCACGGCTTCTGGGTTTAATAATTTAACCTTTTCCAATATTATCTTCTTTCATACCTTTAGTTCTTTACTAAAATTAAGAGTTTCGAAGTGCCATTAACAGATTATTAAGCTGGTTTTCATCCTGTATCAGTACCTCACGAGGCTTGCTGCCCTGTGCTGCACCTACGATGCCTGCCGCTTCCATCTGGTCCATCAGTCGTCCTGCACGGTTATAGCCGATACTGAACCGGCGCTGTATCATGCTGGTAGAACCCTGCTGCGAAAGAACAATCGCATGGGCTGCCTCTTCGAAGAACGGATCCAGTTCGCGGGCACTGATGCTGCCGCTTCCACCTGCGCTTCCTTCATCATTAGCTGGTTCTGGCAACTCCATAGGTTCGATAGGGCCAGGCTGTTCGCAGATATACTCGTTGATGCGCTCGATTTCAGGTGTATCAACAAAGGCACACTGTACACGGACAGGTTCGTTGCCGCAGAGATAGAGCATATCACCACGACCAATCAGCTGGTTGGCTCCTGTACGGTCAAGAATGGTCTTTGAGTCGATGGCAGATGTAACCTTAAAGGCGATACGGCCAGGGAAGTTAGCCTTGATATTACCCGTGATGATGCTGGTTGTAGGACGCTGGGTGGCAATAATCATGTGGATACCCACGGCACGTGCCAGCTGGGCGATACGGGCAATAGGAAGTTCTACTTCCTTGCCGGCTGTCATGATCAGATCACCGAACTCATCTATAATCACCACGATGTATGGCATATACTCATGTCCATCAGTCAACTTCAACTTGTGGTTGATATACTTCTGGTTGTATTCTTTGATGTTACGGGCTCCTGCCTTTTTGAGCAAGTCGTAACGGCTATCCATCAGTACACACAGACTGTTCAGGGTTCTAACCACCTTGGTTACATCGGTTATGATAGGTTCTTCCTCTTCAGGAACCGCAGCCATAAACTTATTGGCAATACGGGAGTAGACGCTAAACTCCACCTTCTTAGGGTCGATGAGAACCAGTTTGAGTTCGTTTGGATGTTTCTTGTATAATAAAGAGGTGATGATGGCATTCAAACCTACAGATTTACCCTGTCCGGTAGCACCCGCAACAAGCAGGTGAGGAATCTTTGCCAAATCAACCATAAACACTTCGTTGGTAATGGTCTTACCCAAAGCGATAGGTAACTCCATCTTGGTTTCCTGGAATTTCTTTGAGTTTAAAGTACTTTCCATACTAACGATGTTCGCCTTTGCGTTAGGTACCTCAATACCGATGGTTCCCTTACCTGGGATAGGAGCGATGATACGGATGCCGAGAGCTGCCAGACTCAAGGCGATGTCATCTTCCAGATTCTTGATCTTAGAGATACGTACGCCTTCTGCAGGCTGGATTTCGTAGAGTGTGATGGTAGGACCAACCGTAGCACGGATGGTTTTGATCTGTACGCCAAAGTTGCCCAACACCTCGATGATGCGGTTTTTGTTGGCGCGCTGCTCTTCCTCATCGATGGATACGCCGTCATCCTCATACTTCTTCAGAAGGTTGAGTACCGGATATTTATATCTGGTGAACGGCTCCTTCGGATTGATCGGAGTATTCAGTACTTCTGCATTGCTCAATGTGTTGCCTGTAGCCTTCTCGTCGGCTGTGGCTACAGAGATGTCCATACCTATATGCTCAGAAGCTGCAGCAGCCTCGGCAGCTTGCTTTTCCTGTGCCTCCATTTCTGCCCTTTTAGTACGGAGTTCGCGCTGACGTGCAATGAGTGACATATTCTCGTTCTGCGTGCCGTTGGCTATAGCGATGGTTTCATCTTTATCTGTATCACCTTCTGTTCCTGTAGCTTCCTGTCCGTCTGCCTCTTGCTCAACAGGCGTAGAAGGTATGTCCGGGTTTGCGAATGTCTGGTCCGGATCCAGATTCAGGTCGATGACTTTGGCAGGTTCTTCTTCCTTATATTCTTCTTTCTCATCCTCTGTGCCAGCACCATATGCTGCGCTGGCGTATACCTCGTCGATAGCTTCTGTATCTTTCCTGTTCTTTCCATGGTTAGTAATCTCAAATTTCACCTTATTTGATATATAACCGATAGGGTTGAGTGCTTTTCTGATTACCGTAATGGTTTCAGTGGTGAGATAGGTGAGGAATGCTACCGCCACGAAGAAAAGAATGGCAGTAAGTCCTGGAGGACCCATGATGTTCTCCAGATTCTGCACGACAAAGAGTCCGTGCTTTCCGCCCGGATTGAATGTGAGGCTTGGCATGATAGGTGCGATGAACTTGGCAAAGGTTACCGACATCCATAGCATGACCACAATCATGCAGAAGAACCATTTCCACAGGTTCAGCTTGTAGGCATGCATCATCTGCAATCCCACCATAATGACAAAGAATGGGAGCATGAAGGCTGGAAATCCGAAATTGATGGCAATGAGCCAATAGGATACAATGGCTCCCCAGGATCCGCAGTAGTTCTGAAACTGTTTTTCCGTGTTGGTCCATTCGCCCGGCTTCAGATTTTCGAGCAAACTCTGGTCATTGGCTCCTGTGTTGAGAAAGGAGATCATAGCGATGATGATAACCACAGCAATGACTACCAAGGCTAATCCTATGAAAAAGTCGGTGATAGTATTGTTGAAAATATACTGTAAACCAATAGCTTCGCTAAAGGTTTTGGTCTTTTTTTCAGTTCTTTTTTTAGCCATTTTATATATTTTTGAATAATTTATCTGCAAAATTAGCGAAAATAATTGAGAAAACAATTCTTTTTCTCATCTTTTTTTTCTAATTTTGCAACTTGTAAAGAATAAAAAGCATAATGAAGATTATTTTCACTAGTTTCGACAAGGCGGCAATCACGAATTTGCCAAGAGCTTTGTTTCCTGGCAAAATCGTAGTCGTTGACAAGCCTGAAGATACAGAAGCGGCTGTTAATGACCTACTTAGCCATTATATACTGGGCGTGGATACAGAAACGCGCCCATCATTCAAGCGTGGTCAGGCTTACCATGTTTCGTTGTTGCAGGTGAGTACACATGATACTTGTTATCTCTTCCGCCTGCATCATACGGGCATGACTCCTGCCATCATTCGCTTGCTCGAAGATACCACCGTGCCAAAAGTAGGACTTTCCTGGCACGATGACTTGCTGCAGCTCCATAAGCGAGCTGCTTTTAAGGTTGGCTACTTTATCGAGTTGCAGGATGTTGCTAAGAACTTTGGTATCGCAGACATGAGTCTGCAGAAACTGTATGCTAACCTGTTTCACCAGAAAATCAGCAAGGCGCAACGGTTGAGCAATTGGGAGGCTAGCGATTTGAAGGAATCGCAGGCTCTCTATGCAGCTACAGATGCCTGGTGCTGCATTAATCTGTATGAGGAATTCAAGCGTTTGTCTGCTACAGGCGATTACGAGCTCGATGAACTCAGGGCATGATATAAGGTGGTAAGGAATAGAAATTGATAATCGTAAGAAACTTCATATATAAATATGTATAAAAGCGTATATTTAAAGAAAGGTAAGGAAGAATCGCTCAAGCGTTTTCATCCATGGATCTTCTCGGGTGCTATCCAGGCAATGGATGAGGGTATAGAGGAGGGCGACATTGTGAGAGTGTTTACCCGTAGTGGTGAATTCATTGCTATAGGTCATTATCAGATCGGTTCTATCGCTGTACGTGTTCTTTCTTTTAGAGATATTGAGATTGATGAGGAGTACTGGTGTGCCAGATTGGATTCGGCATATAAGATGAGACTCGCTTTGGGTATTGCCGGTAATTCATCCAATACTACTTATCGCTTGGTTCATGGTGAGGGTGATAACTTGCCGGGACTTGTTATCGACTGCTATGGTCCTACTGCTGTCATGCAGGCTCACAGTGTGGGTATGCATGTTTGCCGCATGGAGATAGCCAAAGCCTTGAAGAAGGTGATGGGTGAAGCACTGGAGAATATCTACTATAAGAGTGAGACAACCTTACCGTATAAGGCTGACCTCAGACAGGAAAATGGCTTTATACTGGGAGGTGATGCTGACGATGTTGCTGTAGAGAATGGACTGAAATTCCATATCGACTGGTTGCGTGGTCAGAAAACGGGTTTCTTCGTAGATCAGCGTGAGAACCGTTCGCTGCTCGAGCATTATGCCAAGGGTAAGAGCGTGCTCAACATGTTCTGCTATACCGGCGGTTTTTCTGTTTATGCGATGAGAGGCGAGGCTAAGGCTGTTCACTCCGTAGACAGCAGTGCCAAGGCGATAGAATTGACCAATGAGAATATTGCGCTCAATTTCCCTGGAGATGCACGCCATGAGGCTATCTGCGAAGATGCCTTCAAGTATCTTGATGAACATGACCAGCAGTATGATCTGATTGTTCTTGATCCTCCTGCTTTTGCCAAGCACCGTGCGGCTTTGCGCAATGCGCTGAAGGGCTATACCCGCCTGAACGTAAAGGGCTTGCAGCGTATTAAGAAGGGCGGCATCCTTTTTACCTTCAGTTGCTCTCAGGTGGTTACGAAGGATCAGTTCCGCAATGCTGTGTTTACTGCTGCAGCGCAGGCTGGAAGAAAGGTTCGCATCTTGCACCAGTTGCACCAGCCTGCCGACCATCCTATCAATATTTATCATCCGGAAGGTGAATATTTGAAGGGATTGGTTCTCTATGTAGAATAACAAATGATTAAAGGATTGATAATGAATAAGTTCAAAACGTTTGCAGCCTTGATGCTCTTGCTGGCTATAGGATTTGCAGGATGTGGCAAGTCGGAAGCAGAACGTCATCGCTTGAGCAAGAAGGAAAAGGCTAGATTGGATAGCCTAGACCGTGCTGCGCTGAAGATAGCGGTGATGCCAACAATGGACTGCCTGCCAATCTTTCTGGCATGTGATGACAGTATCTTCCAGCAGCAAGGTGTAGACGTACATTTGCGTAGATATACTGCACAAATGGATTGTGATACTGCTATCGAGCGCAAGCGCGTAGAGGGAGCCGTGACCGATCTGATTCGTGCACATCATATAGAGAAACGGGGTACTGCTTTGACGTACCCTATTTCTACCAATCTTTATTGGCAGTTTATTACCAATAAGCGTTCGCGTATATCCGAACTGAAACAACTGTCAGATAAGATGGTGGCTATGACCCGCTACTCTGCAACTGATTATCTGGCTACTTTAGCAATCGATAGCGGTAAGCCTAAATATGATGCTTATAAGGTTCAAATCAACGATTTGAACATCCGTCTGCGTATGTTGCTTAACAACGAGATGGATGCCATGTTGCTGCCAGAACCTCAAGCTACCAAAGCCCGACTTGAACAGCATGTAAAACTCTTTGACAGCAGAGATAAGAACTTGCAGTTAGGTGTTGTGGCTTTCCGCAAGAAAATACTTTCAGAGCCGCGCCGTAAAGACCAAGTTGCCAAGTTTATCAAGGCGTATAATATTGCTGTTGATAGCATAAACAGTCGTGGGGTACAGCATTATGCAAGTATCATCACAAAATATACGGGTGCCGATGCTAAAACCATCAGTAATCTTCCAAAACTTAAATATGAACACGCTATGGAACCAAGACGTCGTGACCTGGCTGTAGCACAAAAATAAGCGGCTTATGAAAAGAGAAGATTTTAGCTGGACAAAGTTTTCGCATGAAAATGTCACTACTATATCCAGAATTGAGGCTATTCGCAAGATAATTGACCAGGAAGTGGGGCTCGAATCGTGTCAGCCTGAAATTGCGGAAATTGAAAAAAGATATGATGCTTTATATCATGATTATATAGATGGCAAGCTTAAACACCGAGAGCTTTATAATCTTGCTCAAACTTTAGATCTTGATACTGATAAGTTCTTTGGTAAAGTGCGTCACGCTTGGATTTTGGCAAATGAGCCTACGTTTGTTGCACTTAACAAAAGAGCTCAGAATCTGAAAAGTTTTGATGAGGTACAGGAAACCTTTGAGAAATTTGCTACAGATGAAGCTATGCTAAATTTGAAGGTAGACTTGTCTGAAGAACAGATAGACGAGGAAAGACAAAAGATACAAGAGCAGCTTAATGCCTATCGCAATATGGTGTTTTCTTATATTTTGACAACTGAAGACTGGAATGATGATTTTGTCAAGAATATACTTGATATCATCGCTTCCGATTTGGTAGATCCATACACCATCAATATGATAGTTTCGGCTGTTTCATTGTCATGCTCTGTATTCATGGATGCCTCTAGACTTGCAGTCTTGATGCGCTTAATCAAGTCTGACGACTGTACATGCAGTGTTCGCCAGCGAGCTTTGGTGGGTTTCGTTTTCTGTGCAATAACCAATTCGGGTGAAAAACAGAAATATTGGGATTCTGCTGCTGGCTTGATCATGGATGATGAATTTTTGGCAGCCTGTGTTGATCTCCAACGCCAGATGCGTCTATGTCTTACAAGTAAAAAGGATAGCAAGGAGATGATGCATTCCGTGGTGAAGACCATGTTCACTTCTTTTACTCAGGATTTGGCCGAAAAGATAGACCAAACGGGTGAATTGGGACTTAATTGCTTCTCTGCAGATGGGGAGAATCCTGATGATGCCCTTAAGGGAGCCTTCGACTATATGTTGAATTCAGAAGATATAGGAGTTGATGTCTATTATCATCAGTTTGCCAACCAGAAGAGCTTCGGTCATTTCCATTCACTCTATAATTGGTTTGTTCCTTTCTATGTCCGTAATTCTACGCTCAAGAATGTTCGGGCTACGATGAAACAGCATCGCAATTTCATCAACAATCTCTTGAGAGGCGCCTCTATGTGTGATACCGATCTGTATAGCATCATTCTTTCATTGAATAATACATCTAAGGAATTTATTGAATCATTGGATGTTACCCCGGAAAATATGGTGTCTGGTCCTGTTTTTTATGACGAAGAAGATGAGGTGGAAAAAGAGCAGAATACCGAAGAGCCAGTAGAGGATGAGACTGATTCTACAGAAGCAAAGGATTCTGAAAATGTCACACTGCTTGATTCGGTAATGGAACATGAAGAGAATCTCTCTGAAGAGGAAAAGAAGAAACGTGCAATTAGGGTTCGTCATCGCTATGTGCAGGACCTCTACCGATTCTATACACTCTCTCCAATGAGGAAGGCATTTGATAATCCTTTCGAAGTGCAGAAGGAAATTCCTTTCTTTACTACGGGACTGTTTGCTAAACCGGAATATGACAAGTATCGCCTGTCGCTGGCCCGTTTCTCTGCTAAAAGAGGTGACTATGCCTTTGTTAGCAAGATTTTGCGTAATCTGGAAAAATATACCGACGAAGAGCATATGATGCTTGCATTGGCATACAAATCGGAGGAAAAATATGATGAAGCGCTTGAACATCTCTATGTGATTAAGAAAACAAGCCCAACTTATAAGGCTGCCACGGAGTTGAAATTAGAAATAGAAGAAGAGATAAATGACCCGGCGGCTTTAATAACATTGAATTGCTTGATAAAAGAAGAATCAGATGAGAGTAAGCAGTTTAAGCTCAAGCTGAAAAAGACCGATCTCTTATTGAAACTCCATCATTATAAAGAGGCTTTGGAATGGGCTTTCCAGATGGATGAACAGTATCCTAAGGAAGAACAGGTTGAATGCAGACTGGCTTTCTCTTTGCTCTTTTCTGAATCGGAAGGCGATAAAAACATTGACCATGCAATGGCTTTAATAGAACCTTATCTGCAAAATAGTGATGATAATGAAATCAGGGAAATATTGAATTCTGACATGACAGATATGGATAAGGATGATAAGCAACGCATGTTCATGAAAATGTTATCTGCGATGGTGAGCAAAGTTTCCAAGCCACAAGACCACAGATGGGAGTCTATGAAATTTTTCTATTATGGACTCTGCGTTCTCGTGAAAAAGGGAGGATCTGCAGCTATCAGATTTTTGGATGAAGCATCTGGTCATGCAGCTTTTTCCCCTGAGGAAGATATAGATGCACTCGGCCTGCTCGAGATGGGAGATTGGCTCGATAATCGTGGTATTGCGCCTATAGAATTGGAATTTATAACAAAAAAAGTTTTCGAGGAAAGGAAAAATAACAAAGATGGCGGAGAATAATAAAAATAAGAATAAGGTACAGATAGATCCAACCTATGCCCATTTGCAGCCGCAGGCTGTGAATGTGGAGCAGGCGGTACTGGGTGCCTTGATGATAGATTCTGATGCCTTTTCGGTGGTGTCGGAGTTGCTCAAGCCGGATACTTTTTATGACCCGCGTCATAAGAGAATATATCAGGCTATCCAGGTGATGAACATGGAGGAACGGCCTGTGGATATCATGACTCTTGCCGATCAGTTAGCCAAGACTGGCGAACTGGATAAGGTGGGAGGAGCACAATATCTCATGGATATTTCTGCAGGCATGGCTTCTGCTGCCCATGTAGAGTCGCATGCCCGTATCCTGGCGCAGAAATATATGCAGCGCCAGCTGATTCATTATGCCGGCGACATCGAGACGATGGCGTATGAAGAAGGTGTGGATGTGGATGAACTGATGCAGAAAGCTGAAGGTGAACTCTTCCAGCTTTCGCAGAACAATATGAAGCAGGATTATACACAGATTGATCCGGTTGTAAAGGAGGCCGTTGCCATCTTGCAGCGCGCTGCTCAGAACTCGGGTGGTCTTACCGGTATTCCTACAGGTTATCGTGGGTTGGATGATATGACATCAGGTTGGCAACCGTCCGACCTTGTGATTATCGCCGGTCGTCCTGCCATGGGTAAGACTTCCTTTGCATTGAGTATTGCCAAGAATGTAGCGGTAGATTATGATGTGCCTATCGGATTCTTCTCCCTGGAAATGAATAACGTTCAGTTGGTGAACCGACTCATCTCGAATGTTTGCGAGATTTCGGGTAAAAAAATACTGAACGGACAATTGGAACAGCCAGAATGGGAACGGTTGGATAAAAAACTGAGAAAACTGACAGGTGCACCTATTTATATTGATGATACGCCTGGTCTTTCTGTTTTCGAACTCCGTACCAAGGCGCGCCGACTGGTAAGGGAAAAGGGTGTTAAACTGTTGATGATCGACTATCTCCAGCTGATGAATGCCAATGGTATGAAGTTTGGTAGCCGTCAGGAGGAGGTATCTACCATCTCCCGTTCGCTCAAAGGTATTGCCAAAGAGCTGAATATTCCTGTGCTTGCTCTTTCTCAGCTCTCCCGTAATGTAGAGAACCGTGAGGGCTTGGAAGGAAAGCGACCTCAGTTGAGTGACCTCCGTGAATCCGGTGCCATCGAGCAGGATGCCGATATGGTGCTTTTCGTTCACCGACCGGAATATTATCACATCTATCAGGATGAAAAGGGTAATGACCTTCATGGTATGGCACAGATTATCATTGCCAAGCACCGTAAGGGCTCTGTTGGAGATGTTCTCCTGAACTTCCGTGGAGAATTTACCCGATTCCAGGATCCGCAGGATGCTGCAGCAGCACCTGTCGAAGAAGGTGGCGAGATTGTAGGCTCTAGGATGAATGGCGGAGGGCAGGATGGTAGTCCGCTACCACCGCCGCCTGCAGAGAATCTGCCTTTCTAAGGTTAGAGTTTGTCAATTTTTCACTCACAAACTGGCTTTTTCGCCAAATTCTAGCACAGAATTAACGTTTTTGGGTGAAAAAACCATAAGGTTATAGGAATTTGTTATCATTTCTATTAAAAAAGTTATAAATTGTTTGCTAGTATCAAATAAAAGTGTTATCTTTGCATGCGAATTTAAGAATATAACATAATAAGATAGATATGAGAACAACATTGTTGAACATTACAAGCATTATTATTCGACTTCGACTGCAGTTTGTGGGCGGAAGTGATAAGGTGTGCGTATAGTTCATCGCTTAAGATATTAAAAGCCTTTCTACACTTCCGTCTATGGAGTGGGGGAAGGCTTTTTACTTTATCTGATGCTTCTGCACGGATTGCTATATAAACGTAGTGCGTTCTGAATGTGTAGCTCTAATATATATAATAAGGTGTAAATTTAAAATTTTAAAGATATGAGTGACAGATTATACATTTTCGACACGACCCTCCGCGATGGCGAACAGGTTCCGGGATGTCAGTTGAACACAGTTGAGAAGATTCAGGTGGCAAAGCAACTGGAGCAGTTGGGCGTGGATGTAATTGAGGCTGGATTTCCAATATCAAGTCCGGGCGACTTCAATTCAGTGGTAGAAATCTCTAAGGCTGTAACCTGGCCTACTATTTGTGCACTTACCCGTGCCGTAGAAAAAGATATTGATTGTGCTGCTGAGGCTTTGCAGTATGCCAAGCATAAGAGAATCCATACCGGTATCGGTACCAGCGACAGTCATATCAAGTATAAGTTCAATTCTACCCGCGAGGAAATCATCGAACGTGCTGTAGCTGCTGTCAAGTATGCTAAAAAGTATGTTGAGGACGTAGAGTTCTATGCTGAGGATGCAGGCCGTACTGATAATGAGTATCTGGCTCGTGTCGTAGAGGCTGTTGTCAAGGCGGGTGCTACTGTAGTGAACATTCCTGATACTACAGGTTATTGTCTGCCTGATGAATATGGTGACAAAATCAAGTATCTCATGGAGCATGTTGATGGCATTGACAAGGCACGCCTTTCTACCCACTGTCATAACGACCTCGGTATGGCAACTGCCAATACTCTGCAGGGTGTATTGAATGGTGCACGCCAGGTTGAGGTTACCATCAATGGTATCGGTGAGCGTGCAGGTAATACTTCGCTCGAAGAGATTGCTATGATTCTGAAGTGTCACAAGCATATCAATATTGATACCAACATCAATACCACCAAGATTATTCCTACCTCACGCATGGTGAGCAGTCTGATGAATATGCCTGTTCAGCCAAACAAGGCTATCGTGGGTCGCAATGCATTTGCTCATTCTTCTGGTATCCATCAGGATGGTGTCTTGAAGAATGTCCAGACTTACGAAATCATTGATCCTAAGGAAGTTGGATTGGATGACAATGCTATCGTTCTGACAGCCCGTTCTGGTCGTGCTGCATTGAAGTACCGTCTCCATGTCAATGGTGTAGAGATTAATGATGAGGAGAAGCTCGACAAGATTTACAAGAAGTTCCTCCAACTGGCTGATAAGAAGAAGGAAGTTACCGATGAGGATGTTTTGATGCTTGCCGGTGCTGATTCTGCTGATAAGCATGGTGTTCAGCTCGACTGGTTGCAGGTTACTACAGGTAAGGGCGTGAAGAGCGTGGCAAGTATCGGTCTTGATATTGCAGGTCAGAAGTTTGAGGCTGCATCATCTGGTAACGGTCCGGTAGATGCTGCTATCAATGCTCTCAAGAAGATCATTACAAAGGAGATGAATCTCAAGGAGTTCACTATCCAGGCAATCGACAAGGGCTCTGACGATGTGGGCAAGGTTCACATGCAGGTGGAATACGATGGTCATGTATATTATGGCTTCGGTGCAGATACCGACATCGTTACGGCTTCTGTTGAGGCTTACATTGATTGTATTAACAAGTTTAAGATTAGATAAACATATATATATAACAAGAGATATTATGAATACATTATTCGACAAGATTTGGGACAAGCACGTTGTCCAGATTGTTCCGGATGGTCCTACACAGCTTTACATCGACCGTCTCTACTGTCACGAAGTAACATCACCTCAGGCATTCGCTGGTATGCGAGCACGCGGACTCAAGATGTTCCGCCCTGACCAGATTTTCTGTATGCCTGACCACAATACACCAACTCATGATCAGGACAAACCTATCGAGGATCCTATCTCAAAGAAGCAGGTAGATACCTTGGCAAAGAATACCGCTGATTTCGGCGTAACTCACTTTGCCATGAACACAAAGGATAATGGTATCATCCACGTAGTAGGTCCAGAGAAGGGTCTTTCTCTTCCAGGTATGACCATCGTTTGCGGTGACTCTCATACTTCTACCCATGGTGCCATGGGTGCCGTAGCTTTCGGTATCGGTACTTCTGAGGTCGAGATGGTGATGGCTTCACAATGTATTCTCCAGAGCAAGCCAAAGTCTATGCGCATCAGCATCAACGGCAAGCTCAGCAAGGGCGTTACTGCCAAGGACGTTGCTCTCTATCTGATGAGCCAGCTCACTACATCCGGTGCTACCGGTTACTTCGTTGAGTACAGTGGCGATGTAGTGAAGGATATGTCTATGGAAGGTCGTCTTACCCTCTGTAACCTCTCTATCGAGATGGGTGCCCGTGGTGGTTTCGTAGCTCCTGATGAGACAACATTCGAGTACATCAAGGGTCGTGAATATGCACCTAAGGGTGAAGAGTGGGACAAGGCTGTGGCTTACTGGAAGACTTTGAAGAGTGGCGATGATGCAGTCTTCGACAAAGAGTTGACTTTCGAGGCAAAGGATATCGAACCACGTATCACCTATGGTACCAATCCAGGTATGGGTATCGGTATCACAGAGAATATCCCAACACTCGATGAGATTCCTGAGGAAGAGCAGGCTGGTTTCAAGAAGAGCCTCAACTACATGGGCTTCCAGCCAGGCGAGAAACTGGAGGGTCATCCTATCGATTATGTATTCTTGGGCGCATGTACCAATGGTCGTATTGAAGACTTCCGTGCTTTCGCTTCTCTTGTTAAAGGAAAGAAGAAGGCAGATGGCGTAACTGCTTGGCTTGTACCAGGTTCATGGTTGGTTGATAAACAAATACGTGAAGAGGGAATTGATAAGATTGTTGAGGCTGCCGGCTTCGAAATCCGTCAGCCTGGATGCTCTGCCTGCCTGGCAATGAACGATGATAAGATTCCTGCAGGCAAGTACTCTGTAAGTACATCCAACCGTAACTTCGAGGGTCGTCAGGGACCAGGTTCCCGTACCATCCTTGCCAGTCCATACGTAGCAGCAGCTGCCGCTATCACTGGTAAGATTACCGACCCAAGAGAGTTTATGTAAATAGTGATTAATGATTAGTGATTAGTGATTAGTTGGGCTTCGCCTTATAACTGTCAATCACGATCCAATCAAGTAAACACTAAACATTAAAAATTAAACATTACAACAACGATGAAACAGAAATTCAATGTAATTACATCAAGCTGCATTCCTCTTCCATTGGAGAATGTAGATACAGACCAGATCATCCCAGCCCGTTTCCTCAAGGCTATCGATAAAGAGGGTATGGGCGACAACCTCTTCCGCGACTGGCGCTACAATGCCGACGGAACTCCAAAGCCAGACTTCGTGATGAATGACCCTTCTTACAGTGGCGTCATCCTCGTAGCTGGCAAGAACTTCGGCTCTGGTTCTTCCCGTGAGCACGCAGCCTGGGCTATCGCAGGCGCAGGCTTCCGTGTAGTCATCAGCTCTTTCTTTGCTGATATCCACAAGAACAACGAGTTGAACAACCTCGTGTTGCCAGTAGTAGTAAGCGAGGAATTCCTGAAGGAACTCTTCGAGAGCATCGATAAGGATCACAAGACAGAGGTGAAGGTAGATCTTCCTAACCAGACCGTGACCAATCTTGCTACCGGCAAGAGCGAGCACTTCGAAATCAACGGCTACAAGAAACACTGTCTGGAGAATGGTTTGGACGATGTAGACTTCCTCGTTCAGAACCGCGACAAGGTTGAGGCTTGGGAAGCTAAAAACAAGTAATTATGAACGTTAACGCAAAGAGAGATAATTCCCGTATCAAGGAGATTGAGATCATGGACTGCACGCTGCGCGACGGCGAGCAGACCAATGGTGTCAGTTTCCTTCCTCACGAGAAGTTGATGATAGCAAGAATGCTGTTGCACGACATCAATGTAGATCGCATTGAGGTGGCTTCAGCGCGTGTGTCAGAAGGTGAAAAGGATGCTGTCGCTCGAATTTGCCGTTATGCCAAGACTATAGGTAAACTGGATTCCGTTGAGGTATTGGGATTCGTGGATAACAACAAGAGTGTGGATTGGATTGCTGAATGCGGCGGTCATGTCATCAACCTCTTGGCTAAGGGTAGCTACAAGCACTGCACCCAGCAACTCAAGATGTCGCCTGAGGAGCATCTCGCTCATATCAAGCAGACCATCGACTATGCTTTGAGCAAGGGATTCACGGTGAATCTCTACTTGGAGGACTGGTCGAGCGGTATGCGTGACAGTCGTGACTATCTCTTCATGATGATGGATGAGTTGGTAAAACTGCCTATCAAGCGTTTCCTTCTTCCTGATACGTTGGGTATTCTGAACCCATTGCAGTGTGTGGAGTATATGCGCCAGATGGTGCGCCGTTATCCGAATTCTCACTTCGACTTCCATGCCCATAACGACTACGATCTGGCTGTGAGCAACTCGCTGGCTGCCGTATTGAGCGGCGCTAAGGGTCTTCACGTTACCGTGAATGGTCTGGGTGAACGCTGTGGCAATGCACCATTGGCAAGTGTTCAGGTGATTCTGAAAGACATGTTCGAGGCAAAGACCAATATTAAGGAAGACCGTCTGAACGATATTTCCCGATTGGTTGAAGGATACAGTGGCATTGCCGTGGCTCCGAATACTCCGGTAGTAGGAGACAACGTCTTTACCCAGGTAGCTGGTGTGCATGCCGATGGTGACAACAAGGACAAGCTTTATTGCAACGACCTGGTACCTGAGCGTTTCGGCAGACATCGTGAGTATGCTCTGGGCAAGAATTCCGGTAAGGCGAACATTATCCAGAACCTCAACGAGCTGGGATTGGAACTGACGCCTGAGCAGACCAAGGCGGTGACCAAGCGAATCACAGAACTCGGCGACCGCAAGGAACTGGTAACCCAGGACGACCTGCCATACATCGTGAGTGATGTATTGAAGCATGGAGCTCCAGAGGATAAGGTGAAACTGGTCAGTTACATGGTATCAACCTCGTACGGTTTGAAGCCTATAGCCAGTGTAAAGGTAGAAATCGATGGCAAGGAGTATGAAGACCAGAGTTCTGGCGATGGTCAGTATGATGCTTTCGTGAAAGCCCTCCGCAATATTTACAAGGTGAAGCTCGGCAAGACCTTCCCTAAGCTCGACAACTATCAGGTAACCATTCCACCTGGTGGCCGTACCGATGCCCTCGTTCAGACTGTCATTACCTGGCGTGAAGGTGACCGTATCTGGCGTACCCGAGGCTTGGATGCTGACCAGACAGAAGCAGCTATCAAGGCAACGCTGAAGATGATTAATATGTACGAGGCAGATAAGAGCGACGAACAGGCTGTTTCGCCTCGAAATCTTGATATGGAATAATATCTCCGAAGATTACGAAATTATCTCCGAAGATTATGAAAATATCTCCGAAGATTATGAAAATATCTCCGAAGGTTTCTATTCAGCAGCACGCCCTGAAGGGGCAGAAGCTCCTAGCCCAGGGTAACACCCTGGGTATAAGATAGCATTTAGCAATGCGCCCTGTAAGGGCAAAAGCTTTAATCATTCAAAAAATAAACAATTAAAAAATCAAATAAGATGAAATTAAACATTGCAGTTCTCGCCGGTGATGGTATCGGACCAGAGATTATGAAGCAGGGCGTAGCAGTTATGCAGGCCATTGCAGAGAAGTTCAACCACGAGTTTACTTACAACGAGGCTATCTGCGGCGCTCACGCTATCGACGAGGTAGGTGATCCATTCCCAGAGGAGACCTTCAAGACTTGTATGGATGCTGACGCAGTGCTCTTCGCAGCCGTTGGCGACCCACGTTTCGACAACAACCCTACAGCCAAGGTTCGTCCTGAGCAGGGCTTGCTCGCTATGCGTAAGAAGTTGGGCCTCTTCGCCAATGTTCGCCCAGTAGCCACATTCGATTGCCTGCTCCATAAGTCACCATTGAAGGATGAACTCCTGAAGGGTGCTGACTTCGTAGTTATCCGCGAGTTAACTGGCGGTATGTACTTCGGTGAGAAGTATCAGGATAACGATAAGGCATACGATACAGATATCTATACCCGTCCTGAGATTGAGCGCATCCTGAAGGTAGCTTTCGAGTTTGCCATGAAGCGTAACAAGCACTTGACAGTGGTAGATAAGGCAAACGTATTGGCATCTTCTCGTCTCTGGCGTCAGATTGCCAAGGAGATGGAGCCACAGTATCCTGAGGTAAACACCGATTATATGTTCATCGACAACGCTTCTATGCGCGTATTGACTGAGCCTACATTCTTCGATGTTATCGTTACAGAGAATACCTTCGGTGATATCCTGACCGATGAGACTTCTTGTATCACCGGTTCTATGGGCTTGCAGCCATCCAGCTCTCTCGGTGAGCACACACCATTGTTCGAGCCTGTTCATGGTTCATGGCCACAGGCAGCTGGCAAGAACCTGGCTAACCCAGTAGCTCAGATTCTTTCTGCAGCTATGTTGTTGGAGCACTTCGGTTTGAACGAGGAGGGTGCCTTGATTCGTAAGGCAGTAGATGCTTCTCTCGATGCCAATGTCCGCACACCTGAAATTCAGGTTGAGGGTGGTGCTCAGTATGGCACAACTGAGGTTGGCGCATGGATCGTTAACTGGATTAAGAATGCTTAATCTGTAAATGGATTTTTTAGGCGCTTGATGATAAAAGAGGGTGTGTCATAAGTTTAAACAATGGCAGCCGAGGACGGGCTAAGAGCTTCTGCCCTTTCAGGGCGTATGGGATGTGGCTTATGACACACCTTCTTTTCTTGTTGATTGTCCTGTCTTTCTGAAATTTAGTTCTTTTTGTAAACTCAAATAAGTTTTATAGTTTTTTATTTGGCAGTTTGCAAAAGTCTTCTTAACTTTGCACCATGAAAAGTTTTTATACATTATTATTGGCATCGATGGTTTCTTTATCTGTATCTGCGCAGAACGTAGATGCCGACAAGGCACGTGCTGCTCAGAATAAAGCCTTGCGCGATTCACTCTCCAAGGCTACAGAAGTGCTTGCATATCATCCCGACAGTATCGATCTGCGACTGAAAAAGGCTGCCTGGAATATCCAGTTGGAACAGTGGCAATATGCCAAGGATGATCTTGATAAGGTACTCTTTCTGAACAATACCAATATCGCCGGTTTGTTCTATCGTGCCTTTGTCAATGAGAAGTTGCTCCGTTATAACTTTGCGCGTCTCGATTATCAGAATCTTCTGGTACTTGTTCCTGGCAATTTCCAGGCGCAACTCGGTCTGGCTTTGCTCAATGAGAAAGATAAGCATTATACCGAGGCTTACGATGGCATTAACAGTCTGATAGAGCAATACCCTGACAGTGCGATGGCTTATGCTGCAAGAGGTGGCATGGAGAAGGAGAGGGGGATGCTTGAGCTGGCAGAGTTTGATTACGCCAAGGCGATGGAGTTGGATGCCGGTAATGAGGATTTTGCTTTCAATCATGTAGACATCCTGATTCTTCTTGGAAGAAAAGACGAAGCCTATCGTGATTTGAAGAAACTGCTCGATGCCGGTTATCAGCCTGGCAGGTTGCAAGGTTTCTATGCAAGGTTGAAAAAAAAGAAAAAGTAGTATTTAAGAGTTATAAAAAAAGAGTTTTTAAAGATAAATAAGACAAGAATGCATAAAATTATTCCCTATATCCTGGCTGCCTGTTGTCTCTGTATGGTGGCATCCTGCGATACCGTCTTCGATGTTCATCCGTATGATGTGCAAATCGACGGCGATAGAAATCTGAATGTTACCAATATTCAGAAGATTGAGGCTGCGGTAAAGTCGAAAGATACAATCCGTTTTGCTATGATCAGCGATTCACACCAGTGGTTGGATGATTTGAAGAGTGAGGTTAATGATATCAATCGCCGCAGTGATTCCCTCGATTTCGTGATTCATTGTGGAGACCTTACCGACTTTGGTGCTACCCGTGAGTTTCAGTGGACCCGTGACCATCTTCAGAAGTTGAAGATACCTTTCGTGGCTCTGCTGGGTAATCATGACTGTTTGGGAACAGGTAACCAGTCTTATCAGAAAATCTTTGGTAATCCGGATTTCAGTTTCATTGCCGGTAAGGTAAAGTTTGTCTGTCTCAATACCAATGCTATTGAGTTCGACTATTCCCGCCCTGTACCTAATTTTGATTTCATGGAAGAGCAGGTTAAGGCAGATGCAGATGACTTTTCGCGTACCGTTGTCTGTATGCATGCTGCCCCTTATTCAGAGCAGTTTAATAATAATGTAGCTAAGGTCTTCAATTTTTATACGCATCAGTTCCCTGGTTTGATGTGCTGTCTTTACGGTCATGGTCATCATACCGAGCAAAATGACATTTATGGCGATGGCATCATCTATTATCAGGTGGCTAATGCCGCTAAGCATCAATACTATATATTCACCATTACTCCAAAAGGTTATCGTTATGAAATTATTGAGTTTTAAGCATATATTCATTCTGGGAGCCTTGCTTGCTGCAGGTTCTGTACAGGTTCATGCTGCCGATGAGGTTACCGGGAAAAGTGAGGAGTTGGAACTGACGGATAGTATCGTTCATGATACGCTGGTGTTGGCGGATGGCAAACTGACCCGATATGACCGCCGCATTATGCGCTACCGTAAGCATTGGAATTTGCTGATACCTACTAGTGGCATCATTCAGACCTGTGGCAATATGGGTATCATTTCGCTGGGTATCGGATGGGAATATGGTAAGCGCCGCCAGTGGGAAACGCAGCTCTTGTTTGGCTACATCCCGAAGTTCAGTTCTGACGATGAGAAGTTAACCATGACGCTCAAGGAGAATTTCATTCCTTGGCGTCGCAATATCGGTAAGGGCTGGTGGTTTGAACCGCTGGAGTGCAGCCTGTATTTCAATACGGTGTTCGGACATGATTTCTGGACCAAGCAGCCTACCAAGTATGAAAGCGGCTATTATCCGTTCTCTACCAGAGTCCGTCCTAATATCGCCTTGGGTGAACGTTTTAAGTATGATATTCCGCACAATAAACGTAAGCGTATCAAGAGTATTACGTTCTTCTATGAGTTGGGTACAACGGATATCTACTTTATGCGTTTCTATCGTAACGGCAATGCCGGTTTCTGGGATGTCTTCGGCCTTTCTTTCGGTGCCAAGGTGCAGTATCTTTAAACCAAGAACTGGTTGATGAGTTTGCTTACTCTGATGATATCTTCATCGTTGAGCGATGAGTTGCAAGGCAGACTCAGTTCTTCGTCAGCTATTCTCTTGGCTACCGGAAATTCCAGATGATTCATTTCCGGATAGCATGGCTGCAGATAGGGTGGGCAGAAGTAATGAATCTTTGTGCCGACCCCATTCTCAGCCAGGAAAGCTTTCAGTTGGTCTCGCTTCGGGGTAAGGAAAGGGAAGACGTGGAAAACATTTTCATGAGCAGGAGAGATGAGTTTCGCAGCGATGCATCTGTCCTTGATGCTGTCATCCAGATGCTCCAGGTATAGCTGCACCTGTTTGTATCTCGCTTTCTGTTCGTTTTCAGGATATTGCAGTTTCACATTCAGTACCGCAGCCTGAATCTCATCCATGCGCGAGTTGACGCCCTGGTATCTGAAGATGCCGTCTTCTATCTTTCCATATTCGTGTAGTGACATGATGGCTTCCGCCAATTCCCTGTTATTGGTAGTTACAGCTCCCGCATCTCCCAATGCTCCCAGATTCTTGCTAGGATAAAAACTGTGGGCGGCAGCATCCGAAAGATTTCCGGTATATCTTCTTTTCGATGGTTTTTCAGAAGAATCAGATAGAGTAGTGGAGCATCCGAATCCCTGCGCATTGTCTTCGAAAAGCAAGAGATGATGCTTCTTGCAGATTTCAGCAATCTTCGGAGTCCATGCCAGTTTACCATAAAGATGAACAATCATGATGGCTTTGGTCTTCGGTGTGATTCGGGCTTCTATCAGTTGGTCATCTATCTGTAATGTATCGATATTGGCATCCACCAATACAGGTGTCAGTCCTACGCTGCTGATGGCAAGTACGGTAGCGAAATAAGTGTTGGCAGGCACGATCACCTCATCACCTTTCTGCAGATTTCCGATAGCCAGTTCGCCCATCAGCATCAGTTTGAGCGCATCCGTCCCGTTAGCGCAGCTGATGCAGTATTCTGTACCGATAAACTGTGCATACGATTTCTCAAACCTTTTTACGGCTTCACCTTGCAGATACCATCCGCTGTTGACCACCTTGTTGATTGCATCCTTTATCTCCTTCTCGTATGGCTCATTGATTGCCTTCAGGTCGAGATAAGGTATCTTCTTTATTTCTGTTTCCATTGTTTCTTCTGTGATGATTTATACAAGTGATAAGACTTGTTTCTATAAATAAAAACGGATGTTTTGCGGTATTTATTATATGGAGAGCTATAAAAAAGACAAGAGCAGCTATCTTCTCAGACAACTGCTCTACATTCAATAGGTATTAGTTTTCTTTAAGGTAAAAAGATTGTATTCAGGATAACGTTTGCAAAGGTACTAAAAAAAACTGAAATAAAAAAATAAAATGGCAACAAAATTACCATTAACTTAAAAAAAAGTTTTAAAAACCCTTTGCGGAGTCTTTTCTATTTGTACGAGAAAACAGATTTTTATATAAATAATGCCAAATAAAAAGCTGTGAAATGGAAAAACTGTCACGAAACCGTCTTTTTCCCTTTCACAGCGTTCAATGTCTAAAATATTTTGCCAAACAGGATGTTCATCATAGTTTTGATTCGATATGCTCTCTATAAAAATGGTTACCATCAATATATAGTCGATATGCTATGTTGGGTATGATTCTTCCCAACAGTTAGACAAGGTGTCTTCCAACTCCAAATTCTTCTGTAACTTGCTAGTATCGGGGATATTTTTCTGTCTTTATCGTTTAAAAGATTTTAAAAAACAGTAATTATTGTTTACGAGTTCCCACTATGGGAACTCTCATTAATTTTATTTTTTGTATCTTTGCACCGTGTGACACAGATTAGAACCTTATTACCTACTTTGGAGGCGTCGCGACAAAAACAGTAATGTACGGATCTCTACTTCCGAAAGCCAACGGAGGCGGAGACAGGAGAGATTATGCCCATAGCAAGAGAGCTATGCAGAGCATTCTTTGCTCAGTGTTCACGGTGACAGGGTGACACGAT
The DNA here is from genome assembly GCA_959596915.1 of Segatella copri. Taxonomy (GTDB): domain Bacteria; phylum Bacteroidota; class Bacteroidia; order Bacteroidales; family Bacteroidaceae; genus Prevotella; species Prevotella copri_N. Next base: position 167,189 of record CAUFXJ010000006.1, read on the forward strand.
GACACTAGTTTTTCAACATTTCGCCTCGCACGCGGGCAGGCAGGAAAAATCAGGCCGAAAGTTCCTGCCTGCCCGCGCGAGAGTAAATCTTCAGAAATCACTGTCACCAGTGTCATGTGTCATAGCAAAGTCGGTTGTTTCCGAGACGGAAATCAAAGACTTACGATGCAAAAGTCAGTTACTTACGATATGAAAGTCAGGGACTTATGCCCCGTAATCCAGGGACACCTGCAAAAGCGTGTGGATGTGATTCACTAGAATTTGTGCATAGCCACATGCTTTTGCAGGTAATTCGAATTATTTTCTCATTAATGCTAAGGCATAGAGAGGGAGGATGGAGACGTGTCTGATGGCATTGTCATCCTTTTTGTCTATGTATTCAAACTCCCCGAAGTTTTCCAATGAACAGCGGAATGCTTCGGTGAGATTTTTTTCTCTCATAAATAGCCAAAGACTCTTCATGCCTCCTTGGGTACCCGATTTGATCTCTATAGGAGTAATCTTGAGATGATGAATCTCAAGATAGTCGATTTCGGCAATGCTATTGCCTGTCTTCTCCCAATAGAACATTTTTTGGCGTTGGATGCAAGGTTTGTTGCGCAAGATTTCCAATCCTGCAACCATCTCGGTCATGCCTCCTTTGTTGACCAGTTCCTGAGGAGTTCCTGTCATAATCAGCTCTATCAACTGCTGTGATAAATCGCCTTCCAGTTGAAGAACTGCCAACAGCAAACCTGGGTCGAGGAAAAGAATCTTCATGCTTTTCTCGTTAGCTTCTGCGTCAAGTGGAATGCCATTGCCTGAAGTGGCAACCACTGGCGTTACAATACCTGCGAGAGTCAGCAATCGGATGGCTTCTCTAATTTGTGAACTTCTGTAATCTTTAGAAATGGTAGTGAATGAGAGCTTTTCGCCTGCTTGATGGCAAATGCCACGCATGGTGGTGCGAAGTAAATCGGGATTGACACGCTTTTTATATTTACCGAAGTCATCTTCGTAGGTCAAGATGATGTCTTCTTGTATGTTTCTGCAACGGTTGAAATCGTGCGTCTTGATCCATGCAAGTACACTCTCTGGCATGCCACCAACCAACAGATAGATACGGAAGTACTCGATGAGTTTCTCATGGAAAGCTGTATCCAAAGGATGTTGGCTGTCGGATTCATTGCGCATGCTGATAAGTCCCTCTTCATTGTTGGCTACAAGAAATTCATCAAATGTCATTGGATACATGAATAGGGAATGGATTCTACCGACTCCGAATGTTGGGAGTTCTTCGAGAGTAAATTCTAGTAATGACCCTGCGGCTATCACATGAAGTTCAGGATACTCTTCCTTGAAAAATCGTAATGCCATGATGGCTTCAGGGCATTCTTGTATCTCGTCAAAGAAGAGCAAGGTTTTGCCAGCAATCATAGGAACCTTGATATAGTTGCTGATTTTTTGTGTTATCATGTGAACGTCGATATCTCCTTGAAAGAAGGTCTTGATAGCCTTGTGACGTTCAAAGTTGACCTCTGCAAAATACTTGAATTCTTTTCCAAAGTGTCTGACTGCAGATGATTTTCCTACCTGTCTAGCACCTCGGAGCAAGAGTGGTTTGCGCATGGAATCGTCTTTCCAAGCGATAAGTTCTTTGTCGATATTTCTACTGATATATTCTTGCATCTTCTTAATTATTTGATTATCAGCTGCAAAAATAATAAAAATATTGAAATCCGACAAATAAATTGTACTAAAATGCTAAATTCCGACAAATAAATTGTGCTAAAATGCTAAATTCCGACAAATAATCAGTATTCACCACTATTCTTGTCTACGTTACTGTCTTATACGTGAAAAAGTTGTCACCTTTAGGATGGTTAAACTAAATTTGTTAC
>CAUFXJ010000007.1:0-139347 GCA_959596915.1 Segatella copri
GTTGTTGGTTCTTCTAATATCACACGCTATGCTTTGCTGAAAAACATAGAGTGGGATTTGGTGGTGAATTGCGAGCATGATACCAAGGCTTATCTTGATGCAATGAATGAGTTTGAAAGCCTATGGAATCAGACGTATGAATTATCGCAGGATAGAATTAAAGAATATTCTACCAAACTCAGTTTTGCTATTGAGCATTGGGATATGGATTATGATATGGCGGATTCTGAAATCAAACCTAATTATATGCAGCGCAAAGCACTTAGGGAATTGAACAGGTATCGTGCCATCGGTCAGGAGAGGGCTTTGGTGATTTCTGCCACAGGTTCAGGAAAGACGTATCTGGCAGCATTCGATGCGCTCAATTTCAATCCCGACAGATTGCTCTACATCGTACATGAAGGCTCTATCTTGAAGAAATCCCTGGAGACATTCCAAATAGTCTTTGGTGGCTCTAAAACCTGCGGCCTGTATAATGCAGAGGCAAAGGAAACAGGTGAGGATTTCCTGTTCTCTACCAATGTTTCGATGTGCCGTTCGCTCGAACTCTTTGATAAGAAGGAATTCGATTATATCATCATCGATGAGTGTCACCATGCAGTAGCAGACAGTTATCGGAAAATCATCGACTATTTTGAGCCGGAGTTCCTGCTGGGCTTGACAGCTACTGAGAACCGAATGGATAATCAGGATGTAGTAGAGATTTTCGGCAATAATATCCCATACGAGTTGCGGCTTCGTGATGCCATCATCAATGATCTGATTGTGCCTTTCCACTATTATGGTATTCGTGACGAACTGGTTGATTATGGGTTGACAGCATCTGGCGAACGCCGTTTGATTTCGCAAATCTCTACACCTGAAAACTGCGAGTTTATCCACCAGCAGATAGAGAAGCATCGAATGGGAAACCAGAAGCTGAAGGCGCTGGCTTTCTGTAGAAACATCCAGCATGCCAGAATGATGGCTGATAATCTGGGTGATTATTACCATACAGCTTTCTTGAGCGGTAAGAACAAGACCGGTGAACGTATTCGTGCTTACAATGATTTACAGGATGAAAACCGGGATTTGGAAATCTTGTTTGCTGTAGATATCCTGAACGAGGGTGTGGATATTCCTGGTGTCAACATGGTGCTCTTTCTGCGCCCAACGGAATCGAGTACCATCTTCTTGCAGCAATTGGGTCGAGGTCTTCGTAAGTATACCAACAAGCCTTACGTAACGATACTCGATTTCATCGGCAACAGCTATAAGCGTAGCGTTCATATAGCCTTGGCGCTAGGCAGTCTTTCCCGCAATTCCATTTTGGAAAAGAAACTCTTGAAGTTCATGGTAAGGAATGATTTCAAGAGCTTGGGCTTGGATAAATATGGCGTTGAGGTACACATCGATGACCTTTCCAAAGAGGAAATCATCGACAAGATTGAGAGCGAGAATTTCAACCGCATCAACTATCTGAAGATGGATTATCAGAACTTCAAGGCATATCTGAAAACTCCGTCTTATCCATCGCACATGGATTATATGAATAGTGATTATGCTCCTAATCTCTTGAAATTCATGAAGATAAAGATAGGCTCCAAGAAAACCAATTCTTATTATGGTTTCTTGAAGGGTATAGAAGAAGAGGGCTTGCCGGTATTCTCAGAAGAGCAGATTGCTTGTATCAATTATCTGTCTAGTCTTTTGCCTTTGGTAAGAGAGCATGAGTATTTGGTAATCAAGTATTTACTGAACGGAGAGACTACGTTATCGCATATAGAAGCCAATATCCGGGAGGAGATTCCTGGTTTCAAGCATGAGCAACTGGAGCACGCTTTGCGATTCCTGGAAGAGGGATTTGCTGTGAAGATAGAAGCGGATGAAGTGCATTTATGTGGCGAAAGAGAACAGGAATATGAGGCATATCTGCAAGATTTGCTTAACTATGGTTTGACGCAATATGAGGCAAGATATGCTGACACGAAAGAAGATTTCCTGTTGTGGCAGGACTATCGTCAGGATCAGGTGCTCTTGAAAATCCTGGAGAATCCGAAGCACAATCAGTATGGCACTTACTATAAGGATGGCAATATGTATGTATTTGCTGGTTTAAAGAAGGATGCCTCGCTGGATGAACATTTGAAGTATAATGACAAGTTCTTGTCGCCAGATGTTTTCCAGTGGGAGAGTATTGCTCGTATCTCTGCCAAGGATGAGGCTTTGCAGCGAACTGCCAAGAGGGTATTGGTGTTTGTGAGGAAGGTGAGTGCTGAGAATGGCATCACTCTGCCATATACCTATGTAGGAACTGGCCATTTGGAGAATCCGAGAAAGGATGTAACGACGAATGGTTCCATATTGTATGATATCCACATGGACAATCCGTTGTCGCAGGAATTGCAGGAAGACTTCCAGTGGATGGAGTAAATGATATTTTAAATAGGAGATAAGAACAATGAAACATTATAATGTAGTAGCAGCCGTGGTTTGTCATGATGGCAAGTATCTCTGCATGCAGAAAGGCAAGACAAAGTTTGAGTATACCAGCTATAAATGGGAGTTTCCTGGTGGCAAGATAGAGCCTGGTGAAACTCCTCAACAGGCGCTGGCTCGTGAGCTGATGGAGGAAATGGAGTATCCTGTAGAAGTAGGAGAGGAGTTGGTAACTGTGAATCACGAGTATCCTGATTTCTCGATAACCATGACTGCCTTTCTGTGTACGCCAAAAGGCGATGCTGATGGGTTTAAGAGGCGTGAGCACGCTGATAGCAAGTGGTGCAGCAAAGATGAGCTGATGTGGCTCGACTGGGCTGCAGCGGATGTTGGGGTAGTGGCAAGTATCTTATAATATATTAGCCTATCCTGTCGTTAGCCGATAAGGCAAATCCCTCTATATAGAATTTCTCCTTAACATCGTTTATGATAGCTTCTTTCTGCTCCTCGTCGGAGTCTTCTTTCTCGAACGCAAGTATCAGATAATCATTGGATTTCGTTGGCGAGAATATCTTGCCGATAAGCTTTCTGAAATTCCGGCTGACGAATTCTTCTACTTGTGTATCTTCTTTCGGCGTGAGGCGATAGAAGTCGTATCTTTCGTCTAGCATCTTCTGTATTTCATCACGGAACATCTTGCGAACCCGGTTTTTCCAGGCGAATTTCTGGTGCTCGTTATGACGGGCATACAGAGATACTACATAGAGGAAGTTGACATCGTAGTGGAAGACGAGAAGGGTGTCGCGGTCGAACAGGCGGTCGTTGAAATGCTGGGTGTTGAAGCATTTCTTTTCCCTGTCGGTTGACGAAATCTGGTCTGAGAAAGAGAGATTCTCTGCCATCTTTGCGCTGATGAAGAAGTTCGGAATGATGTTGTAGCCTTCCGTCAGGTCATCGCGAAGCTTGGGTACGTTGCCGAAGTTACGCTTGTCGTATTGCAGTTCTTCATCGTCCTTATCGTCGTTCATAAAGAGGTTCAGGTTCCACTGGATGATGTTTCTGGCGTACGTAAACTGCTTATACACAGATTCCTTTCCGATGGCATGACCTAGCTTGTAATACTTGCTGTCGCCGATGTAATAAACTGGCTCCTGATTTCTTGTTGTAATCAGGTTCTGGTAGCTGTACAGATGGTCTATGCGCTTGCCGTCAGCCTGTTCTTTCAGTCCGGCTGGGATGTTCTTTTCTCCTAGGAGTTCATCAATAATGGCTTCGAAAACGATATTGAAACTCTTAACCAGAAGATACTCTTTGCGTTCCTGCTGGATGTTCATGCGCTTGGCATTGTCAAAGAAATCGTAGCATAGTTGCCAGAGGTGTAAAGCCTTGTCTGAGAAGTATTTATACTTAATCTGGAGCAGCCTGGTCTTTCCTAATCCATCCAGATAGGCCTTGAAACGATAGCCTGTTATCAGCTGGAAATTGCAGTTGATATGATTGGCGAAGCCGTATCTTTCGCTGATATAATTCAGGATGGAATAGAAGATAATCAAGAGTTCTTCATCAAAATTAATCTGCTTTTTCCTGTTGACAGGATGGGGATAAACAGGGTTGTTTTTGCTGATGATGGCTCTCGTGGTGGCTATGGTCTTTGACCAATGAATGCGGTTGTAACCGGAATGGATGTTCTTCAGGATGAAGAAGATGAAATCCTGGTTATGCTTGTTGAAGTCGATGAGAGCCAGCAGAATATCGAGGAATGTGTTGTTGATTTGTCTGTTACTTTTACCGAGGCACGCTATTTTCTGGTGATAGACAATGCCGTTTCTGGTGGTATTGTTGTAAACCTCGATGGTGCGGTAAATCCAGACAGAGAACTCATAGATGAAGTCTTTCTCCTGTTGAGAGAGTGGGTTGTTCTGGTTCAGGTTGACGATGGTTTCCGGGGCGTATTTGCCGAATACTCTTTCGCCCTCTGGGGTGTCTTCGAGCAGTACTTTCGGCAAAATAAAGACGCAATCGTTGAGCTGGGTATTGTAGTAATACCCAACGTAGTTGATGCTGACGTTGCCATCAATGTCCTGCATGGCGTCGATGCCGTGCAGGACATCCCTAATCTGTTCAGCCTGATACTGATGTTCTTCTATGAGGATTCTCATAATCTCTTTATTTGATTACTTCTACTGTCCAGCCTTGTTCTTTTGCAAATTGGATAATAGAATCAATGTTTGTTATATTCCACCAATTGCTTACATAGAACTCGACTCCATCTGACGAATAGAATTTTCTATCTTTTTTATAAAAGCCATAGGCTCTTTGCTTGTATCTTTCTATAGCGTTTTCTATTATTTCCTGACGAGTGACTATTAATCCTATGAGTTTCAGTTCCTTTCCAAGCATCGAGTCTGGGAAGGTTTCTTTGATTTCAGAATATTTCATCTTGGGATGTTCCTTCAGATATTGTTTAATGATGGAAATACCTAAGTCACCTTTGCCAAGCGGTTCAGAGCCATTGAAACTATATTTTGTTTTATCGTTGCCTTTAGTTTCATTGTTGCTTGGGACAGCATCAATTTTTTCCTCTTCTTCTCCTTCTTCTTCTGAAATGTATTCCTCCACTCCCAAATTCGCCAAGAACTGCTCAACGATAGCTATATCAACGTTAGTTTTGCCGTTCTTATCCTCATAGAATCTATCAAAAGACAGAATCTTGCCTTCTTCATCCTGAAAGTCCTTATCATCGAAACCATAGTCCTTGAACACATCATTCCAGAGATAGAAGATAACCTTACTAACGAACAAGTCGGCATCGATTTCGCCATCCTTTGCCTTGCAGAAGAAATAGCCGAGCTTCTTGTCTTCTGAATTGGTAAGTGAACCAATCAGCTCATTAACCTTGCTGATAAATGACCACCATTTGTACTGCTTATCTCCCGTGTTGATGTACCAGTTGAGAGGAGCGTTGGTTTCTTTGTCACGACCTTCGCGAATAGGCACATACTTCCAATCCCAGCGGCGCTTGAAGGCAGAGTCGATAGGAAAGAGACTCTGGTCGCTGGTGTTCATTGTAGCCCAAATATAGAGGTTTGAAGGCAGAACAAGGCGCTCTCCCTTCATGATGAGGTTTACCATATTGGCTTCGCCATAGAGCTGGTTGATTTCGTCTTTATTAGTAATCTCCCATCCCGCAAATTCCTTTTCGAGATACTTCTGCATATCCTTGTCTGCAACGATAGGATAATCTGAAAAACCATATTCGTTGCGGTCGAGCAATTGGAACAGATCACCAAAGATTTGGGCACAATTGCCTCTGTTTATTTCTTCGATAATAAGATATTGCTTCTTGCTGGAGCCTAGTTTCTTCCACGCTTCAACATAGGCTTCGAGAAAAGCCTGAGGAATGAATTTGTAAGCAATTCTTTCTTCCTTTACAACTTCCTTTGTATCGTCATCAATGACCTTTTTGCCATTACAATCTCGGAGATCAACTTCTTCTGTAATAGGTTTATAAGTACCTACAAAAGAGGCGTAATCAGAGTCTGGATGGAATGTAGTACGAATCACGCTCTCTCCGAAAGTCAAGTCCTTGATGGTCTTTGATTTGCCTGTGCCAGGAGCACCATAGTAAATCTGCTGAAGGCCTGTAGTCTTAAGCAAATGGTTTTCTGCACGAGAAGATTCTGCTGGATTCCCTTTTCTGATGAGTTCGTTCTTTGGGTCAAGAACCATCTTAGCCATCGCTGTCAACGTAGCGTTGTAGCCATATTCATATTTATCAATGTCAGACAGTTCTTTGAGTTCTACTCTGGCATCCTCAGCCTTTTTGTTGGGGTTTTTTCTATAGTAGTCTATAAATTCTCCCAGCAATTGCTTGGATATGGTACGAATACTAAAACTGCCTTTGCTCCCTGATTTTACCAGATAGCAAAGTCTGTCTTTATCAGCAATTATAATGCGCCCGTCAGTAGATTGGTCGCCAACCATAAGTTTATCGTAATCTTCCATGTTGTTTTGACTTCTATTGTTTTTCTTTGATAAGTTTGATGATGCTATTTAAAAAGTCATGAGCTGGTTGCTGCATATTCTCGACATCTGAATTACTTACATCATATTCGCAGTTATAATCAGCTTTCATTCTTAATTGTTCCATCCTGGAGAAAAATGCACCAAGTTCTTTGTCAATTTTACCTGTCTTAACGAAATTCATACCAAATACGCCTAAAGTACCAGCATGAGTATGTGCCGAAAGCCCATAATGTATTAATAGTGCCTGAGCAGCATGGAAACAAGAATAGTAAAACCTATTAGCTGCCAAATCCCATAATCCCATAGAAAGCATTTGCTCTGCTTCTGCTATAAATCTTTTTGCTTTTTCCAGACGAAGTTCTACTAAAGAACTTCTTTCATCGTTTGTTAGCCCCATAAACTTACTCCTTCCTTTTCTACATTTTTATAAAATGGTGTAATCTTATATTTCTGCCACTCCTTAGCGGAATACATTACTGGGTTTATTTCTTTTCCTAAATCCCAACCTAGTTCGGTAAGAGGATAGGTAACTTTGTCATAATCAGAAGGAAGAAGCTGTTCCTTGTCTAAGATAACAAGAATGTCCCAGTCGCTATCATCTCTAGCGGTACCTCTAGCTTGTGAGCCAAAAAGTATCGCTTTCCCGTATGGTGGCATATTCTTTGCCAGGCATTCACGGATGGCTGTCAATGTAAGTTCTTGTTCCTTCTTCATATTGCAAAGATAAAATAAAAACCTGAAACTACCAAGTAAAAACCTTCTTTTTTATGAATTATTACACGATTTATGAGAAATTACTGATAAGCTTATATTTCCTTTGCCATCTTTTTTTTCTGCAAAATAAGCAATATTTCTCTTTTCTGCAAGTTTTTAAGGGATTTCTTTTGTGTTTTCGTGAGAAAAGATTAATTTTGCCAATGAATGGTGTTAATTGATATAAGAATTGTTTCTTTTAATAGAATTAAATAATATGAGTATATTGGACAAAATACCTTCTTTGGCAGAAAATGAACTCTTCCAGAAACTTGCTGCGATAGAGGACATTACTGCACTCTGCAAGGAAGATCAAGAGAAATATGATGATGCAATCAAGGTGATGCGTGACCATATTGCAGCTTATAAAGGAGCTATCATAGAGGCTAAAATTGAAGTAGCTAAGAATATGCTGATGGAAAACGAGCCTATTGATAAAATCGCAAGATATACAGGGCTTTCAGAAGAAGAATTATTAAGAATTAAGGCAAAATGCGCTTATACCCAGGGTGATGCCCTGGGCTAGGAGCTTCTGGGCCTTCAGCCCGTAAGGGGGGAAGGTGGAAGCTAAATAGTAGAAAAACAAGCTTAATTATATAAATAATCCTAAAAAGCAAAATATTTATGGAAGAAACTATTGTATTTCAATATTTCTATATATCTTTGCAATGAAAATTTAAATCATGGAATTATGAGAATTATTTCGCATAGGAAACTAAAAGAGTTTTACGAGACCCCTGGGCGAGAAGACTCAAAAGTAGCTCTGGAAAGATGGTACCAGATTGCGGAAGAAGCAGAATGGCGCAACTTTTCTGATATAAGAACTGACTTTCCTGATGCTGACTACGTAGGTAATCAACATTACGTATTCAACATTCGAGGAAACAGGTATAGGTTGGTAGTGGTAATTAAATTTACAATAGGCCGACTCTTCGTAAGATTTGTCGGAACACATAGTGAATATGACAAAATAGATTGTTCCACCATTTAATAAAAACAATTATGGATAGAATTACGAAAGAACAATATGAGTTTGCACTCAACAGAATAGAAGATCTCCTGCCATTGGTAACGGACGATACGCCTGCCAATGATAAGAATGCCATAGAACTGACATTAATGTCGGACATTGTTGAGTCATACGAAAAGAAACATTTTCCTATCGGAAAGCCTTCTGTTTCTGAACTTATCGAACTTTCTTTAAATGAAAAGGAAATGACTCAAAAACAACTGGCTTCAGAAATTGGAGTAAGTCCTTCACGTATTAACGATTATGTAACAGGGCGCTCTGAGCCTACTCTAAAAATAGCTAGATTGCTATGCAAGGTTCTGAACATAACGCCTGCCGCGATGTTGCAATGTTAAACAGATGTTGATGATAAATTAAAGATGTCGGACCGTTTGACCATAGAACAGCGCCACAACAATATGGCGGCAATAAGGGGCAGGGATACCAAACCGGAGATTCTTGTCAGGAAATTTCTGTGGAGTAGAGGATTCAGGTATCGGCTCAATCATCCGCGGTTGCCGGGCAAGCCGGACATCGTGCTGAGGAAATATCGCACCTGTATTCTGGTGAACGGGTGCTTCTGGCACGGACATGAGGGGTGCAAATATTATGTGGTGCCGAAATCGAACACCGGGTTCTGGATGGAGAAGATCAGGAGGAACCGGGAGAGGGACCATGAGGTGCTGCACCGGCTGGCTGAAATGGGATGGCATACCATCGTGATATGGGAATGTGAACTGAAGCCGGCGGTAAGGGAGAAGACGCTGGAGTCGCTCGCCTTTACGCTGAACCATATCTATCTGGAAGATCATCATATCAGAAGATATGAATTGCCGGAAGAAGTGCCGGAAATGGTGGCGGAGCCGGAGGCGGAAAGACGAGAGGAATAGGCAGGGATTTCACGAAAATTTTTAAGTGGACTCTTAACTCAAGTTTCGCATGTGGTTTAAGTACGGGCTGAAGGTCCACAAGAGGGTGTGTCATAAATCAACAGTTCGCCAACGACACCAAAGAGTTCGCCAACGAAAAGAAAGAAACAGCCCAAGAAGTCAAGCAAAGAAAAGAGTTCGTGAAGGCTAAAAGAGCCATCTACAGACTTATCACTTCTAATCCAAAGGTGACAACTGCGCAAATAGCTTGTAGGAGTAGCCAACCGTTTGTGCCCGGCTAACAAAGCAACAGAGCAAAACTACAAGTATACATATTAATCTAATCTTCATCTTCTGCCTCTTTTCCCTTTTGTAATTCAAAAAACTCTTTCTGCTCACGGATTTCTCGGCTCAACTCTTCTTCTGTAGGAAGATAAGTAAGATACTTAGCGGCAAAGAGCTGCTTGCTGTCTTTCAATATGGAATAACGTGCAAGGTCTTGGCTAGTCCCATTGCTCACGAGCCGCCTCCTTCAAATACCACAACCTTGCATCCGCATCTTTTACACGCAGTAAGCGTTCATAGTGAAGCCATGATAGGTTAGGATAGAATGGTATCGTAGATTCGTCAAGCGGTGCTTGACGAATTGGTTTGTCTGTGAGTTTGAATTGGTCAAGCATTGCTTGACCAAATTGTAATTTACTGAACATCAGGTAAAAAGAGCGCATGTTCTTTATGCTTGTCAGTCCGAATCCTCTGCCGTATTCTTCTGTAAGGGTTTGGGAGGCCAATTCGATGACATGTTTGCCATATTGCGCACGTTCCTTTCCTTTTTGTTCCTGTGTCACGATATGCCAACCGATAAGCCAATTGCGAACCACCAATAGATGGTCTGCATTGCGATAGGCTTGCCGACGTGCTTCCCCGGCTAAAAGCTTCAAGTCAGAGACAAAGATTTTCTCTGATTGAGCCAGCTTTTCTGTTATGTTTGTTAATGCAGATTTTTCCATATTATTCAATCCTTTTTCATAATTTGTGGGACACCGCCCCATATTTTACAATTCGTCCACATTCACATTTATCCCCAAGATACGTTGTATCTCCGCCAATGTCTTATCAGTTTCATAATCAAGAGCCTTGCGCTTCTTGAAATAGTCGGCATGCAGTTCGGCAGGAGGTTTGGTAACGCCCTTACAGGGCTAGGAGCTTCTGCCCCTTCAGGGCGTGCTGCTTGCGGGTTTCTTATGATGCTAGAGGCTTCTGTCCCTCAGGGGGTGGGGGGTAGAGAGGTTACTATACAGACTCTAGAATTTTGCTATAAAATACTCGATGGCTGCTAACAAGTCATCGAGATTGTTCTTGATGACATCTAGCACTATATCTCCATCAATATCAAAATAGCCATGTGCTATATGGTTGCGAATGCCAATAACATCTTGCCATGGTATTTCTGGGCGCTCATTTAGTAGGCGAGATTGAGTTAATCTGTCAATTTGTTTAACTCCCTCTCCAATTGCTTCGATAAGCATACAGCTAGCTGCAAGATTCTTCATTCCTTCTGGTGTACAATAGTAATCGTCAACAGTCTGTACATCTTTGTTCCAATCTTGCAATTGTTTAATGGCTTCCTTAATTTGTATTAAGGTTCCAATAATTCTATTTGATGATGTATATTCCGTCATGTTCTATTTCTTTAAGGAGGAATGGATTGATATGCTTGTGCAATCTTACAATGTCAACAGAACATTCCAGCAGGTTTTCTAGAAAACGTTTCAGTCTTACTACAAGGAACATTTTCGGTTCCATATCTACGCATATATCAACGTCACTACCTTCTTTCTGTTCGTTTCTAGACACAGAACCGAAAAGGCGTAATGATTTAATGCCAAAGTTCTTTTTTAGCTCTTCGGCATGAGAAGTGATGAGTGATATATAATATTCCCTTGACTTCATAATTATCGTTTTTGTTTCTACCGCAAAGATAGTGCAAATCGAGTGCAGAACATCAAGCTTGCTTGAATGTTTTGCCGAGATGCAGCCTATCTTCTGCAAAGATAAAATAAAAACCTGAAACTACCAAGTAAAAACCTTCTTTTTATGAATTATTACACGATTTACAAGGTTTTTGATAGAATGATTCTAAGAAAGTGGGAAAATCTTCGCTTTTAAATGAAATCGTTGGTTGAATTCACTTTCTATCTGCATTCCTGCTGCGAAGCTTTTTCCCCTACAGGGCGCAAGGCTGATTGCGCTTATACCCAGGGTGTTACCCTGGGCTAGGGGCTTCTGCCCCTTCAGGGCGTGCTGCTTGATGGTTCCTTATGATGGGGTAGCATCTCTCCTTAACTCCTGGTCGAGCTTGCTTTCTGCTATCAGTACCCTCTTTGCTTCTCGTAAATGAAATCATCGGCGATGTAGCCATTGCTCATGAGATACAGGCCGGTGCGCTTATCGTGGAGTTGGGCACAGGTCTTGCTGCGATAGAAAAGATCGAGGGCGGGGGGATTGAGGAGGATAGATGATTTCTTTACAAAGATGGATGAAGGAGGAGAGAAGGGAGAAGAAGAAGAGGGGCGTTACAGTTGTGACAGTTGTGACAGTTGTGACAGTTTTCAGGGGAGGGGTATATGAACTCGGGCTGCTTTCAAATTGTTATTATTATATTTAACTTATTATATATATATTTATATATATTATAAGTTACCTCTAAAGAGAGGGAGGTGGGGGTAGGCGCTGAAAACTGTCACAACTGTCACAACTGTCACACTTTTGGGGTGGAAATGGGTTCGGTGGGTGATGATGGATTTCTTGCTTCCTGCTGTTTTCGGGATGAGAAAGCATAGAGAAACTTTTTACATCACATAGTTTTCTCGCACGATAAATTATGAGTTGGCAAGATTAACCGGATAAGCCCGAAGTGTTAAATCCGTTTAACATAACTCTGCAGGGTGAAATTTGGTAGTATCAGAAAATTGCCGTACCTTTGCACTGTCGTTCGAAGAAAGGCTGCACTCGACAAAGTTTAAGCAAGCTTAGCTCTGTTCTCGTTTGCACTTTCTTTGCATCGTGATTCAAGAAAGGATGCACTCGACAAAACGCACCCCACCAAGTTAACATTCAACACTCAACATTCAACATTTATATTAACCCTTTAATATTTTTATATCATGGAACAGAAAGGAACATTGAAGTATCGTAAGTTGCAGCGTACACCACAGAGCGGCGAGAACGCTGGTAAGAAAAAGTGGTATGCCACTGCGGTAACCGACCGCGAGGTGGATTTCGAGGGATTCGTATCCCACATCTCTGACCACGGTTCACCTTACTCCCGAGGTACTATCCACGGTGTGCTGATGGATGCACTCGACCATCTGCAGGAGTTGATTCTCGACGGTAAGAGTGTACGTCTCTCTGATCTCGGCCTGTTCTCTATCGGTATGACTTCGAAGGCGGAGGATACCAAGGAGAAGGTAACGGCTGCCAGCGTAGAGGGTGTACACCTGATTGTGAGAAACACAAAAAGCTGGAGCAACTCGGAACTGCGCAAGAAGTGCAAGATTCAGGAGTACGGCGGCTATACCGGCACCGACGAGGGTGGCACCTCTGGCGGTACTTCTGGTGGTACCTCAGGCGGCACTGAACAAGGTGGCGGTACCAGCCAGGGCGGCAGCGGAACTACCGGCGGCGGTACGCAGGAAGGCGGCGGCTCTCAGCCAGGCGGCGGCTCTCAGGAAGGCGGCGACGGGCTTGAATAAAGCCCTCGCCTGAGGCCAACCCCCCACCAAGTCAACATTTAATACTTAACATTTAAAAATTAAAGATTATGAAAGCAAGTACCTGGAAAACAATTTTGCAGATTGCAATCTCCTTCCTTACAGCCATCGCTACCACACTCGGTGTAACAAGCTGCAGCAGCCTTTAAAGGTAAAAAAGTAAAAAGGTAAAAAGAACCTTAGCCCCTTTGTGCCCCCGTCCCCAGCGATTCCATCGCTGGTCCCCCAAAAAAGCCTTTACCATAAAGGAAACCAAAAAAGCCCCGATGCATCATGCATCGGGGCTTTTGCTTTTATCTGCTTTATCTGCTTTTCTTCTTCGTTATCGGATATCTCTTCCTTCCTGGCTATATCCTTCGAGCATCTTCGGGCTGCTGATAGGCTTGCGCGAACAGTAGTCGAAATCTACCTTCTTGTAGCCCTGGCTGGAACGCCAGCGGATGGTAAGCTTCACCGTCTTGCCTTCAGTATCAGGCACGGCATCGTTCAGATTGAACGCTACGAGGGCATCACGCCAGTAGTTCTGAGGATCGCCATTGGCATTGTGGCGCAACTCTACCTCGTAAGGATTCTCAGGATTCACACCCGTAACGAGGTTGATGTAATGCACCTTCTGACCGCCCCAGAGAGCACGGAAACGGAGAGTGAGATAGCCATCTTCTGCCACCGTTACCCAGTCGCGCACGATTTCTACCAGATTGTTGCCATACTTCTCGCTGTTCTCGGTATCAGAACCGAGCGAAGGAACCGGCTTCTTGGTCAGAATGCTGTCTATCCAGTTGACGTGAATCACCTGGTTATACTTCTCGCTCTTCTCCGAGGTCTGCGAGTAGTTGACGAGGGCGCGAACCTCCTTACCGTCAAAGATGGTAGGTTTCAGGTTCTTGGCGAGCAGCGTGGTGTTGT
Organism: Segatella copri; assembly: GCA_959596915.1. GTDB lineage: Bacteria > Bacteroidota > Bacteroidia > Bacteroidales > Bacteroidaceae > Prevotella > Prevotella copri_N. The sequence goes on from CAUFXJ010000007.1 coordinate 13,755, forward strand.
CGTCGAGCTGCAGATAGCAGGCATCGCCACTCTTCTTCACGGTTACCAGCGCGTTAGGGAAAACGCGGTCCCAATCGGTATCGTTATCGTTATCGCACGACTGGAATGTGAGGGCCGACAGGAGCATCATCGCTGCCAGCCCGATCTTCTTGAAATCAATTTTTCTCATATATAATGTTCCTTTCTTTTTATTGTTTCACTTTCTGATAATAAAATAAGAAAGGAACAGAAATCTTGCTTCTGATTTAGAAAAAGATTGTTAAAAGCTCAATTAAAAATAATACGTGCAGCCGATGGTGGCAGCGCGGTTGCCGAAGTGCTGGCTCGCCATATCGTGGAAGCGGCCTTCGAGCGTCCAGTGCTTGCCCAGATTCTTGTATACCCCTACCTCGGCATAGAGATTAGCCGGGGTGTAGGCATCGCTGCGGCGACGGGTACACCAGATGAGGTTGCCCGTAAAGCGCCAGCCATCGGCCATTGTGAGCTGCGGTGCCAACTTGAACACGGCAAAATGATTGTACTCTGCATTGCGCTGCTGAGCCTCCTCAGAAGGGGTTTCGCTGCGCTGCCAGAAGTAGTTGACTCCGGCTGTGAGGCGCAGGATGCCCTTGTGCCAGAAGGCGGTGGAGCCGATGCCGAGCGTATTGTCGTGGATGGTGCTGAGCCGATGCTGGTGGATGTTCTTCACCGAGGTGCTGAGCACGAAGGCAGGGCGGCTGTAGGTATGCTTGAGCTCTACCACATTCGCCATGCTGTTGCCGATATCGGCGGTATAAACCGGCTGCCAGGCGCCCTCCATATCGCCCGCGGTTACGAAATCGCCAAACTCGGGATTGAAGATGCGGCGGCAGTAGGTGGCCTGCAGGGTATGACCCGGCGTGAAGCGGTAATAGGCGCTCGCCGAGTAGATATGGTTGTGCGTGGTATGCTTCCAGTGCTCTTCCGGCGCAATCTGCTTAGGACGGAAATTGATGATGCGGAAGCGGTCGCCTGCCATGAATCCCCACTTGCCGATGTTGTAATCCAGCTGGGCGTAGAAATCCTGGTAGTTGGAATGGTTGGTGTAATTGGCGATGCAGTTCTTCTCGATGGAGAGTCCGCCCTCGAAACCTGCCGTAATCCAGAGATCAGGGGTGATGACCGGAGTGGCGTATTCTACCACCATGAAGGGGTAGGTAGAGTGGTTCTGATAAGGTGCGGTCTGGGTTTCTTCCTGTGTGCGTCCGTTGTCGCTGATATGCTCGGCACCGAGGGTAAAGAGGATGCTGGAGCCGTTGTCGGCGAGCGTGCGGGTATAGTCGGCCTGCAGATGATAGGCGCGCACGTAATCGGCTGGGGTGTGGGTGAAATGGTTGCGGGTATAGGTCTGCATCGCATCAATTTCGAGCACATCCTTCGCGGTAGGTGTCCAGAGCAGATTAAGTTTGGCACCCTCGTGGGAGTAGTGGTTCACGGTGGTGCCTGAGATGCCCTGGTAGGCATCCTTATCGCTGCTGGAGGTGCGCTGGTAGTTGCCTTCTACATGACTGAGCACACGGAGTTTATCCTGCTGGCTGATGACGCTGACGATGCCTTTTGCGCCGCCGTAGGTATCACCGAAGAGTCCCCATCTGCCGGTAGTTCCGTTCTCCTTCTTGCGCAGTGTGATGTCGATGACTTTCTTCAGACTGCTGCATCCCTTCATCACTTCGGCGTTCTGGCACACCTTGATGGTTTCAATCTCCCGTGCCTTGAAATGGTGGAGGAAGGTGGCGTAATCGAGTCCGTATTCCTGGTTGTCGATACGGATGACGAACTTGCCGTAGAGGTTGGAGAATGGATCTCCGCCGATGATGTTGTTGCCGTCGAGCGAGATGACTTCCGGGCACATCATGAGCACATCGAGGAGTGATTCTTCGCCTGTGAGTTCCATTTCTGGAATATGCATGATGTATCTGTCGCCGATATGTTCTATCGGGGCGGCCTGAGTCTGGTAAGTAGTGCTGGCCATCGCGAGTGCGATGATGAGCAGGCTTTTCTTCGTACTGTTGTTTATCTTCATTTTCTTCTAATTTATATTATTGGTAAAAAGGATTGCTTCGTGCCAAATTTACTTGCAAAGATAAGGCAAAAATCGGGGAATAACGAAAATTGGATGATTTTTTTTTCGTTCAATGCGTAAAAAGGGGTGTCATTGCGTAAAAAAGTGGAGAACGGGGCAAAAAAAGAGGGCGTAAAACTTGCGTGGTATTAAAAAAAACATTATCTTTGCAAAAGAACAAAGAAGAATTTTCTAAGAACTATACTTATATAATAACCCTTAAAAAGATAAGAACTTATGAAGCGACTATTACACATTCAATTCCTATTGGTATTGTTGCTGGCGCTGGGATACTCTTCTCTGCAGGCCAAGCGAATCACACAATGGCAGGCTCAGCAACAGGCTTACAGCTTCTGGGGAAAACAGATGCCGCAGAAGGCAAGGGCGAAGAGCAGGGCGGCTACTACCGCATCGCCATCGGATGCTTACTATGTATTTAACAACGATGCAGGCGGATTCGTCATTATCGCTGGTGATGATGCCGTAACGCCAGTATTGGGCTATACCTCAACGGGATCATTTGATGCAGAAAATCTGCCTGACGGACTGAAGGATCTGCTGAAGAGCTATGAGCGGCAGATTGCGGCGCTGGGCGACAATTATGTAGCGAACCAGACTGCCACAAGAGCCGGTTTTACAGGCGAAAACCTGCTCAATACCGCAAAATGGAACCAGGGCAATCCTTTCAATAAGTATACGCCAAACAACTATGTAACAGGCTGTGTGGCAACGGCTGGAGCCATCGTGATGAAGCACCACGGTTATCCTGCCAAGGGTACCGGAAGTCATTCTTATACCTGGAATGGACAGGACCTTACTGCAAATTTCGAGCATGATTATGACTGGGCAAGCATGCCTGATAAGTATACTAGTGGTAATGATGAGGCATTTAACGGTGTTGCCAGACTGATGTCAGACTTGGGTGTTGCCGTGGAGATGCAATATGCCAAGGGTGGAAGCGGTGCTACGATGGAAGCCCTGGTAACTGCTCTGAAAAAGTATTTCGGTTACAGTAAGTATGCCAGACTTCTGGCAATAGCGGATTTGGGTGCAGAAGTCTGGAACGACAGATTGCGTGCCGAGATTGATGCCGACCGTCCGATTCTTTATTCTGCTGTTAATTCTAATGAAGGAGGTCACTCCTTTGTGATTGATGGCTATAAGGATGAAAGCTTCAGCGTAAACTGGGGTTGGGGTGGATATTGTGATGGATTCTATCGCATCGGTGCCCTCAATCCTGAAACTGGCGGAAAGCCTCTGGGCGATCAGTATAATCTGTCTCAATCGGCTGTATTCTCACTTCAGCCATCTGACGGCGAGGAAGTTATTTCTAATCTGGGATTCATCAAGATTGATGGTTATCTGGAAACGATGAACATGAATGTTACTGATGTGAAGGCTGATAAAAAACTGAATCTCTATCTTTTACCTCTTCAAAGCCAGGGTGACAATCCGTTTACGGGAGAAGTAGCGATAGCTTTGAAGAATGCCAAGGGCAAAACCCGTAAAGTCTTTGGGGCAAAAACGATTAAGGACTTTAAACCTAGTTTTTATAAGCCTTTAATCACATTAGAGGGATCTTGTCCGGTGGATGCTCAGGAGGGTGACTACCTGGCTATTGTTTCTAAGGAAGACGGAACTGACGAATATGTAGAAATCTTAGGACCTGATGTGGAGGAAGTACATTTGCCTGCTACAGGATTCCAGCCTCGCACATTCGAAGTGAAAACGGAATTGGGCGAAGGGGCGCAGTTTGTAGAGGCTTCTTCAGCTTATAATTGGGTTAGCAGATTATACAATGGTAAGCCATTGCAGGGCTGTCCTTATTATTTCGATGTGAAGATAGATGCAGGTATTGCCAAGAGTTTTATTGAATTGGATGGTAAGAGTGTTCCTACGGTATCTTTCTCTAATGGTGCTACGTTTTATGCTATATCTCCAGGTGTAAAACCTGTTTATAACCTGGTCGTTAAGACATATCGCACCTATGAGGAAAAGACTGTTGAGGTAACTTTAGCTGCACCGGGACAACTGAAGGCTGAATTGGATAGTAAGAATCTGGATTATTATGTATATACAAATATCAAAGTAAACGGCGAGATTGACAAGCGCGACTTTGACGAATTGAACTGCCATTCTTTTACAGGCATCGACTTGAGTAATGCCAAGGTTGTGGCTTATGGTTATTTCAAGGCTGATATGATTCCAAATTTTGCATTTGAAAACAATGCTTATCTTGAGCATTTCAAGATGCCAGCCGGTGTCAAGGAATTAGGTTACAATGCCTTTATGTACACCAAGCTGAAAGAGATTGATTTGCCGGAGACGATAGAGGAATTCGGCCGCAACACATTTAATGCCTGCTTCGAATTGAAGAATGTATATATGCGTCATAAGGAGGCACCTTACTGGATAAACTGGTGTGTATTTGCCGCCAAGGGTGATATAACCCGCACGCTGCATCTCTATCCGGGCAGCAAGGCGAAGTATGAAGCTCATTCGAATACCCAGGATTGGATAGTATACTTTGATAATGTGGTAGAGGATTTGGAGCCTACCGGCATCCATTCTGTAACATTGGATAAGAATACCGCTCCTAAGGCCATTTACGACTTGAACGGCCGCCGCATAACTGAGGCTATGAAGAAGGGCGTATACATCAAGAATGGCAAGAAAATTAGCGCGAAGTAATGTTGAGTGTTGAGTGTTGAATGTTGAATGTTGAGTGTTGAATATTACAATTAAAAGATAGGAATCCCCTGGTGCTTTCTGTGGCATCAGGGGATTTTTTTTCGCTTAATACGTAAAAAGAGGGGGGCAATACATAAAAAATGAGGGTAGGGACGAAAAAAAGTGCGAAAAAACTTGTTTGGTACGAATATTTTTCGTATATTTGCAGCAGAACAAAGTATTTAAAAAACTACAGAAGCCCGATATTCAGGCTGGGCTTATTCAGGTGGATTTATACAAGTGAACTTATATCAGGATATATATTAGGATATATAGAGAATATTTAGTAAATTATTAAACAACAAGAACTAATGAAACGAAAATTACACTTTAAAAACATATTGGCATTGTTGCTGCTGCTGGTATATTCTCCTTCGGAGGCTAAGCGGATAACTCAATGGCAGGCACAGCAGCAGGCTTATAGCTTCTGGGGAAAACAGATGCCGCAGAAAGCTAGAGCCAAGAGCAGAACGGCTAATACCGCATCGCGCTCTGATGCTTATTATGTTTTCAACAATGACGCAGGCGGATTCGTCATTATAGCAGGTGACGACGCAGTAGCGCCAGTTTTGGGGTATACCTCAACAGGAACATTTGATGCAGGAAATCTGCCCGACGGATTGAAGGACTTGCTCAAGAGTTATGAACGGCAGATAGCAGCGCTGGCTAACAGCAATCAGGCGAACCAGACTGCCACAAGAACCGGTTTCAGCGGCGAAAAGCTGCTCAATACCGCGAAATGGGACCAGATGGCTCCATTCAACAAGTACACGCCAAACAAATATCCGGTTGGCTGTGCGGCTACGGCTGGTGCCATCGTGATGCAGTTCACGGTTATCCTGCCAAGGGCACCGGAAGCCATTCCTATAAATGGGACGGCAAGACCCTGACTGCCCAATTCGAGCACGAATATGATTGGGCAAACATGCCTGCGCGATATGACGGAACCAACGCTGCTGACTTCGACGGCGTGGCAAGGCTCATGTCAGACCTCGGTGTGGCTGTGGATATGCAGTATGCTGAAGACGGTAGCGGTTCGTATATAAGCGATCTGGTGGCCGCCATGCAGAAGTATTTCGGCTACAGCAAGATTTCGCATCAGATGTCAATAGAAGCTGGGAGCGCAGAGGAATGGAACGAAAAGTTGCGCGGAGAGATTGATGCCAACCGTCCTGTGCTCTATGCTGCATTCGACTCTATTGGTGGCGGTCATGCCTTCGTGATAGATGGTTACAAGGACGATAGCTTCAGCGTAAACTGGGGCTGGGGCGGTCTTTGCAACGGGTTCTACCATATAGGAGCCCTCAATCCGCAAAACGAAGAAGGAAAGCCAGTTGCCAGTCGGTATAACGTTGGCCAGATGGCAGTATTCGGCATGGAGCCATCTGACGGAAAGGAAAAAATCTCTGATATGAGATTCACGAAGATGACTGACTATCTTCAGGAAATGAATATGAATGTTACTGATGTGAAGAAGGGACAGAAATGTATCGTCTTTTCAGTACCAATCAAAAATGAAGGAAAACAGAACTTTGACGGAGTACTTGCCATGGCTCTGATGAATGCTAAGGGCGAGATTCGGGAGATTATATCATCCAGCACCAAGACGGTTAAAGATTTTGGACGGGGCTACATCTATCCTAAATTGGTCTTTACGGTTCTGAGTACTGTAGATGCAGAACCGGGTGATTATCTGGCTGTTGTGGCTAAGAGAAATGGCTCGGAGGAGTATATGGAACTGTATGGTCAGGACTTTGAGAGACTGCGTCTGCCGGCAACCGGATACGAACCTCGCACATTTGAGGTGAGAACCAAAATAGGAGAAGGTGTAACATTCGAGGAAGCAGGAAGCCAGTATAATCCTTCCCGCAATTTCTATAATGGCAAACCTGTCATCGGCTCCACTTATTACTATTATCTGACGGTGGATGAAGGCGTATCAAAGTATTATGCACTGGTGGATGGTAAATTGGCTGAAAACATCGTGTTTGGTGCTGGAAGCGTGAACAGCGTAAGAGGTCTTGAACCGGTTTATGAACTCGAGGTAAGAACTTACCGCAACCTGGAGTCTACCGGTATCCATTCTGTAACATCGGATCAGGAGACCGGAAATGATGCCATTTATGACCTGAGCGGCCGCCGCATTACGGGGGCTATGAAGAAGGGTATATACATCAAGAATGGCAAGAAATTCTGCGTGAGATAATGATTAGTGATTAGTGATTAATGATTAGTGATTAATGATTAGTGATTAATGAATTATATAAAAATCCCCTGGTGACTTTGTGGCATCAGGGGATTTTTTTCTTATTACGAAAAGAGAAGGGTGATCAGTGGGATGGTGATGATGCTGCCAACCGTGGTGATGAACGTCATCTCGGTGATGAGCGAAGGATTGCGGCCGTATTTCAGACAGAACATCGTGCCGAAACTCGCTACGGGCATCGCAATGACAACCGTATTGATGTCGTTGACCTGATCGCTTACACCACATACCTTGAACAGAAAATAAATGCTCAGAGGTACTACCACAAGACGCAAGAACGAAGAGAGGTATACCTTAGGACTGCCGATAATCTCCTTCACCGGCAACTTAGCCATCGAGGAACCAATAATCATCAGGGCGGCAGGAACCGTAACATTTCCCACCATCGTTACCGGACGCGCAATGATATCCGGCGTATGAACCCCGAAAGCTACCAGGAGGGCGGCAACGAAGGCACCCAGAAGAGCCGGAGAAAACAGTACCTTAGGATTGAACTGTTTGACGCTGTACTCGCCCTTGATGAGCATGACACCTGCCGTAAAAATAAAAAAGGTGTTCGGCATGTTGAGCAAGGCGGCATAAAAAATGGCCTTCGGACCGAATATGCTCGAAACGATAGGGTAGCCGATGAAACCTACGTTGGCAAACATCAGCGCAAAACCTATCATGCCCTGGTCGTCATGATTGCGAGTGATGAGACGCGGCACCCAGAAACCGAATATCAGCAAAAGGATGTAGGTAAGGAAACCTACGCCCAGAAGGGGGAGGATGAGCGTGCGGTCGGGCAGCTCATCGCCCATTACTGACGAGAGCACCAGCAGAGGACAGGTGATATCTACCACCATGCTGGATAACTTCTTGTCAAACTTGTCGCCCATATATCCCAACTTGCAGGCGACGTAACCTAAAATCACGATGATGAAAAGTATCACCATCACTTCCAAATTCTCCATTTATCCTGAAAATCTATACCTTATATATATATATGTATGCCGGAATCCCGATATTCTCTCGGAATTTCCGGCAAAAATGGTTTAATCGATAAATCGCCTGGTAATATCTCCGTAGTTCTCGATGCGGCGGTCGCGGAGGAATGGCCACCAGCGGCGCACATTCTCGCTGTGCTTCAGGTCGATATCTACTACCAGGCTCTCTTCTTCCTGATCGCTGGCACGGTAGTGGAGCTCGCCCTGAGGACCGGCAATGAAACTGCTGCCCCAGAACTGGATGCCCTCGGTCTGACCGCTAGGATCAGGCTCGAAACCTACTCGGTTTACGGCGATGACTGGCAATCCGTTGGCTACGGCATGGCCACGCATCACGGTAGTCCACGCCTCGCGCTGGCGCTGCTGCTCCTCCTCGGTATCATAGGTGGCATAGCCGATGGCGGTAGGATAGATGAGCATTTCGGCTCCCTGCAGCGCCATCAGACGGGCTGCTTCGGGATACCACTGGTCCCAGCAAACCAGCACGCCGAGCTTGCCTACAGAGGTCTGGATAGGGTGGAAACCGAGGTCGCCCGGTGTGAAATAGAACTTCTCGTAGTAGGCAGGATCGTCGGGGATATGCATCTTGCGGTATTTTCCGGCTATGCTTCCATCCTTCTCCATCACTACCGCTGTATTGTGGTAGAGACCCGGAGCGCGGCGCTCGAAGAGGGAGGTGACGATGACGACGCCGAGATCCTTGGCAAGCTTGCCGTAGAAATCGGTCGAAGGGCCCGGAATAGGCTCTGCCAGGTCGAAGAGGTCAACATCCTCTACCTGACAGAAATAGAGGGAGTTATGAAGCTCCTGAAGCACGATGAGCTCTGCGCCGCGATGGGCGAGGTCGATGATGCCTTCTGCCAGGCGCTGCTTGTTGTTGGCGATATCTGCCGTATTATGAAGTTGTAATAAACCGACTTTCATTTTTTACTTTTAATGTTAAATGTTTAATGTTAAATGTTGAATGTTGAGTGTTGAGTGTTGAATTTTGAGTCTCTGAGGGCTCCCTCGGGCAACTGCATGGTGATGCAGTGGATGCTGCCATGCTGGCGGATGATGGTCTGCGAATCTACGCCGATGATTTCGCGGTCGGGGAAGGCGAGCTGAATCTGCTTGCGTGCCTCCTCGTCCTTTTCCGGCTGATTATAGGTGGGATAAATCACAGCCTTGTTGAGTATCAGGAAGTTGGCATAGGTGGCTGGCAGGCGGTCGCCCTTGCTCTCCGGGTTGGTGGTAAGGCAGTCGCCCTCATCATAGATAGGGTCGGGCATCGGCAGCTTGAGCAAGCGGTAAGGGTATCCCTCCCAGGTGAAGAGGCCCTTGAGCTGCTTTTCCAGCGCCTGGAAGTCTTCATACTGCTTATCTTCCGGATTGTCGCAGCCTACATATAATAAGGTGTCGTGTGGAGCCACTCTCACGATGGTGTCGATGTGGCCGTCGGTATCATCGCCAATCAGATTGCCGTGATCCAGCCAGACGACTCTCTTGAGCTGGAAGAAAGTCTGCAGCAGATGGTCGATGCTGTCGTGGTCGAGCGGCTGGTTGCGGTGAGGCGCCAGCAGGCACTGTGAGGTGGTGAAGAGCGTACCCTTTCCGTCGCTCTCGATGCTGCCTCCTTCGAGCACGAAGCCCTGGTGGTTCTCAATATCGGCATTGAAGGCTGCCTGATAGTATAGTTTCAGGGTGATGGCATTATCCTTCTCCCATCTGAACTTTTCGCCCCAGCCGTTGAACTTGAAGTCGAGTATGCGGTAAGGCACCATCCAGGTGTTCTGCTTTTTGCGCAGCACCATGGTGAGGGGTCCGTGGTCGCGCACCCAGGTATCATTGCTTTCTACCTCGTAGAGCAGCACGCGGCTCATCTGTTCGGCAGAGAGCTTTTTCTTGAGCTGGTATCGGGTAGCAGGCACATCGGGTGTAGCCACAAGCAGCCGCTCGTAGCGCGTGATGATATCTGCCAGTTCGAGATAAGTATCTGTAATTTCAGGCAGATACGGCTTCCAGTCGGTGCCGGCATGTGGCCAGGTGAGCATGATGGCGCTCTGTGGCTCCCATTCGGCAGGGAGTGCGAAATCGCAGGGTAATGTAGATTGATGCATAAGCTATACTATTTTTATGATACGATGTTCTATACCAATTTATTATACTCTGTTCTTCATCGGGAACCTTTCCTTGGGGACGGGCTCCGTTCTGCTTTTATGAAGTATGCTTGCAAAATTAATAAAAAAACTACAACTATCGGCTGTTTTTGTGAAATATTTTGCGCAAAAGCGAAACTTTATATTAAAAAAGATTAAACGGAGGGCTGTATGGAGATAAAATCGGGGAAAAATGAGTAACTTTGCAGTCTAAAAATAAAATATTGAATAGGAGCGTGAAAATAAAACAGGTAGTTGATGCCCTTGAACATTACGCGCCTCTGCCCTTGCAGGAAGGATATGATAATGCCGGCCTGCAAGTTGGATTGACAGAGGCGGTAGAAATGTCAGGGGCATTGTTGTGTCTTGACGTTACTGAAGCCGTGGTAGACGAGGCCATCCAGAAGGGCTGTAACCTCATCGTGAGTCATCATCCGCTGATATTCCGCAAACTGGCGAGAATCTCGGACGAGAACTACGTGCAGCGTACCGTGCGCAAGGCGATTAAGAATGATATTACCATCGTGGCGATGCATACCAACATGGATGCGGCTGCGGGCGGCGTGAACTTCAAGATTGCCGAGAAACTGGGACTGCGAAACGTGCAGTTCTTTGCTGGCGAGAAGGAAGTGGACGGCGTGAAGGGCGGCGAGGGCGTCATCGGTGAGGTGGCTGAGGACCTGGCAGCCGACGACTTGGTGCTGATGCTCAAGGAGCGGTTTGGCGTGGAGTGCGTGCAGTGCAACCAGTTGCTTCGCCGTCCTATCAGGAAGGTGGCACTCTGCGGTGGAGCAGGTGCTTTCTTGCTCGACGCAGCCATCAAGGCAGGTGCCGATGCCTTCATCACGGGCGAGATGAGCTACCACGAGTATTTCGGCCACGAGCAGGAGATTCAGATCTGCGTCATCGGCCACTATCAGAGTGAGCAGTTTACGGGCGAAATCTTCCGCAGCATCATCCAGGAGAATTTCCCTGATGCCAAATGCTGCATCTCGGAGATAAATACGAATCCGATATTGTATTTATAGGTTGGAAGGGCGCAAGCCTCATTCAACATTCAACATTTAACATTCAACATTAAAAAAAATAAAGTTATGGCAAAGAAAGATCCTACAGATTTGACAGTGGAAGAGAAGTTGAAGGCTCTCTATCAGCTTCAGACCACCTTGTCTGCAATTGATGAAAAGCGTGCGTTGAGAGGTGAGTTGCCTCTCGAAGTTCAGGATTTGGAAGACGATATTGCTGGTCTTACCACCCGTATCGAGAAAATCCAGACCGATATTGAGCAGTTTGACCGCGCCATCGATCAGAAGCAGCACGAGATTGAGGAGGCTCAGGCTAGCGTGGAGCGTTATAAGAAGCAGCTCGAAATGGTTAGCAACAACCGCGAGTATGATACTTTGAGCAAGGAAATCGAGTTCCAGGAGCTGGAAATCGAACTTTGCAGCAAGAAAATCCGCGAGGCGCAGCAGACAATCAACGAGCGCCTGTACGACCTTCACAAGGCTGAGGACCAGAAGGCAGACCGCGAGAAGGGCTTGGTAATGAAGCGTTCTGAGCTCGAGTCTATCATGGCTGAGACCCGTGAGGAAGAGGAGAATTTGAAGGAGAAGGCATTCGAGCTCGAGAAGAAGATTGAGCCACGTTTGCTCCAGAGCTTCAAGCGCATCCGTAATGGTGCCCGCAACGGTTTGGGTATCGTTTACGTGCAGCGTGATGCATGTGGCGGTTGCTTCAACAAGATTCCACCTCAGCGCCAGCTCGATATCAAGATGCACAAGAAGATTATCCCTTGTGAGTATTGTGGCCGTATCCTCATCGACCCAGAATTGGCTGGTGTTAAGATTGAGTCTCCTAAGACTGAGGAGAAGCCAAAGCGCAAGCGCGCTATCCGCAGAAGAAAGACTGAGGGTGAGGATTAATCTGCCTCCTCTCTCCGCTCTTTTCGGATGATAATCTTCTGATAAAGATACGATAAGATACAATAAAGGCTCGCCAAAATTGATTGGCGAGCCTTTATCTTTTTCGTTTTCAGGCAGCTAGGACAATCAGTCTTAACTCCTTTAATCCTAATCTGGAACCTAGAGTCCTCTAGCTTTGTAAATGCGGTCTTTGGCGTCGTTGATTTCCTGAAATTTCTTCTCGGCTGCACGGCGCACATCTTCGCCTAGGGCTGCTACCTTGTCAGGGTGATGCTTGAGCGCCATCTTGCGGTATGCGGCCTTCACCTCATCGTTTGATGCATCCGGACTGATGCCCAGAACACGGTAGGCATCATCCAGACTGCCGGCTGAAGAAGCCCCGCTCTCCAGGTTCAGCATCTGGTCTACATCCTCGGCAGAAAGACCCATGTGGATGGCCATCTCCTTGAGTGCCTGAATCTCCTGAGAATTCACAACCCCATCGGCCTGGGCTATCATGACGAGGAAATTGAGCAACTGCAGGCGCTGTTCATACATCATGTTGGCACGTATCTGATGACAGCTGTCCTGTATCACCGAACGGTACTGCTGCATGCCCATCTGCTTCTGCTGTTCGAAGAGTTTGAGGAGGATTTCCTCGCCCTGCTGCTTGGCTGCCTCGCCGAAATTCTGACGCAGGAAGCGGCGCACCATCTCCATCTCGGAATGCATAATCTTGCCATCTGCATTGATGATATAGGAGCTGAGCACCAGCAGCGAGAACATGAAGGAGTTTCGCTCTCCCTCATAGCTCTGCTGGCGGCTGTAGCCCTGGTTGCCGAAGCCCTGGCGCCCGTTGTGCTGCTGGCCGCTGTAGGCATCGTAGGCGTTGTTGTAATGGTGGTCGCCGTCGCGGTTTACCGCATCCAGTCCGTGCTCAAAGAGGGAACCGAGGGCATAGCCTGCCAGGGCTCCCAGCGGACCGGCTGTGATGAAACCGAGCACACCACCAATCCATTTACCTGCTGCCATCTTTTAGTTGTTGAAATAGTAGAGGAAAGAAGCGATGCCTGAGAGGGCTGGCTTGCGCTGACCTTCTATTTCGATGTCAAACTTGATGCTGGTCTTGCAGATGCCACGGATGTTCTGGATGTCGTGGAGAGTGGCTACCAGGCGCACGCGTGAACCGGTGATGACTGGCTGACCGAACTTCATCTTGTCCATGCCGTAGTTTACGAGCATCTTGAGGTTGTTTACCTCGATAATCTGCTGCCAGAGGTATGGGAGTACTGAGAGGGTGAGGTAACCATGAGCAATGGTGCTGTGGTAAGGGCTCTCTACCTTGGCGCGCTCTACGTCTACGTGGATCCACTGTGGGTCGAGTGTAGCGTCTGCGAACTTGTTGATACGGTCCTGATCAATCTGCAACCAGTCTGATTCTCCTAACTTCTCACCGAGATGAGATGCAAATTCCTCGTAGGAATTGATTACTAATTTTGCCATTTCTTATTTTTCTCTTTATTATAAATATTATTGTTTTCCTATTTTCCGTCTTCAGCTTTCAGCTTTCAACTGTTAACTTTTAACTATTAACTTTCAGTTCAGATCAGTCTCTTCTGAAAATATCGCGGGTGTAAACCTTTTCTTCCACATCATCCAGACACTTGTCATACCGGTTGGCGATGATGGCCTGGCTCTGCTGCTTGAAGGCATCCAGGTTGTTTACGATGCGGCTTCCGAAGAAGGTGGTTCCGTCTTTCAGCGTAGGTTCGTAGATGATGACCTGCGCGCCCTTTGCCTTGATGCGCTTCATCACACCCTGTATGCTGCTCTGGCGGAAGTTGTCGCTGTTGCTCTTCATCGTGAGGCGGTATACGCCGATGGTGCAAGGCTTCTCTTCCTCCTCGCTGAAGTTGTTCTGGTTGGCATAATCGTAGTAGCCAGCCATGTTCAGCACGCGGTCGGCGATGAAATCCTTGCGGGTGCGGTTGCTCTCCACAATCGCCTGAATCAGGTTCTCAGGCACATCGGCATAGTTGGCGAGCAGCTGCTTGGTATCTTTCGGCAGACAGTAGCCGCCGTATCCGAAGGAAGGGTTGTTGTAGAAGGTGCCGATGCGAGGGTCCAGACCCACTCCGTCGATAATCGCCTTGGTGTCGAGGCCCTTCATTTCGGCGTAGGTATCCAACTCGTTGAAGTAGCTCACGCGCAGGGCGAGGTAGGTGTTGGCGAAGAGTTTCACCGCCTCTGCCTCGGTAAGTCCCATGAACAGGGTTTCTATGTCTTGCTTGATGGCTCCCTCTTTCAGCAGTTCTGCAAAGGTGCGGGCTGCCTGGTCCAGTCGCTCGTCACCATTCGGCTTGCCCACGATGATGCGGCTCGGGTAGAGGTTGTCGTAGAGTGCCTTGCTCTCGCGCAGGAATTCAGGAGCGAAGATGATGTTCTTGCTGCCCGTTTTCTGGCGAATGCTTTCGGTGTAGCCTACCGGGATGGTGCTCTTGATGACCATGATGGCATCGGGATTCACCTGCATCACCAGACGGATGACTTCTTCTACGTGCGAGGTGTCGAAGTAGTTTTTCACCGGATCATAGTTGGTTGGTGTGGCAATCACTACGAAGTCGGCATCCTTATAGGCTTCTTCTCCATCGGTTGTGGCTTTGAGGTTGAGTTCCTTTTCAGCCAGATATTTCTCTATGTATTCGTCCTGAATAGGCGAGCGGCGCGAGTTGATGAGCTCCACCTTTTCGGGAATCACGTCTACTGCCACCACCTCATGATGCTGGCTCAGCAGGGTAGCGATGCTCAGGCCTACATATCCTGTTCCGGCTACGGCGATTTTTATCTTTTTATTCTCCATTTCTTTCTGTTCTTTTAGGCAGTCTATACCTTAATATATATATATTAGTTGCAAAGATAATGCAAACGAGAGCAATGAAAGCTTGCTTTCAAATTGCCGAGTGCAGCTTATCTTATGCAAAGATAGTATAAAAGGAGGAGACTACAAAATGAAAATGGGTTTTTTATTAAAAAATAACGCGAGAAAGAGGATGGGAGGAAAAGGAGTACTCAAAAAGGGAGAGGAAAAGGAGGCAGAAAAAGGCCTCCAAAATTCGCGAATTCTAAAACGGATGGCCGGTTGGGCGGAAATTCGCAAATTTTGAAGGCTGGGGGAAGCTCTGTTTAAAAACTTCTGGACTGGCCCCGATACTCTCATAATGTCAATAAATCGGAATAATCGGGAATGGTCTCTAAAAATACATATTTTTTACTTTCATAATCCATCTTGCAGATGTAATGCTCCAGCCCGTTGCTCACCACCAGAAAGTCGACATGGAGCAGAAGATTGTAGACCGAAATCTGGTCGAACACTTTCTGCGTGATGGGAATATGGGGTGCTTTGTACTCGATAATCATGCGGGGCTGCAGCTCACGGGAGTAGAGCACACTGTCGGCGCGCAGCACCTTGTCGCCACATTTCAGCTGGATTTCGTTGGCTAGCAGAGAGGCAGGATACCCCTTGTGCTCGATGAGAAAATGAACGAAATGCTGGCGCACCCACTCTTCGGGAGTGAGCGTGATGAACTTCCGGCGCAGCACATCCAGTATCTGGGGATGCTGTTTTGAGCCCGAAACCTTGATGTCGAAAGATGGCAAATTTAAGCGAATCATTTTTTCTATACCTTATTATATATATGATGATGTTTCTTTCCCCCGTCTTATGATAGGGTTTCTTTTGGTCTTTTAACCATACCTCTTTTTCAAAAACTACCTATTTTATATAGGCAGTTCAATTTATTTTTTGTAACTTTGCAGTCGAAGTGCAGCAGAAAACTGCACCTCAGAAAACTGCGAACCAGGAGGCGGAGCAAATGCTTGTCCGCACCTCCGAGTTTGCTGGGTGCAAAGTTACAAAAAATAATCCAATGGTAGAAAAGAAAAGTGCAATAAGTTACGAGTCAATCATGAAAGATTTGAAGGCTCGGAAGTATTCTCCCGTCTATGTTCTGATGGGCGAGGAACCTTTTTATATAGATAAGATCTGCGACTACATTTCTGAAAATGTGCTCCAGCCCGAGGAGCGTGACTTCAATCAGACGGTGGTTTTCGGAGCTGATGTTACGGGTGCGCAAGTGGCAGATTTGTGCAAGGGCTACCCGATGATGGCGGAGTATAGGGTGGTGGTTGTGAAAGAGGCTCAGAATTTGCGGAATTTGGAAGCGCTCGAGAAGTACCTCGAAAATCCGGTAAAAACAACCATCCTTGTTTTCTGTCATAAAAACGGCAAGCTCGACAGTCGTAAAAAGTTTTCTGCCCTCGCTGCCAAGGCTGGTGTGGTTTTTGAAAGCAAAAAGCTCTACGACCGAAATCTGCCGGGCTTCATCGAGACATATCTCAAAACCCGCAAGGCAACCATAGAACCCAAAGCTACCCAGATGGTGGCAGATCATGTGGGAGCAGATTTGCACCGACTCACTTCCGAGCTCGACAAACTGCTCATTTCTCTTCCTGAGAATGACCGGCGTGTTACTCCGGAGATTGTGGAGCGAGAAATAGGGGTGAGCAAAGACTTCAATGCCTTCGAGCTGAGAAGTGCCATCATCAGCCGCGATGTGTTCAAGGCAAATCAGATAATAAATTATTTTGACAGCAATCCGAAGAGCGGTTCTCTCTTCACGCTTCTCCCGATGCTCTTTACTTATTTCCAAAACCTGATGATTGCTTATTATGCACCCAACAGGCAGAACGAAAATGAGCTCGCAAAATTCCTGGATTTGCGCGGAGCTTGGGCGGCGCGCGATTATATTACAGGAATGAGGAACTATACGGGCGTGAAAGTGATGGCGATTATTGAGAAGTTTAAGGAGGTGGATGCGAAGATAAAGGGACTGGATAATCCATCCACTCCGGTGGGTGAACTGATGAAAGAACTCATCTTTTTTATCCTTCACTGATGCTGAAGAGCGAGGTGGGGGAGAGTAGGCGAGCTCCTGCTGAGAGTTTTCTCTCGGCAGGAGCTCGTTTTCGTTTTCGCCCTTCTTTGCCGCCTGTTTCCAGAAAGCAGCCAACTAGCGTTTAGCATTATAAATTTGCCCCAAATAGGGGATTTTCAGCTCTTTTTGGAGCGTTTACCTGGGCTCATTTTGGGCGATTTTTGGGTGAAAATGGGGGATTTAAGCGATTTTTCGAGCTAGATGCCCATTTTCCGGTTTCGCCTGAAAATAGACTTAACTTTATTGGTTATCAGTAACTTACATAAATTAGCCCTCTTCATTACTCGCGAATTTGCCCGTTTCCTTGCCGGTGGGCTGGAATACGCTAGAAATGGAAAAATTAGCCATTTCCTGTTGTCTGAAATCGGTCGTTTGCATTTGTTAAGGTTTATATTTCCTAAGTTTATGTTTTTAAATTCATAAATCAGAATGGGTGATTTTGTTTTATAAACATAAATGCAAGAAAACTAAATACATGAATTTATGTTTTATATTTACAAAAATAAAGATAAAACAGGGTGTTTATGGTTATGAATGAATAAATATTCATGCTATATTTTGAATTTATAAGTAGCGGAAACTCAGTTAGTTATGTGTTTTAGTTGTTTTATAAACCATAGACTTTTACATAGGTGTTGGGTAAACATTGCATAAATCGCTCTATATGCCGTTATTTAGGTGGTTTATGGTATGAATAGCCAGTGATTTAGCCTAAATCTATAAAGAAAAGGTTCGTCATATATTTTGATTGATAGGTTTATATTTATAAAACTAAACCTAAAAACCGAACACTGTAGTGAGTAGAATTCAAATTTATAAATAGAAACCTAAAGTTTAAAAATCTAAATTTATTCAGAAATGTTTGGTTATTCTAAATTTTTGCTTTATCTTTGTAAAATCAACCGAAAAAGGGTCCAAAAGTGGCTTGTTCGGAAATAAAACATCGTATCAGTAGAAAAATGAGCGCTAAAAATTTTAGAGCATGAAAGATAGAATCAGACAGCTGATGGAGGACCAACACCTCACTCAGCAAAACTTCGCTCAGATGATCGGAATCTCGACCGCTACGCTGAGCAATATTTTCAACGGGAAGACCAATCCATCGCTCAGTATAGTGGATGGCATCCATAAGAGTTTTCCTCAGGTAAACGTTTATTGGGTACTCTACGGTACTCCTCCTATGTATCAGAACCAGGCTTCCCATGGTGGCAGCGAAGAGGGTGCTGCAGACATGTATCAGGGCATTACGGATGGAGCAGCCGGTGGTGCTGAGGGGATGAAGCAGGGCAGTCAGCCTTCTGGAGCCGCCTCTGCCGAGCCTGTGCTCGATTTTGGAGCCGAAGGAGCCACAGCCTCCCCTACTTCTCCCTCGCTCTTTGACCAGCCTCAAATGCAGGGTGTAAATCGTACACCTAAAAATATCGCCCAAGCGACGGTAAAATATGTAGACAAACCGCAAAGAAAGATTACCGAAATCCGTATTTTCTACGATGATCAGACCTGGGAAACCTTCGTTCCTAAGAAATAAAGTAGGGATTGGAGAACCCTAAAACGATCACATAGAATCGGCGATAAAGAAAAAATATCTCTTTTCTTTTCGTAAATTCGGATTTTTGATGTACCTTTGCATCGTAGAAACGTAGGTGGGCGTAACCGGAAGCTACGCGTACCTATTTTATAATATACGTACATTATATAATAAGCATATTAAAAATTAGCAATAAGATGAAAAAATATGTTCTCGACCTCAAGGTGGTTTCTGTAGAGGCGCTTAGCGATAAGCATGTTTTGATTAAGCTTACCGATGAGAAGCCTTTGCCTGAAATCTTGCCTGGCCAATTCGTAGAAGTAAGAGTAGACCATTCGCCTACTACCATGCTTCGCCGTCCTATCTCCATCAATTTCGTGGATCGTGAAAATAATCAGCTCTGGTTGCTCGTAGCAATGGTGGGCGACGGTACTCGTCAGCTCGGACAGCTCAAGGAGGGCGATGTGCTCAACTGTATGCTGCCTCTCGGCAACGGCTTCACCATGCCTACCGGGAAGAGCCAGAAATATCTGCTCGTAGGTGGCGGCGTAGGTGTGGCTCCGCTCCTCTATTTCGGAAAACTCATCAAGGATTTCGGGGCTGAAGTTACCTTCCTGCTGGGTGCACGCAAGGCTACGGATCTGCTCGAACTGGATGAGTTTGCCAAGATCGGAAAGGTATGCATCACTACCGAGGATGGTTCGGCTGGCGAGGTAGGTTTCGTTACCAACCACTCTGTTCTGGTGAACGAGAAGTTTGATATGATTTCTACCTGCGGACCTAAGCCGATGATGGTGAGCGTGGCTCGCTTTGCCAAGAAGGCTGGCGTGGAGTGTGAGGTTTCTCTCGAGAACAAGATGGCGTGCGGCGTGGGTGCCTGCCTCTGCTGCGTAGAGAAAACTACCGAGGGTAACCAGTGCGTCTGCAAGGATGGACCTGTCATCAACATCAAGAAACTTACTTGGGAAATCTAATTGAGTGAAGAACGAAGAACGAAGAGTGAAGAATTCTCTTGTCTTTGTTTGTAAAAACATTTTTAAGTAAAAACAGAAGATTATGGCTGATTTAAGTGTAAAGATAAAGGATTTGGAGTTGAAGAACCCTGTGATGACTGCATCGGGTACTTTCGGCTATGGATTGGAATTTGCCGATTTCGTTCCTCTGGAGGAGATTGGCGGTATTATCGTGAAGGGCACTACCCTGGAACCGCGCGAGGGAAACGACTATCCGCGTATGGCTGAAACGCCTCAGGGCATGCTCAACTGCGTAGGTTTGCAGAACAAGGGTGTGGAGTATTTCTGCTCTCACATTTATCCTCAGATCAAGGACATTGATACCAATATGATTGTCAACGTGAGCGGACATTCGCCTGAGAGTTATGCCGAGTGTGCGGCGCGCATCAACGAGCTGGATAAGATTCCTGCCATAGAGCTGAACATCTCCTGTCCTAACGTGAAGGATGGCGGCATGGCCTTCGGTGTAACCTGCGAGGGTGCAGCCAGCGTGGTGAAGGCGGTGAGAAAGGTTTATAAGAAGACCCTCATCGTGAAGCTTTCGCCTAATGTTACCAGCATTGCCGACATCGCCCGTGCCGTGGAGGCTGAGGGTGCCGATTCTGTTTCGCTCATCAACACGCTGATGGGTATGGCGGTGGACATTGAGAAGCGCCAGCCTCTCTTGAGTATCCGCACGGGTGGTTTGAGTGGTCCTTGCGTTAAGCCTGTTGCCCTGCGCATGGTTTGGGATGTGGCTCATGCCGTAAACATTCCGGTTGTTGGTCTGGGCGGCATTTCTTCTGCCAAGGATGCCATTGAGTTCCTGATGTGCGGTGCTACGGCCATTGAGATTGGTACTGCCAACTTCATTGATCCTGCGGTTACGAAGAAGGTGAAGGATGGAATCAACGAATGGCTTGATGCTCACGGATGCAAGAGTGTGACTGAGATTATCGGGGCCATCAAGTAAATTACACCTTATTATAAAAGGAGTGGCTCATACCTTGACGCCCTGTTTTAGGGCGCCAAGTTGGTTAACTCCGTGATATACAACAGAATAACTTTTCGTAAAATATAAGGTTATGGATTTGAATCAGATAAACCCTGTTCTGTTGCTTGCTACGCTGACGCAGCAGATTGTAGAGCAGGAGAAAGAATTGGCAGAACAGAAGGATTCTGCGGAACACTCGTCTGTAAAAGCCTCTCTGAGCGCGAATCTCCTGAAGCGCGGCAATCTGCTGATGCAGTTGGGCGACAAGGATGGTGCCGGAAAGGACATGAAGCGCTACCTGGAGCTGAACCCGGAGAAAGTAGGGGAGCTGACAGGAGAATTCAAGGCTGAAGGCAGAGAACATTGCAGATAAAGGAAGGGGCTTGCCTCACGGATTCCGGCGTTTGCGTCTCTCCCTAGCGCCTGGCTTTTGAGTACATTTTTCTGCATTTTTCCGTATTCTGATGATAAAAATTGGGCGAAAATATGTTTTTTAGCATAAAATATAAGGAAAATGAAGAAAAATATATCAAATTGTTTGGCAATATCAAAGAAAAATGTTACTTTTGCAGTCGAGTTGAGATTTTAGCAAGTCGAGACTCGAAATCTGAGCACTGCCTGCTCCTTATATATAAAAGAGGTGTAGAGAAGAACTCGGGAAAATCTGAGCACAGATAAGTTCCTTATATAATAAAGGAGAAACGGGCTCGGAAAGAACAAAAGTGAGTAACATATAAAATGTAAAGACAATGAAGAAGTTTAACGCATTCTTTTTTAGCTATTACTTTTACTTTGCAAATAATTGTAAAGCGGGAAGTTGCGTGTAAATTTCAACTTAGGATATTAGATTCTTGAAATCATCGAAACGGTCCCGCTCTTATTGAGTAGGACCGTTTTTCGTAACATTAGACAAGATAAAAGAAACATGAAGAGAATAGCAATTCAAGGAGAGCTGGGATCTTTCCACGACATTACCGCCCACCAGTATTTCGAGGGCGAACAGATTGAAATCATCTGTTGTGCTACCTTCGAAGAGGTGTTCGAAAACATCAAGCGCGACCCTACTGTAGTAGGCATCTGCGCCATAGAAAACACCATTGCGGGCAGCCTGCTCCACAATTACGAACTGCTCCGGCAGAGCGGAACCACCGTGGTAGGCGAACACAAGCTCCATATAGAGCACAGCATCTGCTGTCTGCCAGAAGACGACTGGAGCACCCTGCAGGAGGTTCACTCCCATCCAGTAGCCCTCATGCAGTGCGGCAAGTTCCTAGCCAATCATCCCGACCTCAAGGCGGTGGAGGCAGAAGATACCGCAGGCTCGGCAGCCTATATCGCCCAGCACAAGGTAAGGGGATGGGCAGCCATCTGCTCTTCTTACGCCGCCCACATGTACGGCATGAAGGTGCTGCAGGAAGACATCCACGACAATCCGCACAACTACACCCGATTCCTCGTGGTCTGCAATCCGCAGAAGGCAGCCCTGCTCCGTCCCATCGAAAAGGCCAACAAGGCGAGCATCGTCTTCAGTCTGGCTCACGATAAGGGATCGCTCTCCAAGGTGCTCACCATCCTGAGTTTCTACGACATCAATCTCACCAAGATCCAGTCGCTGCCAAACATCGGACATGAGTGGGAATACCTCTTCTACGTAGACCTCACCTTCGACAACCTGACCCGATACCGCCAGAGCATCGACGCCATTACGCCGCTCGTGAAGAAAATAAAGGTGTTGGGAGAATATGAGGAGAAAGAATAGTTGATAGTTAACAGTTAATAGTTGAAAATAAGAATTATGATACAACCAGCCAATAGAGTAACGGAAATACAGGAATACTACTTTAGCCGCAAGCTGAAGGAAGTGGCTAAGCTTAATGCCGAGGGCAAAGACATCATCAGTCTGGCCATCGGAAGTCCAGACATGCCGCCTTCTAAGCAGACCATTGACAAGCTCTGCGAGGTAGCCAACAATCCAAACGCACACGGATATCAGCCTACGGTGGGCATACCAGAGTTGCGCAAAGCAATGGCTGGTTTCTATAAGCGCTGGTATGATGTAGACCTCGACTGGGCTACAGAAATCCAGCCCCTCATAGGTAGCAAGGAAGGCATTCTGCACGTAACGCTCGCTTTCTGCAACCCTGGCGATGAGGTGCTTATCCCGAACCCGGGATACCCTACCTATACCGCCATCAACAAGATTCTGGGTACCAAGATTACCTACTACGATCTGAGAGAGGATAACGGATGGCAGCCCGATTTCGACGCCCTGGAGAAGATGGACCTGAGCCACGTAAAACTGATGTGGACCAACTATCCTAACATGCCGACAGGCGGTGTGGCAAAGCGCGAAACCTACGAAAAGCTGGTGGCCTTTGCCCAGAAGCACAACATCGTGGTGGTGAACGACAACCCATATTCGCTCATCCTCAACGAGCACCCTATGAGCATCATGCAGGTGCCGGGAGCTAAGGACTGCTGCATCGAGTTCAATTCTCTGAGCAAGAGCCACAACATGCCAGGCTGGCGTGTGGCGATGATTTCGAGCAACAAGACCTTCATCTCATGGATTCTGAAGGTGAAGAGCAACATTGACAACGGAAGCTTCCGAGGCATACAGCTGGCAGCTGCCGAGGCGATGCTTAACAACACGGATGAATGGCACCGCGAGAACAACATCCAGAACTACCGCCGCCGCCGCGACATTGCTGAGGAAATCATGAAGGTGCTCGACTGCCAGTTTGACCCTAACCAGGTAGGCATGTTCCTTTGGGGCAAGATACCTGAGAAATATGCCGATGTAGAAGACCTGACTGAGAAGATTCTGCATGAGGCTCGCGTCTTTATCACCCCTGGCTTCATCTTCGGAACCAACGGCAAGCGTTACATCCGTATCAGCCTCTGTGCCAAGGATGAGAAGATGAAAGAGGCCCTGGAAAGAATCAAGAAGGTTTTTGAAAAGTAAAAGGCCTTTGAAAGGTAAAAAGGTAAAAGGGTAAAAAGGTAAAAAGAGCCTTAACCTCTTTGAAAGGTAAAAAGAGCCTTAACTCCTTTCCGCCTCCGTTCCCAGCGATTCCATCGCTGGTCCCCCCGGGCTTTAATCTTAAAGATAAAAAAGAAAAAAGTAAAAAATAAAAATATACGACTATGGAATTAGAATTAGAACCATTGAATTTTCCTAGTGATCAGGAACGCCCTTGCGTCATTGCCGGCCCTTGCTCGGCAGAGACAAAAGAGCAGGTTATGACTACCGCTAAGCAGTTGGCTGCCAAAGGTTGCCACATGTTCCGCGCAGGTGTGTGGAAGCCACGCACCAAACCGGGAGGCTTCGAGGGTAACGGTGAAACAGCCTTGCCTTGGATGAAGCAGGTGAAGGAAGAAACAGGCATGCTGACAGCTACTGAGGTGGCTACCCCAGAGCATGTAGAGCTCGCACTGAAATATGGAATCGACATTCTCTGGGTAGGCGCACGTACTTCTGCCAACCCATTCGCCATGCAGGCACTTGCCGACAGTCTTCAGGGCGTAGACGTGCCTGTGCTCGTTAAGAACCCGGTAAACCCAGACCTTGAGCTTTGGATCGGTGCCCTGCAGCGCATCAACCAGGCAGGCATCAAGAAACTCGGTGCCATCCACCGTGGATTCTCCAGCTTCGACAAGAAGATTTACCGCAACCTTCCTATGTGGCAGATTCCTATCGAGTTGCACCGCCGCATACCACAGTTGCCAATCATCTGCGACCCTAGCCACATCGGCGGCCGACGTGACCTCATCGCCCCTCTCTGCCAGCAGGCAATGGACTTAGGTTTCGACGGACTCATCGTTGAGAGCCACTGCAGCCCAGACGATGCATGGAGCGATGCCAAGCAGCAGGTTACCCCAGAGGTGCTGGATTACATCCTTAGCCTCCTCGTAGTGCGCGATGAGCATTATTCTACAGAGGGTCTGCACCAGCTGCGCGGTCAGATTGACGAGTGCGACAACCAGCTGATGGATCTCCTGGCTAAGCGTATGCGCGTTTGCCGCGAGATTGGTACCTACAAGAAGGAGCACAACATGACCATCGTTC
Organism: Segatella copri; assembly: GCA_959596915.1. Classification (GTDB taxonomy): domain Bacteria; phylum Bacteroidota; class Bacteroidia; order Bacteroidales; family Bacteroidaceae; genus Prevotella; species Prevotella copri_N. The sequence continues at coordinate 38,433 of CAUFXJ010000007.1, forward strand.
AGACCAGCCGTTACAACGAGATTCTCGACAAGCGTGGAGCCCAGGCAGCCCTCTGCGGCATGAGCCCTGAGTTTGCCGCTCAGATTTTCGAGCACATCCATGAGGAGAGTGTCCGCCAGCAGTTGGAAATCCTAAACCAGAAGTAAAGGATACTGGCTATGAGAATATTAATTATGGGAGCAGGTAAGATGGGAAGTTTCTTCATCGACCTGCTCAGCTTCGACCACGAGGTGGCGGTTTACGAGAAGGATGCCAAGCGACTGCGCTTCACCTACAACTGTTACCGCTTCACCAAGATGGAAGAAATAGAGATGTTCCGCCCCGAACTGGTTATCAATGCGGTGACGGTAAAATATACGCTGCCAGCCTTCGAAGAGGTGTTGCCACATCTCTCTCACGACTGCATTATCAGCGACATAGCTTCGGTAAAGACCGGACTGCAGGAGTTTTACGAGAAGAGCGGTTTCCGCTTCGTGAGCACGCACCCTATGTTCGGCCCGACCTTTGCCAATCTGAACCAGCTTTCAGAGGAGAATGCAGTCATCATCAAGGAGGGTGACTACATGGGCAAGATATTCTTCAAGGACCTCTACCAGAAGTTGGGGTTGAGTCTGCATGAGTATACATTTGATGAGCACGACCAGACGGTGGCTTACTCGCTGAGTATTCCTTTCGTGAGCACCTTTGCCTTTGCAGCAGTGATGAAGCACCAGGATGCTCCGGGCACCACCTTCAAGCGCCACATGCAGATAGCCAAGGGCGTGCTCAACGAAGATGATTACCTGCTGCAGGAAATCCTCTTCAACCCATACACATCGGGTCAGGTGGCACAGATCAGAGAGGAGCTTGCTGAGCTCATCGACATCATTGACCACAAGGATGCGAAGCGTATGAAACTCTTCCTCACCAAGATACGTAATCATGTGAAGGAAGATATTGAGATTAAAGAAAAATAAAAATGTTGATTTATGGGGGAGCCCTTATTATTATGTTCCCCCTCCAGTTGTTGGTGTTTTGCATGTGAATGCAGAACCTTTTTAAGTTGTTTAAAGGCCTTGCATGTGAATGTAGGGTCTTTTTTTATGTGTTGCCGGAAGCGGAAAAGCTTAATGACCAATGACCTTAATGACCACCCCGATTAGTGATTAGTGATTAATGATTAGTGATTAGGCAGGTGTGCGTCCCTGGTAAGGCGCCAGCAGGTAGATAATAAGGAAAAAAGGGGGCAAAATGAAAATATGTAAGGAGATAGGGACGATTTCTGAAATATTATTTGTACCTTTGCACCCACAAATCAAAGGATAGATTGTAGAATCAGTAAAAAAGATTGTAGAATCAATAACCAGATTGTAGAATCAGTAAAAAGGAGAGCAGTTCTATTATGAGCGAACAGAAAGAAACAAAGAATATGAAGAACGCTGCAGAGGCGCAGGCCCCTGAGCAGAATACAACAGAAACAGCAGCTAAGCAGAATGATGATGCTAAGCAGGCTGATACAACAGAACAGCAGGCGGATGCTGCTGCCTTCCAGGTAGTGAACGAGGGTTTTTCTACCCGCGAGGCCATTGAGGAGGCTAAACGCTGCCTCCACTGCAAGATTCCGCAGTGCAAGAAGGGATGCCCGATTGGTAACGACATTCCTGATTTCGTACACGAACTCTCTATGGGTAACATGGGTGCGGCGATGAGCATCATCAATGCCAAGAGCAACCTGCCGGCCATCTGTGGCCGTGTATGCCCTCATGAGAAACAGTGTCAGGGCAGCTGCGTGCTCGGAAAGAAGGGAAAACCGGTACAGATAGGCAAGCTCGAGCAGTTTATTGCCGATTTTGATACCAAGATGAACCTCTCGCGCGAGATGTTGCCACAGAAAACACGTGGCCGCGTGGCAGTTATCGGTTCGGGTCCTGCGGGCTTGACCGTAGCCGGCGATCTGGCGCGCCAGGGCTTCAACGTTACCATTTTCGAGGGCCAGGCTGAGCCGGGAGGCGTGCTGATGTACGGTATTCCGGAGTATCGCTTGCCTAAGACGGTGGTACGTGCTGAGGTGGAAAAAATTGCTGCCCTCGGCGTGCAGTTTATCACCAACTGCATGGTGGGCGAGAACAATGTAACCATCGATAGTCTGTTCCGTGCAGGCTACGACGCCATCTTTATGGGCACAGGTACCAACGTGCCTCAGAACATGGACTCTACACCGGGCTCAAAGCTCCACGGTGTGAGCCAGAGTACATACTTTCTGCATAACGTGAATGCCTATAACGAAGGCGCTTTAACCCGCGACATGGTTCCGCTGCGCGACGGTGAGAAGGTGGGTGTCATTGGCGGCGGAAACGTGGCCATGGATGCTGCCCGTACTGCTATCCGTCTGGGTGCCGACGTTACCGTGCTGTATCGTAAGACCCAGGAAGAGATGCCTGCCATCCAGAGCGAATATGAAGATGCTGTGAAGGAAGGCGTGAAATTTGAGTGGAAAACTACCGTCGAGGCCTTTCTGAAGGGCAAAAACGGCCGTCTGGGAAGTTGTGTGCTGAACACTCCTGAGGGTGAAAGGGTAGAAAAATTCGACAGAATCTATCTCGCCATCGGTTCAAGACCTGCCAACCGTATCGTTTCTACCACTGCCGGAATCGAGGTGGATGAGAAGGGATATGTAAAAGTTGTTGAACGTCCGTTCGGTATGACCACCCGTCGCGGTGTGTTTGCCGGAGGTGATGTGGTACACCGTCCGCAGACTGTAGTCCTGGCAATGAAGGCTGCCAAGGAGGTGGCTCAGGGCATCGCTCAGTATGTAGATGCCATCAAGCTTCTTGAAGAGGCTAAGAGAATCGAGCAACGTGGAATAGTAGAATAATGAAATGAACTCAATAGAATTAAGTGAATTATTTCTGCAGTAACGGAATTGCTTTTACTGGGATTTGTCACTAGGCTCGGCAGATGTGCTGACTGCAGTCGGCAGAGCTGCTGACTAGGCTCGGCAGAGCTGCTGAGCCTAGTGGTAATATCTGGGAAGCTATGTGTTTTGACTTGGGAAACTATGTGTTTTGACTAAAAAGACTATATGCAAGAACTCTAAAGGCTATATGCTTTTACTTATAAAAATATTTCTTAGTGTTGAAAACACCATATCTTTCCTTTGAATGATACTATATACCTTTGAATGATACTATATAAATAGACCAACTGTTATAGACGCTTAATTTTTTTACATTACTCTTTAAATGAACTTAAACTTCTTGGGGAATTTAATGAAGTATCAGATTTAATCATTACTTTTGTATCAGATTCATATTAATAAGAAGAAGTAATTTGTCTGGTACAAAGAAAAGATATAAATCAGAGAAAAAGCATGAAGCGTATCATATTGATTTTAACAGTATTGCTTGCCATGTTAGGGCAGGTAGCCTATGCGCAGAAAACCTGTGTCATCGCATCGGCAGAAAATCATGTGCCTATTCGTGAAGCACTTATTCATACCAATAACAATCATTGGGCAAGAACAGATTATCGGGGCTATTGGACGATGCGCTATCAGTTTGATTCAGCAACCGTATCGAAACCTGGTTTTATGAAGGCAACTATCCGGTACAAGGAACTGCCGGATACTCTGTTTCTCTTGCCGGATGCCAAACAATTAGGCGAAGTGACAGTTTGGGGCAAGAATCAGGAAGGCATCAAAAATATGGAAGAGGATATTCAGGAGAGGATAAACTCTATGCCAACTTCATCTGCTGGCATCGGGTTTGATGCTTTCGGCTGGATGGATAAACAGGGTAAACGTGATAAGAAGCATCTGCAACAGGCTAAAAAGGTATTTGAAAAAATGGAACATAAGGATCCTGTGGTAGCTGCTTATGAAAAAGCAACGGGGAAAAAGTATGAATTGACTAATCCGTATGATGTCTCGGCTTTTAAGAAAGATCCTCCTTCTGAAATGGCTACAGAAGAGAAAAAAGCAACTTCTGATGCTGAATCAAAATCGAAAAAGAAGGAGAATCTAGAAAAATAAGCACAAGAGAAAACTGAAGAAATGAACTCGGGAAAGGCAGAGCGACAGCTATTTTAGCCGACGGGATAAAAAAAAGCATAAACAAGTTGGCTTTCTCGAAAAAAAGTCGTATCTTTGTAGCCAAAAATATAAAGAAAGAAAAATGTTTGAAAATTTAAGTGATAGACTGGAACGCTCGTTCAAAATCTTGAAGGGCGAGGGAAAAATTACAGAAATCAACGTGGCGGAAACCATGAAGGATGTGCGCCGTGCACTCCTCGACGCCGACGTAAACTATAAAGTGGCTAAGGAATTCACCAACAAGGTGAAGGAGAAAGCACTCGGCATGAATGTACTTACTGCCGTAAAGCCGGGACAGTTGATGATCAAGTTGGTGCACGATGAACTGGAAGAACTCATGGGCGGCGAAGAAGCCCCATTGAAGCTCGAAAGTCATCCGGCCGTCATCCTCATGAGCGGTCTGCAGGGTTCGGGTAAGACTACCTTCAGTGGCAAGCTTGCCAATATGCTCAAAACCAAGAAAGGCAAGAAGCCATTGCTCGTGGCCTGCGACGTTTACCGTCCGGCAGCTATCCAGCAGCTCCATGTAGTGGGTGAGCAGGTGGGTGTTCCTGTATACAGCGAGCCAGAGAACAAGGATGTGCTCAGTATCGCCGACCATGCTATCCAGCAGGCTAAGACCAACGGCAACGATGTGGTAATCGTCGATACAGCCGGACGTCTCGCCATTGATGAGCAGATGATGAACGAGATCAGCAATCTCAAGAATCATCTCCGTCCAGACGAAACCCTCTTCGTGGTTGACTCCATGACCGGTCAGGATGCCGTAAACACAGCCAAGGAATTTAATGATCGTCTCGACTTCAACGGCGTTGTTCTCACCAAGCTCGATGGTGATACCCGTGGTGGTGCTGCCCTCAGTATCCGTACCGTGGTAACCAAGCCAATCAAGTTTATAGGTACCGGCGAGAAGATGGACGCCATTGACGTGTTCCACCCAGCTCGTATGGCAGACCGAATCCTCGGCATGGGTGACGTGGTATCCCTCGTAGAGCGCGCACAGGAGCAGTTCGACCTGGAAGAGGCTAAGAAACTGGAGAAGAAAATCAGAAAGAACCAGTTCGACTTCAACGATTTCTACAACCAGATCCAGCAGATTAAGAAGATGGGTAACATCAAGGATCTGGCAGCGATGATTCCGGGCGTGGGCAAGGCCATCCGCGACGTAGATATCCCAGAGGATGCATTCAAGGGCGTAGAGGCCATTATCCAGAGTATGACTCCTAAGGAGCGCACCAATCCAGCCATCCTCAACACATCACGCCGCCAGCGCATCGCTAAGGGTTCGGGCACCAACATCCAGGAGGTGAACAAACTCATCAAGCAGTTTGACCAGACCCGAAAGATGATGCAGATGATGACCGGCAACAAAATGGCGCAGATGATGAGCCGCATGAAGGGTATGCCAGGCATGCCTAAGATGCCGGGAATGTAAATCAGTTGATAGTTAATAGTTTATAGCGGCTTTGCCGTATAGCAAACTTGCGATAGGCAAGAATGCCCATAAAGCAAGAATGACCTATAAACTATAAATTATAAATTATAAACTAAAGAAAGAATGACGTTAATCGACGGAAAGGCGACGGCAGCCGCCATCAAGGAACAGATAGCCCAGGAGGTGGCACAGATTGTAGCCGCCGGTGGCAAGCAGCCACACCTGGTAGCCGTGCTCGTAGGGCACGACGGAGGCAGCGAAACCTATGTGAAGAACAAGGTGCTGGCCTGCGAGAAGTGTGGATTCAAGTCGACCCTCATCCGTTATGAGGAGGATGTTACCGAAGAAGAGCTCCTGCAGTGTGTAGACAAGCTGAACCAGGATGATGATGTTGACGGATTCATCGTTCAGCTTCCTCTGCCTAAGCACATCGATGAGCAGAAGGTGACCATGGCAATAGATTACCGCAAGGATGTAGACGGATTCCACCCAGTAAACGTGGGCAGAATGTCGCTCGGCATGCCTTGTTTCATCTCTGCCACTCCGCTCGGTATCCTCACCCTGCTGCAGCATTACAATATTGAGACCAGTGGCAAGAAATGCGTCATTCTGGGCAGAAGCAACATCGTAGGCAAGCCAATGGCTCAGCTGATGATGCAGAAGCAGTATGGCGATGCTACCGTCACCGTATGCCACTCCCATTCCAAGAATTTGAAGAAAGAGTGTCAGGAGGCAGATATCATCATCGCAGCCATAGGCCGTCCTGATTTCGTGACAGCCGATATGGTGAAGCCGGGAGCCGTAGTCATTGATGTGGGTACCACCCGCGTGCCTGATGCTACGAAGAAAAGTGGTTTCCGCCTGAACGGTGATGTGAAATTCGACGAGGTGGCAGAGAAGTGCTCTTTCATCACTCCTGTTCCGGGAGGCGTTGGTCCGATGACCATCTGTTCGCTGATGAAGAATACGCTGGCTGCCGGCAAGAAGGAATATTACAGCTAGAAAGAAGATAATTATTTCAGAAAGAAGCAGTGCTTAAGTCACTGCATACTTGATTTTTTATAACTCTCTAATTTGTGGGGCAGGGTGCAGTGATGCACTCTGCCTTTTTATCAAGCCGAGAGAAATAGTGTAAAATGAACAAACAATATTAATCTAAAAATATAGAAACATGATAAAACTAAAGTACATATTTACATCAGCGCTGCTCGTGGCAGCTGCCAGTGCCAGTCAGGCAGTCAGCAGTCAGCAGATGCAGAAGCAAATAGACAAGGATGCCCCTGCATACACCATACAGGGCAAGGACTCCATCTGCCAGATATTCATCTATTCGCCAGCACCCAATCAGGGCTTGCATCTGGCTTATTTCACCGACGATGAGCGTTGGGTGGATGTAGGACAGCTCAGCGCCAGCGACTACGGTCCGTGGGGAGCTGAAAAGAAGATGTATAACCCCTTCGTGGTAAAAGCTAAAGACGGCACATGGCGCGCACTTTGGAGCGTGAACCAGCATGCACCGCAGTTTGCCGTAGCCTATTCTGAAGACCTCATCATCTGGCGCCCGCAGGATTATCCCATCATCCGCGAAAAGGGCGTGAAGGATGTGGCTGCCTATCAGATGGATGACGGCAACTTCGACATCTATCTCAAGACATCCAAAGGCAAGCGATACGTACAGGCAAGCAACGATTTCCGTACCTTTAAGGAAGATACGCTGGAAGCTTCTGCCGATGAGATACTCTGGCAGCGCGACACCGCAACCATAGGCGGAAAACTCTTCCAGGGCTGCGATTTCGAGGTGCCGTCCGTGCATCTCAACTACATCCGTTCCTGGTTCCACGCCCTCTCTGAAGAGGCAAAACTCAACGCCCAGCCGATGCCGAAGACCGATGCCGACCTCGCAGCTTATGCCAAGGACAACCACATCGACCTGCCGAAAGATTCGGAAATCCCTGCCAACCTCAGTATCAATCCACAGAAATCCCACCGCATCTCCAACAAGCTGATGGGTATCTTCTTCGAAGACATCAGCCGCGCTGCCGACGGAGGACTCTCTGCAGAAATGTTGCAGAACGGCGACTTTGAGTATAACAAGGAAGACCACCGCCACCAGTGGAATGCCACCACGGCATGGGTGGGGGTAGAGAAAGAGGGCATCGCCACCGAAAACGGGGTGAGCCAGAACAATGCCCATTATGCCGTTCTGGGCGCTACACCTATTTATAATATAGGTTGGGACGGCATCGCCATACGTCGCGGAGCTGCCGTTGAGGGCAAGGAGGGTAAGCATCAGCCAGCCATCTACGAGGTGAGCCTGCACGCCCGCTGCATCGATGCCAAGAAGAAAGACCTCACCCTGGCGCTTGTAAACCAGGAGGGATTGCCGGTATGCCAGACCAAGATTAAGGTGCAGGGCGCAGACTGGAAGGAATATAAGGCGCAGCTCATCGTGACCGATAAATATGAGGGCGAACTCGCCAGCGAAGCTACCACCAAGGAGGGCAAACTGGGCAAGAACATCCGGTTCGCCATCTTGCCTAAGGGCGAGCCGAAAGTGGCGGTAGACTTGGTAAGTCTCAAACCACAAAATACTTACAAGGGTCATGGACTGCGTAAAGACCTTGCCGAGGCCATTGCCGACCTGAAGCCTCGCTTCGTGCGCTTCCCGGGCGGCTGCATGCTCCACGGTCAGGGGCTCAAGAACATTTACCACTGGAAGGAGAGCGTGGGTCCGCAGAAAGATCGCAAGCCAGCCTACAACATCTGGGGATACCATCAGACCCGCCAGCTGGGTTTCTATGAGTATTTCCAGTGGTGCGAGGATATGGGAGCCGAGCCGTTGCCTGTATTGGCGGCAGGTGTTCCTTGTCAGAACTCTGTGGCAGATGAGCGCGGAGTGGCTGGTCAGCAGGGCGGAATCCCGATGAGCGAGATGCCGCAGTATATTCAGGACGTGCTAGACTTGGTTGAATGGGCGAATGGCGACCCTGCTACCTCTAAGTGGGCTAAGATGAGAGCCGATGCGGGTCATCCGGCTCCGTTCAACCTCAAGATGATAGGCATCGGCAACGAAGACCTCATCTCTACCGATTTCGAGCAGCGCTACCTGATGATCTGCAAGGCAGTGAAGCAGAAGTATCCTCAGCTCGAGGTGGTAGGTACCGTAGGTCCGTTCCACTTCCCGTCTTCCGATTATATTGAGGGTTGGAAGATTGCTCGCGAAAACAAGCGCTGGATTGATGCCGTAGACGAGCATTATTATGAGCAGCCGGGCTGGTTCCTGAACCATCAGGATTATTACGATCATTATGACCGCAAGGCTCCTAAGGTTTATCTGGGCGAATATGCATCTCGCGGTGCCAATGCGGTAGACAATGCGCTGGCTGAGGGCATCCACCTCTGCAATGTGGAGCGCAACGGTGATGTGGTAGAAATGACATCCTATGCTCCTCTCTTGTGTAAGGACGGATACAGCAACTGGCAGCCGGACATGATTTACTTTGATAATAATAATGTACGCGCGAGCGAGAGCTACAAGATGCAGAAGATGTTCGGTCAGCATGCCGGTGACCTCTACATCTCATCCGTGCTCAGTCTGCCGGATGCGCTGAAGAAATATGTGGGCACCAGTGTGGTGAAGGATTCTAAATCGGGCAAAACCTGGCTTAAAGTGGTTAATGCCTTGCCTCGCACGCTGAAACTCTCGGTTTCTGGCTTGGGCAACAAGCAGGTAACCATCGCAGGCAGAAGCGCTCAGGTTTTCGAACTTTAGCTTTCTTCAGAAGATGTTTTCTGATAGAAACGGATAGAACCAATAATGGCTCAGATTATTCATTTTGAGTAAAATAGAATGGAGAAATAGGATATTAAAATGTTCTTTTTCTCCATTTTCTATGTTTTACAGCATAAAATATGGCCAAAAATTTGGTAGTTAATAATTTTTTTTATTATTTTGCACCCTGAAAATGAAGTTTTAAGTAATTTATATAAAATCAAATTTTAGAGAGAAAATGAAAAAGTTAGTATTAATGTTTGCTGCTGCCGTAATGGCAGTATCTGCATCTGCTCAGACTACACAGGAGAGCAAGTTCTTTGACAATTGGTATCTTGGTGTAAACGTTGGAGCTGCTACAAAGACTACTCACAATGCATGGTTCAAGAACGTAAATCCTTCAGTAGGTGTACGTCTCGGAAAGTGGTTTACTCCAGTTTGGGGTGCTGCTGTAGAGGCTGACCTCTATGCTCGTAACCGCAACCTGCCTTTTACACATAAGACTTTGGTTCGTGGTGCAAGCGGTAAGTTCATCGGTACTATCAATGCAACAAACCTCTTCTTGGGTTACAAGGGTGAGCCACGTAAATTCGAAATCATCCCATTGGCAGGCATCGGTGGTTACCACTCTTTCAACCTTCATAATGGCAACCTCAATGCCCTCACAGCTAACGCAGGTGTTGACTTCGCATTCAACCTTGGCGCAAACAAGGCTTGGCAGGTATATGTAGAGCCATCTATGAATTGGTTCCTTCACGACAACAAGAGTGCTTGCAATGGTTGCCAGTTTGATGTTAACAAGTCTGCTTTCCAGGTTAAGGTGGGTGTTAACTACAAGTTCAAGGGTTCTAACAACTCTCACAACTTCACTATCGTAACTCCACGCGACCAGAACGAGATTGATGGTTTGAATGGTCAGATCAACAACCTCCGCAACGACTTGAATAGCAAGGATTCTGAACTCGCAGCTAAGGACAAGCAGATCAAGGATCTCCAGAATGCGCTCAATGAGTGCCAGAAGGCTCCTAAGTATGTAAAGCCAGCTACTGCTACCAATTTGCAGCCAACAGTATTGTTTACTGTAGGTAAGTCAAAAGTAGAGCGTAGCCAGATGCCAAACATCGAGATGATTGCTCAGTATATGAAGAATCATCCAAATGCTAAGGTTGAAATTAAGGGTTATGCATCTCCAGAGGGTTCTAAGGAACTTAACCAGAAACTTTCTGAGGCTCGTGCCAATGCTGTAAAGAACATTCTCGTTAAGACTTACAAGATTAGCGCAAATCGTCTTCAGGCTAAGGGTATGGGTGCTACTGACAAGCTCTTCAAGCAGGTTGAGTTCAACCGTGTTGCTACATTCAATGATAACAATGCAGCTGAATAAAGAAATAAGTAGTTTCAGATATTTGGTCTTGTGACCAGGTCCTCCTAAACTTCGGTTTAGGAGGATTTTTTTTCTTCTTACCTTTCTTACATGTCTGGCCGCCTCGCTTTATACTTTTTCGTCAGGTTATCTTAATAAGATAAGAGTTCAGTGTGGTTAATAAGCTCTTTCTTGTTTTTTTTGCACAAAATCAGCAGAAATGAGTATCTGTCGTGATAAATTGTAAGCATTTTGTTCGTTTTTCTAACAAAAAAACGAAGTTTTCTGAAATTTTATACGAAATTAGTTGGCTATTACATAAATTCTCTGTATCTTTGCAGGCAAATTATAACAAATGGGCTCGAAAGAGCCCTTTTAAGCAAGGAAATAAAAGAAAAAAAGATATGAAACATCCATTAAGAAGTAGCGTCTGCACTGAAGGCAGAAGAATGGCAGGTGCCCGAGCACTCTGGGTAGCTGCAGGTATGAAGCACGAGCAGTTTGGTAAACCAATCATTGCTATCGTGAACAGCTTTACTCAGTTTGTGCCAGGTCATACCCATCTTCATGAAATCGGTCAGATCGTCAAGAAGGAAATCGAAGCTATGGGGTGCTACGCAGCCGAATTCAATACCATCGCCGTTGACGACGGTATCGCAATGGGACACGACGGAATGCTCTATTCCCTCCCAAGCCGTGACATCATTGCCGACTCTGTAGAATACATGGTCAATGCTCACAAAGCCGACGCCATGATCTGCATCTCAAACTGCGACAAGGTAACCCCAGGTATGCTCATGGCATCTATGCGACTGAACATTCCTACCGTGTTCTGCTCAGGTGGACCTATGGAAGCCGGACGCTGGAAGGGTGAGAACGCCGACTTGATTACAGCTATGATTAAGGGTGCTGATACAAGCGTTTCTGACGAGGAGATGACGCAGATTGAGCAGTGCGCCTGCCCAGGTTGCGGTAGCTGCTCAGGTATGTTTACCGCCAACTCAATGAACTCACTCACCGAGGCCATCGGTCTGAGCTTGCCAGGCAACGGAACCATTCTTGCTACCCACAAAAACCGCATCCAACTTTTTAAAGATGCAGCACGCCAGATAGTTAAGAACGCTTATGCATATTATGAGGACGGCGACGAGAGCGTATTGCCACGCAATATAGCTACCCGCGACGCATTCCTCAATGCCATGACCCTGGACATCGCCATGGGCGGAAGCACCAACACCGTGCTCCACTTGCTGGCAGTAGCTCAGGAAGCTGGCGCAGACTTCAAGATGGAAGACATCGACCAATTGAGCCGCAAGGTGCCTTGCCTCTGCAAGTTGAGCCCTAACACCCAGAAATACAGTGTACAGGAGTGCAACCGCGCAGGTGGTATCCTCGGTATCCTGAACGAGCTGAACAAGGGCGGTCTGATCAACGGCACCGTAAAGCGTGTTGACGGCAAGACACTCGATGAGCAGATGAAGAAATACGACATTACCGGCACAGAGATTGATGCCGAGGCTGACAGAATCTACCATTCAGCACCGGGCAGAAAGTTCTCTACCCAGATGGGTAGCCAGGATGCTCAGTGGGAGAGTCTCGACACCGACCGCGCCGAGGGTTGTATCCGCGACCTCGAGCATGCCTACACCAAGGATGGCGGACTGGCAGTGCTCTTCGGTAACATCGCCCAGAATGGTTGCGTAGTGAAGACAGCCGGAGTAGACCCAGTGCTCTGGCATTTTGAGGGTCCAGCCGTATGCTTTGATTCTCAGGAAGATGCATGCGAAGGCATCCTCGGCGGAAAGGTTAACTCAGGCGACTGCGTAGTCATCACCCACGAGGGTCCGAAGGGTGGCCCTGGCATGCAGGAGATGCTCTACCCAACCTCTTACATCAAGAGCCGTCACCTGGGCAAGGAATGTGCCCTCATCACCGACGGCCGCTTCTCTGGCGGTACATCAGGCTTGAGTATCGGTCACATCAGTCCTGAGGCTGCAGCAGGTGGTAACATCGGCAAGATTAAGGATGGCGACATCATCGTCATTGATATCCCTAGCCGCTCCATCAATGTGAAGCTCTCTGACGAGGAACTCGCAGCACGCACACAGCAGCCGCTGAAGCGCAACCGCGTGGTTAGCAAGGCACTGCGCGCTTATGCCCAGAGCGTAAGTTCGGCAGATAAGGGCGGTGTGAGAATCATCGACTAATCTTCGAGAGTCTTTGAAAAGACAGTTTTTAGAGTCTTTGAGAAAAGAAAAGTTTTTGAATTATTCAGAATAATAACATATAAATGGCAAAAGAAGTAATAACAGGAGCCGAAGCTCTGATGCGCTCCCTGAAAAACGAGGATGTTAAAACCATCTTCGGATATCCGGGCGGCAGCATCATGCCAGTGTTTGATGCACTGTACGGTTACACGAGAGGTGAAAAGAAGATGTTTGACCACATCTTGGTACGTCACGAGCAGGCTGCTGCTCACGCTGCACAGGGTTATGCCCGAGTCAGCGGCGAAGTGGGCGTCACTCTTGTCACTAGTGGTCCTGGAGCTACAAATACATTGACCGGCATCGCTGATGCCATGATGGATTCTACACCAATCGTAGTCATCGCCGGACAGGTAGGCGTAGGTGCCCTGGGTACCGATGCCTTCCAGGAGGTAGACCTCGTGGGTGTTACCCAGCCAATCTCCAAGTGGTCTTACCAGATACGCCGTGCCGAGGATGTGGCATGGGCTGTGAGCCGTGCTTTCTACATCGCCCGCAGCGGACGTCCGGGACCTGTGGTGCTCGACTTTACAAAGAATGCGCAGGTGGCTACATGCGAGTGGGAACCAGTGAAATGTGAGAAGGTTACATCTTACAACCCTTATCCTACGATAGATGAAAAGGCGGTGGCTGAAGCTGCCGAACTCATCAACAATGCCAAGAAACCATTCGCCCTCGTGGGTCATGGAGTAGAGCTTGGCGGTGCACATAATGAACTCATCGAATTCCTCGAGAAGGCAGATATCCCTGCCGGCAGAACCCTGCTCGGCCTTTCTGCCCTGCCTAGCAACCACCCGCTCAACATGGGTATGCTCGGCATGCACGGTTCTTATGCTACCAACATGAAGACCCAGGAGTGTGATGTGCTCATCGCCATTGGTATGCGTTTCAGCGACCGTATCACAGGCGTGCCTTCTAAGTATGCTCCTCAGGCAAAGATTATCCACCTGGACATTGACAAGGCTGAGATTGATAAGGTTATCAAGACAGATGTGGCTGTGGTGGGCGACTGCAAGCAGAGTCTGCCAGCCATTACCCGTCTGCTGAACAAGAATGTTCACCGCGAGTGGAGAGATTCCTTCGAGGAATACCGCCAGCAGGAACAGGAAAAGGTAATAGAGAAGGATATCCACCCTACAGAGGGACCGCTGCTTATGGGCGAGGTGACCAGCGTGGTAACGGAAGCTACTCATAATGAAGCAGTTCTCGTAAACGACGTAGGTCAGAACCAGATGATCAGTAGCCGCTACTTCAAGTTTACCAAGAAGCTGAGTATCGTAACCAGTGGTGGTTTCGGAACCATGGGCTTCGGCCTTCCGGCAGCCATCGGTGCCACCTTCGGAGCTCCCGACCGCACCATCTGCTGTTTCTTCGGCGACGGCGGTTTCCAGATGAACATCCAGGAACTGGGCACCATCATGGAGCAGCAGGCACCGGTAAAGATGATTCTGCTGAACAACAACTATCTGGGCAACGTTCGCCAGTGGCAAGACTTGATGTTCGGCGGCCGTCACTCCTTCACCCACATGATGAATCCTCATTATGCAGAGATTGCCAAGGCCTACGGCATACCATACGATGTGGTAATAGACCGCAAGGACCTTCAGGCTAAGGTGGAGAAGATGATCAGCACCAAGGGTCCTTACCTGTTGGAGTGCGCCATCAAGGAGAATGAAGACATCGTTCCGATGACGCTGCCGGGCAAGAGTGTAGATGAGATGCAACTCGAGTTGAATTATTAAAAGCTTTCGGCTATATATAATAAGGTGTAAATTCCTTCATGAGGGAGCATCCTCCGAAAAGGAAAGACTCCGAAAAGTAACCGATTATTTTAAAATTTGGAAAAATGGAGAATAACAACGAAAAGAAATTATATACATTGCTTGTTTACTCAGAAAACATTGCCGGTATCCTGAATCAGATTACTGCCGTGTTTACTCGCAGACAGGTAAATATCGAGAGCTTGAATGTTTCGGCCAGCAGTATCAAGAATATACACAAGTATACCATCACGGTTTGGAGTGATGAAGAGCAGATTGAGAAAATCAACAAGGCAATAGAGAAGAAGATTGACGTGGTGAAGAGCGATTACTACACCGACGACCAAATCTTCATCCATGAAGTGGCTCTCTTCAAGATTTCCACTCCGGTATTGCTAGAAAATCCAGAGGTTTCGCGCACCATCCGCAAGCATGATGCCCGCATGATGGAGGTGAATCCTACCTACAGCACCGTGCTCCTGGCAGGACTTACCGAAGACATCGCCGACCTCTTCCAGCAGCTCAACAGCTACAACTGCCTGCTTCAGTATACCCGAAGCGGCAGAATCGCTGTTACGAGAAGTTTTGATGAACCCATCTCTGATTATCTCAAGCAGAATTCAGAAGATTAGATTTCTTTCATATTTTGATGCCCTTTGTTCCCCTGGCTTCAAACTAGCGGAGCAGGGGGCTTTTTCGGTTTAAAACAACAAGACAAACAACAAGATAAAAGGACGAGACAGATATTATGGAACAGAAAATATTAGATAAGGTAGGGCGTTACGAATTCCTATCGGAGCCTTTCCACTGCGATTTCAGCAGCCACCTCTTTATGGGGCATCTCGGAAATCATCTGCTCAATGCTGCCGATTTTCACAGCAACGACCGCGGGTTCGGCATGAACTACCTCATGCCCCTACACAAGACATGGGTTCTCAGCCGACTGGCCATTGAGATGACAGAGATGCCGAAGTCTTACGACCGCTTTGTGGTAGAAACCTGGTGCGAGAGTGCCATGAAATATTTCACATCCCGAGATTTCAAAATTTGCGGGAAGGCATCATCATCCGAAGAAGCCAAGGTTTACGGTTACGGCAAGAGTGTGTGGGCAATGATTGATACGGAAACCCGACAGCCTGTTGATATTTTTGAAATTCACGACGGGCTTATCAAAGAATATATTGATTCGGAAAAACCTTGTCCTATCCAGGCAAGTTCGAGAGTGAAAATGGGCAAGGATGCCAAGCTGGTGAGAACCATTGACACCTATTATCATGATGTAGATGTTAACGGGCACATCAACTCGGTAAAATACATCGAACATATCCTCGACCTCTTTGATCTGGATTATTACAAAAATCACTTTTTGCAAAGATTTGAGATAGCTTACGTAGCAGAAAGTCACCAGGGAGACCAACTTCATTTCTATTTGGAAGAAACAAGTGAGGCAGAAAAAATGCAAGAATACTGCATAAAGATAACAAAAAACGGCAAAAATGACGCAAATGAGGTGGAAGTTGTAAGAAGTAAGGCTAAATTTATTAAAAATTGAAAGAAAAATTTGGTAGTTTCATTTTATTTGCTTACCTTTGCACTCAGAAAATAAAAATAAACCCAGAGCCGCCTTCTTGGATAGGGGGTGGACGGATCAAACAGGCTCTCTTTGGATAAGAATACAGCTCGCATCCGTATGGACAAGTATAACCCGCGGCTCCACAAACGGCAAGCCGCACAAAAAAATAAAAATTATGGCAGAAATGAATTTCGGTGGCGTAATGGAAACTGTTGTCACCAGTCATGAATTTTCATTGGAGAAAGCACGTGAAGTATTGAAGAACGAAACAATCGCAGTTATCGGTTATGGTATCCAGGGTCCTGGTCAGGCTTGTAACCTTCGCGATAATGGTTTCAACGTCATCGTCGGACAGCGTCAGGGTAAGACCTACGAGAAGTGTCTGAAGGATGGTTGGGTTCCTGGTAAGACATTGTTCTCTATCGAGGAAGCTGCTGAAAAGGGTACTATCATCTGTATGTTGCTTTCTGATGCCGGTCAGATTGCATGCTGGCCAAAGATTAAGCCACACCTCACAGCAGGTAAGACTTTGTATTATTCACATGGTTTCGCTATCAACTGGAGCGACCGCACAGGCGTTGTTCCACCAAAGGATATTGATGTAATCATGGTTGCTCCTAAGGGTTCTGGTACTTCTCTCCGCACTATGTTCTGCGAGGGTCGTGGTTTGAACTGCTCTTACGCTGTATACCAGGATGCATCTGGCAAGGCAGAGGAGAAGACTATTGCCTTCGGTATCGGTATCGGTGCCGGTTATTTGTTCAAGACAACATTCCAGCGTGAGGCTACTTCTGACCTCACAGGTGAGCGTGGCTCATTGATGGGTGCAATTGAGGGATTGTTGGAGGCACAGTATGACGTGCTCCGCGAGAATGGTCACTCACCATCTGAGGCTTTCAACGAGACTGTTGAGGAGCTCACACAGAGCCTTGGCCCTCTCTTCGGTGCTAAGGGTATGGATTGGATGTATGCTAACTGTTCAACAACAGCTCAGCGTGGTGCTCTTGACTGGGCTCCTCGTTTCCGTGAGGCTATCAAGCCTGTAATGGAGTGGTTGTACTACTCTGTAAAGACTGGTAACGAGGCTCAGATTTCTATCGACAAGAACTCTCAGGCTGATTACCGCGAGAAGTTGAACGCTGAACTCGAGGCTATGCGCAACAAGGAAATGTGGCAGGCTGGTGTTACAGTTCGTAAACTTCGCCCTGAGAATAACTAATTTTTTTCTCGTACATAATGTTGAAAAGGGAATGGCCCGAGAGGTGTCGTTCCCTTTTTTCATGTTTATATGGGGGTATAAGTTGCTGGCATATATAAATCTCGCTGCTGGCGTATGCGAAATCCCAATGCTGGCATATACAAAAAGCCCTGAAAAGGCAAAAGCATCTCTCTTCTGAAAAGCTTTTACTTCTTCAGGACTTATAAGATATTAGGGCTTCATTTCCGGTTTCGGTTCAAGCCGGATTTTATCTTCCTCAACATTCATCATATTCTCCACAACCATTTCTTCAAGAACTGCAGCCATATCTTCTGAATCATATTTCAGTTGGTTTAGTTCTGTAATGTCATGTGGCTTTCCGTCTTTCAGCAAGTCTAGAATTTCTGATATAATAGTTTGCTTCTGGGGTATTTTGTGGTCTATGCAGACATCACATATCCCGCAGTCGTCCTTCATTTTCGTTTTTTCGCCAAAATAACTCAGAAGCTGGCGCGAACGGCAGATGGTGTCGTTCTTGGCATAATTGATGATACTCTTGATGTGGGCGGTAAACTGCTCCTTGCGTACCTCCCATACCTCCTCAGGGATGATAACTCTGAAACCATCTTCCCTAGGACGCGTGTAGCTGATATAAGGTGTCTTGCGGCGGGGAATGAAGTCGATGATGTGGCGGGCACTCAGATTTTTCAGAATCATGTATACCTGCTGACGGTTTAGTTCGCTTACACGCTCTATCAGCGACTCATCAATGTAAACATAGTCGGTAAACAGACCGCCGTAATTACGCAGAAGCCCCGTAATAACAGACTCTTCCTTCTCCGAAACATTCTCTAGCAGATAGAGATCATTTCGGCTGATGTTAAATCTGATTCTTGCTTTTCCGTCAGGATTGTCCTCGTAGTGGATATAGCCTGAGCGCTCCAGAATGCGCAGAGCCGAGTCTACGCGAGTAGGGAAGTACTTGTAGGTGAAGCAGAACTTCTCTATCTCGAACATGAAAGTCTGTCCCATTCCGCTTCCAACTGCCACCTGGAAAAAGTAAGCAAGATGCTCGTAAACGTCTTTGATGAATTCTTTGTCTGGGAAAGTTTCGTCTATGCGTTTCATGAGTTTGTTTTCATCGCTCTGGTTGTAGAGCAGCACAGCATAAGCCTTTTCGCCGTCTCTTCCGCCTCGTCCCGCCTCTTGAAAATAGGCTTCCAGTGAGTCTGGACAATCTATATGAATTACCATTCTCACATCTGACTTGTCTATTCCCATGCCGAAAGCATTGGTTGCTACCATTACCCTTATCTCGTCATTTTGCCAGTTTTTCTGTCGGATATCCTTCACGTCGGAATCCAGTCCGGCATGGTAAAATGTAGCAGAAATACCTTGTTTGTTCAGAAGTTCTGCCATCTCCTTGGTTCGTTTTCGGCTTCTCGCATAAATGATTGCTGAGCCTTGGGTACACTGTAGGATATGAACCATTTCGGTCAACTTGTCGTTGGTGGTGCGCACCACATAGGCAAGATTCTTGCGGGCAAAACTCATTTTAAATACGTTTTGCTTCTTGAAGTGAAGCTGGTTCTGGATATCTTCTACTACATCGGGAGTGGCCGTAGCTGTAAGAGCAAGGACTGGTACACCGGGCTTCATATCTCTTATTTTTGCAATTTCGAGATAAGACGGGCGGAAATCGTAACCCCACTGGCTGATGCAGTGAGCTTCATCTACCGTGATGAAACTCACCGGAATGTGGCGCAATTTAGTTTGGAACAATTCTGAAGAAAGACGTTCTGGTGAAACATACAGAAACTTGATTTCACCGAAAATACAATTTTCCAATATTCGGAGAATCTCTTGGCGCGACAATCCTGTGTAGATGGCTTCAGCCAGGATGTTGCGGGCTTTGAGATGCTGTACCTGATCCTTCATCAGCGCAATGAGTGGAGTTACCACAATGCAGACGCCCTTTTGGGCAAGGGCTGGAACCTGGAAGGTGATGGATTTACCGCCACCTGTAGGCATAAGACCGAGGGTATCCTTACCTCGGGCTATACTCTCGATGATGTCTCGTTGTATGCCGCGAAAGTCAGGATACCCCCAATATGTATGTAGTATTTCTTGATATTTATCTGCCATTTTTTGAAACTTTTGCCCTTGCAGATTTCGATGCTTTTTCGTCCTGACGGATTTGCTCTACAAATCCGTGTAATCCGAGTAATCAGTGCCTAATCCATGCATAGGGCTAAGTACCTCATCCTTCGTTTGGACGGATGTCTTCTATCTGAAGTTGAACTTGGTTTTTCTTAAAAATATTCTCTTCTATGGTGAAGGCTATGTCGAAACTTCGCTTACTCTTGATGTAGCGGGCAGCTGCACTCTGACCGAAAGCGATGCCGTTTAAGACCGTGCTCGATTTTGAGTCTACCAGTTCCAACTTGATGTGTTCCTGTTCTCTGCCCACCACCTTGCTGGTACCATAATCATATACCCGGTTGGTGCAGAAAATAGGTTTCTGGTTACATGGACCGAAAGGAGAGAAGCGCTTCAAGTCGGCCTGCAGATGCTTGGTAATGTCTTTAAAGTCAATTTCAGCATCTATGTTGAGCATCGGTTCTGTCTGTTGAGGCGAAATATGCTCTTCTACATAATGCTGGAACCTGTCTCTGAACTCTCTAACCTTATCCCACTTCAAGGTAAGTCCGGCAGCATAGGTATGACCACCGAAATTGAGCAGGAGGTCGCGGCAACTCTTGATGGCTGAGTAGATGTCAAATCCCGTTACGCTACGTGCTGAACCTGTAGCCATATCACCATCCCGGGTCAGAACAATGGTAGGGCGGAAGTAGATTTCGGTGAGTCGGGAAGCAACAATGCCAATGACTCCCTTTTTCCAGCCTTCATCATAGAGCACGATGCTGGAGTTGTGTTTCATGCTTTCCAGACGCGATACGATGCCGTTGGCTTCTTCAGTCATCTGCTTGTCTATGTCTTTGCGCTGCTCATTGTACTCATTGATGTGTCTGGCCATGCGCAGGGCTGAGGAATAGTCTCTTTCTACTAGCAGATCTACGCTCAGCTTGCCGTTCTCCATTCTGCCTGAAGCATTGATGCGGGGACCAATCTTGAACACAATATCGCTCATAGAGAGTTCGCGTCCGTTCAGTCCGCAGATGTCGATGATGGATTTCAGACCGATACTTGGGTTGGTATTCAGCAACTTAAGACCATGGAAGGCGAGTATTCTGTTCTCATCTACCACCGGCACAATGTCGGCAGCAATACTCACGGCGCAGAAGTCGAGCAGAGGAATGAGCCTGGAGAACGGAATGTTGTTGTTCTTGGCAAAAGCCTGCATAAACTTGAATCCTACACCGCATCCGCAGAGATGCTTGAATGGGAATGGATCGTCAGGACGCTTTGGATTGAGTATGGCCACAGCAGGTGGCATCACATCGTCAGGAACGTGATGGTCGCAGATGATGAAGTCTATTCCCAGACTCTTGGCATATTCTATCTCCTGAATAGCCTTGATTCCGCAGTCTAGAATAATAATCAGTTTTACACCAGTCTGATGAGCAAAATCTATTCCTTTCTTACTCACTCCGTAACCTTCGTCGTAGCGGTCGGGAATGTAGTAGTCGATGTTTGAATAGAATTGCTGCAAGAATTTGTACACCAGGGCAACGGCGGTGCATCCGTCTACGTCATAGTCTCCGTAAACAAGGATACGTTCCTTTCTACCCATAGCATCGTTCAGGCGGTCTACGGCAATATCCATGTCTTTCATCAGGAATGGATTGATGAGATCTGAGAGTTGTGGACGGAAGAACCGTTTGGCTGCAGACTCTGTCGTAATCTCGCGCTTGATGAGCAAATGGGCAAGAACTGGGCTCATATTTAGCTTGGCGCCTAATTCTTCAGCTGCTTTTTGCTGTTCAGGTGTTGGTGATTCGTAATTCCATTTAAAATGCATTTTAATTATTTTTTATTTCTGCCCCCAAAGTTACGAAAATAAAATGACAAAAGGAAATGTTTAGGGAGGAATTTTACTAAATTACCTAGAAATAAGTAAAAATAAGACTTGTTGGCAACCCAAAATAAGTGAATAAGAGATTTTCTTGGCAACAAAAAAGGCAGCAAACTCATCGGTTTGCTGCCCCTTGAATATTTTTGTTTAGGAGAATGTCCATAGAAAACCTATAGACTGTTAACTATAAACTTTTAACTATTAAAACTCTCCTAGATTCCGAGCTTCTTGCGGATGTCCTTAGGAAGGGCGTTCTTGTTAACCATGAAGTCCATAGTCTTGTAAGCTACGAAAGCCTTGGTCATGTACCAGGTTCCCTTGTAGTCACCATACTCGCCCCAAGAGTTCTTAACCATGTAGTACTCCTTGCCGTTCTGATCCTTAGCGATACCGTAGATGTGCATACCGTGGTCGTCAGTTGTCTCCCAATTATCGAATGCTTCCTGACGCATAGCCTGTGTAGGAACAATCTCAGGAGCATTTACGCCGAGAGAATCAAACTTCTCCTTCTTCTCGTCCTTAGAGAGCTTGAACCAATGGTCAGCATCTGTACCGGCCATAGAGCGAACCTTCTTTACGTCGTAAGCGATACCGAGACCCTTGCGAGTGAAACCATCTTCTGTTACGTCACCGCCCCAAGCTACGGTGTAACCGTTGTTTACAGCGTTGTCGATGATCTTGCAGATGTCTTCCATAGGAACGTTGTAACTCAAAGGCCAGCGCCAGTTATCCTGTACCTCAACAGCAAACTTGCTCCACATTGGGTGGTGGGTGTAGCTGGTAATGGTTACATAATCATCAAGATTCAAACCGAGGCTCTGGCAGAAGCTCTGTGGAGTATACTGCTTGCCCTCGTATGTAAACTTCTCAGGAGCCTTGCCGATGTAAGAGTCGATGATGCCCTGAAGACCGCTCTTCCAGGCTGGAGAAAGCTTCTTAGCTGTGCTCTTTGCTACAGCCTCTACGTATGGAGTCATTACATTGAAGAACTCACCGAAGTTAGCCAAAGAGTCACCTGTCAATGAACCTGGTGCAGGCATGGCAGACTCAGGTACAATACCATAGTGCTGCAAAGCATAGAGTACATCGTAGGCGCTACCACCCTCAGAGAAGCTCACGTCGCCGTGCATTCTTACAGCCACTGTGGCGCGGTCCATATAAGTCTTGTTGGCTACGAACATTTCGCTGAGGTCGTAGGTCTTGCCTGTCTTCTTCAAGATTTCGCTTTCGAAGTAGCTGAGGGTAGAGTAAGCCCAGCACGTACCACTGCGGTTCTGGTCCTTGATGCTAGTGATAGGATTCTGCTTTACTACAGTAAATACAGGTTTGTTCTTTGCTACTTCTGCAGAGTCTGCAACTTTCTTCGCATTTGCTCCTGTGGCTACCAAAGCCATCAAGGCTGCAACAATCATAGTTTTCTTCATGAATTCTTTTCTCTTTATATTAATGTTCTTGTTATATCTTCTCTCTGATTCCTTTTTCTGAAATGATTTCTCTTTCAGGAATTTTATTCTTAGTTGGCTGCCATGAACTCCTCAACATCTTTTGGATGATAAGGTATGCGGTCTTTGCCCAGGAATCTGCAACCATCTTTGGTGATGAGTACATCGTCCTCAATTCGGATACCACCGAAATCTTTATAGGTCTCAATCTTGTCGAAGTTGAGGAATTCTTCACAGTGACCGGATGCCTTCCAGTCGTCGATGAGGGCAGGGATGAAGTAAACTCCCGGCTCGTCGGTTACCACGAAACCTTCCTGCAGACGGCGACCCATACGCAGGCAGTTGGTACCGAATTGCTCCAGATTAGGGCGTACCTCTTCGTCGAAACCAACGTTAATCTGGTCGAGGTTCTCCATGTCGTGAACATCCATTCCCATCATGTGGCCCAAACCATGAGGCAGGAACATGGCGTGTGCTCCAGCCTTTACAGCCTCTTCTGTATCACCCTTTGCAAGTCCGAGTTCCTTCATGCGGTCGAAGAGCAGGCGGCAAACAGAGAAGTGTACGTCTGCCCATTTTACGCCTGGCTTGGCTACATCCAGTGCATGGTCGTGGCATTCTTCTACAATAGAGTAGATTTCCAACTGGCGCTGGCTGAACTTTCCGCTCACCGGCATGGTGCGGGTGTTGTCTGAACAGTAGTTGTTCATAGTTTCTGCACCTGCATCACAGAGTGCCAGTCTGCCTTCTTCCAGTACATTCATAGATGGATAACCATGCTGAATTTCACCGTGCTGACTGAAGATGGTTGGGAAACTGACCATGGCTCCGTAAGAGTGGGCAATGCCGCTTACCTGACCTGCAACATATTTTTCTGTCACACCCGGACGTACGAGCTTCATCGCTGTGGTATGCATCTTGTATCCGATGACAGCAGCACGCTCCAATTCCTCGATTTCTTCCTGGGTCTTAGTTGAACGCATCTTCACAACAGCCTTGATGAGGTCCATGCTGGCCTCTTCTTTCTGCTGGTTAGGATGGATGCCCAAAAGGTCGAATACCTGCAGCTTGATGTCGTAGCGGTAAGGTGGCAGGAAATGAATCTTGCGCTTCTTCGACATGGCGTCGTTGCAGATAGTCTTGAGCGTTTTCATAGGTGCTGAGTTGTGAACGCCTACCTGCGCTGCAAGATCGTGAACACTGTCAACGCTTCCGTACCATACGATGTCTACGAGGTCGATGTCGTCGCCAATCAGGGTTTCAATATCGTTGTCTATATCTATCACACCTACCAGACCGTCGCGCTGCAATCCGAAATAATAGAGGAATGTCGAGTCCTGACGGAAAGGGTAATATCCGTTATTAGGGAAATTACATGGTGAATTGTTGTTTCCGAAAAGTATAATTACGCCGCTTTTCACAAGCTTCTTCAACTCCTGTCTGCGGCTGATGTAAGTCTCTTTGCTGAACATATTTTTAGTATTTTACATTATTTTGCTTGCAAAGTTAGCAATTATTTCCCAAAAAATACGTATCTTTGCAAGCAAAATTGAATAAAACGCGTAAATTTATAAATAATTAATATAAAAACGGCTTTTTGTTAGACAAAATGTAAGAAAATTGTCTATGCTGCGAGCAAAATATAATTATTTTCAGAATTTTAAAAGCAGAGAGTGTGTTATGAAATTGAATTTGAAAACAACAGGTTTGGTTCTTGAGGGAGGAGGCATGCGAGGGGTCTTCACCAGTGGGGTACTGGATGCCTTCATGAAGCATGATGTTCATTTCCCTTATACGGTGGCTGTATCGGCTGGGGCATGTAATGGCATGTCGTATATGAGCCGCCAACCTCGGCGTGCCCGTATCTCTAACATCGATTATCTGGCCCGATACCAGTATATCGGTATTCGCCATCTGGTGACTCAGGGGTGTATCTTCGACCGCAAATTGCTCTACGATAAGTTTCCGAACCAGCTCTTGCCTTTCGATTTTGATACCTATTTTAAGTATGCCGATGGTTTCGAGATGGTTACTACCAATTGTCTTACGGGCAAGGCTATGTATCTTTCCGAGAATCATGACAGGCAGCGTGCACTGGATGTTGTGCGTGCTTCCAGCAGTTTGCCATATGTGAGCAAGATTGTGGAAGTGGATGGCATTCCTATGTTGGATGGTGGTATTGCGGACAGTATTCCGGTACAGCACGCCATTGACATGGGGTGGCAACACAATGTGGTTGTCCTGACTCGCAACAAAGGATGGCGTGATATGGGCAAAGACCGTAAGATACCTTATTTATATAAGAACTATCCTCGCCTGCGTGTGGCTCTGAGTCACCGTCATCGGGCTTATAACGAACAGATCCAGCTTGTAGATGATCTGGAGGCTGCGGGTAAGATTACCTGTATCCGTCCAATCCGTCCGTTGGAAGTTGGCAGAATAGAGAAGAATACCGATAAACTGGAACGCCTCTACGAAGAAGGTTTCATGCTGGGTGAGGCTTTCTGCGAAAAATGCGTAGAAAAAGAATAATATTAATAAGGTGTAGTTGATAAATAAGGTGTAGAGTTTTAGTATATGGCTTGAGAATGAGTAGAACGGTGATTTTTAGGAACGGATTACACCGTGCCTAAAAATCACCGTTCTGGGTATGATAGTAATCAGCAATGATTTCTTCTTATTTCAGCAGGTCAGGGCGCAGGCGCTTTGTTCTTTCCATGGCCTGGTCGAATTCCCACTGGCGAATCTTGGCTTCGTTGCCACTGAGCAGAATCTCCGGAACCTTCCATCCCTTGTAGTTGGCAGGACGGGTGTAGATAGGGGCGGCAAGAATGTCGTCCTGGAAACAGTCGGAAAGTGCGCTCTGTTCGTCGCTGATAACACCCGGAACCAGTCGGATGACGGCATCTGAGATGATGGCTGCAGCAAGTTCGCCACCCGTCAGCACATAATCACCTACACTGATTTCTCGGGTAATGAGATGGTCGCGCACACGCTGGTCAATACCCTTGTAGTGACCGCAGAGGATGATGAGGTTACCCTGCATCGACATTTCGTTGGCTATCTTCTGGTTGAAAGTTTCACCATCTGGCGAAACGTAAATCACGTCATCATACTCGTGCTCTGCCTTCAGCGCAGCTATGCAGCGGTCTATTGGTTCACATTGCATCACCATGCCGGCACTTCCGCCGTATGGATAGTCGTCCACACGCTTCCATTTATCTAATGTGTAGTCACGCAGGTTGTGCAGATGAATCTCCGCTAGCCCCTTCTTCTGCGCACGTGCCAGAATGGACTCATTGAAGAATCCCTCCAGCATCTCTGGTAATACTGTAATAATGTCTATTCTCATAACATCTGCAAAAATAATAAATAATGCGGAGAGCACCAAAAATTTTTGCTTTTTCTTTCATTTTTACTTCTCTTTTCTTCACTTTCCTTTCTTTTTTCTCTGTTTTCCTGCCTTTCCGTAGCCATTCTTGTCTTTTCATATCATAATCCTGCTTTTCTGGAGAAAGAGAGTGATTAACGTATAAATATGCAACAAAATTATCAAAAAAACAGAAAAATCATATCAAAATGATAAATTTTCGATAAAACATGCTACTATTTGTAGAAAAAGTTGTATTTTTGCAAACAGAATTGCTCGAAAGAGTGTATAATTAATTAAAATTGTGAACAAGATGATATTGGACATTGAAATGCTGAGAAGCTTTTACGCTTCGTATTCGGAAAGTGTAGCCCAGGCTAAGGCTACGGTGAAACGACCTCTTACTTATGCCGAGAAGGTGCTCTTTGCGCATCTTTTCGACCCTACACAGTTGCGACCATATAAAAGAGGTATAGAATATGTTGACTTCCGTCCTAATCGCGTGGCGATGCAGGATGCGACTGCGCAAATGGCACTCTTGCAGTTCATGAATGCGGGTAAGGACAAGGTGGCCGTACCTGCTTCCGTACATTGTGATCACTTGATTCGTGCCGATGTGGGCGCAACACAAGATCTTCCTGAGGCTTGCAAGACCAATAAGGAGGTATATGACTTCCTGAAATCTGTTTCTCAGAAATATCATATCGGATTCTGGGGACCTGGTGCCGGAATCATCCATCAGGTAGTGCTCGAAAACTATGCATTCCCTGGAGGTATGATGGTGGGTACTGATTCTCATACTCCTAATGCCGGCGGTCTCGGCATGGTGGCAGTAGGTGTAGGTGGTGCTGATGCCGTAGATGTGTTGACCGGTCAGCCTTGGGAACTCAAGATGCCACGTCTCATTGGTGTGCATCTCACAGGTAAACTCTCTGGCTGGGCCACTCCTAAGGATGTGATTCTCGAAATCCTCGGCATTCTTACCGTAAAGGGCGGAACCAACGCCATCCTCGAATACTTCGGCGAGGGATTGGACAGCATCTCGACTACCGGCAAGGCTACCATCTGTAACATGGGAGCCGAATTGGGTGCCACATGCTCTATCTTCCCATTCGACCAGAATGCCAGCGAGTATCTCCGCAAGACAGGCCGTGAAGAAATTGCATCTCTCGCACAGATGAATGCAGCCGAACTCCGTGCTGATGATGAGGTGTTGGCAGATCCGTCTGCTTTCTACGACCAGATTGTTGAAATCGACCTTTCTAAGGTTGAACCTCATCTTAACGGTCCGTTCACTCCAGATGCAGCCACACCAATCTCTCACATGAAGGCAAAAGGTCCTGCCAACGATTATCCGATGGTAGTAGAAGTCGGATTGGTAGGTAGCTGTACCAACTCTTCTTATCAGGACTTGGCCCGTGCTGCCAGCATTGCCCGTCAGGCTTATGAGAAAGGTATTGAGGTGAAGGGACAGCTTATCATCAACCCGGGTTCAGAGCAGATTCGCTATACAGCCGAGCGTGATGGTATCCTCGATGATTTCAAGAAGATTGGAGCCCTCATCATGACCAATGCCTGCGGTCCTTGCATCGGACAGTGGAAGCGTCATACCGACGATAATACGCGCAAGAATGCCATCGTCACTTCTTTCAACCGAAACTTCCGCCGCCGTGCTGATGGCAACCCTAATACGTTTGCCTTCATCGGCAGTCCAGAGCTCACCGTGGCTCTCACCATTGCGGGCCGTCTCGACTTCAATCCGGCTACCGATACCTTGTTGGATAAGGAGGGCAACAGCGTGATGCTCGATGCGCCTACAGGTTTCACCTTCCCACCTAAGGGTTTTGCCGTAGAGAATAAGGGATTCATTGCTCCAAGCGAAGAAAATGCCAATGTAGAGGTTGTTATTGCGCCTGACAGCAACCGACTCCAGAAACTTGCTCCGTTTGCTCCATGGGATGGAAAAGACCTGACAGATATGCCGCTTCTTATCAAAACCGAGGGCAAATGTACCACCGACCACATCTCTATGGCGGGTCCTTGGCTGAAGTTCCGTGGACATTTGCAGAACATCTCCGACAACCTTTTAATGGGTGCCGTTAATGCCTTTAATGGTGAGAGTAATAAGGTGAAGAACCAGTTGGATGGTGCTTATGTCGAGGTTTCTACCGCTGCCAAGGCTTACAAGGCAAAAGGCATCAGCAGCATCGTGGTGGCAGAGGATAACTATGGTGAAGGTTCTTCCCGTGAGCATGCAGCTATGGAGCCTCGTTTCCTCAACGTGAAGGTGATTCTCGCCAAGAGTTTCGCCCGCATCCACGAAACCAACCTGAAGAAGCAGGGTATGCTTGCCCTCACATTCTGCAACAAGGATGATTATAATAAGGTGCAGGAGGACGACCGCATCTCTTTGACAGGTTTGAAGGAGTTTGCGCCAGGTTCTAAACTCACCGTCACCCTGAAGCACAAGGATGGTTCTGAGGATAGTTTCGAGGTTGAGCATACTTATAATGATACACAGATTGCATGGTTTAAGGCTGGTTCTGCATTGAACTTTGCTGCAAAGAAATAATAGTTGTAGCCATGCAGCTAAAATAGTAACAGTTATGAATAAAGAATATTTAATATATAAATTAAGCGATGAGGTAAAAAACTCATGCAAGATTGATAAGGATGCATTCAAGAAGTTCAATGTGAAGCGTGGACTTCGTAATGAGGATGGCTCTGGTGTGTTGGTCGGACTGACCAATATCGGTAATGTAGTGGGTTATGAGCGCGATGCAGAAGGTAAGTTGACCCCTACAGAGGGTAAACTTTATTATCGTGGTTATGAACTTGATGACCTGGTAACTCCTCTCTTGAAGGAGAAGCGTTTCGGATTCGAGGAAGTAGCCTTCCTGCTGCTCTCGGGCCAGTTGCCTGATAAGGAGGAATTGGATGCTTTCAAGGAACTTCTGAACGATAATATGCCGCTTGATCATCGTACGATTACCCATATCATCGAGCTGGAAGGCAGCAACATCATGAACATCCTGGCCCGTTGTGTGCTCGAAATGTACACCTTCGATCCGAATCCGGATGACATCAGCCGTGACAATCTGATGCGCCAGAGCATTGAGTTGATTGCCAAGTTCCCAACCATCATTGCTTATGCATACAATATCTACCGTCACTCTGTTCAGGGTAGAAGTCTACATATTCGTCATCCTCGTGAGAATCTCTCTATTGCAGAGAACTTTCTTTATATGATGAAGCATGAAAACTATTCCGAACTGGATGCCCGTATGCTCGACCTTCTCCTGATTATCCAGGCAGAACATGGTGGTGGTAACAACTCAACTTTTACAGTACGTGTAACATCTTCTACCCGTACAGATACTTACAGTTCTATTGCTGCTGGTATCGGTAGTTTAAAGGGTCCTTTGCATGGTGGTGCCAATATCAAGGTTATCAATATGTTCCACCACTTGAAAGAAGCTATCAAGGATTGGGGTAATGTAACTGAACTTGATACTTACCTTAAGCGAATGCTCAACAAGGAGGCTTATGACAAGACAGGTCTCATTTATGGTATCGGTCATGCGGTCTATACTTTGAGTGACCCACGTGCCGTTGAACTGAAGCGACTGGCAGGTGAACTTGCCAAGGAAAAGGGTAGAGAAGACGAGTATAATTTCCTGAAGTTGATAGAGCAGGAAGGTATCAAATGTCTGCAGGAACACCGTGGAGGCAGCAAGCCAGCGTGTGCAAATCTTGATTTCTACAGTGGCTTTATCTATGAAATGATTGGTTTGCCACAGGAAATCTATACACCTATTTTCGCCATGGCACGTATCGTGGGTTGGACAGCCCATCGTATTGAAGAACTCAATTTCGAAGGCCGTCGTATTATCCGTCCTGCATATAAGAATATTCTTGGTGAACTGGAGTATAAGCCACTGAATGAGAGATAAAATTCCTCTTTGTTATTATACAAGAAAGGCAATGCCCGTCGTTGGGTGTTGCCTTTTCCAGTCTATATACAAGCAGGCTATTGTCAAGTGATGCAGTGAAGTTTTTGTTTTGACCATTAGAACTAATATACGTTAAATATTCAAAGTAGTATGTTGTAATTTTGGAGAAATGAATAATTATTCTTATCTTTGTAGCCGAAAAGTATAAAGAAAAGTATAAGTATTGAAGTTTTAACCGTCTAGTTTTAATACAAAACAGTAAATGGATTGCATGGAAAAAGAATTTGAAGATTACTGGAATAAGCACCAGAAAAGATTAATCTTGAATGCTCCAAAAGCATTACGCGATGAATATTTCGAATCAACCAAGCTTGACAGCCCGATAGATTGGGTCTGTTTTATCCTGCCTGTGGCTTTGGGCATTGGCCTCCAGCCAATTTTGAATATTCAGAGTGAGATTCTCTCTTGGGCAGTAGTATTGCTTATTGTGGTAGTTTGTTTTGCTGTGATGCAGCTGGTTAAGCCTATGTTGCAGAAAAAGAAATCTACCATACAAGTGGTCAAGAGCATTAAAGCTTTTTATTATGAAGTATACAAGAAAAATGGTTTAAAGAAATTAGAGCCTTGGAATTAGATTCCAAGGCTTTTTTGTTTGTTGAAACCATTATATAATCATGAAATCACTCATCACATCATCCGATATGTAAAGACCTTCCCGAGTGAGCGAGAGCCTGCCGTTCTTTATTTTCATCAGCCCCCGGCTGATATGCGACTGGGCTTCCTGGAGCAGTCTGTCTGCCAGTTCTTTTCCGAATTCCTGCTCCATCTTCATGAGGTTTATTCCGTCGCTTGTTCGCAAGGCGGTTGTTATCAGATCGTTGTATCGGGTGAAAATATCTAGCTGTTCACTCTCAGAAGGCAGAATGCCATCGCCGATGCTTCGAATATAAGTCTGGATATTTTCGATATTCCAGCTGCGCTGCTTCCTATTGTAGGAGTGGGCGGCTGCTCCTATTCCGATATATGGTACCTCGTGCCAGTAACTGCTGTTGTGGCGTGAACGGAACCCCGGACGGGCAAAATTGCTGATTTCATAATGTTCGTAGCCTGCTCCAGTAAGCTGGTCTATCAGGGCTTCATACATCTTGCGACTGGTTTCTTCATCTATTTCGCTAATCTTTCCCTGTTTCAGCATATGGTAGAGGGGAGTTCCCTCTTCGTACATCAGACTGTAAGCAGATATGTGTTCCACATCCAGCTGTATGGCGTGCCTGATATCGCTCATCCATTGGGAAAGAGATTCTTCGGGGAATCCGAACATCAGGTCGATACTGATATTGCGGATGCCGATGTTACGGAGTCGGGTGACGGCTTCTTCTACCTCTCCGGCATTATGACGGCGATGCAGAAAGCGTAAACGCTCGTTACAGAAGGTCTGTGCCCCCATGCTGATGCGGTTGATGGGGAGTTGCTTCAGCGTTTCACAGAAATCACCGGTTACATCGTCCGGATTGCATTCCATCGTGATCTCCATATTCTCTGCCAGCGTATAGTTTTTTCTGATAGCAGAGAAAATCTGGTTGAGTTGGGAGCCGTTGAGCTGACTCGGGGTTCCACCGCCCAGATAGATGGTTTCGATAGTTTCATTGCTTCCGAGAGCGGCTTTTGCCGGGCGCATCTGCATCTCCCGGCAGAGAGCATCAGTGTAATCATCCCTTAACTTGAGGGAGGTGGTACTGTAAAAACCGCAGTAGATGCACCGGCTTTCACAAAAGGGGATATGTATGTATAGTCCTGCCATATTTCTGAACTTCTTTTTCTATATATAATAAGGTGTAAAGACAAAAACATGTCTAAACAAAGTGCAAAAGTACTAATATGTTTTAAAAAACAGAAGTTTTTTGCCCAAAACTTTTGGCAAAGTGCGATTTTTTTTGTACTTTAGTAGCATGAAACAGAAAAACCGGTGGTTTGACTGTGGATTTCAACTAGCAAATTTAAGTATAACCCTTAAAAATCTATAAGCGTCATGAGAGTTTATCAGACAAATGAGATTAAAAACATTGCGCTGTTGGGCAGTGCGGGTAGCGGCAAGACTACACTTGCCGAGAGTATGTTATTTGAAGCAGGCGTTATCAAGCGTAAAGGCTCTGTAGAAGCGAAAAATACGGTGAGCGACTACTTCCCAGTTGAGTTGGAATACGGCTACTCTGTGTTCCCTACAGTTTTTCATGTAGAGTGGAACAACAAGAAGCTTAACATTATAGATTGCCCAGGTAGCGATGATTTCGTGGGAGGTGCCATTACATCTCTCAATGTTACCGATCAGGCAGTTATCCTTATTAATGGTCAGTATGGTCCAGAAGTAGGTACACAGAACAACTTCCGTTATACAGAGAAGTTGGGCAAACCTGTCATCTTCCTGGTAAACCAGCTCGACTCAGACAAGTGCGACTTTGATAATATCATAGCCACCATGAAGGACATTTACGGTTCTAAGTGTGTGCAGATACAATATCCTATCGAGACCGGTTCAGGCTTCAATGCTCTCATTGACGTCTTATTGATGAAAAAATATTCCTGGAAGCCTGAGGGCGGTGCTCCTATTATTGAAGATATTCCAGAAGAAGAAATGGAGAAAGCCATGGAACTTCATACGGCTCTTGTTGAGGCTGCAGCCGAGAACGATGAGGGACTGATGGAGAAGTTCTTCGAGAGCGAGAGTCTGACAGAAGATGAACTTCGCGAGGGCATCCGCAAGGGATTGGTTACCCGTAGCATCTTCCCTGTGTTCTGCGTTTGTGCAGGTAAGTCGATGGGCGTTCACCGCCTGATGGAGTTCCTGGGCAATGTGGTTCCTTTCGTAAGCGAGATGCCGAAACTGCATAATACACGTGGTGAAGAAATTATGCCAGACAGCAATGGTCCTGAGAGTGTTTACTTCTTCAAGACTGGTATGGAACCTCATATCGGTGAGGTAAGCTACTTCAAGGTGATGAGCGGCTCTATCAAGAATGGTGACGACCTGACTAATGCAGATCGTGGCTCCAAGGAGCGTATCGGACAGATTTATGCCTGTGCGGGTGCCAACCGTGTGCCTGTAGAGCAGTTGAATGCCGGTGATATTGGCTGTACCGTAAAGATGAAGGACGTGAAGACTGGCAATACCCTTAATGGTAAGGGGGCTGAGTGGCGTTTCGACTTCATTAAATATCCTAACCCTAAGTATTCACGTGCTATCAAGGCTGCCAATGTTCAGGATACAGAGAAACTGATGGCTGCACTCCTGAAGATGCGCCAGGAAGACCCTACTTGGATTGTTGATCAGAGCAAGGAATTGCGCCAGGTAATCGTAAGAGGACAGGGTGAGTTCCATCTCCGCACGCTGAAGTGGCGTCTGGAAAACAACGAAAAACTCAATGTAACTTTCGAAGAGCCACGTATTCCTTATCGTGAGACTATTACCAAGAAGGCTCGTGCTGACTACCGCCATAAGAAACAGAGTGGTGGCTCTGGTCAGTTTGGTGAGGTGCATCTCATTGTTGAACCATACGCAGAAGGTATGCCTGATCCTACGTCATTTACCTTCAACGGTCAGGAGTTCAAGATGAATATCAAGAGCCGTGAAGAGGTTAGTTTGCCATGGGGTGGTAAGCTGGTATTCCTCAACTCTGTGGTTGGTGGTGCCATTGATGCCCGCTTCATGCCAGCTATTCTGAAGGGTGTTATGGACTGTATGGAACATGGTCCGTTGACGGGCAGTTATGCACGTGATGTACGTGTCATCGTTTATGATGGTAAGATGCACCCAGTAGATAGTAATGAACTTTCGTTCATGCTTGCTGCCCGCCATGCGTTCAGCGATGCCTTCAAACAGGCTGGTCCGAAGATTCTGGAGCCTATCTATGATCTTGAGGTTTATGTGCCTGCTGATTTCATGGGTGATGTGATGAGTGATCTCCAGGGACGTCGTGCTCTCATTATGGGTATGGACAGCGAGGCTGGTTATCAGAAGCTGAGTGCCAAGATTCCTCTGAAGGAACTTGCCAGCTATTCCATCTCTCTGAGTTCATTGACTGGTGGACGTGCTTCGTTCACTACCAAGTTTGCCAGCTACGAGTTGGTTCCTTCCGACATTCAGAGTAAGCTGATTGCGGATCATGAGGCAGAATTGGAGAAGGATGCTGAATAGCAATTGTTAGGTTAGAGAAAAATCTCTCTTATATAAATTAAAATTTTATGTTGATATGACCAATATGGGGAAGTGTGCATGTGATATGTATACTTCCTCTCTTTTTTTATGGAAAATGAAAATGTAGTTTTATATACGAAACTAAAAATACAGAAAAATGTTAAAAACTAGAAAAAGTAAATAATTAATTAACGATTTTAAGTTAACTGATTAAGAAATTTCTTATCTTTGCCCCCATGAAGAAGAAAACGATTTGGACCATAGCCATTATCATGGGCTTTTCGTTCCTTGCGCTGCTTTACTTGCAGCTCAGTTACATCCAGGAGATGGTAAACATGAAGAAGGAACAGTTTGACGAGTCGGTCAACAGAGCCCTGTATCAAGCTTCAAGAAATTTGGAGCTTAATGAAACTCTGCGCTATCTCGAAAAGAATGTCAACGAGACAGAACGTAAGGCCAATAAAGATAAGAACAAGGGAACGGCAGTTTATTCAACTTTCGAGCTGAAGACAAATGCTACACATCCTGGCAATATGCCGAAGGCGATGATACTGCGTAGCGATAAGAATTCGCTGACAGAAACACAGAAGTCGCTTCAGGAAATCGTGAAGAACCGCTATGTCTATCAGAAAGCGTTGCTGGATGAGGTGGTATATTCTATCCTTTATTCGGCATCAGACAAGCCGCTGAAGGAGAGAATCAACTTCAAGCAGCTCGATCAGGACCTCAAGGCTGAGATGATGAATAATGGTATCAACATACCTTATCATTTCACCGTGACTACCCAGGATGGACGAGAGGTTTACCGCTGTCCTGACTATACGGACGAGGGTGAGGAATACAGCTACTCACAGGTACTCTTCCGCAACGACCCACAGTCGAAGATGGGTGTAGTAAGGGTGCATTTCCCGGATATGAACAGCTATATCTTCTCCAGTGTGCGCTTTATGATTCCTAGTGTCATCTTCACGCTGGTACTGCTGATTACCTTCATCTTTACCATTGTGGTTATCTTCAGACAAAAGAGATATACTGAGATAAAGAACGACTTCATCAATAATATGACCCACGAACTGAAGACGCCGATTGCCAGTATCAGTCTGGCAGCGCAGATGCTCAATGATACCTCGGTAGCAAAGAGTGAACAGATGCAGAAACATCTGGGTAACGTGATCAACGATGAATCGAAGCGTCTTCGTTTCCTGGTAGAAAAGGTATTGCAGATGAGTATGTTCGACCGCAAGAAGGCGGTGTTCAAGAAGAAAGAACTCGATCTGAACGAGATGGTTGAGAATATTGCCAATTCCTTCTCGCTCCGCGTTGAGCATACTGGTGGTAAGGTCTATACCGATATCGAAGCCATCGATTCGGGGCTCTATGTTGACGAGGTACATTTCCAGAATGTCATCTTCAATCTGATGGACAATGCCGTGAAATACCGCAAGCCGGACGAGCCGCTTAACATTACGATGAAGACCTGGAATGATGAAGAACATCTGTATCTCTCGATTACGGATACCGGTCTGGGTATGAAGAAGGAGAATCTGAAGAAGATATTCGACAAGTTCTACCGCGTACATACGGGCAATGTCCATGATGTGAAGGGATTCGGACTGGGACTGGCTTATGTCAAGAAGATAGTAGATCTTCATGATGGTGAAATTAAGGTAGATAGCGAATTGGGAAAGGGCACAACCTTTACCATCAAGTTGCCGGTAATTCACAGTTAAGACTTAAAGAAACAGAATAAAGAATTAAAAGAATATTAATAATTTTAAAGAATAAAGATATGGAAGAGAAAATTAAAATCTTGCTTTGCGAGGACGATGAAAATTTAGGTATGTTGCTTCGCGAATATTTGCAGGCAAAGGGATTTACCACAGTTCTGTGCCCTGATGGCGAGGTAGGTTATAAGGAATTCAATAAGAATAAGTTTGATATTGCAGTACTCGACGTGATGATGCCAAAGAAGGACGGCTTTACCCTGGCACAGGAAATTCGTCAGACCAATGCCGACCTCCCAATCATCTTCCTTACTGCCAAGACATTGAAGGAAGATATCCTTGAAGGTTTCAAGATTGGTGCAGATGATTATATCACCAAACCATTCTCTATGGAAGAATTGGTATTCCGTGTAGAGGCTATTCTCCGCCGCGTACGTGGCAAGAAGAGCAAGGAGTCTACCATGTATCACATTGGTGACTTTACCTTCGATACACAGAAGCAGCTTCTTACCATTGGTGAAAAGCAGACCAAGCTTACCACCAAGGAGAATGAACTTCTTGCTTTGCTCTGTGCTCACTCTAATGAGATTCTGCAGCGCGATTTTGCTCTGAAGACCATCTGGATTGATGACAATTACTTCAATGCACGCTCAATGGATGTTTATATCACCAAACTCCGTAAGCATTTGAAGGACGATCCTCAGATTGAAATCATCAATATCCATGGTAAGGGATACAAACTGATAGTTCCTAACGAAGATTAAATGATTCTGTAATTGGGAAAAGATTCTCAAAGATATAAAAAGGATAAGTCGGTGACCGGCTTATCCTTTTTTTAATGAATATACAAATCCTGCTATTCCTGCCAGGATGAAAAAGAGACCTGCGAAGAGTGCGCTGTTTCCCTTGATAGAAAACGCAAAACTGGCCACCATCAGCAGGACGCCTAAAACGATGAAAGCCATGCCCATAGATGGTAGGGTATGGAGCAGAGTAATCAGTTTCTTGTTCATTTTTGCCATATTCTTTACAATTTAGAGGTTGTTTTTATACTATTAACAATTATTTTGTGCAAAAGTACGAAAAATATTTGGTTAATTCAAGAAAAAGTCGTAATTTTGCACCGCAATTCGTGAAAAGGCTGTGTTTTCGCACACATTTTCCGGTTTGCATGAGAATTTTTATATTAATATTTAATCATTTAAAGTAGTATGAATCAATACGAAACCGTTTTCATTTTGACTCCCGTTTTGTCTGATGAACAGATGAAGGAAACGGTCGCTAAGTTCGAGAAGGTACTCACCGATAATGGTGCTGAGATTCTGAACAAAGAGGCTTGGGGTTTGAAGAAGTTGGCTTACAACATCGAGAAGAAGACATCAGGCTTCTACAGCTTGGTTGAGTTCAAGGCTGAGCCAACTGTTATCGCTAAGCTCGAAACAGCTTATCGCCGCGACGAGAAAGTAATTCGTTACATGACTGTTAAACTTGACAAGTATGCTGCCGCTTACGCAGAGAAGCGTCGTGCAAAGCTTGGTAAAAAAGAGGAGGCTTAATCATGGCAGATCAGAAATCAGAAATCCGTTATTTGACTGCTCCTTCTATCGACACAAAGAAGAAGAAGTATTGCCGTTTCAAGAAGAGCGGTATTAAGTACATCGACTACAAGGATCCAGAGTTCTTGAAGAAGTTCTTGAACGAGCAGGGTAAAATCCTTCCACGTCGTATCACAGGTACATCTTTGAAGTATCAGCGCCGTGTAGCACAGGCTGTAAAGCGTGCTCGCCAGATCGCTTTGCTTCCTTACGTAACCGATTTGATGAAGTAATTTAAGGAGGATAAAGAAGAATGGAAATTATTTTGAAGCAAGATATTATCGGTCTTGGATATAAGAACGATATCGTAAATGTAAAGAGTGGTTATGGTCGTAACTTCCTTATCCCTACAGGTAAGGCTGTTATTGCATCTCCATCTGCTAAGAAGCAGTTGGCTGAGGATTTGAAGCAGCAGGCTCACAAGCTTGAGGCTATCAAGGCTGAGGCTGTTAAGAAGGGCGAGGCTCTCGAGGGCATCGTTCTTACTATCGCTGCTAAGGTGAGCGCTACTGGTCAGCTCTATGGCTCAGTTAACGCTGCAACTGTTGCTGAGGAACTCGCTAAGAAGGGCATCGAGGTTGATCGCAAGATCATCACTATGAAGGATGCTAAGAAGGTTGGTGAGTATGAGGCTACTGTACACTACCACAAGGAGGTTGAGGTTAAGGTTCCAGTTAACGTTGTTGCTGAGAACGCTCCTGTTGCAGCTCCTGCTGCTGAGGAGGCTCCAGTTGAGGCACCTGCTGAGGCTGCAGCTGAGGAAGAGGCTCCAGCAGCTGAATAATCCTAGCTCAATCAATTTGTATGAAGTACGATATTTTTCGCACTGTAAAGCAAATTAATATAAAGATCCCTTTTGCCGAAAGGCATTAGGGATTTTTTTTATGCCTGTTCCGCATTCAGAATGGAAAGTTTTTACCATTCTTGTAGTAATTTAGAATATATAACTTTATTTTTTAATATTCTCTGCTGATTCTCAGAATTTTATTGTACCTTTGCAGTCGAATTCAGAGAATTCATATTTATTACAGAATATTATTTATAAACTAAAAAATATAAGGATAAAATGAAAGCATTTGTTTTCCCTGGACAGGGTTCTCAGTTCGTAGGTATGGGTAAGGATCTCTACGATAACAACGCATTGGCAAAAGAACTTTTTGATAAGGCCGACGAGATTCTCGGCTTCAAGATTACTGATATCATGTTCGCCGGAACCGACGATCAGTTGAAGGAAACCAAGGTTACCCAGCCTGCTGTATTCCTCCATTCTGTTATCTCTGCTCTTTGCCTGGGTGAGGAATTCAAGCCAGCTATGGTTGCTGGTCACTCTCTCGGTGAGTTCTCTGCATTGGTTGCTGCCGGTGCTATGGCTTTCGAGGATGGTTTGAAACTTGTTGCTGCCCGTGCCAACGCTATGCAGAAGGCTTGCGAGGCTAACCCTGGTACCATGGCTGCCATCATCGGTTTGCCAGATGAGAAGGTTGAGGAAATCTGCGCTGAGGTAAGCACAGAAGGCAACGTGGTAGTTGCTGCTAACTACAACTGCCCTGGTCAGCTCGTTATCTCTGGTAACGTAGATGCTATCAATGCAGCTTGCGAGAAGCTGAAGGCTGCCGGTGCTAAGCGTGCATTGCCTTTGAAGGTTGGTGGTGCTTTCCACTCTCCATTGATGCAGCCAGCTAAGGATGAACTTCAGGCTGCTATCGAGAAGACTACATTCTCAGCTCCTAAGTGCCCGGTTTACCAGAATGTAGACGGTAAGCCTCATACTGATCCAGCTGAGATTCAGCAGAACCTCATCGCACAGCTTACAAGCTCTGTACGTTGGACTTCATCTGTACAGGCTATGATTGCTGATGGTGCTGATGACTTCACAGAGTGTGGTCCTGGCAAGGCATTGCAGGGCATGATTGGCCGCATCGACAAGAATGTTGCCGCTCATGGTATTGCTTAATCAACAATGACACTATTCAACGTTTTATCTTTTCAGCAAAGGCGTTGTTGGAAAGGTAAAACGTTTCATTTTTTTTCGTAAAGCCGCTAAATGAAGGAAAAAGTTATTATATACCAGGTTCTCCCACGACTCTTCGGAAACCAGAATACAACCTGTAAGGAAAATGGTACCATCGAAGAGAATGGTTGTGGAAAGCTGAATAATTTCTCTGATGAAGTTTTGGCTAGCATCCACGATATGGGATTTACACATATTTGGTATACGGGTGTGATTCGTCATGCCACTCAGACAAACTACTCTTCTTATGGAATTCCTACTCAGCATGCAGAGGTAGTGAAGGGAAAAGCAGGTTCGCCATATGCTATTACCGACTACTATGATATCGATCCAGACTTGGCTGTGAATGTCAGTATGCGAATGAAAGAGTGGGAGCAGCTGATAGAGCGTACTCACAAGGCAGGTATGAAAGTAATCATGGATTTCGTTCCGAACCATGTAGCCCGAGAGTATCATTCCATTTGCAAACCAACAGGTGTACGGGATTTGGGAGAAGATGATGATCCGAACATGCACTTCTCTACTAGGAATAATTTCTATTATGCATGGGGCGATTTGGATTTGAATGAAATCCGTCGTTCCAAACCAGAGTTCAAGGCTTTTTCTGCGAAAGATGCCAAGATTTATGAACCTTATACCGAGAGCCCAGCCAGAGCTACAGGAAACGACCGGTTTGATAACCATCCTGGCTGTAACGACTGGTATGAGACCGTGAAACTCA
The DNA here is from genome assembly GCA_959596915.1 of Segatella copri. Lineage (GTDB taxonomy): Bacteria > Bacteroidota > Bacteroidia > Bacteroidales > Bacteroidaceae > Prevotella > Prevotella copri_N. Next base: position 78,911 of record CAUFXJ010000007.1, read on the forward strand.
ATTACGGTGTAGATTACTGTGATGCAGGAGGCAGAAGCTATCATTATGAACCAGTGCCAAACACATGGGGTAAGATGACAGATATCCTCCTCTTCTGGGCAAGCAAGGGTGTAGATGGCTTCCGCTGTGATATGGCAGAAATGGTGCCAACGGCCTTCTGGGCATACGCTACAGGAATATTGAAGGCGAAGTATCCTCATATCGTCGTTATCGGTGAGGTTTACGATCCTAACCAGTACCGCAACTTTGTAAAGGCTGGTTTCGATTATCTTTATGACAAAGTAGGAATGTATGATTGCCTGCGTGGTGTGGTTCGTGGTGAGCGTCCGGCAGCCAGTATCACTCACGAGTGGCAGGTAGTGGATGATATCCGCGATCACATGCTCTATTTCCTTGAGAATCATGATGAGCAGCGCATCGCCAGCGATTTCTTCTGTGGCTCAGCCATGAAGGCGATTCCTGCTGCAGCCATGAGTCTCTTCTTCCAAAAGAATCCTTTCATGCTTTACAGCGGTCAGGAATTCGGCGAGAAGGGAATGGATAAAGAAGGATTCAGCGGCACGGATGGCCGTACCACGATATTCGACTATTGGAGTCAGGAAACTCTGGCGCATGCCTATCAGGATTCATCTGACTCGGCATTGAGTCAGGAGCAGAAATATCTGGCAGCCACTTATCGCCAGCTTCTTCGCTTCGCCAATGAAGAGAAAGCCATCCGCGAGGGTGAGACCTTCGATTTGATGTATGTGAATCCGGGTTCTGAGAATTTCGATCCCCGTACCAATTTCGCCTTCCTTCGCAAGAAGGATGATGAAGCCATGCTCATCGTACTTAACTTTGCCCAGGAGGCGCGCCAGTTGCAGGTTTGCATCCCTGGTCATGCTTTCGATTTCTTCCATATTGCTGAAGAGGAGGTGCTGGTAACAGAACTGTTCTCGGGTGGCAAGAAGAAGGTTGAATTGAAGAAGAATGGCGTGTTCCCGATATCAATGGATGCTAACGGAGTAAGAATCTATAAATTCAATGTCAAGATGGAGGAAAGTGATATCATATTGAATGAGCATCATAAGGAGGAGTTCCCTCCTGCTCATACGGCTGAGCATCTGCTCAATCAGTTGATGGTTCGCCTGTTTGGCTGCGATCGCAGCAAGAATGCTCATATAGAGCGAAAGAAGAGTAAGATGACCTTCGTAGTCGATCACAAGCCTACACGTCAGGAGGAGAAGGAGATTGAGACGGAGATGAATCGCCTGATAGAGCTTGATATGCCTGTTACTTACGAGTTTGTGGATCGTGACCATATTCCGGCTAACGTCAAGTTAGACCGTCTGCCGGATGATGCGAGCGAGACCTTGCGTCTGGTGCGTATCGGTGATTATGATGTTTGTCCATGTATCGGCAAGCATGTCCGTTCTACCGCCCAGATTGGCAAGTTCGTATTGCTTGGTACCAATTGGGATGAGCATGCGCATTCTTTGCGTATCCGCTTCAAGATTGTTCAGTAAAATATAAAATAAGCAGCAATGGAGTAGTAGCCATTGCTGCTTTTTTCTTGTATCATCATCGCTTCCTTTCTTCTTTCTTTTGTGCACATAAAAAGTTTTTCTCGAAAAAAGTCTCAAAGTCTCATTGTTTGTGGCTAAAACCAATGTATATGATTGATATGTAATGGTTTATAAAAATGAGACTTTTCTGTTTATTTTACAAAGAAGTATCATAGAAGTATCATAAAATTCAGGTGAGTTGCTTGCAAAAAAGCCTTTTTTGAGGATTTATGTCTAGAAATACAGGCACAAAAACTAAGGTCTAGTATTTCAGTTTTATAGAATTGATAATGTCTACTATTTCCGTTTTATAAAATTGATAGTGTCTACCTTTCTAGTTTATAAAGTATGCCAATATTAACTATGAATAAGATGGAAAACACAGACAACTGTAGTTAGGAATAAGCACATAGGTTGGTCTCTTAGTGCCCGTGTGACGGGCACTAAGGGATCAAGTGACGGGTATCGATAGACCAAGTGTTGGGTACTCATTGCCCGTACTGCGGGCACTGGATGCCCATTTCGTGGGGTAATTTTTGGGCACTATTTTGAGCAAGCAAATTGCAGTTTTTCTATATTTAGTTGACTATAATTTCGTGTTTTTTTATGAAGCATCATGGTGATTTAATGATACTTCTATGGAATTCATGATACTTCTATGATACTTCTTTGTAAATATATTTGGAAGTGTCATTTTGTAATCCGTTATGTATCAGTGATATATTTGCAAATAATGATACTTTGAGACTTTTTTCAAGAAAAAATATTTATGTTCGAGAATAAAGGAATGGGTGAATCTGCGTCATTTGTAAGCGACTCCTCGCATCATTTTCCTGAAAAATGATAGTAAGTTAGAAAATAATCTCTTGAAAGCTTGCCAGTCTCATTTCTTTTTCTTATTTTTGTACCCATAAATATCAGTATATTGAATGTAAAGGCTGATATATGGGATAAATATCATTATAATGATAGATAAATTAATAGAAGATTATGGCAGATTTATATGAATATTCTACTCCTGAGTTGGTACGTTTACTGGGAGTAAGATTCAAGGAATATAGAATGAGATGCAATCTCACCCAGAAAGAGGTTGCCGAGTTTACTGGGCTTGGCTTGACCACCATCCACAAGTTTGAGAATGGTACAGCGGGCAATCTTTCGCTTTCCACTTTTCTCCTCTTGCTGAAGGTGGTGGGTCAGATTGATGCCATAAACGATGTGCTTCCCGAACTTCCTCCATCACCTTATCTGATGAGAAAGGATGAGAAGAAAGCGCAGAGAATACGTCATACTAAATAATAACTGGTTATGGTAAATATGTTGGGAATAACAGCCGTCTCTTTGACGGTAGCTTTACCATGAGCTTTATTAATTATGGGAATAAAATCATCCATTGTGCAATGTACTTTTTGTATATCAGCTATATCAACGAATCAACAAACTTTGCTGAAAGCCTAGGTGGTAGTGGCGATACTAAGGATTGGGGACATGAGAAGGATGAAGATAAGATAGAATAGATAAGACTATGTTTGCGACAGGCAACAAAGATGATGAAGCCTATGAAGAGGAAAGGCTTGAGTAGATAAAATATTAAGGGAGGAGCGCATTCGAACACGCCCCTCCCTAATTATTTTACAACTCACAATAATCTTGCGAATCACTATCCTTAGTAACGACTTGAATAGTGAGACGAGTGTGAACTATGCGAGCTGTGAGAACTGTGTGAAGAATTAGAACAGTGCGAATAGTGACCCGTAAGAGAATTTATATAGGTTTCTCACATCTAATCGAAAACGCGAATAATGTTACCAAACAAAATATACATCACTTCTTCTTTTACAATAAGCAACAGCTACATCACGTGCCGCTTTTATTCTAGTTTTTTCAAGATCTGTCTCACGTTGTGATTGTCTTTCGATGAGTTCAACTGCCCGCCGAGCTTCTGCATCTTTAGTTTGCTTGATTTGCATGCATAGTTGTTTGGCTTCAGTAGCACAAGAGCTTGTCATATCTATTTGTTGTAGATATTCGACTGCCGCATCAAAATTACCATTAGAGAATTCTGCCCGAGCTTTCTGAATGACATTATTGCATTCCTGCGTTTGGTATTGACGATAAATTGTAGTTATCTCGTTATTGACTTTTGTGTAACCAGAGATTGTCGCTGGACAAGAAAACAACAGAGCCAGTCCTTCACCATATTGTTGAATATTGGCGAAAGTGCGAGCACGTGATATAACAGAATTAAGATTATGCTGATAGTAATCTATGATTTTGTCTTTTGCCTTATTCACAAAGTCTGTTAGACGTTTGTCTTGGGCGGACAATTTAGAAATGGCATTTTTTATTGCGTCATCATCAGAGAATCCTTCTCCACGTACTGTAACGACACAACTTGCAAAAGTTGTACTTGTGGCAAGATTGGTACAGACAAAATTGAATTGTATGTCGCTTGTATGTATATTCCTCATACCGCCTTCAACAACTTGTTTATTAACGAAACTAATCTCTGGCTTTATGGCAATGGTACTTACTTCGGCTGTTTCAACTCCACTTTCTGTCATGGCTGGCAAGAACTTGCTCCTTAGCATCTTTGCAGTATTATCACTTAATTGACAATTACCAACAGAAAGTGCAAAAGCTATTTCTATTCCTTGTGCGAAAATAGTTGCATAAGAGGTCAGCAAGATTATCATTGTAAGCAATACTTTTCTCATAATCCACCCTCCTGTTATTTAATGGTTACAATCAGCATATTGTTGCTTGTAGTTCTCTCAATCTTGATTCCAAGATTCTTGAAAAATGTCAGCAGCTTCAATCCAAACTTATTGATATTATATGTTCTTCCGTTCTCGTCTTTTAGCGGTATGCGAATATCGTCGAAGAGCATCTGCTTGTCGGTTGTTCCCTGGATATGGTAATTGCCTTTATAAGCATTTTCTTCTACCCACATTTCTAATGCATCGGACAAAGCAAGACCGTCAGCGCCAACCTCTTGCGACATAGAGCGAGATGATGTCTCGTCAATGCCGACTGTTACCGCTATGGATTGTCCGTTTTCAGCTATGTCCATCAGTTTTTCCTGCATGGTGTTCAAGAATTTGTCCATCCCTATCTCAACAGCTCTTGATGTAAGTTTACCATAGTCATCGGTGTAAAACTTACCACTTTCGCACACAGCATTGGAAAGCGAATTTGCAGTAGATGTTTCATAACCAGACAGGATTACTTTCATGGCATTGCCGGAAGGAGATTCCAACAGGCTTATTTCCGCTTCGACATAAACATCTGCACCAGACTGTTGTATAATCATAGTCTTGACATCCTGTTGTTGGGTATTGCCTAATGCGGTTGCTTTTGACAAGGCTTTTAACTTGGCAAAAAAATCAATTGTTGTATACCCCCTTTGGTCGAATGCTTCCTTTATCTTGGTCAAGGCAATACGCTTATTCACGTCATTCTCCAAAACGGTACGTATGTCTTCACCTTGCGTTGTATATGGTATGACCATAATCTTTGGTCGTGCCGTAGGTAAAGGAGTAACTTGAGACTCTATGCTTTGTGCCCATGTGCAGCAGAACGCACACAGCCCCAATAGTATTGTTACAATTTTTTTCATACTCATTTCTTGATAATTAGGTTACAACGAATTAAATTGTGAGAAGCTTTACTATTTTCAATAGCAGTAATGATTTTGCTTGACACGCTGCATTCGGCGAATGACTCTCCTGATAGTTTTGTCACCTTGGCCTTCCCGAGTTCTGACGGATACGGTTTGCCCTCAAGCATCTCTACTGATTCTATCGTAAACATATCGCCGACCTTGATTCCGGCTTCCTTGCCAACATTGAGAAGTATCATTCTTTTACCTATCGTCTTCAAGACTTTTCCTTTGACAGGAAAATTGATACGGAAATATTCGTAGATATCGGACTGTAAGCTTTGCATGGCTACAGTAACGGCACTCTCTGGCGACAGCATTTCCTTACTGCATTTTCCATCAAAACTCTGCGCCTCATTGCTTACGCCTGTCTCTACGTCAACAACTTTCAACTGAAATGCTACACTCGCTTTATAGCCACGTGTGCTTCCGTCACCGTTCTTCATGCGATAAACTGGAATCTTGACAATATGACCTGTTACCAATTGCTCGGCAGCAACAGCCGCACCTTGTTCTGCAAGATTATGGCTGTCGAGAAAAGCCTCGCTCTTCTGTAGTTCAAGCTCATCCATTACTTTATCGCGACTTGTTCTGTCAACAACAACAAAACGGTGAGTGTTAGTCAACATTTCCACAACTTTCTCTGTTATAAGTCCTGTGTACGGACTCTCTTCATCGCAGGTAAACTGAGTTACGCCTATGACAGGGCGGTCATCGGCTGCTAAGGAAACTTGCGTATACCCACAAAGGATACACGCAAGTATGACCGCATATAAAATACGAAAATTTCCCATTACAGATTCTTTGCAGTTTTTGCTGTTTCAATCATCTGCTTGATGGCAGCGACCTTTGCCTTTGATTCTTCAAGCAAGACTGGGTAAGCATCTTTTGTAAAGGCGAGAGCTGATGCTATCTTAGCTACTTTCATTGGATTTTTGTTAGTAGAAGATGCCTTGGTTGCAGCTTCTGCACCTTTCCCCGCCTCAGCGATAGAAACACCTTCTGCAGTTAGAGTTGTGCCTAATGCGACAAGTTCCTCTACGGTAGGCTTCTTGATAGTTACGTCTGTAACACCATCCTTGGTTTCGCCAATCTGACGATAATAAAGGTCTTGAAGTAAAGCTGATGATGCTGCGGAACTGATGGCTGCATTGTAAACTCCCTGTACATAGGAGTCAACATCTGCAATTCCTGTTTGCTTTGGCTGTTTAGAGCAAAGTTTCTCCAATTTTGCACAACGGTCAATACTAGCCTTAATGTCCTCTTTGGACTGACCGAAACAGAAAGATACCGACATTGCGAGCAATGCTGCGGTAACGAATAAAAATCTTTTCATCTTGTATTATTATTAAGATGGCTGCCTGGCTACCACAGCAGGGTTATTTTTTTATTGGTGGATATACAAAATAAAAAACGTGGAGCCAGTCTGTCACTCGTTCCACGATTCGTAGGCCTTCGCATTGCCCTGTCAGTCCGAAACGAGCAACGCCGAAAGCCCCACGTATGTGTAAGTATATAAATACCCTTTTTGCAACGAATGCGAAATGCAACCGAAGCCAATGAGGGCTGTATACAATACACCCATGAGACGTTCCTTGTTGCTTTGTTCTTGACTGACAAATGAGTTTGCGAAGTTCACGAATCGTCAAAACCAAAGCGTCAGATACGCCTTTTATTATGTATATGTCTGCCCAACCTCTGCCCCCTCGAGGCTTTCGGTATGGGTATAGACGTTACAAAGGTAACATTTTTATCTCATATTCTTTCTTTTTTTATAGACAAAATGTGTTTTTATGGTCTGATTTAACACTATTAAATACAAATATATCAAAGGAATCTACTTTTGCGTGAATTTTCTTGCTCAAAAGTTTGTATAATCAATAATTACTCGTATCTTTGCAGCAACAGAATCCGCCAAGCCTCTCAACGATGCTCAAATGTGCGGGTCGTTTTTTAAGGCCGTTACCGCCCCGTTTCAAGCATGTTTTGTTGAATTGCGGTTCTATTTTTGCTGTGATATATTGTTAATAATCAGAAAAATGCTTGTTTTCTGAAATATTATCTGTATCTTTGTACATTAATTATTAAGAGTAAGATTATGGCTTCAAAGAGATATCCTTTGGGAATACAAACGTTCTCCGAAATCGTGAAGGGGAATTACTTCTATGCTGACAAGACGGCTATCGTCTATCAGTTGGCTCATTATGCCAAGTTTCATTTTCTGAGTCGCCCACGTCGATTCGGAAAATCCTTGTTTGTATCTACCCTCCAGGCTTATTTCGAGGGTAAGAAAGAACTGTTTAAGGGCCTTGCCATTGAACAGATGGAGAAGGAATGGACGGCATATCCTGTCATCCACCTGGATCTGAGCTGTGGTAAGTATTATAGTTTGGAGAATACATATTCAATTCTAAACGGAATACTAGAAGTGGAAGAGAAAAAATATGGTTTAAAAGTTAATCCAATAGATGAGAAGTCTTTTGGAGGTCGTCTTAAGAACATCTTGCTTGCAGCAGCTGCTCAAACAGGTAAACAAGCAGTTGTTCTCATCGATGAATATGATGCTCCGATGCATGATTCTATCAGTGACGAAGACTTGCAGAAGACCATCCGCAACATCATGCGAGATTTTTTCAGCCCCTTGAAGCAGCAAGAGGGAAACATTCGCTTTGTTTTCATCACAGGCATCTCCAAGTTTAGTCAGCTCAGCATCTTTAGCGAGTTGAACAATCTCAAGATTCTCACGTTGAAAGATGAATACAGTAGCTGTTGTGGTATAACCAAGAGTGAATTGACTCAGTATTTCCGTGAGGGAATCGAGGAGATGGCTGAGCATAATGGACTCACTTATGAGGAGACCTTGCAGCAACTCAAGCAGCATTATGATGGCTACCACTTCAGTATCAATAGCGAGGATATCTTCAATCCTTACAGCATTATCAATGCTTTGGATGATAAGGAGTTTAATAGCTATTGGTTTACATCTGGTACGCCTACGTTTCTGGTGGAGTTGTTGCAGCAGAAGAATTTTGATATGCTCAATCTGGACGATCTGTGGGTTAATGACGATCGTTTTGATACCCCTACTGAAAAACTTACAGACCCGATTCCTGTTCTTTTCCAGAGTGGTTATCTTACCATTAAAGGATATGAGCGAAGGGGAAAATTGTATCATCTCTGTTTCCCAAATCAAGAAGTAAGACAAGGCTTCTCGAAAAGTCTCGTCAGGTATTATACTGCGCAAGACATGAACAGATATGATGCCATCGTGTATGCTTATTCCAAGAATGTACTCATCAATGATGACATGGAAGCCTTTATGCCTCATTTGAAGGCATTCTATGATAAGTTCCCATATACGATTATCAACAATAATGAGCGTCACTATCAAGCCGTGATATTCACCATCTTCACCATGCTTGGCGAAGATGTGAAGGTGGAGCATACCACTTCGGATGGAAGAATAGACCTTGTTCTCAAGACGGATAAGAGTATCTTTATCTTTGAGTTGAAATATGAGAAGTCTGCCAATGCTGCCATGGCGCAAATCAGCGGCAAGGACTATGCCAAGGCTTTTGCCGATGATGGGCGGAAGGTTGTGAAAGTGGGTATTAACTTCTCGGAAAACCAGCGAAGTATAGAGGATTGGGTGATAGAATAAATGAAATAGAAGAAAGTTGGTGACCTTAAATCAGGTGTATGTCACCACACTATATAGATAAAAATATATCTGAACAGGGGCGGTAACTCGTTTTTAAAGGCAGTTACCGCCCCATTTCAAGCATGTTTTGTTCTTTTGTACAGTCGCAGAACTTAGATAATCACTGCCGTTCCGCTGCATGTTACCATCAGCATGGAGCCGCTTTTTCCTACGGTTTCGTAATCCAGGTCGATGCCCACGATGGCGTTGCAGCCCAGGGATGCGGCACGGTCGGCCATCTCTCTGAGGGCTGTATCTTTAGCCTCTCGGAGGGTGCTTTCGTAAGAACCGCTTCTGCCGCCGATTACATCACGGACACTGGCAAAGAAATCCTTTACAAAGTTGGTACCGATGATGGTTTCGCCGGTCACTACGCCACGGTATTCACGGATAGGGTGGCCTTCTATGGTTGGAGTTGTACTTAAAATCATAATCTTTTCCTTTCTTTTTTATGTTATTATCAATGTTATTTATAGCTTAGACGATAAAAGTAGTGAAAAGGTTGCAGAAAATCCAAAAATAATTGTTACTTTTGCATCTGAAATATAAATATTTATAGGTTATATGAACAAGAGATTGATGTTTTCGGCAGCACTCGTGATGGCGCTGCTTTCGGCAAACGCTCAGAAAAGGGCGTTTACCATCGAGGATTTGTACAGGGTGAAGGGCGTATCTTCGGTGAGCCTTTCGCCTGATGGTAAGACGGTTTGCTATACCGCCAGTTCTTCTGACCTGAAGAACCAGAAGTCTGGCTCCGACATCTACATCATGAATGCGGATGGCTCTCACGCCAAGGCTCTTACCGAGGATGGAAAGAGCAGTTCTGCCGTGTGGAGCAAGGATGGAAAGAGTATCTTCTTTACTAATTATGAGAAAGGGACGGCTCAAATCTTTCGCATGGATCTGACTACCTGCGAGACGGAACAGGTAACTGATTATGAGTTGGGTATCGGTAGCCCTGTCATCTCTCCGGATGAGCGATACATTGCCTTTACCGCAGAAGTATATCCCGACCTGGGAGCTGATGCCAAGGCTAACAAGGCCCGGATGGAGAAAAAGGAGCAGGGACCTGTACAGGCGCATATCGCCGACAAGTTGCTCTACCGTCATTGGACGAGCTATAATGATGGCAGATGCAATCACCTTATCCTTTTCGACACACAGACGAAGACTTACAAGGATCTGACTCCGGGCAATTATTCGCTGATATTCGTGGTTGGGGGTGGAATCACCTATCAATTCTCTCCTGACAGCAAGGAAATCTGTTTCGTATCCAATCATGATGAGCATCAGGAGGCTAGCACCAATGCCGACCTGTGGACGGTATCTGTGAATGGGGGAGAACCGGTCTGCATCACGAAGGAGAACAAGGCTTGGGATGGTACTCCAGCCTATTCGCCTGACGGCAAGTATATCGCTTACCGCTTGCAGCAAGTGCCTGGTTATGAGTCTGATCGCTTCCGTCTTGCTATCTACGACCGGGCTGCAAAGAAGTCTACCATCCTGACAGAGAAGTTTGACAACTGGGTAGATGATTACAAATGGGCTCCCGACAGCAAGAGTATCTTCTTCCTCGGTCAGGTACAGGGCGCTGAGCCGCTCTACAAGCTCGATATAGCCAGAAAAACCATCTCGCCGGTATTGACGGGCAAGGCCATCTCGGAGTTTGATTTCGACAATAAGGGTATGGTATATTATACCTATAGCACGACAGGCAAGCCATCGGCTCTCTATCGCCAGCAGATGAAGAAGTGGAATGGAACTCCTGTAGCCAGCGGCAAGGAACAGCAGATTACCTTCCTCAACCAGCAGTTGGAGGATGAGGTGGATATCCGTCCATCTGAGAGTATCTGGGTAGATGGCGCTGGTGGCGACAAGGTACAGGTATTCATCGTGAAGCCACACAACTTTGATGCCAGCAAGAAATATCCGCTTATCATCAATGTGCATGGCGGACCACAGATGCAGTGGATGAATTCCTTCCGTGGCGACTGGCAGGTTTATCCTGCTGCCGGTTATGTGGTGGCTTATCCTAATCCTCACGGTTCTACGGGATATGGTCAGGCTTTCACCCGTGCCATTTCTGGCGACTGGGGCGGAAAGGTATTTGAGGATGTGATGAAGGTTACCGATAAATTGGCAACTCTGGAATATGTTGATTCTACCAGGATGGGAGCGATGGGATGGTCGTATGGCGGTTACATGATGAACTGGCTGCAGGGGCATACCAAGCGATTCAAGTGTCTGGCTTCCATGATGGGCGTATATGACTTGCGCTCTATGTGGGGCAGTACCGAGGAAGTATGGTTTCCTAACTTTGAGTTAGAGGGACAGCCTTACAATTCCGATCTCTACGAGAAGTGGTCGCCATCCTCATACATCAAGAACTTCTCAACACCAACTCTCGTGATGACGGGCGAACTGGACTATCGTGTACCGTATACCCAGAGTTTGCAGTATTTCACAGCTTTGCAGACCCTGAACATTCCTTCGCGACTGATAGTCTTGAAGTATGATGGTCACTGGCCAAGCAACCTGAAGTCGATGCCGCTCTATTACAACGCGCACCTCGACTGGTTCCATCGTTATCTCGGCGGTGCTCCTGCACCTTGGGATACAGAGAAGATGGTGAATAATGAGATAGAGTACTAAAATGCCCTATATATATAATAAGGTGTAGAATAACAAAATAAAAAAGCTCCATTCGCAATCAGATGCGAATGGAGCTTTTTTCTGATAATTAAAAACTTACTTTGTTTCCTGTTCTTCCTGCATGTCCAGATACTGGTTGTCCTTGTCGTAGAATTCGTACTGGAGGAATGCCAGTTTCTGTGAAGGAATCACATTGAAGCCGAAACCATACTTAAACTGCCATCTGCGCTTCAGGGAAATGAAGCCCTTGTTGATGAAGGCAGCCACGTAAGGATTCACATACAAAGTGAATTTCTTGACGCCGATCTTGTTGACTAGGCGGTCGATTTTTCTTTCCAACTGGTCGGTGAAGAGGATGCTAGACTTGATCTTGCCCGTACCGAAACAGGTAGGGCAGGTTTCATCTACATTCACATCCATAGCCGGACGTACACGCTGGCGTGTAATCTGCATCAGTCCGAACTTGCTCAATGGCAGGATGTTGTGCTTGGCACGGTCCTTCTGCATGTTCTTGCACATGCGTTCATAGAGCAACTGTCGGTCTTCGGCAAGATTCATGTCGATGAAGTCGACAACAATGATACCTCCCATATCTCGGAGGCGCAATTGTCTTGCCAACTCATCAGCAGCGCCGAGGTTAACATCCAGTGCATTTGCTTCCTGACCTTTCTCACGAGTTCTGTTACCACTGTTTACATCGACAACATGCAAGGCCTCGGTGTGCTCGATGATGAGATAAGCACCGTGCTTGTAGTTAACAACACGACCAAAGCCAGCTTTAATCTGCTTGGTAATGCTGAAATTGTCGAAGATAGGCACCTTACCGGTGTAGAGCTTAACTATGCCCGCCTTTTCAGGGGCTATTAGAGAAACATAGTTCTTCACCTCGTTCATCACATCTTCGTTGTTCACGTAGATGTTCTCGTAAGATGGGTTAAACAAGTCACGCAAGAGAGCAACGGCTCTTCCGGTCTCCTCGAATGCAAGTTGCGGGCGCTGCTGGGTCTTCTGTACCTTGGCGATAGCATCCTCCCATCGCTTCACCAGGACTTTCAGCTCAGCATCGAGCTCAGCGACCTTCTTACCCTCAGCCACAGTGCGGACGATAACGCCGCAATTCTTTGGTTTGATGCTGTGAATGAGTTGTTTGAGTCGGGAGCGTTCTTCACCGCTTTTAATTTTCGACGAGACAGAAACTTTATCACCGAATGGCATGAGTACCAGGTATCGGCCCGCGAATGAGATTTCGCCTGTGAGTCGAGGTCCCTTGGTAGAGATTGGTTCCTTTACGATTTGTACCAGCACTTCCTGTCCTGCTTTGAGTACATTCTGTATGCTGCCGTCCTTTTCCAATTCAGGCATTTTGCTGGCTTTAGAGAATGGGAAAAGTTTCTTTCTGTCGCTCTGTACTTGTTTAAGGTACTTCTGGTAGGAATTAAAATGACTTCCTAGGTCAAGATAATGAAGAAAGGCGTCGCGTTCATAACCTACATCCACGAAGCAGGCGTTAAGACCCGGCATCAGTTTTTTTACCTTTGCGATGTAGATGTTGCCCACAGAGAACGATGCCTCACGAGGTTCGTTCTGGTATTCCACCAGCTGCTTGTCCTCCATGAGTGCGATAGAGATGTCTTTCTGTTGGACATCAATTACAACTTCGCTTGTCATATCTTCAATAATCTTTTAACTTTAAATTAATACAAAAAAAGGGTATGTCATTCTATATCAGAACTGACACACCCCCTCAGTCACGAACTGACCGAGAGCTATAGTAGACTAGCTACAATGCTAGCTTACTTGCTCTTATGTCTGTTCTTACGTAATCTTTTTTTACGCTTGTGAGTAGCCATCTTGTGGCCCTTCTTTTTCTTTCCGTTTGGCATGATTTTAAAATTTTAAAATATTGTTATTATAAAAAATGATATTTCTCTCTTCCTGTCCAGCAGTATTACTGAGCGTTCTGCATCTCCTCGATGAAGCTCTTTGATGGCTTGAAGCTTGGTAAGTCGTGAGCTGGAATGGTGATGGTTGTATTCTTAGAGATGTTACGGGCAGTCTTAGCAGCACGATGCTTGATGTTGAAGCTGCCGAAGCCACGCAAGTATACATTGTCCTTCTTTTCGATGAGGCACTTCTTAACCTCTTCCATAAAAGCCTCTACTACAGTACCTACTTCTTTCTTAGGCATACCAGTAGCGATAGCTACCTCATTAATGATATCTGCTTTGGTCATTTCTTTATTTTTTACTAATTTTACTTGTTAATCTTTATTTCGGTGTGCAAAGATACAAGTTTTTTATGATATAACAAAATACTTAAGGCTTTTTTTGCAAAAATAATGCTCTAAGTATTTGCATATAAGGTTTTTATTGCGTATTTTTGCACCAAAATAGAGAAATTATGAGATTTAAGAGATATTTTTTGGCTTTGATGATGGTTGCCTTTCATGCATTGGCGTTGACGGCTGGGGAGGTCTGGACGGCGAAAAATGTACCGATTCCTTTCCTCAGGGATTCTACGCAATATGTTTCCGACCCGGATGGATATGTTGATAAGGCTCAGAAGGATTCTGCCAATTTCTATCTTCAGAAACTGAAGTTGGAGTGTGGCGTACAGAATGTGCTCATCATTGTGGGAAAGGTTGACAACCAGGATGCCTTCCGGATGGCGCAGGATGTGGGCAACCAATATGGTATCGGTTACAAGAAGAGCCGGAGAGGACTGGTTATCGTCATCGCGGTGGAGGACCATAAGTACTTTATTGCTCCAGGAAGTGGACTGGAGGGTGAGTTGACCGATGTGGACTGTGATGATATTGCCCGAGCTTGCATCGTGAAGTTTATGCGCGAAGGCAATCCGGGCGAGGCGGTAGCATCTGTGAGCCGTGCTATATATAATAAGGTGAAAAGTGGACGGACGGGAATTGCGGATGTTGATGAAGGTTCGGTTAATGACGAAGAGGACTGGTTCCTGGTCATTATCCTGTTCCTTATCTTCTTCGGTATTCCTATCTATCTGTTAATCAGGTATATTCTGGAGATGCTCGGTATTGTGAAGCCAAGACCGAAGAGCAATCAGAGAAACCAGTCTCGTAGGAGAAACAATGACGATGACTGGATACCTCCTTTCTTTATGGGAGGTGGCGGTTCTTCCGGCGGCGGTTTCTCGGGCGGTTCTTTTGGCGGAGGTACCTTTAGCGGAGGTGGCTCTGGCGGAGGATGGTGATGACTGATTATAGTTAATAGTTTATAGTAAATAGTTTATAGTAAATAATTAATTAATAATAATGACAATGGAACAGACAATGAATTCAAACATGCAACCGGCAAAGAGAGGTATAAAGAAAAGCTGGATTATTCTGGGCATCGTAGTTGTGCTGGTACTATGGATGTTCAGTGGTTATAACGGATTGGTAGAGAAACAGGAGTTGGCTACCACAGAGTTGGCTAATGTTCAGACTCAGTATCAGCGTCGTGCAGACATGATGCCACAGTTGGCAAAGATAGTAAAGGCTTATGCTAAGCATGAGAAAGAAACCTTTGCCGAGGTAACCAAGGCTCGTGCTGCTGTTGGTCAGGTAAAGCTGGATGCCAACAATCTTACTGAGGCTAGCCTGAAGAAATATGCTGCTGCACAGGGTGAGTTGGCGAATGCATTCTCCAAACTGATGGTAGTAGCCGAGAAATATCCTGAGTTGAAAGCCAGCGAGAACTTCAAGGCTCTTCAGGTTCAGGAAGAGGGTACGGAAAACCGTATCAGCGAGGCACGCCGCAAGTATAATGAAGCCGTTCAGAACTATAACCAGACGGTTAGAAAAATGCCAAGTGCCCTTATCGCCGGCCTCTTCAATTTCAATGTGATGCCTAAGTTTGAGGCAGCAGCAGGAGCTGAGAAGGCGCCAGACTTGGATATCCAATTTAGAATTGATCATTAAGAATCCTGTTTTTCAACGGGATTAATAGATTTGTTATCTAGTCAATGGGAACGAGAAGTGTCCCATTGGCTAGATTTTCTGTTTTATGCGCTTTCAATTTGAAAGTAACTCAATATTTTATATATATTTTGTATTTCAGATGTTTTTTATTTCAGAAATTCTTTGTATCTTTGCACGCAATTTAAGAAATATGGTAGAAATACCGCAAACATTGAAATTTCAATAAGGTTAATTACAAATATGAAACAAACAAAGATTGTCGCTTCCATCAGTGATCGTAGATGTGATCAGGATTTTATCCGAAAACTGTTTTTCGCCGGTATGAACGTTGTTCGTATGAATACTGCTCATGCCACAGAAGAGGGTATACGCACCATCGTAAAGAATGTAAGAGCCGTGTCTCCACATATTGGTATTATGATTGATACCAAAGGTCCTGAGGTGCGAACTACAGGTGTGAAGGAACCTATCCACTACAATGTTGGTGATGTAGTGAAAATCTTTGGACGTCCGGAAATGGAGTCTTCTCATGATATTGTGAATGTGAGCTATCCTGACATCGCAGCCGATGTTAAGGTAGGTGATGATTTGCTCTTCGATGATGGTGAACTCGATATGAAGATTATCGACAACCAGGGTCCTATGCTGGTTGCCGAGGTTCAGAACGAGGGAGTGCTCGGGGCTCACAAGAGCGTGAATGTGCCGGGAGAACATATCGACCTGCCTGCACTGACAGAGAAAGACCGCCGAAATATTGAACTCGCTATCGAGTTGGATATTGATTTCATCGCTCACTCTTTTGTGCGCAATGCAGCCGATGTGAAGGCAGTTCAGGATATCTTGGACGCTCACAACAGTGATATCAAGATTATCTCTAAGATTGAAAATCAGGAAGGTGTTGATAATATTGACGAGATTATTGATGCCTGCTATGGTATCATGGTTGCCCGTGGTGACCTGGGTATCGAGGTGCCAATCGAGAGAATTCCAGGCATCCAGCGCCGTATCATCTCTAAGTGTGTGAAGGCGCAGAAACCGGTAATCGTAGCAACACAGATGTTGCATACCATGATTAAGAATCCACGTCCTACCCGTGCAGAGGTAACCGATATTGCCAATGCTATCTTCTATCGCACCGATGCGCTGATGCTTTCTGGTGAAACAGCAAGCGGTAAGTATCCTGTAGAAGCTGTGCAGACCATGGCCCGTATTGCTGAGCAGGCAGAGAAGGATAAGTCTCCACTGAATGATATTGATCCTATGGAAGATGGTAAGATTGACCAGAAGCTCTTCCTGGCTCATGCTGCCATTGAGGCTACTAAGAAGTTGGGTGTTGCTGGTATTATTACCGATGGCGAGACCGGTCAGACTGCACGCGACCTGGCAGCCTTCCGTGGTCCAAATCCGGTATTGGCAATCTGCTACAAGGAGAAACTTCAGCGCTGGTTGAATCTGAGCTATGGTATTATTCCAATCCATCAGAAGGATCAGGTTTCTACCAAGGCTATGTTTACTGCTGCGGTACGTATGCTTCGCCAGAAAGGCTACTTAGGTGAGGAGGATAAGATTGCTTATCTGAGCGGTAGCTTTGGAGAGGGTGGAGGCACAACCTTCGTTGAGATTAATAAAGTGAAGAAGATTTTCGATAACAGTTATAGCTTTAATTTGCCATCAAATGGCATCGAAGATAAGTAAAAAAGGCTATTATTTCAAAAAAAAATAGACGTAAATAGAATTATTGGTGCAAAAATTTGCAGTATTCAAAAAAATACCGTAATTTTGCACCAATATTTTAAAACGAAAATTTTAGAAAATGAAAAAACTCGTTAGTTCAGTTTTAGTCGCTTTGACTATGCTCTTAGTACTTGGCAGTTGTGGAAGTACTAAGAATGTAGCTTATTTCCAAAATGCAGATTCTATCAGCTTGGCTGCTTCAAGAATGCTTTATGAAGCCAAGATTATGCCTAAGGACGAACTTACAATTACAGTAATTACAACAGATCCAAAGGCTGCCATGCCTTTCAACCTCTCTGTCTCTCAAACATTGGGTACAGGCGGACAGCTGAGTTATGGTAGTGGTTCCCTGCAAGGATATCTGGTTGATAATGATGGTAATATTGAGTTTCCTGTTGTTGGAACCTTGCATGTCGGTGGTTTGACCAAGAAACAGGCTGAAGATCTCATCAAGAATAAGGTGAAGCCTTATCTGGCAGAAAAAGAAAATCCAATTGTTACGGTTCGCATGGGCAGTTACCATGTATCTGTATTAGGTGAAGTAGAAAAGCCAGGAATTATTTATGCTCCACAGGAGAAGATGAGTATTCTTGAAGCTTTGGCACAGTGTGGCGACTTAACTATCTATGGTAAGCGTGACAATGTATTATTGATTCGTCAGGATGCAGCAGGAGAGAAGCATACTTATCGTATGAACTTGAATGATGCAAATATTATTAATTCACCATTCTATTATCTGCAGCAGAATGATATTATCTATGTAGAACCAAATAAGGTGAAAGCTCAAAACTCATCTATCGGTTCATCTACTACATTGTGGTTCTCTGCCGTTGGTACATTGATTTCTATCGCATCATTGATTGTCAATATCTTGCGATAGCAGGTAATAGAAGGGAGTACAATTAGGATACTACAAAAATAATAATATATATATGTGTGGCATTGTAGGATATTTAGGTAAGGGTGAGGCTTATCCTGCTCTTATCAAAGGTTTAAAGCGTTTGGAATATCGTGGATACGATAGTGCAGGCGTGGCTCTTATCAGTAATGATGGTGCTTTGAACGTTTACAAGGCAAAGGGTAAGGTGGCAGATCTTGAAGCGTTCTGCTCTGATAAGGATATTTCGGGACATGTGGGTATTGCTCATACTCGTTGGGCTACCCATGGAGAGCCTTCAGCTGTAAATGCTCACCCGCATTATTCCTCTAGCAAGAACCTTGCCATGATTCATAATGGAATCATAGAAAACTATGCCGATATCAAGAAGAATCTCATTGCTAAGGGAGTAGAGTTTAAGAGCGAGACTGATACTGAGGTTCTCGTTCAGCTGATTGAATATATTCAGATAAAGAAAAATCTCGACTTGCTGACTGCCGTTCAGGTGGCTCTCCGTCAGGTAATCGGAGCCTACGCTATCGCTATTCTTGATAAGCGTAACCCTAATCAGATCATTGCTGCCCGTAAGCAGAGTCCGTTGGTTGTAGGTATCGGAAAGGATGGTGAGTTTTATCTCGGTTCTGATGCCAGTCCTATCATCGAATATACAGATAAGGTGGTTTATCTGGAGGATGGTAACATCGCTGTGATGCGCCTCGGTGAGGAATTGCAGGTGGTGAACATCCAGAACGTTAAACTCAACCCTGAGGTACAGACCGTAGACATTGATCTCGGTCAGATAGAGAAGGGTGGTTTCCCTCACTTTATGTTGAAGGAAATTTTTGAGCAGCCAGAGTGCCTTCGTAACTGTATGCGTGGTCGTGTAGTTAGCCGCACAGTGGAAACTCGCGTAATGACTGATGGCGACGATACAACCAGCAAGAAGGAGACTGAGATGGGTGTCGTGCTCAGTTCCATTACCGACCATCGCCAGCAGCTTCTCAATGCCAAGCGAATCATCATCGTGGCTTGTGGTACATCATGGCATGCCGGACTTATCGGCAAGCAGATGATAGAGAACTATTGCCGCATCCCTGTGGAAGTGGAATATGCATCTGAATTCCGTTACCGTAATCCTGTGGTAACGAAGGATGATGTGGTCATCGCCATTTCCCAAAGTGGTGAAACCGCTGATACTCTGGCTGCCATCAAGCTTGCCAAGGAGAGCGGTGCGTTTATCTATGGTATCTGTAACTCCATCGGTTCTTCCATCGCACGAGAGACAGATACAGGTACCTATATTCACGTAGGTCCGGAGATTGGTGTTGCCTCTACCAAGGCGTTCACTGGTCAGGTTACCGTCCTTATCCTCCTGGCACTTGCCATCGGTAAGGAGAGGGGAACCATCAGCGAAAATGAATATCAGAAGATTACAGAACAGCTTTGGAACATTCCTGCCAAGATGAAGGAAGTGTTGAAGCTCAACAATAAGATAGCTGACTTGAGCCGTACGTTTACATACGCTCGCAATTTCATCTATCTGGGCCGTGGATTCCAGTATCCTGTGGCCCTTGAAGGTGCATTGAAGTTGAAGGAGATTAGCTACATCCACGCTGAGGGTTATCCTGCAGCGGAGATGAAGCATGGCCCTATCGCATTGATTGACAGCGATATGCCAGTGGTAGTTATTGCTACTCACAACTTCATGTACGAGAAGGTCTTGTCTAATATCCAGGAGATTAAAGCCCGTCAGGGTCGTGTTATTGCTATTGTCAGCAATGGCGATGAAACCATTTCCAAGATTGCCGACGAAGTGATTGAACTCCCTGAGACCTTGGAGTGCTTGGAGCCATTATTGGCTACCATTCCTTTGCAGCTCTTGGCTTACCATGTAGCTGTATGTAAGGGCAAGGACGTTGACCAACCTAGAAACTTGGCCAAGTCAGTTACTGTAGAATAATATATAAAGGGATTCGTCATTTCTTGACGTTTCCCTTTTTTTGGAGGGGGATCCCTCGGATAGGTATATTCAAATTTAACTAAATAAGATAAGGATAATAGAGAGATGGAACCATTGAAACATGAGTGTGGTGTAGCAATGATCAGATTGCTCAAGCCACTGGAGTATTACCAGCAGAAGTATGGTACTTGGATGTACGCACTCAACAAACTCTATCTGATGATGGAGAAGCAGCACAACCGTGGCCAGGAGGGTGCTGGTATGGCTTGTGTCAAACTGGGCGGTAAGCCTGGTCATGAGTATATGTTCCGTGAGCGTGCAGAGGGCAAGAATGCCGTGACCGAAATCTTCGGCAAGGCGAATGCCAACTTCAAGAGCCTGACTCCCGAGCAGCTTGCTGATGCAAAGTTCGCTAAAGAGGAACTGCCTTTTGCAGGTGAACTTTATATGGGACACCTGCGCTACAGTACCACCGGAAAGAGTGGTATTCAGTATGTGCACCCATTCCTGCGACGTAACAACTGGAAGGCGAAGAACCTCTGCCTTTGTGGTAACTTCAACATGACCAACGTAGATGAAATCTTCGAGGAACTTACCAAGCAGGGTCAGAGTCCTCGCATCTACAGCGACACCTACATCATGCTTGAACTGATGGGCCACCGTCTGGACAGAGAGGTGGAGCGCAACTTCGTAGCTGCAAAGGCGATGGAGATGCAGAATACCGATATCACCAACTATATAGAAGACCACGTGAAGATGAGCAATGTACTCAAGACCACGATGAAGAACTTTGATGGCGGTTATGTGGTTTGCGGTATCACCGGTTCGGGTGAAATGTTCTCTATGCGCGACCCTTGGGGCATCCGTCCTGCGTTCTATTACAAGAACGATGAAATCGTGGTAGTAGCCAGCGAGCGCCCTGTACTCCAGACCACCTTCGACCTGGAGGCTGAGGAAGTGCAGGAACTGATGCCGGGCACGGCGCTTCTCGTGAAGAAGAACGGAGAGTGCAGCATCGAGCGCATCATGGAGCAGAAGGGCGATTCAGCCTGCTCATTCGAGCGCATCTACTTCAGTCGTGGTTCCGACAAGGATATCTATAAGGAGCGTAAGCAGTTGGGCGAGCAGTTGACCCAGCCTATCCTGAAGGCTGTGGATTATGATGTAGACCACACTGTGTTCAGCTATATCCCGAACACTGCCGAGGTGGCTTACTATGGCATGTTGAGCGGTTTCAAGAAGTATCTTAATGAGACCAAGATTGAGCAGATTGCCAACCTCGACCATGTTCCATCAAAAGAAGAATTATACGAAATCCTTGGTGACTTCGTCCGCTCAGAGAAGATAGCATGGAAGGATATCAAACTCCGTACCTTCATCACTGAGGGCAACAGCCGTAACGACCTGGCGAGCCATGTGTATGATGTTACCTACGGAAGCATCGAGCCGAATGTGGATAATCTTGTCATTATCGATGATAGTATCGTGCGTGGTACAACCCTGAAGGAGAGTATTCTCCGCATCCTCGACCGTCTGCATCCTAAGAAGATTGTAGTGGTTTCCAGTGCCCCTCAGATCCGATATCCGGATTACTACGGCATCGATATGGCAAGACTGGAAGAGTTCTGCGTGTTCCGTGCTGCCATCCAGCTTTTGAAAGAGCGCAAGATGGAAGACCTTATCGAGCAGACTTATGAGGCTTGCAAGGCAGAATTGGCAAAGCCAAAGGAGGAGCAGATCAATCCAGTACGCTCCATCTACAAGCCATTCAGCACCGAGGAAATCAACGAGAAGATTGTTGAGATGCTTCGCCCAGAGGGCATGACCACTCCTATCCAGCTTGTATTCCAGAGTATCGAGGGCTTGCGCGAGGCGATTCCAAACCACAAGGGTGACTGGTATTTCACCGGTCATTATCCAACCCCAGGCGGCACGAAGCTCTGCAACCAGTCGTTTGTAAACTACATCGAAAACGTTTATCATAAATAAGTGAATAGAGAAGAACGAAGAGTGAAGAATTCATTTGCTCTTATAAGTATGAAATAAAAGAATCAAATGTCAGATATGAAAAAAGTAACCTTAGTTTTGAGCGATGGAACCAAGTTCCATGGCAAATCTTTTGGATATGACGCTCCTGTAGCGGGCGAGGTTGTGTTCAACACAGCCATGATGGGATATCCAGAGAGTTTGACCGACCCTTCTTACGCCGGTCAGTTGATGACACTTACATTCCCTCTCGTGGGCAACTATGGTGTGCCACCATTTACTTTCGAGGAGAATGGTTTGCCAACCTTCATGGAGAGTGACAAGATTTATGCTTCTGCCATCATCGTGAATGATTACAGCGAGCAGTACAGCCACTGGAATGCAGTGGAGAGTCTTGCCGACTGGTTGAAGCGCGAAAAGGTGCCAGGAATCACAGGCATCGACACCCGTGAGTTGACTAAGGTGCTTCGTGAGCATGGTGTGATGATGGGTAAGATTCTCTTTGATGATGAGCCTGACAACATACCTGAAGCTAACTACGAGGGTGTAAACTTTGTTGACCAGGTAAGCTGCAAGGAGATTATCCGTTATAACGAGGGTGCCGGCAAGAAGGTGGTACTCGTTGACTGCGGTGTGAAGGCAAACATCATCCGTTGCCTCATCAACAGAGGCGTAGAGGTGATCCGTGTGCCTTGGAATTACGATTACACCGATATGGACTTCGACGGCCTGTTCCTGGCCAATGGTCCTGGCGACCCGGACATGTGCGAGGATGCAGTAAACATTATTCGCAAGCAGATTAGCCAGAGCCGCAAGCCTATCTGCGGTATCTGTATGGGTAACCAGTTGCTTTCTAAGGCAGCCGGTGCTACTATCTACAAGTTGAAGTATGGTCACCGTTCACACAACCAGCCTGTGCGCATGGTAGGAACCAACAATTGCTACATCACCTCTCAGAACCACGGTTATGCCGTTGATGCCAAGACATTGGGCAACGATTGGGAGGAACTCTTTGTAAATATGAATGATGGCTCTAACGAGGGTATCCGCCACAAGGTGAACCCTTGGTTCTCAAGCCAGTTCCACCCAGAGGCTTGCTCAGGCCCTGTGGATACAGAGTTCATGTTTGATAAGTTTGTAGAAACACTTAAATAATTAGGAAAATAATGAAAGACGAAAATATAAAGAAGGTGCTCCTCTTAGGTTCTGGAGCCTTGAAGATCGGTGAAGCAGGTGAGTTCGACTACTCAGGTTCGCAGGCCCTGAAGGCATTGCGCGAGGAAGGTATCGAGACTGTGCTCATCAACCCGAATATCGCAACCGTACAGACATCAGAAGGTGTTGCCGACCAGATTTACTTCCTGCCAGTGCAGCCATACTTCGTAGAGCGTGTTATCCAGAAGGAGAATCCAGACGGTATCCTCCTCAGCTTCGGTGGTCAGACTGCCCTCAACTGTGGTGTGGAACTCTATCGCCAGGGCATCCTGGAGAAATATAATGTTAAGGTATTGGGTACTCCAGTACAGGCTATCATGGATACTGAGGACCGTGAGCTCTTCGTAGAGAAGTTGGATGAAATCAACGTGAAGACCATTAAGAGTGAGGCTTGCGAGAACATCGAGCAGGCCCGCAAGGCTGCTGCCGAGCTCGGCTATCCTGTCATCATCCGTGCTGCTTACGCCTTGGGTGGACTCGGTTCTGGTTTCGCTGACAACGAGGAGGAGCTGAACAAACTTGCTGAGAAGGCTTTCTCTTTCTCTCCACAGGTATTGGTAGAGAAGAGTTTGAAGGGCTGGAAAGAGATTGAGTATGAGGTAGTTCGCGACCGTTACGACAACTGTATCACAGTTTGTAACATGGAGAACTTCGACCCACTGGGAATCCATACTGGTGAGAGTATCGTCATCGCTCCATCTCAGACCCTGAGCAATTCTGAGTATCATAAGCTCCGTGCCCTCGCCATCAAGATTATCCGTCACATCGGAATCGTGGGTGAGTGTAACGTGCAGTATGCCTTCGACCCTAAGAGCGAGGACTATCGCGTTATCGAGGTGAATGCCCGCTTGAGCCGTTCATCTGCTTTGGCTTCTAAGGCTACTGGTTATCCTCTTGCCTTCGTTGCAGCCAAGCTCGGTATGGGTTACGGTCTGTTCGAGTTGAAGAACTCTGTAACCAAGACCACATCTGCCTTCTTCGAGCCAGCATTGGACTACGTAGTTTGTAAGATTCCACGTTGGGACTTGTCTAAGTTCCGTGGCGTAGATAAGGAGTTGGGGTCATCAATGAAGTCAGTAGGTGAGGTAATGGCCATCGGCCGCAACTTCGAGGAGGCCATCCAGAAGGGTCTTCGTATGATTGGTCAGGGCATGCACGGTTTCGTAGAGAACAAGGAACTTGAAATCGACGATATCGATGCAGCTTTGCGCGAGCCAACAGATAAGCGTGTGTTCGTGATTTCAAAAGCAATGCACAAGGGCTATACCGTAGATCAGATTCACGACTTGACCAAGATTGACAAGTGGTTCCTTGAGAAGTTGAAGCACATCATCGACATCGACGAGGCGATGAAGAAGTGCAACATCAATACTCTTGACCAGGATTTGCTCCGCACCGCTAAGGTTTACGGTTTTACCGACTTCCAGGTAGCCCGTGCCGTGGGCTTGGAGCAGGAGTTGGGCAACATGCACAAGGCTGCTCTCCTGGTTCGCAACAAGCGCAAGAGCTATGGCATCCTGCCTGTAGTAAAGCAGATTGATACCCTGGCAGCAGAGTATCCTGCTCAGACCAACTACCTCTATGTAACTTACGCTGGCGTGAAGAGCGACATCACCTTCGAGAACGACCACCGTTCTATCATCGTACTCGGTTCGGGTGCTTACCGCATCGGTTCTTCTGTAGAGTTCGACTGGTGTGGCGTTCAGGCATTGAACACCATCCGCAAGGAAGGCTGGCGCTCAGTGATGATCAACTACAACCCAGAGACCGTATCTACCGACTACGATATGTGCGACCGTCTCTACTTCGACGAGTTGACCTTTGAGCGTGTGATGGATATCATCGAGATGGAGCAGCCTCATGGCGTCATCGTATCTACCGGTGGTCAGATTCCAAACAACCTGGCTATGCACCTGGATGCACAGAATGTGCCAATCCTGGGTACTGCTGCCAAGGACATTGATAACGCTGAGGACCGTGCCAAGTTCTCTCAGATGTTGACCAACAACGGCATCAACCAGCCAGAGTGGAGCGCCCTGACCTCTATGGAGGACATCGACAACTTCATCGAGCGTGTAGGTTTCCCTGTATTGGTTCGTCCTAGCTACGTGCTTTCGGGTGCTGCGATGAACGTATGTTCTAACGAGGATGAGCTGAAGCGATTCCTGCAGTTGGCTGCCAATGTAAGTGAGGATCACCCAGTGGTAGTAAGTAAGTTTATCGAACATGCCAAGGAGATTGAGATGGATGCAGTGGCAAAGAATGGCGAGGTGATTGCCTATGCCATTTCCGAGCACATCGAGTTTGCCGGTGTTCACTCAGGTGATGCTACCATCCAGTTCCCTCCTCAGAAGTTGTATGTTGAGACAGTTCGTCGTGTAAAGCGAGTTGGTCGTCAGATTGCCAAGGAGTTGCACATCAACGGTCCGTTCAACATCCAGTTCATGGCTCGTGACAATGATATTCTCGTTATCGAGTGTAACCTTCGTGCCAGCCGTTCGTTCCCATTCGTGAGCAAGGTATTGAAGATCAACCTCATCGAGTTGGCTACCCGCGTAATGCTCGGTTTGCCAGTAGAGAAGCCACACAAGAACCTCTTCGATCTCGACTATGTAGGTATCAAGGCATCTCAGTTCAGCTTTAACCGTCTGCAGAAGGCAGACCCTGTATTGGGTGTGGATATGAGCAGTACGGGTGAGGTAGGTTGCTTGGGCGACGATACATCTACCGCACTTCTGAAGAGTATGCTTTCTGTGGGTCATCGCATTCCAGCCAAGAACATCCTGCTTTCTACAGGTTCTGCCAAGCAGAAGGTAGATTTGCTCGATGCTGCCCAGATGCTGGTTAAGCATGGCTACAAGCTGTATGCAACCGGTGGTAGTAGCAAGTTCCTCACCGAGAACGGCATTGAGAACACACGTGTGCTCTGGCCATCAGAGGAGGCAGAAGGCGGTGCACCAAAGGCTTTGGAGATGCTCCACAATCACGAGATTGATATGGTAGTGAATATTCCGAAGAACTTGACCAGTAGCGAGTTGAGCAATGGCTACAAGATTCGTCGTGCAGCCATCGACCTGAACGTGCCATTGATTACCAACAGCCGTCTGGCGAGTGCCTTCATCTATGCATTCTGCACCACCAAGCTCGAGGATATCGACATCAAGGCTTGGGGAGAGTATAAATAGCTCTTTATTTAAATAATTCTCGCCAAAAGAAGTCAACCGTTTTACAGCTGATCTTCTTATGGTGGTCAATGAAAACTTTTCATCAACAAAAAAGCTTGTCTGTAGTAAGTGATGCTATAGACAAGCTTTTTTTTATGAAAAATCAAAAAAACTTGGACGTTATTTTTGCAATCGTCTGAAAAACAAGATGTATTGCAAGCAGATGAACTGCAAGCAGATGTACTGCTTTCTGTAAATCGTTCGCCATTGGCGAACGATTTGACAAATACAAGACTATATACCGATGTCTGTTCCATCATAGAGCAAGGTAGGAAGGAAGCTTATGCCTCCGTCAATCATAAGATGATAGAAACCTATTGGAACATAGGGCGACGCATCGTGGAAGAAGAACAGAAAGGTGAGGCACGTGCAGAGTATGGGGTTCAGATCATTGCGCAATTATCTGAGCAATTGACACATCAATATGGTAAAGAATTTAGCAAAAGAAATTTGGCTTATTTTCGCCAATTCTACTTGACAATCAGTGATATACGAATTTTGCAATCGCGATTGCAAAATCTTACTTGGACACATATAACAAAAGTTCTTCGTGTGGAAGACTCTATTGCCATTCGTTGGTATCTCGAAATGGCTTCAAAGGACATGTGGGACAAACAAATAATAACAAAACTTCCACCATTATGATACCAAGAATTAAGAAAATGTCAGTTCTCGATGACTATATCCTTTTCGTTGATTTCGATGATGGATATAAAGTGTTGTACGATGTGAAGGATGACATCAAGACGCTTCCTTCGTTTCGTGCATTAGTGGATGTATATGGCCTTTTTAAACAAGCTCAGTTGGACACCAGCCGAACTTGTGTATATTGGAACGACAAGATAGATCTAGCCAGCGACAGTATTTATGAGTGAAAGGCAGCATAATTAAAATCCCGGTTTCGTCATTCTTGATGATTCCCAATAGAAAAATCCCTGCTGTAGGAAAGGCTTCCTATGGCAGGGATTTTTTTGTAAAGAAACATATATAGGTTTACTTGTCAAACAACTCCTTTCTGTTTGCAAAAATACAACCAATATTTTGATTATGCAATTATGGTTTCACGAAGAATGTTTGTTTTCTCAACATCAGATAATTGACTACGAGAATCAGTAAGATACAGGGCAATAACAATATGGGAAATAAACATGCAAGTAACATGATAGTCCCTAAATAATCACCTGCGGTTACAATTAAAGTCATTATCACTACGACAGTACAAAATGCCACTGCCATGCTTATTGACAGGGGAATCCAATGCAGCTTTGAACAGCACTTCCACCCAATAGTGGCAGTCAAGAGGGCGCAAGAAACACTCATTCCTCCTAGAAGTAGCAATTCAAATAGTCCTTTTACTTCAAATCTCATTACGACTACCACGGGAAACAACATTCCTATAATTCCCCAAATGAGCAGGAACTTGTCCCAAAAGAAATTTTGATTTAATTTCATGATGATTCTTTTTTGGTTGATTAAAAAATGGCATAATTACTATTCGCATAAGTCCTTGCTTTTTTCAATGCGCATCAAACTCACCATAGCAAAACATGTCGAACACCTTTATCTTGAAAATAACTTGACAGTATGCTTTCTGCCTTTGCTGGATATCTCGCTATGAGCAGGAAAAAACTTGTCGATGTCTTTGTTGTCTATAGTATGAACTTGTATCTTCTTGTCTTTTGTTTCCATATAGCTTTCCTTTCTTTTATTATTGTAGCAAAGATACGCTGAATATTCGAAACTACCAAACTTTTCTAGTAATTTTTGTGATTTATAGTCAAATGATAAGGGTGCACCAAAAAAGAAGTGGTAACTTTAGGTATGTCAAAATGAAGTCGTAACTTTGCAGCATCAAATAACTCTATAATCGAAAAAAACTTCAAAAGAAGTGATTTTCTCAGATTTTATTTGTACTTTTGCCATGTCATTCAGAGTTTTATTTGTTTTTAAATGCAACACTAAAATAAGTGAAATTTCTGATATGGCAAAAATCTGTGCAACTTTTTGTTGCTAGGGTGCTTATAAAAAGTATTAAATTTTAGTGTTGCGGAAATTAGGATAAGATGAAACGTTATTTAATTCTTTCACTTTGCATTGTATTTTCTATAACATGCTTAGGACAAAAAAGAGTGAACCGGCCTAAAGTTTATTTTAACAATGAAGGGGTAATACTTAACAAAGTTATTGGTTGGACTTATGACCACAATACAGGTGAATGGATAGACTGGGTTAACTGCATAAAAGCTAAAAAACTTAGCAAAAAAATCAGAACTCAGACAAAACAAAATGCCATCTTCTTGTCAGATTGTTTTAACAATATTATTAGTCTTCAATTTAAAACTATAAAACTAAATAATATTCCTTATTATGTTTTGGTATGGGAAAAATATAACGGAGCATATAGATATCCTAATATTCGTGAAGATTGGCAATATTGGAAAGAAAAGATTTTCTTAATGTTTACCGAGGAAGATATGAAGAAACTTCGAAACCTTTCCAATTCACCAATTATATTGAATCTTACAGCTCCAATGAAAAGTGAATTAGAAAGAAATATAATAGACGAAGACATCATCCAGACTTCTATGAGTAAGTTGTATCCACTGAAACTGTCTTTCATTATTTATAAAGCAACAGATGGTTGTTCTATCAGATTTAAGTTCATAAAGAACTCGCATGATGCGGACATTGACAAACAATATTTTGAAATAAGTGAAGCTGACTACCAAAAGTTTATCAATGTAAAGCCATAAGTAGCAGACTGCAAGAATAAGTTGGCTTGTGGAGATACTTGGTCAAACTAGCAGGACATATGCCAAGAGAAATCTACTGTAATGAGGATATATCTTGAGTGGCACCAAAAATAGGAACAGCCGTATGCCGAACGGCACGTACGGTGGTGTAAGAGTTCGGAAAACGAGAGTAGGAAGAAAACTACTTCGTTTTCCTGCTACTCGATTTTTACAAAAAAGCTGTGAAAACTTTGGTTGTTTCAAAAATAAAGCCGTAACTTTGCACATGTAAACTGGTTAAATTTCATTGCATGATGAAACAGCAAGTAAAACAAGTACCATACGGAGTATCTGATTTCGCTACGGTGATGAGTCAGAATCTATATTATGTCGATAAGACGATGTTTTTGTCAGAGCTGGAGAAGCAGCCTCGCAATCTCTTCTTCGTTCGTCCCCGTCGTTTTGGAAAAAGCCTGTTTCTCAGTATGCTCTACTCTTACTATGACTGTAATCAGAAGGAGAGTTTCGAAAAACTCTTCGGTAATTTGTGGATAGGCAAGCATCCTACATCCCTGCAAGGAATTTACCAGGTACTGTTCTTGGGTAATCTACCAGTTCATGATAGATTTTTTGGTATTTTTTGAATAGCTTTGGATTGGATTTCTTCCATTTCTTGATGACATCTTCTGCACTCCTGGAAGTAATGATTGTATAAATCATAAACTCGCAAAATAATTGTCAATATCATCATGCGACTTCAATGTGATACATTGTCCACTATGAATTTCTTCTCTCGCTTTGTCAAGCTTCGCTTGCAAATCGGGAGTAATCACATGAGTTGATGTGCTCATATCCTTTGTTTTAAATTGTTATTTTGGGACAAAGGTAATAAAAAATAATGAAAAACAAGGTGTTCTTGTGAATTTTAACACAGATAATCACAATTATAGTTGTTAAGCAAAAGTTTCCTTCACAAAATTTGTGAATATCGAATTAAAATATTATCTTTGCAGCATCAAAACATTAAGGTTATGATAGTAAATTTCAACGAGGATTATCTGCGTGATCTATATAGATCTGGCAAATCTGATAAAAAGCATCGCTTTCAACCGCAAATAGTTAGAAAGTATATTCGAGTGATAGACCTTATGATATCGGAAGATAACGTTCAAGGTCTATGGAAATATAATTCTCTCAATTATGAACGGTTAGAAGGAAATAAAGAAGGTTTGTCCTCGGTAAGAGTGAATGACCAATATCGAATAGAATTTGAAGAAGAATTTGAGGATGGTCAAACTATTGCAACCATATGTAATATAACTGAATTGTCAAACCATTATAAATAATATAGTTATGAGCAACGATAATAAAACAACAAAGGAAATGCGAGCAAACGAGATGACTCCAGCTTTTCCTACGCATCCAGGGGATGTTCTGAAGGATGAGATAGAATACCGTGGAATCTCTCAGCGCCAGTTGGCGGAGGAAATGGGGATTGCTTATTCTGCCCTGAACGAAATTCTGAATGCTCGTCGCCCAGTAACGGAAAAAACGGCCCTGCTCTTTGAGGCTGCACTTGGAGTGAATGCTGAGCCTTTGTTGAAAATGCAGATGAGATATAATCTGCAATCTACTAAAAGTGATTCTACTTTTATGACGAGATTGGCAAAAGTAAGAAGGGTGGCTGCAGCCTTGTAAAAACAGAAGATATGAATAGTGATAATATAGATTTTGTAACTTGTTGCATTGGCTACTTGTCTCGTTGCTTGGGATAATATAATCAGCAAGTATATCAACGTCTTAAGACTTCTGGTATACTTGCTGATTTGATTTTTTACGCAGATAATCATAATGTAAAGAGTCTGATAACTCTATCTTTTAACAAAGTTAACATAAAATAATTGCTTATCTCGCTAATAATCAGTATTTTTGCGCATAATCTTTTAAAGAATCAAAACAACTAAGAATATGGCTAGAGCAACAGGTTCAATCAATTATTTGGAGCATCGCACGCCCTTGAAGGACGAAAGCGGTAAGTATCAGATACATCCGATGTTCGTGAAACAGGATGTCGTTGACAGGGAGAAGATGGAAAAGCGTGTTCGCGATCATTGTGCGATGAACGTTTCGTCCTTTATCTCTGCATTGGAAACGTTGGAGGATGAAACGCTTTACGCCTTGGCTGAAGGCAACGAGGTGAGGGTAGGCGATATGTTTATCGTCAAGCCTAAGCTGGGGATGGTGAAGCATAAGGACAAGAATGGAATCGAATGGAAAAGAACCTATCATGAGGGGGATCTGATTCCAGCCAATGAGGTGGATATCTGCGGCTTGGAAATTCAGCCCACGAAGGAGTTTCTGGAGAGGCTGAAGCGCCACTCTAATGGTTGCAGCCGACAGTATTGGAGTGTGAAATCTACTCCAAAAGAGGCGGATAAGGAGTTTGCTGATATTGTAGAGATTTGTCAGCAGCAGGGTTATATCACGGTGAAGGATATGATTCGTGAATTCGGTGTTACCCGCTATCACGCCAATAAGGTGTTGAATGACCTCTGTGAGGAACCGGCTGCCAGAATGTATGCTACCAAGGAAGGTCCAATAACGCTCTATCGTTTGTGGAAGAAGGAGTAACTAAGACGTAGTTGTTGAAACGGCTCTTTAGGTTGACGGAATCGGTTCCTTAACTTGAATGAAGTGTCTCTTCTCGTTGAATTAATCGTTTCCTTAACTTGAATGAAGCGTCTCTTCTCGTTGAAGGATGCGTATCCGAGAGTTAAAAGAAGCGTTTCCAGGAGTCAGAACAAGCGTCTTTTAGAGTACAAGCATATACCTTCTCAGACATTGCCACTAGGCTCAGTAGCTCTGCCGAGCCTAGTCAGCAGGTCTGCTGACTGCAGTCAGCACCTCTGCTGAGCCTAGTGACAACACCTTTTAGTCGTACAGCTATAACCTCTTTAGTTGTACAACTGTATACCCTTTAGTCGTACAACTATAACCTCTTTAGTTGTACAACTATACACTTTTTAGTTGTACAATCGTAAAATGATGATACTTCTATGATATATTGGGTGCTCTCATTCAATCCAAACATACAGCATCTTCCTTTTATAACGTTCGTTTGCTTTTGTTCTATTCAACGAACGAAATGAGGAAAAGCTGCTTCTCCTAATTCTGGCTCATATTCAAAACCTTCGTAACTGAAGCCTGCCAGTTCCTCTGGAGTAAGAAGCTGATTATTCAAGATATATCTCACCATGGCTCCACGGCAAGATTTAGCCCATACAGCCTGCATCTTCAATCTGCCGTCTTTCTGGCGGACATAAAAGAGTGGCTGAATGATCTTTATCTCCTTACATACTCTCTTCCAATCAAACAGATGTTCATATTCCTCTGTAGAAAGATGGATGAGTATACCATCGTCAGCTTTCACACTATCGATGAGAACATCTGTCAGTTTGTCTTTCCAGAACTGATTGATAGGCTTGTCGTTTGTAGCTTCGAGCGATACGCAATGCTCCATACGATAAGGTACAATGCCATCCAACGGTCGAAGCAATCCATAAAGGAAGCAGGTAATCCAGAGATGTTTCTGGGCATACTCTAACGACTCCTCGCTCAAAGAACTGGCACGCAAATGTTTGTATGCCTGACCATTGTAAGCCAGGATAGCAGGCATCTTTTCAGTTGCCATAAAATCATGATATCGCTTCCAGTTCGTCATTGCAATCTTGCTGCTGCAATCCAGTTGCTTAGCCAATTCCTCTACATTCATCATTGCCATTTCTTTGGCCAAGTCATTGGCAACTGATTGGAATAGTGGCACGGAGATAGGCTTCCTGTCTGCCTTCTCAAACATGATTTTGGCATTTGCCAATAATATCTGCATAATAATCAATCTTTTGAATTGTACTTGCAAAGATAAGAAAAAATCAATATACAATGCTAAATAGCCAAGAAAAATCCCATAAAATTAAAATTTTTTATAAAACGAGCATTATATAGTACTTTTTCTTGTGTAATCTATAAATATTTGTTACCTTTGCGTGAAAAGAACAATATAATACACTACTTAGTATGGCGGTTAAATATGAGATTCGTCAAACAGTTTTCTCATACCTCTTTTACCTGTATGATTTATGAACAAAAAATATCAGTTTAAGACAATGAAGCAAGTAAACATTCAATATTACAATTCGCCTTGCGGAGAAATCATCTTGGCATCGATGGGTGACGAACTGTGCCTTTGTGATTGGAATGAAATGCCATGTGCAGAGCGCAATAAGCATCGGCTTTTGCGGTATATGAAGGCTGTTTTCAAGATAGAAACATCCCCAATCCTGGATCAGACCAAAAAGCAATTGGATGAATATTTTGCCGGTAACCGCAAGATATTTGATATTCCGTTGCATCCTGTAGAAACTGATTTTCAGAAACAAGTATGGCATGCATTGCTCGAAATACCCTATGGAGAGACAAGAAGCTATAAGGAAATAGCTATACGTATAGGCAAACCTAAAGGCATCAGAGCCGTGGCAAGTGCCATCGGAGCTAATGGCATCAGCATTTTCGTTCCCTGCCATCGAGTTATCGGAAGCAATCATTCCCTTACAGGTTTTGCCGGAGGATTGGACGCAAAGAGAAAGCTATTGGAGCTTGAAGCTGAATAAGACCAACATAAAATGGTGATTTATTATTAATTTAAATATCCGTAAAAACAAATTTTGATTAATTAATAGTTGTTTCTCTTACATTCTTAGTAAATATCATTACCTTTGCACCATGAAAACATTATTAGACGTTCATACACATACAATAGCATCAGGTCATGCCTTCAGCAGTTTGCAGGAAATGACCTTGACAGCAAAGGAGAAAGGGTTGGATATCTTGGGAATCACAGAGCACGGTCCCAATATCCCGGGTACCTGTGATCCTATCTATTTCAGAAACCTTCATTGTGTTCCACGCCAGCTCTATGGAATCAAACTGATGCTTGGAGCAGAACTCAACATTCTCAATACGAAGGGAGATATCGATCTCGACGAGGATTACTGGCGTATGCTGGATATCCGAATAGCAGGCATCCATAGCCTTTGCTGGCAGGGAGGAAGTAAGGAGGAGAATACGCAGGGTGTCATCAATGCCATGCGCAATCCCTTCGTGCAGATTATCTCTCATCCCGGCGATGGTACGGCAGAACTGGATTTCGAGGAACTCATGAAAGTTTCCAGGGAGACGCATACCTTGCTTGAAATCAACAACCATTCCATGGCTCCCATCCGCCACAAGACTGTGGCTGCTCCCAATAATTTGGAACTGCTGGAACTTGCCAAGAAGTATGAAACTCCAGTTATCTTCGGAAGTGATGCCCACTTCTCTGCGATGATTGCCGACTACAGCAACATTATGCCACTGGTAGAAAAAGCAGAGTTCCCGGATGAGCTGGTTCTCAACTATCAGCCAGAGAAATTCATGGCTTACCTCAAGCCAACCCCTGAGAAATAGGAAAATTTAGTTTCACATTTCAATTTACATGACTATGATTATAGAAGAAATCATCAAATATAATGAAAACTTCGTGGCCAGCAAGGGTTACGAAAAGTATCTTACAAGTAAATATCCCGACAAGAAATTGGCTATACTTTCCTGTATGGATACCCGCCTGACAGAACTTCTGCCGGCAGCCTTAGGATTGAAGAACGGAGATGCCAAGCTCATCAAGAACGCCGGTGGACTGGTTATCAGTCCTTTCGACTCAGCCATGCGTAGTCTCCTTGTAGCCATCTACGAATTGGGTGTAGAGGAAATCATGGTCATTGCCCACTCCAACTGCGGTGCATGCCACATGAACGGACAGCAGATGAAGAAATTGATGCTCAAACGTGGCATCCATCAGAATGTTATCGATACCATCGGACTTTGCGGTATCGACCTCGACCATTGGCTGGAGGGATTCCACGACACAGAGGATTCTGTAAGGAATACCATCAATACGATCCGTACACACCCTCTCGTACCAAAAGACGTCAATCTTCATGGCTATATCATTGACTCACAGACGGGCAAACTGACAGAAGTGAAATAGAATAAAGGTATTAGTTTTAATTAAAACACATAACAGCAGTTTGTTGTACTTTCACCTTTCCTCTATGATGCTCTTTCCAAGAAAGTAACTTTCGTTACAGCCCCCACATATCATTCAGCATACCGATAGCTGATTCCGAGCGGAATACATGGTCGCGGAAGGTG
Source organism: Segatella copri (assembly GCA_959596915.1). GTDB lineage: Bacteria > Bacteroidota > Bacteroidia > Bacteroidales > Bacteroidaceae > Prevotella > Prevotella copri_N. Next base: position 114,376 of record CAUFXJ010000007.1, read on the forward strand.
ATGATGCCTTCGGGAGCAAGGTGGGCTTCGAAGGAATTCACCAGGAAATCTGCTTCGAGCAGAATGCGGTGGTCGAGGCTGGTAACATCTTGATAAGTATGATGATGGGCAATGAGCCAGCAGATTCTTTCTATCTGTGCGGCTGTGAATCCATCTACTTCTGACAGTACTTTTCTTGCCTCGTCAGGACCCAGTTCTTCCTGGTGCTTGCCATCGCAGTTGCCGTATCTGGCTTGTGAAACGTGAATGCCTACATCGTGAAGAATGGCTGCTGCTTCGAGCACGAAGAGTTCTTCTCCGGTCATTCCTTCTGCTATTGCAATCATACGGGCAAAATCGTGCACCTTTACGAAATGCTGGATGAGTGGCGCATCGCCACCATCGTACTTAATCATCGCCCTCATCAGTTGGGCGAGTGTCAATTCATTGTTTGTCATAATTTTATCTGATTTTGTCAATATTGTTTTTTATTGATGGATATAATCCAAAATCTGCTCGGCATGAATCTTGGTCTTGATCTCCTTTGGAGTGAAGATCTTCTCAATGACGCCTTCTTCGTTGACAAGATAGGTGGTGCGGAGGATGCCGATGGTCTTTCTGCCGCAGGTTACCTTCTCGCCCCAGCAGCCGAGTTCCTGCAGTAGGGTGGTTTCGGTATCTGCGATAAGAGGGAACTGCAAACCCTTGGTTTCGGCAAACTTCTTCTGCAAAGCCTGCTTGTCCTTGCTCACGCCGATAATTTCATAACCGGCTGCTGCCAACTCCTCCTTATGTGTTTGCAGGGAGCAAGCCTCGGCAGTGCATCCGCTGGTGTTAGCCTTCGGATAACTGTAGAGCACAATCTTGCGACCACGGTAGTCGCTTGCCTTTATCTCACGTCCGTCCTGGTCAATGCCAAGAATCTCTGGTATTTTATCTCCTACATTCATAATTCTATATTTATTTATTATACGTCTTGTTATGATGCAAAGATAATAAAAATAATGCGAACCGATGTGATTCTTATGATTTTTAACACAAATAATCGTTGTTTATCTTTCTACCTGGAAGTTTAAACGAATCTTTCTTTTGGATAAAAAAAAGAAAAATATAGGGAGGATATTTGGTAATATGCTGATATTTACTTACTTTTGTGTGATGAACGTTCATGGTATGAAACAGGGAGCGTGATACTAAACAGGTAAAAAAAAAGAAAATGAAGAAGATATTTTTGTTTATATTATTCTGTCTTTCCATATGCAGAATGTCGGCTTACGACTTTCTGCGAGCTGTGAAAGATGAGATTCCGGGAGGTTACAACTTCTGGGTTTATACGCCGGTAGATTATTTCTATTCGCAAGAACAGACTCCTGTCATCATCTTTCTGCATGGAGCCAGTCTTTGTGGAAGAAATCTGAATAAGGTGAGAAGATACGGACCGCTTGATGCCATCGTCAAGGGGCGCGATATCGATGCGCTGACCATCGTTCCGCAGAATCCGGGAGGAGCCTGGAATCCGAAGAAAATCATGGATATGCTAGACTGGGTGAAGAAGAATTACCCATGTGATTCTAATAGGGTTTATGTCTTGGGCATGAGCTTGGGCGGTTATGGTACCATGGATGTCTGCGCCACTTATCCCGACAGAATAGCTGCCGGCATGGCGCTGTGTGGCGGCTGTTCGTATAAGGATGTGAGTGGATTGGGCGATTTGCCTTTCTGGATTATCCATGGCACAGCAGATAGGGCAGTACCGGTCAAGCAATCGAAGGTGGTGGTAGATAAACTTGTGAAGGATGGCAAGGATACCCGATTGATATACGACTGGTGGAAGGGTGCCAATCACGGTACCCCTGCCCGCGTGTTTTATCTGAAGAAAACCTATCAGTGGCTCTTCTCTCACAGCCTTTCAGATAAAGACAGACCCGTGAACCGCAACATCAGCATTACGATGAGCGATTTGGGCAGAGCATATGGTGATGTGAACAGAAATGCCCCTCAGCCTGAACTCATCGACGGTCCGAGTGTGATCAAGCAAGAGGGAAATGAATATTAAGGAATCAGGTGAACAGTTCTGCTACCTTCTCCAGCCAATTCTTATCAATATCATCGAAGGTGCTGAGGTGTTCGCTGTCAATATCCAGTACGGCAAAAAAATTGAAAAACTGTCATTTTCATAGAAATATTTCTATCCTTTCAATCTTTTTTCGTACTTTTGCACCATCAATTAAAATAAAGAAAATCCAGTTTTTTTAATGAAGTAAGAAAATGGCTGATAAAGATATGAAATGGAAGACGTTCTCGCAGAGGTATCTGATAGAGAAGCCATGGCTCACGGCACGAGTGGATAAGGTGGAATTGCCTACGGGAGCCATTATCGATGAATATTACGTGCTGGAATATCCCGATTGGGTGAACACCATCGCCATTACGAAGGAGGGAGAGTTCGTCTTCGTTCGCCAGTATCGCTATGCGATAGGTAAGACGGTGAATGAACTCTGCGCAGGAGTGATAGAGAAGGGCGAGGACCCGATGGCGGCTGCCAAGCGAGAGCTGATGGAAGAGACTGGGTTCGGTGGCGGAAACTGGCAGAAGTGGATGACGATTTCGGCTAATCCGAGCACTCATACCAATCTTACCCATTGCTATCTGGCTACGGATGTGGAGCGCATGGATGTTCAGCATCTTGACCAGGCTGAGGATATCGAGGTTCGCCTCTTCTCAAGAGAAGAAGTGATGGAAATGCTGGAGAAGGGAGAAATCTGGCAGAGCCTGATGGCTGCTCCGCTCTGGAAGTATTTTGCGAAGGAAAAGTAAACAATAAACATTATAAAGATGGTAATAGATTTCGAAAAGATTGCTGAGGCTCATTTGGAGGGCTTCAAGGGTGGACAGGGTAAACTCGACACCCGTAACTATGTGGATGACAAGGTGAAGATTATGTATTCTACCTTGCGTCCGGGTGCATCAACTGGTCTTCATACTCACGAGGGCAACTGCGAGATTATCTATGTGGTAAGCGGCACTGCTACTTTCCATTATGATGATGCCGTAGAAGAGGTTCGACAGGGACAGGTGCATTACTGCCCTATGAACCATGCTCATTATATGGAGAACCTCACAGATCATGATTTGGTGTATCTCGCCATTGTGCCTGAGCATCATTAATATCCTTGAAACATCAATTAGGGAAAACCGCATTATATTCCTCAAGGAAAACGAAAAAAGAAAGTCCAACTCGGATGCCTCTCTCAAAAAGGCTCCAAGTTGGACTTTCATCGTTTTTTATTTCTTCATATTAATCTTCTTCATTCTCCAGCAAGTCGGTGCCGAGGTGAGTGGTCTGCTCACGCTTCAATCGGTCGCGCACCTCCTTAGGCTTGGTGGCGTAGGTAATCATTCGGATGGAATCGTTGTAGCTCACGTACTTCCAGAGCCAGTTGAGCAATACCATTACCTTGTTCTTTACGCCGAGGATGGAGCGGAGGTGAACTACCAGCCACAATACCCAGGCAAAGAAGCCTTGGCTGTGGAACTTGCCAAGCTCTACTACAGCCTTGTGTCTTCCGATGGTAGCCATAGAACCCAGGTTCTTGTAGCGGAAAGGCTTGAGCTGCTGGTCGATGTTTTGGGCTGAAGAACCAGGATGCTTCTCATTCTTCTCATCTGCCTTCGCAATCTTTTGGATATTCTTAGCCAGGAGTGCTGCCTGCTGAATGGCTACCTGAGCCAACTGTGGATGACCGCCAGGATAAGCTGGGTCTGTGGTCTGGATACACTGGTCGCCGATGGCGAAGAGACCGTCCATGCCAGGGATGCGGTTGAATTCATCTACCACGATGCGGAAACCACGGCCCAGATGGTCGCCATCAATACCCGTGATAGGCTGTGCCTTTACACCGGATACCCAGAGGAAGGTGCGGGTAGGAATCTCCTGACCATCTTTCATCAGAACCTTGTGGTCCTTGTAGTCGGTTACCATTTTGCCAAACTGTACATCCACACCCATGCTTGTGAGGAAATCGTATGCTTTCTTGGAAGAATCCTTTGACATTCCGGCGAGCAGTCTGTCGCCAGCTTCCAGGAGATAGATGTGCATCAGAGAGGAGTCCATATCCGGATAATCGTAAGGAATCACGTAGCGCTTCATTTCTGAGAGGGCTCCGGCTATCTCCACACCTGTGGCACCACCGCCCACAATGACCACATTCAGGAGTTCCTGTCGCTCCTCTTCTGTGGCACAGGTCAATGCACGCTCCAGGTTACTCAGTACGGCGTTGCGCAATCCCATTGCCTCTGAAACGGTCTTCATCGGAATCGCCCATTTCTCGATGTTGGCATTGCCATAGAAATTGGTAGTGGTTCCTGCTGCGAACACCAAGTAATCGTACTCAATCTTACCGATGGAAGTCTGCAGAATCTTCTTGTCTGGGAATACGGCTCTCGCCTCTGCCATGCGGAAGTAGAAGTTCTTGCGCTTGCGGAAAATCTGGCGGAAAGGGAAGGAGATGGAACTTGGGTCGATACCTGCTGAGGCAATCTGATAGATGAGTGGAGGGAACTGATGGAAGTTATTCTTATCAATCAACACCACCTGCAGGTTTGCCTTGCTCAGGTCTTCAGCCAAGCGAAGGCCACCGAGTCCGCCACCTACAATCACTACTCTCTTCAACTGATTTCTCTTGATATTAATGCTCATAACTACTGCTGTTTTTTACATATTAATTACATATATTTGCTGAAAATTCTGTTCTCTATAAGGCGTAATGCCTGGTTCTTGCTGAAAATTCGACTGCAAAGGTACAACTTTTTTATGAGGTGGCAAAGGAAGATGAGTAGAAAAAGATGAATTATTCTGCAATTTGATGAATCACATAGGTAACCACGCCCCAAATCATGAATCGGTTGGTCTCATCTACCCGGATAGGGGAGAAGTTTTTGTTCCATGGAATGAGCCAGCCGAAGGTGCCGCTCTCATCCATCTTGAATTGCTTGATGGTGAATTCGCCATCTACGAAGGCGATGACGAAATTGCCGTTTGAGGGTTCTATCTGCCGGTCAACTACAGCGAGATCACCGTCCAGAATGCCTGCATCCTGCATGCTGTCGCCAGATATGCGCACGTAGAAGGTGGCCTCACGATGGCGAACCAGAATATCGTTGAGGTCTATCTCTCCCTCCATATAGTCTTGTGCCGGCGAAGGGAAGCCTGCTTTTACGCTTTGCTCTGCCAGCGGAATAGGCGTCTTGGCTCCGAATTCCGCAGGGTGAAATGTCAGTTTTATCTTGTTATCGTTATTCTTATTCATCTTGTATTTCTTAATTTATGGAGCTCATTTTTAAAATGGGCTTATTCTGCTTTAGAATGGGCTTATTCTGCCTCTCATTGAGTATTTACTTTCAGAATATCATGGATGTTCGTGGTAAACTGCTTCGACATGTACTCGCGTTTCAGGTCGAATCGGCAGTCTGTTCCTTGTATGGCCTGGCGTATGGTGCCATAACCATTCTTCCGGTTGATGGCGTCGATAGCCTCCATCAGCTTTTTTTGCTTGCTTCGGTCGATGGGGTCGAAGAGGTCTTGCTGGCGAGGATGGTCGGGTGAGATTTGCCACAGGATAACGCCAGCTTTCTTGAAGTGACACGACATGTCGGGGCGATCGGGCCTGCTGTCTGCCATCGGTTTCGGGTATTTAGCCCTGAGAATGCTGAGGGCAGCACCTACTATTTCTTCCTGCGCATTGGTGGCGATGGGCAGGGTGAGGGAATCGTGGATGGTGTATTCAGGCACATGCTCGTTAAAACGGGAAGTCCAGGCGAACACTGTGATGCCCTGACATACGCTACCTTGTCTCCTTAATTTTTCTGTACAACGTACAGCGAAATTAGCCACGGCTTCTTCTATCACATTTTTGTCGGTAATGCCCTCGTTGGCAAAACTCCTGCTGGTGCAGATGCTCTTCTTCTGCGGCAATTCCTCGATGCTGATACAGTTTTCGCCATTCAGTTCTTTCCATGTTCTTAGGGTGGTGATATTGAAATGGCTGCGGACCCAACTTTCTTTCTTGTCGGCAAACTGAGCGGCGGTCCTGATGCCCATATAATCGAGCTTTCGGGCTATCTGTCTGCCTATTCCCCATACATCTTCTACGGGGAAGAGAGACAGCGCCTTGTGTCTCCGTTCATCCGTGTCGATGAGGCAGCAGCCTTGGAAGCCCTTGTATTTCTTGGCGAATTTAGAGCCGATTTTCGCCAATGTCTTCGTTTCTGCAATGCCTACGGATATCGGGATTCCAACAGCCCGAAGTACATCTGCCGATATTTTGGAGCCATAGCGATGGAGCAGGCTATCGGACTTTTCTGATAGCTCGTCTATTGTTATTTTATTGAACAAAGTAGGATGGTCTTTCGCATGTTCCCGAAAGAAAACTTTCGCCATTGATTCGTCTGCCTCGAAGAAACTCTCATCAATAGAGTATTGGTCGATGCGTGGGGAATAATGGGATAGCATCGACATCACGCGGTTGGAGAGCGAACCGTAGAGTGTATAGTTGCTGGAGAAGATTGCCACTCCTTCAGCCTCCAGTTTTTCCTTCACCTGATAGAACGGGTCCCCCATCTTATACCCCAATGCCTTGGCTTCTTCAGAGCGCGCAATGACGCACCCGTCGTTGTTGCTCAATACAACCACGGGCTTTCCTGTCAGGTCGGGGCGAAACACTCGCTCGCACGAACAGTAGAAGTTGTTGCAGTCTGCCAGTCCTATCATATCTTATCATTAACACCTCTTGTTATCACCAGAAATCCTGGTATGATGTGCAAAAATACAAAAAATAATCCGAAAACGATAGTTTTTCATTCAAGTTTTTTTGTCGTTTCGTGATTTATTCTTACCTTTGTGGTCATAAGCTAGTATTGAAACATCATAAAACTGAACGATATGAATGATAAGAATAACATGTTGGCATTGAGCCAGGAGCGTTTTTCGGCTCGCAAGTTTACTCCGGAGGCGGTGAGCCAGGAGGATCTGGACTATATCATGGAGTGTGTGCGCCTGGCACCATCGGCAGTGAACAGGCAGCCTTGGCGCTGGCTCATTGTGCGCTCAGAAAAGGCGAAGAAGAAACTGCAGGATTGCTACGACTGCGAATGGTTCAAGACGGCTCCTATGTATATTATAGGTATGAAAAACGTGAATGAGAACTGGGTGCGCAGATATGATGAGAAACCGCATGGCGATATTGATGTGGCGATAGCGGCAGAGCATCTCTGTCTGGCTGCCACCGAAAAGGGACTGGGCACCTGCTGGGTTTGCAATTACGATACGGCGAAGATGCAGCAGTTCTTTGCTCGCGAGGGCTATGAGGCAGTGGTAATTATTCCTGTAGGTCATATTGCCGAAGACTGTCCACGCGCTGAGAAGAAGCGTAAGGAGATGAGCGAAATCACGGAAGAAATCTAGATCTGAATATAAGAAGAAATCTAGTTCTGGTATAAAAACTGGTATAAAACGAAGCTGTATGGAAATGAACGAAGAATCCATCCTGGCATGGAATATCATAGAAAAGACAAGTGCCAACCTCTTCCTTACCGGAAAGGCGGGCACAGGTAAGACGACCTTCCTCAAGCGATTGAAAGAATTGTCGCCCAAACGAATGATTGTGCTTGCTCCTACGGGCATTGCAGCCATCAACGCTGGAGGAATGACCATCCATTCGTTCTTCCAGCTTCCCTTCTCGCCATACGTGCCGGGCACGACCTTTGGCAGCGGCGAACAGAAACGCTATCAGTTCAGCAAGCTCAAGCGCAATATCATCCGAAGCATCGACCTGCTCGTTATCGACGAAATCAGTATGGTGCGCAGCGATCTGCTCGATGCTGTAGATTCTGTGCTTCGCCAGTATCGCAAGCGCCACGATTTGCCTTTCGGTGGTGTGCAGCTCCTGATGATAGGCGATTTGCAGCAGCTGGCACCCGTGGTTACGCCACAGGAAGAGCATCTGCTGGGGCAGCATTATGATACTCCTTTCTTCTTCAGCAGCAACGCTCTGAAGCAGGTGGGTTATCTCACCATCGAACTTAAAAAAGTGTACAGGCAGCAGGATGAACAGTTTATCTCGCTGCTCAACCAGATTAGGGAGAACAAGGCTTCTGAAGCTACGCTGCAGGCTCTGAACCAGCGCTATATTCCAAATTTTGTACCACCTAAGGAGGGCAATTATATCCGGCTTACCACCCATAATGCACCTGCCCAGTATATCAACGAACAGCAGCTTGCTGCCTTGCCTGCGCAGTCATTTTCTTTTACAGCAGATATAGAGGGCGATTTCCCTGAAACATCTTATCCGGCCGATTTCAAGCTCACATTGAAGCCGGGAGCACAGGTGATGTTCATCAAGAACGACCCGCAGCACCGTTTTTATAATGGTATGATAGGCGAGGTAATAGGGGTTAGGACCGATGAAGACGGCAGCAAGATTACCGTTCGCAGTAAGGATTCGGACGAGGAGTTTGACCTGGAGAAAATGGAGTGGACCAATGCGAAATATACGCTGAACGAGAAAACCAAGGAGATAGAGGAGACGGTGGAAGGAAAATTCATGCAGTATCCTCTGCGTCTGGCGTGGGCAATAACTATCCACAAGAGTCAGGGACTTACTTTCGAACATGCCATCATCGATGCTTCTCATTCTTTTACCCATGGTCAGACCTATGTGGCGCTGAGCCGCTGCAAGACTTTGGAGGGCATGGTGCTCAGTCAACCGCTTTCTCGTGGAGCCATTATCAGCAGTCAGACGGTGGATGCATTCACCAGCCAGCTTGCTGCGCCTAGTCAGGAGCAAATCAGCAGTCTGGAGCTGCAATACATCATTTATTGCATCAGTGAACTCTTCGATTTCTATTCTATCAGAGCCAGCTATGAGCATCTGATGCGCTGCCTGGTAGAGTTTTTTAATGGTAAATATCCGCGCGTGGTAAGCGAGTATCAGAAGCTGCAGGTGGTGCTGAAAAGTCTGATAGCCGTGTCGGATAAATTCCGTGTGCAGTATACGGGTATGCTTGCCCGAAATCCTGATGTAAGACAGGCTGAACTGCAAGACCGTATTCATAAGGGAGCTATGTATTTTCTTGACAAAATCGGCATTCTGAGTGATTTAATCAGAAAGTCGAATCTTGATACAGACAACAAGGTGGCTAGGAAACAGTTTGAAGACCGCTTCTCTGTTTTCTCAGAGGATGTAAAATTAAAAGAACGGCTTTTGAAGTATGAATTTAGTGCAGAATTCACGGTAACAGATTATCTGAAAAAGAAGGCGCAGTTCTTGCTGTTGGATGCAGATGCCTCATCAGATAGCGGTTCGGGCAGAAAGTCAAGGAGACAGAAGAAACCGAATGAACCGAAGGAACCGAAGGTGCCGAAAGTCGCTTCGAAGGAGGTAAGTTATGATTTCTATATGCAGGGAATGACGGTAGATCAGATTGCTGCTAAGCGGGGTTATACCAAAGGTACCATTATTGGTCATCTTACTCCTTATGTGAAAGAAGGAAAGATTGGACTGCGGGCGCTGATTTCAAGTGCCCATGAAAAGAAAATCCGTGATTTCATGAAGGCTCATCCTGAATTGGAGCATTTTAGCGAAATAAAGGAAGCTTTGGGAGCTGGTATTGAATATTACGAAATCAAACTGGTTCATGATTTGATGGAGGGGGAATAAAGCATTCTTCCACCATATTATAATAATAGCCGTAACTATATTTGCAGTAGTTACGGCTATTTTTTTAAAAAATATCTAGAGTTGGCTCACAGCCTCTTCCAGCTGCTGCAAAGCCTGTTTGATAATACTTCTTGGGGCAGCCACATTCAATCGCATGAATCCTTCTCCGCCAGGACCGAACATCTCTCCATCATTCAATGCCAGATGCGCCTTGTCGATGAATAGGTCGAGAAGTGCATCGTGAGAAAGATGCAGATCACGGCAGTTGAGCCATACGAGGAAGGAAGCCTGTGGACGCAACGGACGAATGCCCGGAATATGCTCGCGGCAGTAATCTTCTACGAACCGGATATTGTCCTCAATATAGGCAAGCATCGCCTTGCGCCATTCTTCTCCCTTGCGGAAGGCTGCGATAGTGGCGATAGGAGCAAAGAGGGTTGGCTCATCCAACTCGTTAGCGCTTAACCATTTATAAAACTTATTCCGAATTTCTTCGTTTGGAATAATGGCGTAGCTGCTCACGATTCCTGCAATATTAAAGGTCTTGGAAGGAGCCTGGAAGGTGATGCTGATGTTGCGTGCCTTGTCTGAAACCGAAGCAAACGGGATGTGCTTGTGGCCGAAGAGCGCCATATCCGCGTGAATCTCATCGCTGATAACGAGCAGATGGTGCTCATAGCAGAAGTCGGCAAGCTGCTGCAGGGTTTCCTTGCTCCAGGTAATACCGCCCGGATTATGAGGATTGCAGAGAATGAGAATCTTGCATTTCTCATCGCAAACCTTCTCGAGATTTTCGAAGTCCATCTCGTAATATCCGTCTTCCCTCATCTTCAGCGGATTGAAGACCACCTCTCTGCCATTACCCTCTGGGGTGAGGCGGAATGGGTGATAAACGGGAGGCTGGATGATGACTTTTTCGTCAGGCTGGGTGAAGACATTCACCACGAGTCCGATGCCTTTAACAATACCAGGAATGAATCTTATCCACTCTCGCTTCACATCCCACTGGTGGTGGTCGCGAACCCAGTCGATGATGCTAGGCAGGTAATCTTCCGGCTCCATCGTGTAGCCGAAAAGAGAGTGTTCCAGACGAGCCTTGAGGGCATCTGTAATGAAAGATGGGGTCTCGAAATCCATATCAGCTACCCAGAGTGGCAGCAAATCATCTCGCCCCCAACGAGGCAACAGGGCGCCATGCTTCAGGTCGTCGCTGCCCGAACGGTCTATGACTTTATCGAAATTGTACATTTTACTTTGAGTCTATTAACTATAAACTATCAATTATAAACTATCAACCGCCTGCTTGATGTCTTCGAAGAGATCATCCACATCTTCCAAGCCGATGCTCAATCGGATAGTGGTGTCTTTTACGTCCATCGACTTGCGCATGCTCTCAGAGAATGCTCCGAAGATGGTGCTTGCCGGATGAATGGCGAGCGAACGGTTGTCGAAGAGGTTGGTGGCACGATGGATGAGTTTCAGATTGTTCAGAAAACTGAAGCAGGCTTCCTTGCTCTCCAGGTCGATGCAGATCATGGCTCCCGCAGTTTTTCCAAACTGGCGCTGCGCCAACTCGTGATAAGGATTATCCTCCAGACCAACATAGTTTACATATTTTATCTGAGGCAGAGAGCGCAGCTTCTTGGCAAGCTCCAGGGCATTGCTGCTCTGCACACGATAGCGAGCATCGAGCGTTTCGAGTCCGATGGTTTGCATATAAGCTACCTGTGGGGTCATATAGGCTCCGAAATTGAAGAGCATTTCTCCATAAAGACGCTTGGCGAAATCGCCGTTGTAAGGAGTACCGTAGTCGATAACCAGACCGCCGAGCGAAGTAGCACCGCCGCTTACATATTTAGAACTGGAAACTACCTCAATATCTACTCCCAGACTCTTAGCCGAGAATTGTGTGAAAGGAATCACGGTAGAATCCACCACCAAAGGTACATTTTTTTCATGTGCCACTTCAGAGATGGCTTTCAGATCAGCAACCTTCAGCTGTGGGTTGGTCAGGATTTCGAGAAATACGCAGCAGGTGTCATCATCAATGGCTTCGCGCACGGCTTCGATATCGGTCAAATCGCGCAAGCGCACCTTTACGCCAAAACGGCGCAGAGTGGCTACGAGCAGGGCATAAGTATTGCCGAAGAGATGCTTGGATGTAACAATATTTTTGCCTTGTGCTGCCAGCGCCATGAGGGTGTTGCTGATGGCCGCCATTCCTGAGTTGAAGGCGGTGGCATGAGCAGCATCGGTAAGGGCTGCCACGCGACGCTCCAGGTTGGTTACCGTAGGGTTCTCTACGCGCGAATAATCTGGAGCCTTAATCTTGTCGGTGAATGCTTCTGCCATGACGGCAGCATTGTCGAATTCGTAGGCAAGGGTGTTATATACTGGCACGCTCAGCGAATCGTATGCATCGCGGCGCTCATATTCCAAATGAATAGCTTGAGTCTGTTTCTTCATTATTCTGTTATTTTATGTGATATTTTGCGTGCAAAAGTACAAAAAAGAAATCAAATAGACAATAAATCGCATAAAAAAAACGAGTTGCGAATGCTTTTTATGCATTGCAACTCGTTGGAGAGGGATTTAACCCAACAATAACCTACTGGCTCATCCGATTAACTTAAAGATAACATTTGTATGGCAAAAATGCAGCAAAAAAAGCAAATTGCAACAGAAACATTCGTTTATCTCGATTTTTATTTGTAATTTCGCACCAAAATCAAAATATGGATATTTATGAATAAACTGATTCAGAAAACAACAAAAAGCGGGCTGCTGGCAGCTGCCCTGATGGCTTCAATCTCTGCCAGTGCCGAAACCATAGAGGTGAAAACGCTGAAATATGCAGGTCCCTATGCCGTAGCACAGCCTTGGATGGCTGACAGTGTGAACATCAAGGGCGAAGCGTTCGACCTTAAGCAGTTGCTCGATTCGCCGCTGTCTTTCACCTTATTAAATAAGGGTAAGGAGGTGAGTGCAGCCCAACTCCTTGCCGACAAGCAGGATGCGCTCCATCTGGCTTCTTTCTGCGTTTCTAACACCCAGCGCACCAAAGCAACCATCGCGGTAGAAGGATTGGAGCAATACCGCCTGTTTGTAGACGGCGAACAGGTAAAGGTGAACGGCGATAAGGCTGAAACCATCCTGACTCCTTCACAGCATACAGTTGTCATCAAATATCTTACCCGGAAGAATGCATCTTCTGATAAGAAATCTATCAAGTTGACCGTAACCGCAGCCAACGGTGCTCCGCTTTCTGTAGGCGATGCGGCAGCCAAGCGCGCCTATAATATCTATGATGTGATTTGTGCGCCCAACTATCCGAGTGTTTCTATCTCGCCAAACGGAAAGTTTATCGTAGTTCGGAAAACCTGGGTAGATAGAAAAGGTAATAACCATAGCATTAGTGAATTGCGCAACTCTCAGACTAACAGAGTGATGGCTACATTTGGGGAGAGTGTAAAATGGATGCCTGCAAGCAATAAACTGTATTTCACCCAGAAGGCGAGCGACAGCAGTATTGCCGGAGAAGAAAAGCAGGATGGCACATTGCAGCTCATCACCATCAATCCGCTGACGATGGAGCGCGAAGTGCTGGCAAGCCATCTTCCTGAAGGCTGGTTCCAGTTTACACCCGATGAAAAAACGCTCATCTATACGCTCACTACTGAAGGCAGAAAAAAGGATCCGCAAGTTTATGATGTAAAAGAACCGGAAGACAGACAGCCTGGTTGGCGCGAACGCAGCAATTTGGCTAAATACGACCTTGCATCGGGCATTCTCCAGCCGCTTACCTTCGGTTACCACAACATCTATCTGATGGATATTTCTGCCGATTCGCGTTATCTGCTGATAGGAAAGGGAGAGGAGCGACTCACCAAGCGTCCTACAACCCTGACATCATTCTACCGCCTGGATTTGGGCAGTATGAATGCATCTGGAGCAACAACGCCAAAGGTAGAACCCCTGATAGAAAAGGGCGAATTTCTGAACAGCGCCCAGTTCTCACCTGATGGCAAGAGCATTCTCGTGAGTGCTTCGCCGGAAGCTTTCAACGGCATTGGAAAGAATGTGGAAGAAGGACAGACACCTAGCATGATTGACACCCAGCTCTATCTGATGACCTTGTCGGATAAGAAGGTTCGTGCGCTGACCAAGGATTTCAATCCGAACGTGCTGAGCACGGAATGGAGCAAGGTAGATGGAAACATCTATTTTACAGCTGAAGATAAAGACTGCGTGCATCTCTTCCAGCTCAATCCGAAATCGGGCAAGTTTACGCTTCTCAAGACTCCTGAAGAGTACATCAAGAGTTTCTCGCTTGCATCTTCTGCAGCAGAAATGGCTTTCTCCGGTCAGAGTGCATCCAATGCCGACCGACTCTATAAGATGAATACGAAGGCGCTGAAATCGCAATTGGTTGACGATTTGAGTGCGCGCGAACTGAAGGATGTTGAACTGGGCGAATGCAAGGCTTGGAATTTTGTAAATTCAAGAGGCGACACCCTTTGCTGCCGTTACTATCTGCCACCTCATTTTGATGCTGCCAAGAAGTATCCGATGGTTGTGAATTATTATGGCGGATGCAGTCCTACGAGCCGCATGTTCCAGAGCCGTTATCCTCATCATGTTTATGCAGCGATGGGCTATGTAGTGCTGGTTGTGAATCCTAGTGGAGCCACCGGATTCGGTCAAAAATTCTCAGCCCGCCATGTAGACACGGCAGGCGAGGGAGTGGCTGAAGACATCATCTCCAGCACCCAGGCTTTCTGCGATGGGCATGCTTTCGTAAACCGCAAGAAGATTGGCTGCATCGGCGCCAGCTACGGCGGATTCATGACTCAGTATCTTCAGACCAAGACCGACCTCTTTGCAGCTGCCATCTCGCATGCAGGCATCAGCGACCACACCAGCTATTGGGGTGAGGGCTATTGGGGTTACAGCTACAGCGAAGTTTCTATGGCAAACGAATATCCTTGGACCAACAAGCATCTCTTTGTAGATCAGAGTCCGCTCTATAATGCCGATAAGATTCATACTCCGCTGCTGTTTGTTCACGGCACGGCAGATAATAATGTGCCTGTAGGCGAGAGTATCCAGCTCTATACTGCGCTGAAACTCCTTGGCCGTCCTACGGCGATGGTATTGGTAGATGGTCAGGATCATCACATCATCGACTACGAGAAGCGACTGAAATGGCAGAACACCATCTTTGCCTGGTTTGCCAAGTGGTTGCAGGATGATGCTTCCTGGTGGACGGAAATGTATGGTGATGAAAAGATGTAGATGTTTATTTCTTGCAGTTTAGCGTGATAAGCAGGGAAATCATGGCGAAGGCGATTCCTACGATGCAGACACCGAGCCAGTCGGCTTGCGTCCAGACGTAACCGGCACAGAAAGTGCCTAGCGAACCACCGATGAAATAGCTGGTCATGAAGATGGTGTTGGCGCGGTTGGAAGCCTGCGGAACCTCCTGCAGGCAACCACTCTGATTGCTGAGCTGCTGACATTGCAGACCGATGTCAACCAGGATGATGGCTGCGATGAGTCCGGCGTAAGTATCGCCGAAAAGCAAGGCTATTGCCCAGGCGATGATCTGCATTCCTGCTCCGAACAGATTGAATTTTCGAATGCCAAACCTAGGAACCAGTTTTCCCACACCACTGGCAGCAACGGCTCCCATGATTCCGCAAAGTCCGAGCATTCCTACCATATCACTTCCTGCGCTGAAAGGTGGCTGCGCCAGATGGAACGCCAGACAAGACCATATTGCCATCATACTGCCGAACCCGAAGGCTGCACGGGTGGAATAGATGCGGATAGAAGAATGGAAAAAGAAAATTTCTGCTATCGTGGTCATCAGTCCTCTGTAGGTTCCTACATAGTTGCGCTTCATCTCAGGCATCATCAGCAGCATGATTCCCATGCAAACCACCATCACGAAGGCAGCTATGATAAACATCTCCCGCCATCCCAGCCATTCGCCGATGTAACCGCTGATTACTCGTGAGGCAAGAATGCCCGTCAGCAGTCCGGAGAGTACAATGCCCATATTCCTGCTCTTGTTCTTGGGTTCCGAAAACTGTCCGGCTATCGGAATGAAGAACTGCGGAATCACCGAACAGGCGCCAATCAGCAGTGAAGCTCCCCAGAGCATCCAAACGTTTTGCGCTGCAGCCATCACAATTGCCATCAATGCTGCAATGGTCATATTGACAAGGATGAGTTTCTTGCGCGAAAGCATGTCGCCCAAGGGGATGAGGAAGAATAAGCCCAGTGCATAACCTATCTGGGTAATGACGGTGATGAGATTAGCCTTCTGCTCGGTAATATCCAGGTCGTGGCGGATGAGTTCGAGAAGTGGCTGATTGTAGTAGCAGTTGGCTACGGTGAGTCCTGCGACGATAGCCATCATCAGGAGAATGCTGCGGGGAATGCCCTGATTTTCTTTTAGCTGTATCATTTTCTGTCTGTTTGTTTCTTTGTTTTGAGTGCAAAGTTACGAAAAAATTCCCGGCAATCAAAGTTTTTGGGGACGATTTCTTGGGAAAATCTTCTTCCTCAGGCAGAAAAACTTTCTGTTCTTTCTCTCGCGCGCGTACCTTATTATATGTATATAGTGCTGCTCTGAAGAGGTGTTGGCGCGCACCCTTGTTACGCTAAAAAACACCGAAAAGTGTTAAAATTAGGCTGTTTCCGAGCACATCAAAAACTTTAACCTTTGTTAGCACTTTGTAAGTAGCTGATTTATAGCGATTTGTAATTTTATTACAAAATCACCTAAAAAAAAGTCGCAAAAAAAAGAACAACGTATCAAAAAAATGCTTACCTTTGCATCGTTCAAAAGAACAAATGATTGTTTTACAGATTTTAAAAAAGCAAAGAAAATGAAGAAATTAGTTTTTATGTTCGTAGCTATCGCAGCTATCTCTTTCGCATCATGTGGTAACAAAACAGCTCAGAACACAGCTTCTGCTGATTCTGACACAGCTCAGGTAGATACAACTGCTGCTGACACTGCTGCTGCTGATACAGCTGCTGCTGATTCTGCTAAGTAATTTGAAATTACTTGCGAACGAAAAAATGAGAGAAACAACCGCTGGACTTCGGTCTAGCGGCTTTTTCGTTTTATAGAGACTATGTTTCATTTTTTTTAGGTTACCTTTTAGAATTTTAGAAAAGATAATTTATGATAGATTCAAGTGCCTTCCAAGGTAAAAAGGCAGCTTACTATACGCTAGGCTGCAAACTCAACTTCTCTGAAACTTCCACTTTTGGCAAAATGCTCGAAGATATGGGCGTCATTACTGCTAAAAAGGGGGAGAAAGCTGATATTTGTCTGATTAACACCTGCTCGGTAACAGAAGTTGCCGATCATAAATGCCGTCAGGCTATCCACCGGATGGTGAGAAACAATCCGGGCGCATTCGTTATCGTGACGGGCTGTTATGCGCAGCTCGAATCTGAGAATGTCAGCAAGATAGAGGGTGTAGACCTCGTGTTAGGTGCTAACGAGAAGGCGCACTTGATTCAATATCTCAGCGATGCATGGGCGCAGAAATTTGCCCAGGAAAACGGATTGGCTGCTCAGACTCCTCAGAATGTCGATGCAGAAAGTTCTCAGAACGGCGATGCGGTAACCTCTCAGAACGGCGATGCTGCGGCTCTTCATCAGCATTATAGCGTGAAGACAAAGGAAATCAAGACCTTCCAGCCTTCTTGCTCGCGTGGCAACCGTACCCGTTATTTCCTGAAGGTGCAGGACGGCTGCAATTATTATTGCACCTATTGCACCATTCCATTTGCCCGAGGCAATTCGCGCAACCCGAGCATCCAGTCGCTTGTAGCTCAATGTGAGCAGGCGGCTGCTGAAGGCGGTAAGGAAATCGTCATTACCGGTGTGAATATCGGTGATTTCGGTCAGACTACCCATGAGCGATTCATCGACCTTGTCAAGGCGATGGATCAGGTAGAAGGAATCAAGCGTTACCGCATCTCGAGTCTGGAGCCTGATCTCTGTGATGATGATCTCATAGAGTATTGTGCCCAGAGCCGTGCCTTTATGCCTCATTTCCACATTCCTCTGCAGAGCGGAAGCGATGAGGTGCTCAAGCTGATGCACCGTCGTTACGACAAGGCGCTCTTTGCCCACAAGGTGAATCTTATCAAGGAGAAAATGCCTGATGCGTTTATCGGCGTGGATGTGATGGTGGGCTGTCGCGGCGAAACTCCGGAGTGCTTTGAGGAATGCTATGAGTTCCTGAAGAGCCTGCCTGTTACCCAGCTTCACGTCTTCCCTTATTCTGAGCGTCCGGGCACGGCTGCCTTGAAGATTCCGTATGTGGTTGACGAGAAGGAGAAGAAGAAGCGCTCCAAGCGCCTGTTGGAGTTGAGTGATCAGAAGACGCAGGAATTCTATGCCCAATACATCGGTACTGAGGCTGAGGTTCTCTTCGAAAAGGCGCCAAGAGGCAAGGCAATGCATGGCTTCACCAAGAACTATATCCGCGTAGAACTTTCACCGGCTCTCGCCAAGGAAGAATACGACAACCAGCTTATCAAGGTTCGCCTGGGTGATTTCAATCACGATAAGACGGCGCTGAAGGCAGAGCTTCTTTAGTTGATAGTTAATAGTTTATAGTTGATAGTTTATAGCTCAAAGGCTGATTATCAAGTTAAAAGCTAATATTCAAGGCTAATCATAAAGTTCAATGTTCAAAGCTCAAAGTTCAAAGTCCAATGTATTACAACGATTTTGGAACATGGATCCGGAAGCAGTTTCCTGATTTCCGTGTTCAGAAGATTTCGATAGACGCGGGATTCTCCTGTCCTAACAGAGATGGGAGGATTTCGAGTGGTGGATGTACGTATTGCGACAACCGCACCTTCAATCCGAGCTATTGCGACCGGAAAAAGTCGATTACTGAACAGTTGGAGGAGGGAAAGGCTTTCTTCAGCAGGAAGTATCCTGATATGAAATATCTGGCTTATTTCCAGGCTTATACCAATACATACGCCAGGGTGGAGCAACTGAGACAGATGTATGAAGAGGCTCTTGAGGTGGAAGATGTGGTGGGAATCGTTATCGGAACCCGTCCGGATTGTGTGAGCGATGAATTGCTCGATTATCTGGAAGAACTGAACCGCCGAACCTTCGTGCTGGTGGAATACGGCATTGAGAGTGCCAATGATGAAACCTTGAAACGCATCAACCGTGGACATGATTTTGCCTGTTGCCGTAGTGCCGTAGAGCGTACTCATGCCAGGGGAATCCTTACGGGCGGCCACATCATCATCGGCTTGCCGGGAGAAGATGCGGAAGAAAGTCTGCGCCAGGCTCCTCTCATCTCTTCCTTGCCGCTTGATATTCTCAAGATTCACCAGATGCAGATTATCAGGGGCACCCGGCTGGCACAGGAATATGCTGAGCACCCCTTTCATGTTTACACGGTAGAGGAGTATATTGATGTCATCGTGAAATACATCCGTCTGCTCAGAAAGGATTTGGTGCTGGAGCGCTTCGTCAGTCAGTCGCCCAAAGAACTGCTGATTGCACCCAAATGGGGACTCAAGAACTATGAGTTTACCAATCTCCTGAATAACAGATTAAAGAGTTTACAATAAATATGGCAAAAGTAGCAATCGTTATATTAAACTGGAATGGCCAGAAGATGCTGGCAAAGTATCTTCCGAATGTCATCGAATATTCCCGTCAGGATGCTGAAATCTGGGTGGCAGACAATTCTTCTTCTGATGGTTCGATGCACCTTCTGGAGACTCAGTTTCCTCAGGTGAAGACCATCGTGCTGGAGCAGAATTTCGGCTTTGCAGAAGGCTATAACCGTGCCTTGAAGCAGATTGATGCAGAATATTACGTGCTCCTGAATAGCGATGTGGAGGTTTCGCATCATTGGCTTACACCGCTCATCGAGTTTATGGATTCGCATCAGCAGGTGGCTGCCTGCCAGCCTAAGCTGCTTGCGGAATACGATAAGGACAGCTTTGAGTATGCTGGCGCTTGCGGCGGATTCCTCGACAAATATGGCTATCCGTTCTGTCGCGGCCGCATCTTTGATACGGTAGAGCGCGATAACGGGCAGTATGATTACCAGCAGGAAATCTTGTGGGCTACGGGTGCCTGTATGATGATCCGCTCAAAGGATTATTGGACTGCCGGCGGTTTAGACGGCCGTTTCTTTGCCCATAATGAAGAGATAGATCTTTGCTGGCGCTTGCGTCTGATGGGCAGAAAAATCTATTGCATTCCTGAGAGTGAGGTTTATCATGTGGGGGGTGGAACCCTGCCGAAAAGCAATCCGATGAAGACTTATCTGAATTTCAGAAATAATTTAACCATGCTTTATAAGAATCTGAGTGATACGGAGTTGACTCATGTAATGCGTATGCGTAGATTCCTAGATTATCTTGCTGCTTTCGAAACATTGGTTCTGAAGCGCAACTGGGGCGACTTCAAGGCCATCTTCAAGGCGCGCAGGGCTTTCAAGGCATGGAAACATGAGTTTGACGAAGATCGCAGAAAGATACAGGCGAGTAGGGTGAAGGAGGAGATTCCGCAGGTTTACAATCTCTCTATCATCTGGCAATATTACGCCAAGGGCAAGAAACTCTTCTCGCAGTTGTAGACAATAATGAAACAAACTTAAAAATAAAAATCTATGAAGAAAAAACAAATGATGATGGCGCTGGTTTCCCTAATGGTTCTGTCAGCCCAGGCGCAGGCTAATTTCCAGGTGTCGGTTTCCAATCCTTCCAAGGTGGCAAGAACCGATGCTCCGGTGGTGGTAGATCTCAGCAAGTTGGGCGCTATTGGCGACATTCAGCGCGCTGTAGTAACCGTTGACGGCAAGGAGATTCCTTCACAGCTCGACGACACCAACCGCGATTGTACCAACGATGAACTCTGTTTCCTTGCCGATTTGGGCAAGAAAGAAACCAAGACCTATCAGGTGCATCTCTATCGTGAGGGTGAGCAGGCACAGTATCCGGCTCGTACTTTTGCAGAACTCTGCTTGCCTAGCAGAAACAAGAAACTGGCTAAGAACAGGCAGGATATTTATCTGCGCAGCATCTCGTTTGATAAGAAGACCAAGGACCCTTATCACTACGTCCATTCTCATGGCATCTGCTTCGAAAGCGAACTGATTGCCATGCGTGTTTATTTCGACCATCGTCAGACCATCGACCTTTATGGCAAAATCAACAAGGGACTGGTGGTTCAGGATACGCAGTTCTATCCTTCAGATGAGCAGATTCAGGCTGGTTCGGGCGATGATTGCCTCTGGGTAGGCAATACCTACGGACTGGGTGCGCTCCGTGGCTGGGACGGTAAAGACCAGGTGTTGTTCAACAACGTGAAATACCAGGAGCAGCGCGTCATTTCAGAAGGTCCGCTCCGTGCCATCGTCGAAGTCGTGGATAAGGGTTGGGTTCCGGCTCCGGGCTTGCAGCCCGTCAATGCCACCATCCGCTACACCATCTATGCCGGTCATCGCGATTTCGATGTAGATGTATTCTTCAACAAGGATGTTTCTGATTATCAGTTTGCTACAGGACTCATCAACGTAAAGGGTTCCAGCGAATTTGCTGATGGCAAGGGTTTGCGTGGCTGTTACGGCAGCGACTGGTCAACAGGCAAGGACGATGGAAAGCACAAGCTGGAGACCGTAGGCTTGGGCATTTATGTGCCACAGTCAGCCCTGGTAAGTCAGCAGCCAGCCAATAAGGATTGCTATACTCAGGTGGTGAAACCTGCAGGCAGCCAGCTCAGTTATAAGCTTGCTTATACCAGTGCCAACGAAACTTATGGTTTCAAGGGCGAGAAGGAGTGGTATGAGTGGTTGAAAGCCTGGAAGAAGCAGATAGAAGAGCCGGTTCAGGTTTCAGTTTCTGTCATCATCCGATAAGCAGTTTCTTTTATCATCCGATAAGCAGAAAAACTGCGCAAATAGCCAGCAATGAGCAAAAAAGCCTTACGTATTGCTCATTGCTGGCTATTTTGCAAACAAATTTAAGAGAAAAACCCATTTTTTTTGCGAATGCGTATGATTTTTTAGCAAAAAAGCTTGGTAATTTAAATAATTTTTAGTATTTTTGCAGACGTAACTCGAAGATTTGTAAATTATCGTGAAAAGGTTTTTTAATTATATAGTCATATTAGCAATAGTGCTTCTCAGTTCGGCTTGCGAGTTTAAGTTCAAGCCGAACGAGGAAGGAGAGGCTGTGCCCCTGTCAGTACAGCGTTACGACCGATTGGAAAGCAGATATCTTACTACCGGTGATTTCTCAGCCCTGCAGCAGATGAACACCGATTACCCGATAGAAACCCGTACGCTGATAGAGAAAATGCTCCAGCTTGGCACCATTACCGACGCCAATATCAGCAACCGTTTTCTTATGTTCTATCAGGATTCTACCCTGCAGGCACTTATTGCCGATGCTGAGGCAGAATTTGCCAATATGGAAGACATCAACGAGCAGCTGAAATCTTCCTTCTCGCGACTGAACAGTTGGATTCCGGAGCTCCAGCAGCCTTGTTTCTATGCCCAGATTGGCGCTCTCGACCAGAGCATCGTAGTAGGAGAGCACTCAGTAGGAATTTCGCTCGATAAATACATGGGCGAAAACTATCCGCTCTATAAGAAATTCTATACGCCGCAGCAGCGCAGCACCATGTCGCGCCAGTATATTGTGCCGGATTGCCTTACCTTCTATCTGCTGAGCATCTATCCGATGGATCAGTTCGACACCCGTCCGCAGCTCGACCGCGATCTGCACATGGGCAAGATTATGTGGGCTGTAAACAAGGCGATGGGCAAGGAAATTTTCAAGACCAAGTATGTGAATACAATCAACGCTTATGTAAAGCGCAACCCTAAAGTAACAGTAAAAGAACTGCTCAAGGACGAAGATTATTCGCCTATTGAGGCATTACATAAAGATTAACACATGAAAAGATTTCCAGTTTTTATTGCAACTGTCATGATGGTTTCAGCAATGCAAGCTGCAGATAAACTCGACCTGAAGGCCATTACCTCCGGCGAGTTTGCTGCCTCTTATGTTACCGGTATTAACCCTATTGATGGCACCGATTTGTACGCTTCTATCAGCAATGATGGCAAGCAGGTTATCAGTTATTCGTTCAAGACGGGCAAGCAGATGAGCATCCTCTTCGATGTGAACGCCGTCAAGGCTCCCTTCGAACAGATTGAGGGTTATGTAATCAGTCCTGATGGCAAGAAATTGCTTCTCATGACGCATCGCGAGGCTATTTACCGCCGCTCGTTCAAGGCTGAGTATTTCGTATACGATATTGCTAAGAAGAGTTTGAAGAAACTCTCTCAGGGCGTTAACCAGCAGGTGGCTACCTGGTCGCCTGATTCACGCCACATCGCCTTCGTAAAGGATAACAATCTCTTTGTTACCGATGGAGATAAGGAAACCCAGATTACCCGCGACGGTAAGTTCAACGAGGTAATCAATGGTATTCCTGATTGGGTTTACGAAGAGGAGTTCAGCTTCAACCGCGCCTTTGCATGGAATGCGGATGGAACTGCCATCGGATGGATACGCTTCGACGAATCGCACGTAAAGACTTATTCTCTGCAGATGTTCGAAGGTTCTCATCCTACCCGTAGCGAGTATCACGACTATCCGGGAGAGTATTCCTATAAATATCCTAAGGCAGGACAGGACAACTCTAAGGTGAGCCTCTGGAGCTATGATATGAAGAACGGCAAGACCGTGGCGCTCGATGTGCCTGTAGATTCCGACGGCTATTATCCACGCATCAAGACATCGCCAGACGCCAACAGTCTGATTGTCTATACGATGAACCGCCATCAGGACGACATGCGCCTCTATGCAGTCAATCCTTTCACCGGCAAGAGCAGGATGCTCATCAAGGAGAGTGTGCCTAAGTTTGTAAAGGAAGAGGTGATTGAAAACAGCATCGTGGGCAAGAAGAATATCCTGCTGCCTAGCGACCGCGACGGCTTCATGCATCTCTATCTCTATGATATGAACGGCAAGCTCCTGCGCCAGGTAGAGAAGGGCAACTATGATGTTACCTCTATCTACGGAATGGATGAGAAGACGGGCGATGTTTACTTCCAGGCAGCCAAGCTCAATGCGCACGACCGCCAGGTTTACGTGGCTCATAAGAACGGAAAGGTGGAGCGCCTTACCGATGCGGCTGGTTCCAACTCGGCTAACTTCTCGGGCGATTACCGCTATTTCGTCAATACCTGGAGCAGCTACAGCCATCCTTATGTCTTCACCGTACGCAGCAACAAGGGTAAGCTTATCAAGACATTGGAAGACAACAAGCAGCTGCTCGAAAAGACCCGGAAGTATAATTGGGGCAAGCGCGAGACTTTCTCTTTCACCACTTCCGAAGGTGTGAAACTGGACGGCTGGATGGTGAAGCCTGTAGATTTTGACGCCAGCAAGAAGTATCCTGTCATCCTCTTCCAGTATTCCGGTCCGGGCAACCAGCAGGTGCTCGATTCATGGAGCACGGGCAGTATGGGCAATGGCGGTGCTTTCGATTATTATCTTGCTCAGGAAGGTTTCATCATTGCCTGCGTAGATGGTCGTGGAACAGGCGGTAGAGGAGCTGAGTTTGAGAAGTCTACCTATCTCCGTCTGGGCGATTTAGAGTCGAAAGATCAGGTTGAGACAGCTCTCTACATGGGTTCTCTGCCTTATGTAGACAAGGATAATATCGGCATTTGGGGCTGGAGCTATGGTGGTTTCAATACGCTGATGAGTATGAGCGAGGGCCGTCCTGTGTTCAAGGCAGGTGTGGCTGTGGCTCCTCCTACCTGCTACCGCTTCTATGATTCGGTTTATACTGAGCGCTACATGCGCACTCCTAAGGAGAACGAGGAGGGTTACAAGGTGAACCCTATCGAGCGAGTAAAGCAGCAGCATGGTGCGTTGCTTATCTGTCACGGATTGGCAGATGACAATGTTCATCCGCAGAATACCTTCGAATATGCTGAGGCATTGGTTCAGGCAGACAAGGACTTCAAGACCCTGTGGTACACGAACCGTAATCATGGCATTTCGGGTGGCAATACCCGCAACCATCTGCTTCGCCAGATAGCAAACTGGTTCAAGCAGAATTTGAAGTAGAAAATGATATGATATAAAAAGTGAAGCCATTCCCGGCTGAAAGGGAATGGCTTCTTCATTGTATGCTCGGCATGAGCTTATTCTAATGGGTGCAAGTCCCTAACGAGCCCTA